>NZ_DASWTG010000076.1:0-88236 GCF_036402235.1 Sphingomonas sp. | reverse complement strand
GACAGGCCCCACCCCCAACCCCTCCCCTGAAGGGGAGGGGCTTTTTCAGTCACGCCTTCACGCGATCCTTGTCGTACGCGCCCAGCCCCGGCTTGTAGCTCTTCTCGTCGATGAACTGGCGGATGCCTTCCTTGCGCCCGTCATCGTCGAAGCTGTTGGCGGCCTCCTGCGCGCGGACCAGATAGTCCTCGGCGTCGTCATAGCTCATGATGCCGACGCGGCGCACGGCGTCCTTGGTCGCCTTCAGCGCCACCGGGTTCTTGGCGAGCAGCACGTTCGCCACCTCGGTCACGCGATCCTTGAGGTCGGCGAGCGGCAGCGCCTCGTTCACCAGCCCCCAGTCGGCGGCGGTCCTGCCGTCGATATTCTCGCCCATCATCGCATGGTACATCGCCTTGCGGAACGGTAGCAGCTCGGTCGCGACCTTGGTCGCGCCGCCGCCCGGCAGGATGCCCCAGTTGATCTCGGACAGGCCGAACTTGGCCTCCTCCGCCGCAAAGGCGAGGTCGCAGGCGAACAGCGGGCCATAGCCGCCGCCGAAGCACCAGCCATTGACCATCGCGATCGTCGGCTTCTGATACCAGCGCAGCCGCCGCCACCAGCCATAGCTCTCGCGCTGCGCCTTGCGCGTGCCGCCCAGGCCCTGCGCCTCGGTCTCGCGGAAATATTCCTTGAGGTC
The DNA here is from genome assembly GCF_036402235.1 of Sphingomonas sp. GTDB lineage: Bacteria > Pseudomonadota > Alphaproteobacteria > Sphingomonadales > Sphingomonadaceae > Sphingomonas. Next base: position 87,557 of record NZ_DASWTG010000076.1, on the reverse strand, counting down.
CATGCCCGCAGACCAGGCCGGGCCTTCGCCCGACAGCACCAGCACGCCGACATCGTCGCGGAACTCAAGCGCGTCGATCACCTCCATCATGTCGCGGTTGAGCGTCGGGCTCATCGCGTTGCGCTTGTCGGGGCGGTTGAACCGCACCCAGGCAATGCCCTTCTCGACATCATAGGCGACGACGCCGTTGGTGGAGGTCTCGGTCATGTGTTTCCCTTCAACTCAATCCGTCATCCCAGCGAAAGCTGGGATCTCGTGCCGCAAGCGACGCGCGTGCGGATGGAGGCCCCAGCCTTCGTTGGGGCGACGTGTTCTCAAATCGGATAGTGTCCCGGTTCGGTCTCGATCGTGATCCAGCGCAGCTCGGTGAAGCTGTCGATCCCGGCCTTGCCGCCGAAGCGGCCGTAGCCCGATGCCTTGACCCCGCCGAACGGCATCTGCGCCTCGTCGTGCACGGTCGGGCCGTTGACGTGGCAGATGCCCGACTTGATCTGCTTCGCGACCCTGAGGCCGCGTGCCGTATCGCGGGTGAACACCGATGCCGACAGGCCATATTCGGTGTCGTTGGCCAATTCGATCGCATGCGCCTCGTCGCGCGCGCGGACCACGCCGACCACCGGGCCGAAGCTCTCGTCGCGGAACAGCTTCATGTCGGGCGTTACATGATCGATGACATGCGCCGGCATCAGCACGCCGCCCGTACCATCGAGCACGTCGCCGCCGTTCACCTGCACCGCGCCATTGGCGAGCGCATCGGCGATCAGCGACTTCACATGATCGACCGTCTTCCGGTCGATCACCGCGCCGAGCGGGGTCTTGCCCTCGCGCGGATCGCCGACCGGCATCGTGCCGACCTTGGCCGCGAACTTCTCGACGAACGCGTTGGCGACCGCCTCGACCACGATGATCCGCTCGGTCGACATGCAGATCTGGCCCTGGTTCATGAACGCGCCGAACGCGGCCGCCTTCACCGCCTCGTCGAGGTCGGCGTCCTCCAGCACCAGCATCGGTGCCTTGCCGCCCAGCTCGAGCAGCACGGGCTTCAGATGCTCCGCCGCACGCTTGGCGATGATCCGGCCCACTGCGGTCGATCCGGTGAAGTTGATGCGGCGGACGTGGCGGTTGTCGATCAGCGCGCCGACGATCTCCGCCGCATCCTCGGGGGCGTTGGTGACGATGCTGACGGCTCCCTCGGGCAGCGCCTCGTCGAACGCTTCGGCGATCAGGCTGTGCGTGCGCGGGCATTGCTCGCTCGCCTTGAGCACCACCGTATTGCCGCACGCCAGCGGCACCGCCACCGCGCGCACGCCCAGGATGATCGGCGCGTTCCACGGCGCGATGCCCAGCATCACCCCGACCGGCTCGCGGATCGCCATCGCGATGCAGCCGGGCTTGTCGCTCGGGATCACCTCGCCGCCGATCTGGGTGGTCAGCGCCGCGGCCTCGCGCACCATGCCGACGGCGAGCATCAGGTTGAAGCGCGCCCAGCCCTCGGTCGCGCCGATCTCGCCTTTCATTGCCCCGACGAAATCCTCGGCTCTGGCGGCAAGCGCATCGGCTGCCTTGTTGAGCGCGGCGCGGCGCGCATTGGGGCCAAGCGCGGACCAGGCGGGAAATGCGGCGGCGGCGGCTTCCACTGCGGCGTTCGCGTCCGCGACGGTCGATGCCCGCGCAGTGGTCGCGATCTCGCCGGTCACGGGATTCAGCCGGGTGAAGGTCGTGCCGGGGGCCGGCGGTGCAATGGTGGCCATGCGCCTCTCCTGATTATTGTTATGCAATATAACGTAATTAGGCGCGATGCAAGCGTCTTCGTCGCACCTTCAGTCCGAAGGCACGATGGACACGGCAACCCGCTGCGGGGAAATTACGCCCGGTGCTCGGCGGGGGCGGACCAGCCGCGCATCGCGAACAAGGCGATCGCGCCGATGATTGAGCCGAGCCCCATCAGGATCGCCACCGTCTGAAGGCCGTGGCCCGCCGCGAACAGGAAGCCGGCAAGGGCAGGGGCCAGCGCCGACCCGCCGCGCCCGACGCCGATGACGAAGCCGGTCGCGGTCGCGCGCACGCCAGTCGGGAAGGACTGGGCGATCAGCGCATAGAGCCCGACCACGCCGGCATTGGTCGCGAAGCCTGCCATTGCCGCGACGGTCGAGAGCGCGGTCAGGTCGGTCTGCGCGCGGCCGAACACGATCACCAGCGCGGTCGAGAGCAGCATCGCGACGATGGTGAGCGCGAGCAGCCGGATCCTGCCCGTGAGCAGCCCCAGGATCAGCGATCCGCTCGCCCCGCCGATGCTCGCCCAGACGAGCACGCCCGCGGCTTCGGGCGGCGGGAAGCCCATATCGACCACGATCTTCGGGATCCATTTGAGGATGAAGTAGAAGGTCATGATGTGCGCGAGATAGGCAAGGGTGAGCAGCAAGGTCGCGCGCACCAGCCCCGGCGAGAACAGATCGATCAGCGGCACCTTGCGCGTCGCCGCTCCCGGCTCGGGCAGCGCATCGACCGGTGGGTGGCCCATCCGCGCGAGCGTCGCGTTGATCCGCTCGAGCGCGTCGGGCGGGCGCTTGTGCATCAGGAACGCGACCGATTCGGGCGCGCGCCACAGCACCAGCGGGATGAACAGCACCGAGCACACCGCGCCGAACACGAACACCGCGCGCCAGTCGTACATCGACAGCAGCACCGCCGAGATCGATCCGCCGATGATCGTGCCGACCGGATAGCCCGCCGCCATCAGCACCACGGCGAGCGACCGGTGCCTGGCATTCGCCGCCTCCGCCACCGCCGCGTTGGTCGCCGCGAGCATCCCGCCGATGCCCAGGCCCGTGAGCACGCGCCATGCCGACAACACTTCCACGCCCTGCGCGCTCGCCGCGCCCAGCATCCCGGCGGTCATCAGGCACAGGCAGGACAGGATCGTCGCGCGCCGCCCGATCCGGTCGGCAATGCCGCCCAGGAACAGCGATCCGACGGCCATGCCGATCAGCTCCATCGACAGCACGATGCCCAGCGCTGCGCGGTCGATCCCCCAGTCCCTCGCGATGCCGGGTGAGGCGAAGCTGATCGACAGCACATCGAACCCGTCGAGCGCATTGAGCCCGATCATCGTCGCGACCACGCCCCATTGGAAGCGCGACATGGGTTCGCGGTCGATCACCGCGCGCGGATCGGTAGCCATGGCCCCTCCAGCATTGCTCAGTTTGTTATATCAGTAAACAACTTCATCGATAGATGCGTGCGAGCATTTCCTCAAGCGCCGTCAGCTCGGCCTTGCTGAACCGGCCCTTGAGCCACGCTTCATGGGCAGCGATTGCGGCCTTCGCCTGCTCCAGCAGCGTCTCGCCCTCCCCGGTCAGGCGGAAGGCGATGCGCCGCCCGTCGGTGGGGGAGGGGCGGCGCGACATCAGCCCGCGCTTCTCCAGCCCGTGCACCAGCGCCATCGTCGTCGCCCGGTCCATGTCGAGCGCCGCGGCAAGGTCGGTCTGCGCCAGGTCGGGATGGTCGCCGGTCAGCCACAGCACCGACACCTGCTTCTGAGTCAGCCCCAGATCGGCGAAATGCTCCCCGAAATGCCGCTGTACCGCGCCATGCGCCCGCCGCAGCCGCAGGCCCAGGTTGCGGTCGAGCGCGCCACGGGAAATCCTCGCCATCAGGCCGCTTCCGCTTCCGCCAGCCGCTTGATGATCGCCCGCGCGCGCACGCTGCCCTGGTCGATCGAATAGCCGCGCAGCTTCATGTCGGGGTTCGCCGCGATGCTGCGCTGCTGCGCCTCGAGCACCTCGACATCCTCGTCGAACACCTGGCCCTGCTGCGCCTTGAAGCGCGCGGTGAAGCCGGCGTCGTCGATGTCGAAATTGCGCGCCATGCCCCAGAAATAGTGAGTCGTGGTTTCGGTCTCCGGAGTCATGGCATCGACGACGAAGCCGCGCACCCCCGAATCGTGTTGCTCGATCGTATCCCCGGCCTCGACCGGCGAAACGCCGACATCGATCAGCACCGAGGAGGGCGGCAGGAAATGGCACACCTGCCAGCGATCGACCGGCCCGGCCGAGCGCAATGCGTCGCGCCAGAAGGGCGGTGGCTCGATCCCCGGCATCCAGCGGCGGACGAAGACCTGCTCCCCTTCCACCACCGTCTCGATCGGCGCTTCGGTAATCTCATGCTGCCCGATCGATCCCTGATGCACCCAGGTCTCGTGGGACAGGTCCATAAGGTTGTCGATCATCAGCCGGTAATCGCATTCGACGCGATTGTAGCCCCCATCGAACGTCCAGCCCGGCGCGCTGCACGGCCAGAAATCGGGGATCAGCGCCGGATCGGCCTTCGCCGCCTCGCCGATCCACACCCACACGAAGCGGTGCTTCTCCGCCACGGGATAGAGCGTCGCGCAGATCGCCTTGGGCACCTTCTCCGACTTGACCGGCATCTGCGTCGCGCAGCCGTCCGGGCCGATCAGCAGCCCGTGATAGCGGCAGCGGATCGAATCGCCTTCCTTGAACCCCATCGACAGCGGCAGCAGCCGGTGCGGGCAGGCGTCGCGCATCGCCACCACGCTGCGGTCGAGCTTGCGGTAGAGCATCACTGGCTCGCCGCAGATGGTGCGCGCGATCGGCGCGCGGTCCACCTCGAAATCCCACGCGGCGACATACCAGCGGTTGGTGATCCAGGTCATTGCCTCGGCCCTCTCTCTGCCTTATCGATCGTTGCAGCATTTTGTATGTAATACTTACAAATAACGCAAGGAGATTTGAGGATGCCCACGCCCCCCTTCCGCGCCGACCATGTCGGCAGCTTCCTCCGCCCCAAGGCGCTGATCGACGCGCGCGCCGACTTCAAGGAGGGCCGGATCGACGCCGCCGCACTGCGTTCGGTGGAGGATGAAGCGATCCGTGGGGTTGTGAAGTTTCAGGAGGATCTGGGCCTTCAGGGCATCACCGACGGCGAGTTCCGCCGCACCTATTTCCACACCGATTTCCTGCTCCAGCTCGACGGCGTGGAGGAAGCCGGCGGCACCGCGGTGCACTTCCACCAGCATGGCGGCAAGGAACTGTCCTACGCCCCGCCGGTGATGAAGATCACCGGCAAGGTGCGTCATGCCCGCGACATCCAGCGCGCGGACTATGAATTTCTCGCCAGCTGCACGTCGCGCACGCCAAAGGTGACGATCCCCTCGCCGACGATGCTGCACTTCCGCGGCGGCCGCGACGCGATCGACGCGACCGCCTATCCCGATCTCGAGGATTTCTACGCCGATCTCGCCGCCGCCTATCGCGCCGAGATCGCCAGCCTCGCGGACGCCGGCTGCCGCTACCTCCAGCTCGACGACACCAACCTCGCCTATCTGTGCGACGAGACCCAGCGCGAGAATGCGCGGAAGCGCGGCATGGACCCGGACGAGCTGCCGCGCCTCTATGCCCGCATCATCAACGATTCGATCCGCGACAAGCCTGCCGACATGACCGTCTGCGTCCATCTGTGCCGCGGCAATTTCCGCTCCTCCTGGGCGGCCGAAGGCGGCTACGAGCCGGTTGCCGAAGTGCTGTTCAACGAGCTTTCGGTCGACGGCTATTTCCTCGAATATGACGATCCCCGCTCGGGCGATTTCGCGCCGCTGCGGCATGTGCCCAAGGGCAAGACCGTGGTGCTCGGCCTCGTCACCACCAAGCTCGGCGAGCTGGAAGCGAAGGACGACGTCAAGCGCCGCATCGACGAGGCCGCACGCTTCGCCCCGCTCGACCAGCTCGCGCTGTCGCCGCAATGCGGCTTCTCCTCGACCGTCCATGGCAACGACATCGAGGTCGAGCAGCAGGCCGCCAAGATGCGGCTGGTGATCGATGTGGCGAACGAGGTTTGGGCCTGAGGCTCGGGGAGCACGCCGCCCGCTTCAGGGCGGATCGACGTTCAGCCAAGTGGCTTGGAAAAATCCTCCCCCGCAAGGGGGAGGTGTCAGCGAAGCTGACGGAGGGGGCGGATGCCAGATGCTGACGGCGAGCTTCCTCCTCCTCCGTCGCGCTGCGCGCGCCACCTCCCCCTTGCGGGGGAGGATGAATGTCGATCCGCCCTAGGCGGATCCTGTCGCTTATTGAATCCGTCATCCCCGCGAAGGCGGGGATCCATTGTCGCTGACGGTGTGATTTCCGCAACGCCAGCCAGAATGGATTCCCGCCTTCGCGGGAATGACGGGAAAGGAGGATAACTCCCGGGGCCGGTCGATCGACGACGGCCTTAAAGCTCTCCGGGCCAGTAGAGCCGCATCGGATTGGCCACCAGCAGCTTGTGTTGCAGCTCTGCGGTCGGCGCGATCTCCGGGATCACGTCCACCAGCGCGCCATCGTCGGGCAGCACGCTTTCCATATTGGGGTGCGGCCAGTCGGTGCCCCACAGCACGCGATCGGGATACGCCTCGACCAGCGGGCGCACCGCGGCAACGAAATCGGCATAGGGCGGCCCGGCGGGATCGAGCCGGTCGGGGCAGGTGACCTTGGTCCAGATGTCGTCGCGGCTGTCGAGCAGCGCGCGGAACGCCGCCATGTCCGCGCCGTCCGGCCCCTGCCGCACATCGGGCCGGCCCATATGGTCGATCACGATCCGAGTCGGGATCGCGGCGAGGAATGGCTTCATCTCCTCCACGATGTCGGCCTCGAAATAGACGACGACATGCCAGCCCAGCCGCTGGATGCGGTGCGCGACGTCGAGGAACTTGTCCTTGGGCGCATCGTCCACCAGCCGCTTGAGGAAGTTGAACCGCACCCCGCGAATGCCGCCCGCATGCAGGGCGTCGAGCTCGGTGTCGGAGATCGCCGGATCGACCACGGCGACCCCGCGGCAGGTGCCGTCCGATACCGCGATGCCGTTCAGCGTCGCGCGATTGTCGGTGCCGTGGCAGCTCGCCTGCACGATCACGTTGCGTGCGAAGCCCAGCCGCTCGCGCAACGCGAACAGCGCGTCCGGCCCGGCGTCCTGCGGCAGATACTTGGCCTTGGCGCTGAACGGGAACTGCGCCATCGGCCCGAACACATGGCAATGCGCGTCCACCGCCCCCAGCGGCGGGGTGAAGCGCGGCTTCGATGGCTCGAGCGTCCAGCTGCGGATGCGGCCGTCTTGGTCTGTGCTCACATTGCCTCTCTTCTACTGCCGTCATCCTGAACTTGTTTCAGGATCCATGTCTCCGCAGGCGGCTGATCTGCTGGTGGAAGGGTGGACCCTGAAACGAGTTCGGCATGACGGCGGAGGGAAGGAACGGGACCCCTCACCCGAACACCACCCCATCCATCAGCTTGCGCGCGGTGCGCAGCATCCCGGCCTCGATCGGCCCGCCGTTCGCATCCACGGTCACCACGCATTCGGTCACGCCGGTGGGATGCTCGACGCCCAGCGTCTTGCTCGCACCCTCCGGCACTTGCGCCACCGCCGCGGCGGGCGATCCCTCGATCAGGCACGCCGTCGCCACGCTCACCGCCCCGAGCACCCCGATCGAGGCATGCACGCGGTGCGGGATCAGCGAACGCACGGCGATCGCGCCGCCCGCCCTGGGCGCGGCGACCAGCATCATCTTGGGCACCGACTTCTCGGTGACGTCGCCCAGGTTCATCAGCGGGCCTGCCTTCAGCCGGATCGCCTCGACCTTCGCCTTCATCGCCGCATCGGCGTCGAGCGTGTCGCGATCCTCATAGCCGGTGATGCCCATGTCGCTTGCCGCGATCACCACGCACGGCATGCCGTTGTCGATCAGCGTGACCTTCACCCCGTCGATCTCGTCCACACCATTGCCGGTCGGCAGCAGCGCGCCGCAGCTCGACCCTGCGGTATCGCGAAAGGCGAGCGGGATCGGCGCCGCGGTGCCCGGCACGCCGCTGATCGCCGCATCGCCATCGTAACGGACTTTCCCGCCCGGCGTCTGCACGGTCGCCACCGCGACCTGCCCGGTATTCTCCATGAAGATCGCGACGGGGGTCTCGCCGTCACGCGCCTGCACCAGCCCGCGCTCGATCGCGAAGGGACCGATCCCGGCAAGGATGTTGCCGCAATTCTGCGCATCGGTGACGATCGCCTGATCGACGAACACCTGCAGGAACAGATAGTCCACATCGACGCCCTCGCGCGCCGACTTGCTCACCACCGCGACCTTGCTGGTCAACGGATCGGCGCCGCCCATCCCGTCGATCTGGCGCGGGTCGGGCGACCCCATCACGCGCAGCAGGAACGCGTCGCGCGCGTGCGTGTCGGCGGGCAGCTCGTCCTCGAGGAAATAGCCCCCCTTGGACGTGCCTCCCCGCATCCACATGCAGCGGGTGCCATTCATAAGCCCCTCCCCTTCAGGGGAGGGGTTGGGGTGGGGCAGTGAGGCAGGCGCATGGTCGCCATTTCACTCATACCGCAGCCCCATCTCCGCCAGCCTCGGCCGCATGTCGTAGATATCAAGCCCCAGCTCGCCCGCGGCGAGCCGCTTGCGCTTGCTCTCCTCCGCCGCCTCGCGCGCGCGCGCCTTCTCCAGCACCGTGGCGGCATCCGCGCGCTTGACCACGCAAACCCCGTCATCGTCCGCGACGATCACGTCGCCCGGCTCGATCGCGGCGCCCGCGCACACGATCGGCACGTTCACCGATCCCAGCGTGTTCTTGACGGTCCCCTGCGCGAACACCGCCTTCGACCACACCGGAAATCCCATCTGCGTCAGGTCGCGCACGTCGCGCACGCCGGCGTCGATCACCAGCCCCCGGCACCCGCGCGCCATCGCGCTGGTGGCGAGCAGGTCGCCGAAATAGCCGTCCACGCACGGGCTCGTGGGCGCGAGGACGAGGATGTCGCCGGCCTGCAACTGCTCGATCGCGACATGCACCATCCAGTTGTCGCCCGGCGGGGAGGAGATGGTGACGGCATTCCCGGCGATGCGCGCGCCGGGATAGATCGGGCGCATATAGTGAGCGAGCAGGCCGATGCGGCCCTGCGCCTCGTGCACGGTGGCGACGCCTGCTTCGCCGAGGCCATCGACGATGTCCAGCGGGGTGCGGGGGGTGTTCTGCACGACGCGTGCGGACATTGGACATCTCCTCTGGGGAAAGTGGAAACGGGGTTTGGGGGGAAAGGCAACATCGTACGCGACATTTTCCACTTTGAATTGATGGCATCCCATAAGTTTTTCGGATATCTTATAGCAGTGCCGCGGCCCTTCGACCTCAATCTGCGCCACCTGCGCGCGCTTTCGGCGGTGGCGGGGCGGGGGAGCCTCAGCCGGGCGGCGGAGGCGGTGGGGCTGTCGCAGCCCGCGCTCACCCAGGGGCTGGGCAAGCTCGAGCGGCAGCTTGAGGTTGCGCTGTTCGACCGGCGGCCCGATGGCGTCGCGCCGACCCCCGCCGGCACCGCGCTCGCCGAGCGGGCAGATCGCGCGTTCGCCTGCCTCGCCGCGGCGGTGCGGCCGGGGCGGAGCGCGCGCGGCTTTACCCGGCCGGAATGGCTGATGACGGCCACCCAGCTCGACGCCTTCCTGCATTTTAGCGACGCGCTGAGCTTCGTCGGCGCGGCGGGGGCGAGCGGCGCGTCACAGCCGGCGATCCACCGCGCTGTGCGCGATCTGGAGCAGATCTGCGGCGTGAGGCTGGTCGAGCGGCGCGGGCGCGGCACGGCGCTGGCGCCTGCCGGAAGGGCGATGGCGCGTGGGGTGCGGCTGGCCGCACGCGAGATCGCGGCGGGCATCGCCGAGGCGCGCGGCGACGGCGCCGATGTCGAGCGGATCGCGATCGGCGCGATGCCGCTTAGCCGCGCATTGCTGCTCCCGCACGCGCTGGCCGCCTGGCTGCGCGAGGCGCCCGAGACGGTGATCGACGTTGTCGAGGGATCGTGGCGGGAGCTGATCGAGCCGCTGCTGGATGGTGTGATCGACCTCACCATCGGCGCGTTGCGCGAGGAGCCGCCCGCGGGGGTCGAGCAGGTGCCGCTGTTCACCGACCGGCTGGCGATCTTCGGCCGTGCCGGCCATCCGCTGGCAGGGCGCGCGGTGACGCTCGACCAGCTCGGCGCGCGGCAATGGGTGGTGGGGCCGGCCGGCACGCCGCTCCGCGCGCATTGGGAGGCGCTGTTCGCCGGCCGCGCGCTGCCCGACGTGCCGGTCGAGTGCGGATCGGTGATGGTGATCCGCGGGATGCTGGCGCAGAGCGACCTGCTGACGCTGCTCTCGCCCGATCAGGTGGCGCTTGAGGTCGAGGCGGGGATGCTGGTGCGGATCGGCCCCGAACTCACCGATACGGTGCGCACCATCGGCATCACCACCCGCGCCAACTGGCGCCCCACCGCACGCCAGCAACGCCTGATCGACCTCATCCATTCGGCGTCATCCGAGACCAGACTTCCGGAAAATCGATAGCCGCTCAGCCAATTGGATTTTGTTCAGTCCCGAATCCGCCCTAGCCATCGGGAATGGTTGGAAAGTGGAACATGTCGTGTACGAAGTTGGCTTTCGCCGCAATCGCGGAGTCCGCGTTCAGGGCGGAATGTCCACAAGGCGGAACGGCGGGGCGTCCGGCGTGACGGGCGCAGTCGCCTTCATCGGCTTTGGCGAGGCGGGCCAGGCCTTCGCCCGCCGCGGCGACCGCGCCTTCGATCGCAAGACGACCTATCCCAGCGCCCGCGCCGCGAAGCTGGCGGAGTATGAGGCGGGCGGGGTCAAGGGGTGCGAGACCGCGCGCGCGGCGCTGGCAGACGCCGCGGTGGTGCTGTCGCTGGTCACCGCCGATCAGGCGCTCGAGGCCGCGCAGGACGATGCCGCGCTGCTCGAGCCCGGCGCATTGTGGCTCGACATGAACAGCGTCGCGCCGGGCACCAAGCGCGCGGCGGCAGCGGCGATCGAAGCGGCGGGCGGGCGCTATGCCGATGTCGCGGTGATGGCGCCGGTGCATCCGGCGGGCATGGCCGTGCCGCTGCTGGTCGCGGGGCCGCATGCCGCGGACGCCGCGGCGGCGCTGGCGGCGATCGGCTTCACCAATGTCGAAGTCACCGGCCCGAAGGTGGGCGACGCATCGGCGATCAAGATGATCCGTTCGGTGATGGTCAAGGGGATCGAGGCGCTGACCGCCGAGTGCATCCTCGCCGCCCACCGCGCGGGCGTGACCGACGCGGTGATCGCCTCGCTCGACGCAAGCGCGAAGGCGCAGGGCTGGGGCGAGCGCGCCGACTATAATCTCGACCGGATGCTGGCGCACGGGACGCGCCGCGCGGCCGAGATGGAGGAGGTGGCCAGGACGCTGGCGGAGCTGGGCATCGAGCCGGCGATGACGCGCGGGACGATCGCGCGGCAGCGCGAGATTGGCGCGATCGGAGGCGGGGTGCCGGAGGGGCTGGCGGCGAAGCTGGCGGCGATCGAGGGTCTGGTGCGGGGGGAGGCGGCGTGATGTCTCAATCCAACCGTCACCCCAGCGAAAGCTGGGGTCTTTCACCTCTGGAGACCCCAGCTTTCGCTGGGGTGACGGACAATGGTCTTGGAGACGCCGCGTGATCATCGACTGCCATGGTCATTACACGGTGTTGCCCAAGGCGCATGACGCCTGGCGCGAGGCGCAGAAGGCCGCGTTCAAGGCGGGCACCACGGCGCCGCCCTATCCGCAGATCAGCGACGACGAGATTCGCGAGACGATCGAGGCGAACCAGCTGCGCCTGATCCGGGAGCGGGGCGCGGACCTGACGATCTTCAGCCCGCGCGCGTCCGCAATGGCGCCGCATGTCGGGGACGAGGCGGTCGCCAGGGAATGGGCGATGCGCTGCAACGACCTGATCGCGCGGGTCGTCGGGCTGTTTCCCGAGACCTTCGCCGGGGTGTGCATGCTGCCGCAATCGCCCAAGGCGGACATGAGCGCGAGCATCGCCGAGCTCGAGCGCTGCGTGAACGAGCTGGGCTTCATCGGCTGCAACCTCAACCCCGATCCGGGGGGCGGGCATTTCACCCACCCGCCGCTGACCGACCGCTACTGGTATCCCTTCTACGAGAAGATGGTCGAGCTGGACGTGCCGGCGATGATCCATGTCTCGGGCAGCTGCAACCCGGCGATGCACGCGACCGGCGGCTATTATATCGCGGCGGACACGGTGGCGTTCATGCAGCTGCTGGAAGGCGACCTGTTCGCCGATTTCCCGACGCTGCGCTTCATCATCCCGCATGGCGGCGGGGCGGTGCCGTACCATTGGGGGCGCTATCGCGGGCTGGCGGACATGCTCAAGAAGCCAGCGCTCGACACGCATCTGATGGAGAACATCTTCTTCGACACCTGCGTCTATCACCAGCCGGGCATCGACCTGCTCGCCGATGTGATCGCGAACAAGAACATCCTGTTCGGGTCGGAGATGGTGGGCGCGGTGCGCGGGATCGATCCGGCCACCGGGCATTATTTCGACGACACCAAACGCTATATCGATGCGCTGGATATCTCCGATGCGGAGCGGCACGCGATCTTCGAGGGCAATGCGCGGCGCGTGTTTCCACGGCTCGATGCCAAGCTGAAGGCGCGGGGGTTGTGATGGCAGTTGTCCACGCGGAGGCGCGAAGGCGCGAAGAAGGTTTTTTCGCGCAGAGGCGCGGAGAACGCAGAGGCGCTGAGTACGCCGCGCAGCGGCAACCTGCATCTCCGCGCTGCCTCTTGCCGGGATGGGTGCGAAAGGGGCGCTGCGCGCCGAGTCCAGATGCACGGCGCTATCTGCGTTCTCCGCGCCTCTGCGCGACTGATCTTCGCGTCTTCACGTCTTTGCGTGAACCAAATCAAGCTGGAGACGTGCGATGACCGGACCCAGGGACATCCACAGCTATCTCGCCGAGTTCGAGGACATTCCCGGGACGCGCGTGTTCACTGCGGCGCGGGCGCGGCAGGGCTATCATCTCAACCAGTTCGCGATGAGCCTGATGAAGCCGGAGAATCGCGAGCGCTGGAAGGCGGACGAGAAGGCCTATCTGGAGGAATGGCCGCTGTCCGACGCGCAGAAGGAAGCGGTGCTGGCGCGCGACTATAACGCGCTGCTCGACCTGGGCGGCAACATCTACTTCCTGTCGAAGGTCTTCTCCACCGATGGCCTGAGCTTCGTGCAGGCGGTGAGCACGATGACCGGCGTGTCTGTCGAGGACTATCAGGCGATGATGAAGGCTGGGGGGCGTTCGCCCGACGGGCAGCGTTCCAGGAAGGAGAAGCGCTGATGGCCCGCATCACCGCCGGCATCGCGTCGAGCCATGTGCCGCTGCTTGGCGTCGCGCACGACATGGGCAAGGATCGCGACGATTATTTCGGGCCGATCTTCGCCGGCTACGACTGGACGCGCGAGTGGGAGAAGGCCGAGAAGCCCGACGTGGTGGTGCTGGTCTATAACGATCATGCCAGCGCGTTCGACATGAAGATCATCCCAACCTTCGCGATCGGCTGCGGCGAGCGCTATGCGCCCGCCGACGAGGGCTGGGGACCGCGCAACGTGCCCGATGTGATCGGGCATCCCGACCTGGCCTGGCACATCGCGCAGAGCCTGATCCTCGACGAGTTCGACATGACCATCATCAACGAGATGGACGTCGATCACGGGCTGACGGTGCCGCTGTCGATGATGTTCGGCGCGGTCGATGCGTGGCCGTGCAGGGTGATCCCGCTGGCGGTCAACGTCGTCACCTACCCGCCGCCCTCGGGCAACCGCTGCTGGGCGCTGGGCGAGGCAATCGCGCGGGCCGTGGCGAGTTTTCCCGAGGACCTGAACGTTCAGGTGTGGGGCACCGGCGGCATGAGCCACCAGCTGCAGGGGCCGCGCGCGGGGCTGATCAACAAGGAATGGGACAATGATTTCCTCGACGGGATGATCGGCGACAGCGACCGGCTGCGCCATATCCCGCACATCGAATATCTGCGCGAGACCGGCAGCGAGGGCATCGAGATGGTGATGTGGCTGATCATGCGCGGCGCGCTGGGCAAGCGCACCGCCGCACTGCACCGCCATTATCACGTGCCGTGCAGCAACACCGCGATCGGCCACCTCGTGCTGCGCCCGGACAATGAGGAAGGACTGGATATGGCGGGCAGTGGACACGCGGCGCTCGCCTGATCTTGCCGTCACCCCAGCGAAAGCTGGGGTCTCATGCGGCACCAGACCCCAGCTTTCGCTGGGGTGACGACAGTGGAGTTTGGAACATGAAGATCGCACTCGCGGGCGCCGGCGCATTCGGCGAAAAGCATCTCGACGGCTTGAAGAATATCGACGGGGTCGAGGTGATCTCGGTCGTCGGGCGGCGGCTGGAGCCGACGCAGGCGGTCGCCGGCAAATACGGCATCCCGCACGCGACGACCGAGCTGGCCGAAGCGCTGGCGCAGCCGGGCCTCGATGCCGTCATCCTGTGCACGCCGACGCAGATGCATGCGGCGCAGGCGATCCAGTGCATGGAGGCGGGCAAGCATGTGCAGGTCGAGATCCCGCTCTGCGACAGCCTGGCCGATGGCGAGGCGGTGCTCGCCAAGGCGCAGGAGACCGGGCTGACCGCAATGGTCGGGCATACCCGCCGCTTCAACCCGAGCCACCAGTATCTGCACCGCAGGATCGCGGCGGGCGAGCTGAACGTGCAGCAGATGGATGTGCAGACCTATTTCTTCCGCCGCAAGAACATGAACGCCAAGGGCGAGGCGCGGAGCTGGACCGATCACCTGCTGTGGCACCACGCCGCGCACACGGTCGACCTGTTCGCCTGGCAGGCCGGGCCGATCGTCGCGGCCAATGCGATCGAGGGGCCGCACCATCCCGAGCTGGGCATCGCGATGGACATGTCGATCCAGCTCAAGGCGGCGAGCGGGGCGATCTGCACGCTCAGCCTGTCGTTCAACAATGACGGGCCGCTCGGCACCTTCTTCCGCTACATCTGCGACAACGGAACGTGGATCGCGCGCTACGACGATCTGGTGACGGGCAAGGAGGAGCCGGTCGATGTCTCCAAGATCGACGTCTCGATGAACGGGATCGAGCTGCAGGACCGCGAGTTCGTGAGCGCGATCCGCGAGGGGCGCGAGCCGAATGCCAGCGTGGCGCAGGTGCTGCCCTGCTATCGCGTGCTCGACGCGCTCGAGAAGCAGCTCGAAGCGGCGCGATAACGCGGATGATCCGCCACTCCGTTCGGGCTGAGCTTGTCGAAGCCCCGTCCTTCCCTCGGGCGCCGGAGAAGAAGAGCAGCCCTTCGACAGGCTCTGGGCGAACGGGGTGGATGGAATGAAGACTCAAGTCGCGATCGTCGGGGCGGGCCCCGCAGGCCTGCTGCTCGGGCATCTGC
Source organism: Sphingomonas sp. (assembly GCF_036402235.1). Taxonomy (GTDB): domain Bacteria; phylum Pseudomonadota; class Alphaproteobacteria; order Sphingomonadales; family Sphingomonadaceae; genus Sphingomonas. Next base: position 72,286 of record NZ_DASWTG010000076.1, on the reverse strand, counting down.
TGCGGCAGGCGGGCGTGGGCTGCGTCGTCGTCGAGCGCCAGTCGGCCGACTATGTGCTGGGCCGCATCCGCGCGGGCGTTCTGGAGACGGTGACGACCGGGCTGATGACGAGGCTCGGCATCGACGCGCGGATGAAGGCCGAGGGGCTGATCGAGCAGGGGTTCAACCTCGCGACCAATGACCGGGTGATCCGCATCGACATCGCCGCGCTGACCGGCCGCCATGTGACGGTCTATGGCCAGACCGAGCTGACCCGCGACCTGATGGACGCGGCGCCGGAGCGCGGGCTGGAGATCGTGTACGAGGCGAAGGACGTCGCGCTGCACGATGTGGAGAGCGAGGTGCCGTTCGTGACCTTCGTCAAGGACGGCGCGCCGAGGCGGATCGACTGTGCGTTCGTCGCGGGGTGCGACGGGTTCCACGGCCCCTCGCGCAAGGCGATCCCCGCGCATGCGGCGCGCGAATATGAGCGGGAGTATCCGTTCGGCTGGCTCGGCATCCTGGCGGACGTGCCGCCGTGCCACCCCGAGCTGATCTATGCCAATACCGATCGTGGCTTCGCGCTCGCGTCGATGCGCTCGGCGACGCGCAGCCGCTACTACATCCAGGTGCCGCTGACCGACGCGCAAGAGGACTGGAGCGAGGAGCGGCTGTGGGACGAGCTGGCGGCGCGGTTCGATCCGCTGAGCGCGGCGGGCGTGACGCGCGGGCCGGCGCTGGAGATGTCGATCGCGCCGCTGCGCTCCTATGTGTTCGAGACGATGCGGCACGGGCGGCTGTTCCTGGCCGGGGACTCAGCGCATATCGTGCCGCCCACCGGCGCGAAGGGGCTGAACCTGGCGGCGTCCGACGTGGCCTATCTGTCGGACGCGCTGATCGCGTTCTTCGCGCGCGGGGACGAGGCGGGGCTGGCCGGCTATCAGGCCAAGGCGTTGGCGCGGATCTGGAAGGCCGAGCGGTTCAGCTGGTACCTCACCAAGCTGATGCACCGCTTTCCCGAGGACGGGCGCTTCGAGCACCGCATGCAGGCGGCCGAACTCGACTATGTCGCCGGCTCGGAGGCGATGCAGAAGGTGATCGCGGAGAATTATGTGGGGCTGCCGCTGTAGCTGCGAAGGGTGGCGGAGCCCGCCGAGAAGCTGACATTTGCGGGCGCCAAGGAAAGCTTATTGCCCAATTCCTATTCAATAGATATGTATTGAGTTGCCGGCACTGGTCGTGCCTGCAGGCGATTCATCGCCCGGACTGACCCGCGGTTTTTGACGGAATGCAGATTGCGCCGCGTCACCAATTGCTAAAGCGCACGGTGTTGCCGATGGAGCCCGGCGGCCTCGTGTTTCCGAGTTGAAAGGAACGACGATGAGCCCGTGTATCTCCTCCGCAGCCCCGCCGCCGCCCATGGGGCGGTTTTGTTCAGCGCGCCGCTGATCCCACCCGACATCCGCAACTGACCGCCGCGGGCTGACGCTCGCGGTCGATGCCCTGCGCGCCGTGGCGGCGCGACGGACGGTGCGCTTCCCGCGCTTCCGGACGCGGCGGTCGCTTGCGCCTCAAACGCAGGAACCACCCGCATGACCGACGCAATCAACGACCTCTGGTACACGCGCTGCCCCGTCCCCACGGGGCTCGGCATCGCCGTCCAGCTCGGCTGGCTGGCCGAGGAATTCCGCGGCGACGGGATCGGCCTCAAGTCGATCCAGGAGACCGCCGACGCCAATGCCCGCGAGAGCCATTTCGACCACAACCTCCCCAGCTCGTTCCGTCAGGGGGGCAACATCCCGGCGATCTGGGCGCGCGCCAACGGCCGCGACACGCGCGTGATCGGCCTGTCCTGGACCGACGAGTTCCAGGCGATCCTCGCGCTGCCCTCGTCGGGTATCCGCACCGCCCGCGATCTGGCGGGACGGCGCATCGGGCTGCCTGTCAACCCGATCTCGATCGACTTCAACCGCGCGACCGCGCTCAAGGGCTTCGCCAGCGCGCTCGAGCTGGAGGGCCTGACCCTCGCGGATGTCGAGCGCGTGGATACCGTGAGCGCCGATCCGGCGGGCAGCGGCACCGAGGGGATCGCCACCGGCGAGCGCAACCGTGCCCGCACCCGCCACGGCTATCGCGCCGAGGTGCTGGCGCTGGTGCGCGGCGAGGTCGACGCGATCTACGTCAAGGGCGCGCTCGGCCTCGAAACCGCGCGGTTGGCGGGTGCGCATATCGTCGCCTCGCTCGGCGATCATCCCGATCCCTGGGTGCGCGCGAACAATGGCACGCCGCGCACGCTCACCGTCGATGCCGCGCTGATCGAGGCGCGCCCCGATCTGGTCGAACGCTTCCTGGCGCGCGTGATTGCCGCAGGCAACTGGGCGCGCGCGCATCCTGACGAGACCATCGCCTATATCGCGCGCGAGACCGGCTCGACGCCGGATTGGGTGCGCCGGGCCTATGGCTCCAATGCGTCTGCCGGCCTCGGCACCTTCCTCAACGACGAAACGGCCGAGTTGCTCGGGAAGTACAAGGATTTCCTGTTCGAGCACGGCTTCCTCGCCGGCGATTTCGACATCGCCGCGTGGATCGACCCTGCGCCCTTCGCCGCGGTCGTCGGACGCGCCCGCCAGGCGGCCTGAACAACCCACAGTCATCACCAGACGCAGCCCGTGAGCCGCGCAGGGGGGAATAGAGTGAACGTGAAGTTTGAACATCGCACACGAAAGAAGACGGCCTGGCTGATCGCGGCGTCGCTCGCGGCGCTGATCCCGGCAGCGGCCTATGCCGAAGAGGAAGAAGCAAGGACGGACGCGGCCAGCCCCGCAGACGACGCCTCCGACTCGCCCGAGATCGTCGTGACCGCCGGCAAGCGCGAGCAATCGATCCAGGACGTACCGACCGCGATCACCGCATTGGGCGCCGACGTGTTCACGCTGCAGGGCGTCGGCCGCTCGGCGAGCGAGGTGCTGAGCCTCGTCCCCAACGCCTCGGCCGGGACGCAGCAGCATGGCCGCCCGCGCTGGTGGATCCGCGGCGTCGGCGCCGGGCAGCAGCAGATCGACCTCGCCAACCCGGTCGGCTTCTATCTGGACGAGGTCTATATCAGCAACGCCAGCGCCACTGGTTTGCCGCTGTTCGATCTCGAGCGGGTCGAGGTGCTGCGCGGGCCGCAGGGTACCCTGTGGGGCAAGAACACCACCGGCGGCGCGATCGCGGTGGTGACGAAGAAGCCGAGCTTCTCGCCCACCGGAAACGAGAATTACGTCAAGCTCGACTATGGCAGCTATGACGACCGGATCGTCCAGGCCGGGGTCGGCTTCGTCATCGCGCCCGACGTGCTCGCCGCGCGCATCTCCGGCCATATCGAGAACCGCGACGGCCGCTTCACCAATCTGTTCACGGGCTACAAGGACAATGCGATCGAGGACAGCGTCATCCGCGGCCAGCTGCTGGCACGCGCGGGCGGCAATTTCGAAGCGCTGCTCGGCATCCATTACCGCAAGTACAAGACGACCGGCGGTTACTGGACGATCGGCAGCTATCGCGCCGACGGCATCTACCGCAACGGCTATGCCCCGCCCACCGATCGCGACGTGGTCAACACCAATGCCGATGAGTTCAGCGACACCGAGCAATATGGCGGCTCGTTGAAGCTCGACTGGGATTTCGGGGCGGCGACGCTCACCTCGATCACCGGCTATGAGCGCTATCAGGTCACTTCGGGCGGAGACAATGACTATACCCCGCTCGAGATCGCGCGGGCCCATACCGAGGCGAAGAGCGAGCAGTGGAGCCAGGAGCTGCGGCTCGCCTCCAACGGCTCCAGCCGGTTCAAGTGGATCGTCGGCCTCTATTATTTCAAGGAGGATATCGACTCCGATTCCGCTTCGGCGACGCTGCCCGACGGCACCGTGCCGGCGCTGCCGGGCGATACCGCGCCCAACGCCTATAGTCGCACCCGCTACGACCATAGCGCGGAGAGCGGCGCTGCGTTCGCCAATCTCGGCTACGACATCACCGACAGCTTCAACCTGACGGTCGGCGGGCGTTTCACGCGCGAGACCAAGACGCTCGATTTTCGCCGTGTGTCGTCGCCCAACGCCGCGGGGACATCGTGGAGCAGCTACCCGCGCTGGTGGGAGACCTACACCGGCAGCTTCGGCGGGATCGGCACCTTCTCGGGCGTGCTCGAGCGGACCTGGGACAATTTCACCTGGGACGTGACGCCGTCCTGGACCGTCGCGCCCGGCCACCTCCTCTATTTCAAGTTCGCGCACGGCGTGAAGTCGGGCGGGTTCAACACCGCCGCGCAGCTCCCGGTCGCGCTTCAGGTGGTCGAGCCCGAGAAGCTCGACGCGTTCGAGATCGGCTACAAGTCGAGCTGGTTCGGCGGCGCGGTTACGTTCAACGCCACCGCCTTCCACTATCAGTACGACAATGTGCAGATCAACGTGGTCGGGCCGAACCCCGGCGCGGTCGGCGGCACCACCACCTCCTACCTCCAGAACGCCGCCGAGGCGCACGTCAACGGTGCCGAGTTCGAGCTGACTGCGCGTCCGGTGAAGGGCCTCCAGTTCAACGCCGCGCTGGGTCTGCTCGACACCAAATACGACAAGCTTCAGGTGGTGAACGGCGGCGCCAACCTTGCCGGCGCGGAGTTCGTGCGCGCGCCGCACGTCACGCTCAATCTCGGCGCGTCCTACGAATTCGACCTCGGGAGTTCGGGCAGCTTCCAGCTCGGCGCCGACGCGCGCTACCAGTCGCACCAATTCTACTACATCACCCCGCAGGACCGCGCCAACCGCTTCCTGCTCAACCAGCCGGGCTACACGCTGGCCAGCGCGCGCGTCGCCTACACCACGCCCGGCGACCGCTTCACCTTCACCGTCTACGTCAACAACCTGTTCGACGCGGCGTACCGCAACCACGCGCTGCCGCAGTTCAACGCGGCCAACGGCGTCAGCGGCGACACCATCCAGTGGGGCGATCCGCGCACCTGGGGCGCCTCGCTCGTGGCGCGCTTCTGATGGCCCGCACTCTCTCTTCCGCATCGAACCAACGGAGGCTCGCATGACCGCCTTTCCCAAGGAAATCTGGTACACCCGCTGCCCGGTGCCGACCCCGCTCGGCATCGCGATCAATCAGGGCGTGATCGACCGCGACCTCGCCGAACTCGGCATCACCGTCCGCTCGATCCAGGACACGGCCGACCCGGACGTGCGTGCCAGCCATTATGATCATCATCTCGCGCACAGCTTCCGTCAGGGCGGCAGCGTGCCCGCGATCTGGGCGCGCGCAGCCGGTGCGGATACGCGCGTGATCGGGCTCAGCTGGATCGACGAGAGCCAGCTGGTGCTGACGCTGCCCGGCTCGGGCATCCGCACCGCCGCCGATCTCAAGGGCCGCCGCATCGCGCTGCCGCGCCGCGCCGACCAGAAGATCGACATCTTCCGCGCCACCGCGCTTCGCGCCCTGCTCGCGGGCCTCTCGCTCGGTGGCGTGGCCGAGGACGAGGTGGAATGGGTCGAGGTCGACGCCACCGATCCCGCGCACGAGGGACTCGACCTGGTCGGACGCGGCAATTGGGGCGGACGCCCGCTCTACACCGCCGAATTCCACGCGCTGGTGCGCGGCGAGGTCGATGCGATCCATGTGAAGGGCTCGCTGGGTCACGAATTCGCCTTGCTTGCGGGCGCGCATGTCGTGATCGACACCGGCTTCCACCCCGATCCCAAGATCCGCATCAACAACGGTGCGCCGCGGCCGTTGACGGTCGATGCCGCGACGCTGGAGCATTATCCCGCCGTCGCGCGCCGTCTGCTGTCGCATGTCGCGGCAGCGGGGGAGTGGGCCGAGCAGCACCCCGAGGAGACCTTCGCCTATATCGCGCGCGAGACCGGATCGCCCGAGCAGTTCGTGCGCGCCGCCTATGGCGGGGACACGCTCCACCGCCGGCTCAAGACCGATCTCGACGATGCCTCGGCGGCGGCGCTGCAGGATTTCAGCGACTTCCTGTTCGATCGCGGCTTCCTGCCCGCGCGCGTCGATGTCGCCGTGTGGATCGACCGGCGGCCGTTCGAGACGCTCGACTACACGCAAGCGCTGGATGCCGCATGAGCCGCAAGACGATCCTCATCGCCATCGTCGTGATCGGCGTGCTGGCGGCGCTGGTCTTCCACCAGTTCCGCGGCGGCGGATCAGGCGAACCGGCGTCCGGTCAGCCTGCGACGCTGACGATCGCCGCCATCGCCTATCCGTTCGAGGGGCAGCAGCGTTATCAGGGCCAGAACGCGATCGTCCAGCAGCAGGGCTGGCTCGAAAGCGAGCTGGCGAAGCGCGGGGTCAAGCTGCAATGGTTCCCGGTCGCGACCGCCGTGGGCGGCCCGGTGGTCAATGAAGGCTTTGCCGCGAAGCGCATCGATTTCGCGAGCTATGGCGATTTCCCGGCGATCATCGCGATCGCGGGCGGGGTCGACCTGCGGCTGGTGGTGCCGGTCGGGCGCGGCCAGAACGCCTATCTGGTGGTGCGCAACGGTGTTGCCGCCAACAGCATCAAGGATCTGAAGGGCAAGCGCATTGCGCTGCATCGCGGGCGCCCGTGGGAACTGCCCTTCGCCAAGCTCGCCGAGGCGAACGGCCTCAAGCTCAGCGATTTCCGCATCCTCAACATCAACCCGCCCGCGAGCCACGCCGCGCTCGCATCGGGCGATGTCGATGCCGTCTTCCTGCTCTCCGACGCGCATCTGCTGGTCGAGAAGAAGGTCGGGCGGATCGTCTGGTCGACCAAGCAGGCGCCGCAATCGTGGAAGATGCGCGCCGAGCTGTTCGGACGCGGCGACTTCGTCGACCAGCATCCCGAGCTGACCCAGCTCGTCGCCGACGCCTATGTCCGGGCGCAGGCCTGGTCGGCCGATCCCGCCAACCGCGAGAAGGTGATCGAGATCACCTCGCGCGCGGAATCTCCGCGCAGCGTGATCGAGGCCGAGCTGGACGAGCCGCGCGTCGCCTGGGGCGACCGTTACTCGCCGCTCTATGACGGTTTCATGGTCGCGCATTATCGCGACGCCGCGGCCTATACCTTCGATCAGGGGCTGGTCCGCAAGCAGATCGACGTCGACAAATTGCTCGACCGGCGCTTCGCCACCGCGGCGCTCGACCGGTTGAAGCTCAAGGATCGGTGGAGGCCCGATACGGCGGAGGCGGCGGCGCGATGACCGACCGGCGCTTCATGGCCAACTTCCTGCTGCTGGCACTGGTCAGCGGCCTCACCGTCGGCCTCGGCAAGGTGGTGACGACGATCTATGCGATCGATCTCGGCGCCACCGCGTTCCAGGTCGGGGTGATCGGCGCGATGGAATCGATCGGGATGGTGCTCGTCACCGTGCCCGCCGGCTTCATCATCGCCCGCTACGGCGCGCGCGGCATCTATTTCGCGTCCAGCCTCGGGCCGCTGCTGGTCAATCTCGCCATGCCGTTCGCGGCGGGCTGGGCGGCGCTGGCGGGCGGGCGGTGGCTGATTGGTCTCTGCATCCCTTTCCGCATGGTCGCGATGAACAGCGCGTTCCTCGAACGGCTGCGCGGGCGCGGCGAGACGCGCGGCGGCTGGTATCGCGGCGCGCTCACCGCCGGCATGGCGATCCTGGGGCCGGCCTCGGCGGGCATCCTGATCCTCAAGGCCGGGGTGACCGCGGCCTTCTTCATCGTCGCGGCCTTGTTCGGGGTGATGGCGGTGTTCAGCCTGTCCTTCCTCCCCGCGCGCCAGCCCGCGGCCGAGGAGAGCGCGAGCTTCTTCGCCGAGATCGGCGCGCTCCTCGGCAACCGCGCGGTGGCCGAGAGCAGCTTCGTCGAGTTCCTGAGCTCGGCCACCGGCTCGCTCTTCTCGACCTTCATCCTGCTGCTCGCCGCGGCGCTGCCGCCGCTGACCAAGGAGGACGGGATCACCGTGCTGCTGGTGCAGGGCGTCAGCACGGTGGCGCTGCTGTTCCTGGGCGGCACGCTGGTCGCACGGCTGACGCGCGGCACCGCCTATGCGCTGGCCCTTGCGCTCGCCGCCGCGGCGCTGGCGCTGCTCGGTTTCGCGCACGGCTTCCCCGCGCTGGCGGCGGGCGCGGTGCTGCTGAGCGGGGCTTCGGCGGTGGTTCATCTCATCAACGTGCGCATGCTGACGAGCATCCCGGGGGCCAAGAGCAAGGCGGCGGGGCTTTACAACCTCGCTTCGATGACCGGCTCCTCGGCCGGCGCGCTCGGCGGCGGGCTGCTGACCAAGCTGGTGCCGCTCCCGTCGGTGTTCCTGTTGTGGCTGCCGCTGCTGTTCGGCGCCGCTGCCATCGCCTTTGCGCGCCGCCGTGTCGCGCGCCCGCTCACCCCGCAGGAGGTGCTGCCATGAGCCATGTCACCCGCATCGCCGCGGGCCTCGCGCCGCTGCTCGGCCTGCTTCTGCTCTGGCAGCTCGCCTCGGCCAGCGGCGCGTTCCCGCCGCAGGTGCTGGTGCCGCCGAGCGAGGCCGCGGCGACGCTCGCCCAGCTGTGGCGCAACGGCGAGCTGGTCGACCATCTCGGCACCAGCCTGTTCCGCCTGGTCTTCGGCTTCCTCGCTGGCGCCGCGATCGGGCTCGCCTTCGGCACCGGCATCGCGCTGTCGAAGCTGCTCGAGGCGCTGTTCGCGCCCTTGTTCCAGGCGATGCGCCAGGTGCCGGTGCTCGCCTTCATCCCGATGCTGGTGCTGCTGCTCGGGATCGAGGAGCGGTTCAAGATCGTCGTCGTCGCGGTCGCGGTGTTCTTCCCCGTCGCGCTCGCAACGTTCGACGGGGTGAGGGCGATCCCGAAATCCTATTTCGAGGTGGCGCGGCTCTACCGCACCCCGCCTTGGCCCTTCGTCACGCGCATCCTGCTGCCTGCCGCGATCCCGCCGGTGCTGACCGGGCTGCGGCTCGGCCTCACGCGCGGCTGGCTGGTGCTGGTCGCGTGCGAGCTGCTCGCGGCGGACAGCGGCATCGGCCAGATGATGGAGATGGGGCGCCAGATGTTCCGCATCGACGTGGTGCTGGCGGGCGTGTTCGTCAGCGGGCTGGTCGGCTTTTTCCTCGATCGCTCGGTCAAGCTCGCCGAGCGCCGCTTCGTCCGCTGGAAGGAGGCCTGAGATGGCGCGTTCCCCCGCAGTTCGCGTTCTGCTCGCCCTGATCGTGCCAGTGCTGATCCTGATCTGGTGGCAGGCGCAGTCGGCGCAGGGCGATGCCCGCGCGCTCGCCTTCGTGCCGCTGCAGGATGTCGGCGCGACGCTGGCGGCACGGCTGGCCAGTGGCTTCCTGCTCAACGATGCGATCGCGACGCTGTCGCGCGCGGTCACCGGGCTGCTGCTCGGCGGGCTTTCCGGCGCCGCGCTCGGCGTGACGATGGCGATGTCGCGGCCCCTCGATCGCGTGGTCGGCCCGCTCTATCATGCGGTGCGGCAGGTGCCGTTGTTCGGCTGGCTGCCGCTGATCGGGCTGTGGGTCGGCAATGGCGACGCGGCCAAGCTGCTGATCGTCAGCCTCGCAGCCTTCTATCCCACGGTGCTCAACAGCTATGAAGGCGTCCGCACGGTCGAGCGGCGCTATGTCGAGCTCGCCGACATGTTCGGCTTTTCCGCCGCGCAGCGCTTCGCCCATGTCCTGCTGCCGGCGGCGCTGCCGCTGATCCTCACTGGCGTGACGCAGGCGCTCGCCTTCGCCTGGATCGCCACGATCGGCACCGAGATGCTGTTCGGCGCGCATGCCGGGCTCGGCGCGACGATGGGGGTCGCGCAGGCGCAGCAGCGGATGGACATCATCCTCGTCGCGATCCTCGCCGCCGCCTTGCTCGGCTTCACGCTCAACCACCTCTTCGCCCGCCTGCGCCGTCACCTGCTGCGCTGGCAGCCCGTGATCAATTGAAGGAGCTCGCCATGACCCTGCACACCCGCATCGATGCGCCGCCGCTGCCCGCCGAAGCGCCTGCAAGCGGTGCGCTTTTCATCACCGGCCTGTCCAAGGAATTCCGGATCGACGGCGCGGCTTTGCCGGTGCTCGACCGGATCGATCTCGACATCCGCGCGGGCGAGTTCGTCAGCATCGTCGGCGCCTCGGGCTGCGGCAAGTCGACCCTGCTGCGGCTGATCGCCGGGCTCGACACCGATTATGCGGGCGAGATCCGGCTCGATGGCAAGCGGATCGCCGGCACCAGCCTCGACCGCGGGCTGATCTTCCAGGACCATCGCCTGTTCCCCTGGCTGACGCTCGAGGAGAATGTCGGGCTGGCGTTGCTCAACACCGACATTCCCAAGGCGCAGCGCGCGCGGATCGTCGCCGAGCATATCGCGCTGGTGAACCTTTCGGGGTTCGAGAAGGCCTATCCGCACCAGCTCTCCGGCGGCATGGCGCAGCGCGCCGCGATCGCCCGCGCGCTGGCGACCGAGCCCAAGCTGCTGCTGCTCGACGAGCCGCTCGGCGCGCTCGATGCGCTCACCCGCGTGCGTGTTCAGCACGAGTTGCAGCGCATCTGGCGAACTCACCGCTCGACGATGGTGATGGTCACGCACGATGTGGAGGAAGCCGTGTTCCTGGGCGACCGCGTCGTGGTGATGGACGCGCGGCCCGGGCGCATCCGCCGCATCGTCGATATCGACCTGCCGCATCCGCGCGATCGCAGCTCGCCCGTGCTGCACCGGCTGCGCGACGAGATCCTTGCCGAGCTGACCGGGCCGCCTCCCGAGAATCTGGTGCACCTCCCGGTGCGCGAGGTGCGGGCATGAGCCGGATTCCCGACCATCCCGTCGCGCCGCTGTTCGTCGATCGCTGGTCGCCGCGCAGCTTCTCCGGCGAGCCGATCCCCGACCGCGTGCTGGCGACGGCGTTCGAGGCGGCGCGCTGGGCGCCCTCGGCCTATAATGGCCAGCCGTGGCGCTTCATCGTGTCGCGCAATGGCGATGCGGCTTGGCCGCTGTTCCTCGGCCTGCTCGCCACGCGCAACCGCGAATGGGCGCAGCGCGCCTCGGCGCTGGTCGCGATCGTCTCCAACACGCTGATCGAGCGGCGCGGCGAGATCGTCCATAACGGCAGCCACAGCTTCGACACCGGCGCGGCCTGGGCGAACTTCGCGCACCAGGCGCTGCTGCTCGGCTGGCACACCCATGGCATCGGCGGCTTCGACCGCAAGGGCGCGCGCTTCGCGCTCGCGATCCCCGACGACCATGATGTCGAGGCGATCGTCGCGATCGGGCGGCAGGGGACGCTCGATACGCTCCATGCGGATTTCCACCCGCAGGAAGCGCCCAATGGCCGCCGCCCGCTCGCCGATTTCGTCTTCGAGGGCCGCTTCGGCGCGCCCGCCATTCCCCAGCAAAGGAACGCCGCATGACCATCAAGTTCTACTGGCGGCTCGATCCCGCCGCCGAACCGCAGCGGGGCGAGCCCAGCGCCCGGCCGACATCGGGCTTCCTCCCGCGCGACGTGCGCACCGCCGGGCTGACTCGCTACGACTATTATGCGCAGGTCGCCCGCGCCGCCGCGATCACCGGCTTCGACGGGCTGTTCGTCGCCTGTCGGCCGGAGAGCGACGACAGCCAGATCGTCGCCGCGGCGGTCGCGCGCACCGCGCCGCGCCTGCTGCTCGTGCCCGAATTCCCGAGCACGGTGGGCTCCGCGGTCTATGCCGCCAAGGAAGCGGTGAGCTTCCAGCGCGCGACGCACGACCGGCTCGGCTGGGCGATCGCGCCGGGCGCCGATCCCGAAGACAGCGCGCGCACCGCCGAGTTCCTGCACGTCGCGCGCGGCGTGCATGGCCAGAAGCCGTTCGATCATCATGGGCGGTTCTTCTCGGTCCAGGGCGGCGGCTTCTCCGAACCGCTGTCCCGCGCGGCATTCCCGCCGGTCTTCCTGCAAGGCGCCGACGAGGAAGCGTTGCAGCTCTCCGCCAACGCCGCCGACATTCACCTGTTCGGCGACGCGCCGATCGACGCGCTGCGCAGACAGGTCGAGACCCTGGAGCGATTGGCGCTCGCTGCCGGCCGCGAGGTTGCGGCCGGCGTGATCGCCACGATCACCGCGCGCGAGACCGGGGAGGAAGCCGCGGATGGCGCCGGCATCGCCGGAAGCTACGACCGCGTCGCGGAGCAGATCGTGACGGTCCACGCCGCCGGCATCACCCATTTCGTCCTGAGCGCCTCGCCGTCGCTCGAGGAAGCCTATCGCATCGGCCAGTTCGTCCTGCCGCGGGTCCGCGCCGCGCTCGGCGGGCTGCGCACCGCCGCCTGAAGGAGACCCATCATGTCGATCGATTTCTACTGGCGCCTGCCCACCCATGGCTGCCACGCCACCATCCGCCGCGGCTCCTATGACCGGGGCGACTGGTCGCCGCTCAAGCCCGGCAACCAGACGCCGGGCCTCACGCCCGAAGGGGAGGACGATGGCTATCGCTATATCGACCACCTCGTCGAGATCGCGAAGGCGGCCGAGCTGTCGGGGTTCATCGGCGGGCTGATCCCGTCCTTTCCCAATACCGACGATCCCTGGACGATCTCGCCGTTGCTGGCGCGCGAGACCAAGACCTTCCGCTTCATGATCGCGTTCCAGCCGGGCTTCCTCGATCCCGTCCACGCCGCGCGGCTTTCCGCGAGCCTGCAACGCGCGACCGGCGGGCGGACGGTGTTCAACATCATCACCGGCGGCGGCGGCCCGTCGCAGCTGTGGTGGGGCGACAGCTTCGCGCACGACGACCGCTATGGCCGCACCACCGAGTTCCTCGACATCTTCCGCGGCGTGTGGCGCGGGCAGCCCTTCGACTATGACGGCCGCTTCTATCAGGTGAAGGGCGATCATCTCTCGCCGCTGCTGGCGCGCGAGGAGGTGCCGGAGATCTGGTTCTCGGGATCGTCCGACGCGGCGCTGCAATCGGCGGCCAGGCACGCCGATTACTATCTCTCCTGGCTCGAGCCCTATGCGCAGATCACTGACAAGTTCGCGCGGGTGAAGGAACGCACCGCGCAGCTTGGCGGCGAGCAGAAATGCGCGATCCGCGTCGATCTCGTCGCGCGCCCGACCGAGGAGGAGGCGTGGGAGGACATCCGCATCGGGTTCGAGAATGTCAGCGACGCGACCCGCGCGCAGTGGCGCGGCCAACCCACCGACTCGGTCGGCGCATCGCGCCAGGCGGCGCTGCGCCCGACCGAGGCGAAGCGCTGGGAGGAGCTGGTCGTGGGCAAGAACCTCTGGGGCGGGTTCAACCTGCTGCGCGGCGGCCCGGCGCTCGGCATCGTCGGCAGCTACGAGCAATGCGCCGAGCAGCTCGACGAGCTGATCCGCCGCGGCGCCGACGCCTTCATCCTCGCCGGCACCCCGCATCTCGAGGAGGCCTATCGCATCGGCGAGGAGGTGCTCCCGCTGCTCGGCCGCACCGCCGCCCGCACCCCATTGCTCGAAGCCGCCGAATAAGGAGACGCACCATGACCAAGCTCAATTCGACCATCACCGATTTCGCGGCCACCGCGATCCGCGACGCGGGCATCGCGTTCCGGGGACTCACCGCGACCGGCACGATCGCGCCGAGCGGCACCGTCAACTTCGTCGAGCGCGTGCCCGGCGAGGAGGCGGTGGTATCGATCGGCTATCCCGGCCCGTTCGCGCCGGAGGCCGAGCTCAAGCCGACCATCTATGCGCTCGACGGCGAGGTGCTGCAGGGGCCGCCGGGCGCGAACCTGGGCGGCGGGCGCTATCTCTCGATCTTCCAGGCGCATGCCGACATCACCACGGTGAGCCATGTCCACACCGTCTATCTCGGTGCCTGGTCGCAGAGCCACCGCGCGCTGCCGATCCGCTACGTTCCGGTCCAGCGCTGGACCCGGGCGCGCGAGCTGCCGATCTATATCGACCGGCGCCAGGGCGAGGCGAACTTCATCCTCGAAGTGCTCAGCCGCGATCCCGAGGTGCCCGCGATCCTCGAGGCGAATGGCGGATCGACTGCGTGGGGCCGCAAGGGGCTGTTGGCGCTGGCGAGCTATATCGTGCTGCTCGAGGAAGGCGCGCAGTTCCAGGCGGTCGCCGAGACGCTGGGCGGTGCCAAGGACTATGGCCCTGGCGTGCTCGATCAGCAGTGGAAGATGTCGGGCCTGCTCAAGCCGGACGAGACGCTGGCGGTCGCCGCCGAATAGCCCTTGAAGCTCTAGCGTGGATCGACATTCATCCTCCCCCGCCAGGGGGAGGTGGCGCGCGCAGCGCGACGGAGGGGGAGGAAGCGAACTGCCAGCGCTCTGGCATCCGCCCCCGTCAGCCCCGGAACAAGCCCGGGGCTGACACCTCCCCCTGGCGGGGAGGATTGAACACTAGATGTCGATCCGCTCTAGCGGCCACGAAGCGGTCCGGGGTTCGCCCCGGGCCGCATTCTTGCGTTCGTCGAAAGCTTCGGGCCACGGGCAGGATAGGGCTGGTAGCGGTCACCAACGCGCCATATCTTGGCGCGACAGACAGCGATCTGAACCTTTCGCCCCGCCAGGGGTTCGCCGCGGATGGAGGAGCGTGATGAGCAGCGACACGACAGGGGTCACACGCCGCGGCGTTCTGGTGGGCGGCGGCGTATGCGCTGCCGCGGCAGCCGTGCCCGGCGGTGAGGCGCAGGCCGCCCCGCTACAGCCCGTGCCGGCGACGATGAAGGTCGCCCTGACCGTGAACGGCACGAAGCGCCAGCTCGACCTCGATCCGCGCACCACCCTGCTCGATGCGCTGCGCGAGCACCTGCACCTCACCGGCACCAAGAAGGGCTGCGACCACGGCCAGTGCGGCGCTTGCACGGTGATCGTTGACGGGCGCCGCATCAATTCGTGCCTGAGCCTTGCGGTGATGCACGAGGGCGACGCGGTCACGACGATCGAGGGGCTGGGCCAGCCCGGCAAGCTGCATCCGATGCAGGCCGCCTTCGTCAAGCATGACGGCTATCAGTGCGGCTATTGCACGCCGGGCCAGATCTGCTCGGCGGTGGCGGTGCTCGAGGAGATCCGCGCGGGCATCCCCAGCCATGCGACCGCGGACCTCAACGCCCGCCCGCGCGCCACCAATGACGAGATGCGCGAGCGGATGAGCGGCAATATCTGCCGCTGCGGGGCCTATTCCAACATCCTCGACGCGATGACCGAAGTCGCCGGGAGGCGCGCATGAAGCCCTTCACCTATGAGCGCGTGACCAGCCCGGCCGAGGCCGCAGCCGCCGCGGCGCGGACGCAGGGCGCGCGGTTCATCGCGGGCGGGACCAATCTGCTCGATCTGATGAAGCTGCAGATCGAGACGCCGGCGCACCTGATCGACGTCAACGGCATCGGACTCGACCGGATCGAGCCGACGGCAGAGGGCGGGCTGCGCATCGGCGCGCTGGTCCGCAACACCGACCTCGCCGCCGACAAGCGGGTGCGCAAGGATTACGCGCTCCTCAGCCGCGCATTGCTGGCGGGCGCGTCGGGCCAGCTGCGCAACCGGGCGACGACCGCGGGCAATTTGCTCCAGCGGACGCGCTGCCCCTATTTCTACGACACGCATCAGCCGTGCAACAAGCGCAAGCCCGGCACCGGCTGCGCCGCGATCGGCGGGTTCAGCCGCCAGCTCGGCGTGATCGGGACGAGCGAGGCGTGCATCGCCACGCACCCGAGCGACATGGCAGTGGCGATGCGCGCGCTCGATGCGGTGGTGGAGACGGTCAAGCCCGGCGGCGAGGGGCGGTCGGTGCCGCTCGCCAACTTCCACGTGCTGCCCGGCGACACGCCGCATGTCGAGACGGTGCTCGAACCGGGCGAGCTGATCACCGCGGTGACCTTGCCCGCGCCGGTCGGCGGCACGCACATCTATCACAAGGTGCGCGACCGGGCGTCCTATGCCTTCGCGCTCGTGTCGGTCGGGGCGATCGTCCAGCGCGACGGCAGCGGGCGAGTCGCGGTGGGTGGCGTCGCGCCCAAGCCGTGGCGGGTCGAGGCCGCCGAGCGCGCGCTGGCGCAAGGCGCGAAGGCGGTGACCGAGATCATGATGGCCGGCGCGCGGCCCAGGCCGGACAATGCGTTCAAGGTCACGCTGGTCGAGCGCACGCTCGGCGCGGTGCTGGCGGAAGCGGGAGCAAGGTCATGAAGTTCGACACGCCCGCAGGCACCAATCCGATCGATCAGCTCAAGATCGTCGGCAAGTCCACCGACCGCATCGAGGGCCCGCTAAAGACCACGGGCACTGCGCCCTATGCCTATGAGCATCCCGCGCCGGGCGCCGCTTATGGCTTCGTCGTCGGATCGGCGATCGCCAAGGGGCGGATCGAGCGCATCGATCTGAGCGAGGCCAAGGCATCGCCGGGCGTGCTGGCGATCGTCACCGCCGACAATGCCGGCAAGCTCGAAAAGGGCAATTTCAACACCGCCAGGCTGCTCGGCGGGCCGGAGATCCAGCATTATCATCAGGCGGTCGCGCTGGTCGTCGCCGAGACGTTCGAGCAGGCACGCGCCGCCGCCGCGCTGGTGCGGGTCGATTATGCGCGGGCGAAGGGTGCGTTCGACCTGCATGACGAGAAGGCGCGCGCGCAGCCGAGCCGCGAGCAGGCGGACATCAAGCTGGGCGATTTCGACGCGGCCTTCGCCTCGGCGCCGGTGACGATCGACGCGACCTATCACACGCCCGACCAGGCGCATGCGATGATGGAGCCGCACGCGACGATCGCGGCGTGGGAGGGCGACCAGCTGACGCTATGGACGTCGAACCAGATGATCAACTGGGGCCGCGGCGATGTCGCGCGCACTCTCGGCATCCCACGCGAGAAGGTGCGGCTGGTCTCGCCCTATATCGGCGGGGGTTTCGGCGGGAAGCTGTTCGTCCGCGCCGACGCGATCCTTGCCGCGCTGGGCGCGAAGCAGGCGGGGCGGCCGGTCAAGGTCGCGCTGCAACGCCCGCTGATGTTCAACAACACGCCGCACCGCCCCGCGACGATCCAGCGCATCCGCATCGGCGCGACGCGCGAGGGCAAGATCACCGCGATCGGGCATGAAAGCTGGTCGGGCGACCTGCCTGGCGGCGGGATCGAGAATGGCGTGCAGCAGACGCGCTTCCTCTATGCCGGCGAGAACCGCATGCTGCAGTGCCGCCTTGCGGTGCTCGATCTGCCCGAGGGCAATGCGATGCGCGCGCCGGGCGAGGCGCCGGGGATGATGGCGCTGGAGGTCGCAATCGACGAGATCGCCGAGAAGCTGGGCATGGATCCGGTCGAGTTCCGCATCCTCAACGACACGCAGGTGGTGCCCGAGAACCCGCCCAAGCCCTTCTCGCAGCGCCGTCTGATCGAGTGCCTTCGGCTGGGCGCGGAGAAATTCGGCTGGGCCAACCGGCCGCTCAAGCCTGCGAGCCGGCGCGAGGGTCAATGGCTGGTCGGGATGGGCGTCGCGGCGGGCTTCCGCAACGCGCCGACGATGAAGTCGGGCGCGCGCGTGCGGCTAAGCGCGGACGGGCGCATCACGGTCGAGACCGACATGACCGACATCGGCACCGGCAGCTACACGATCATCGCGCAGACCGCTGCCGAGATGATGGGCGTGCCGCTCGATCGGGTCGAGGTGCGGCTGGGCGATTCGAGCTTCCCGGTCTCGGCCGGATCGGGCGGGCAATGGGGCGCGGCGAGCTCGACCTCCGGCGTCTATGCCGCGTGCAATAAATTGCGCGAGACGATTGCGCAGAAGCTGGGTCTCGATCCCGCGACGGCGACCTTCGCCGGCGGCAAGGTCCGCGCGGGCAAGCGCAGCATAGCGCTGGGCGAGGCGGCGCGCGAAGGCGAGCTGGTGGTCGAGGACGCGATCGAGTTCGGCGACCTTGGCCGCCGCTACCAGCAATCGACCTTTGCCGGGCATTTCGCCGAGGCGGCGGTGCACGCCTATACCGGCGAAATTCGCATCCGCCGCATGCTCGCGGTGTGCGCCGCGGGGCGCATCCTCAACCCCAAATCGGCGCGCAGCCAGGTGATCGGCGCGATGACCATGGCCGCGGGCGGCGCGCTGATGGAGGAGCTGGCGGTCGACAAGCGCTTCGGCTTCTTCGTCAACCACGACTTGGCCGGCTACGAGGTGCCGGTCCATGCCGACATCCCGCATCAGGAATGCATCTTCCTCGACGAGGTCGATCCGCTCGCCTCGCCGATGAAGGCGAAGGGGGTGGGCGAGCTGGGCATCTGCGGGGTCGCGGCGGCGGTGGCCAATGCGGTCTACAACGCGACCGGCGTGCGCGTGCGCGAATATCCGGTCACGCTCGACAAGTTCCTCGACCGGCTGCCGACGGTGGCCTGAGTCGGATCGGCCCCCGCCAAATCCTCCCCTGCCAGGGAGAGGTGGCGCGCACAGTGCGTCGGAGGGGGAGGAAGCGAACCGCTGCCGTTCTGGCATCCGCCCCCTCCGTCAGCTTCGCTGACACCTCCCCCTGGCGGGGGAGGATTGGAATGCCGGCCCGTTCTGGGCCTACGTCAGCGCCTCGAACTTGAAGTTGGTGAACCTCGCCTCGCCTTCTCCCGCCGAATAGAGGCCGGGGCGCAGCATCAGAAAGCCGCCGCGGACATTGTGGTGGTAGCCCGACACCTCCATGCCGCGGTCGAACCGCGTCCACGTCTTCCCGCCGTCACTCGACATATCGTAGGTGACGATGTGGCGGTCATTGGTGACGCGCATCCGCATTTTCCGGCCATGCGGATTTGCGGGGCGCCCGCGTTCGATGCCGTATTGGTGCGTGACGAAGCGCTTCTCGTCGAAGCCGAGGCCGCAATAGAGCTTCTCGTCATAGAACAGGATCAGCCCAGCGACCCCGCCCGGCGCGATCTCGATATCGCATTCGAAGCGATAGGCGATGTCGCCGGCGATCAGCAGCAGCGGGGAGGATGAGGAGGGCGCGACGCCGCGCGCCTTGAGCACCAGCGATCCGTTCTCGACCCGGGCGCGCGTGCGCTCGTCGGCGGCGGGCTTGAAGAAATTCCATTTGGTGCCGAGCGCAAGGCTGCTGAAATCGTCCGACAGCGCCATGCCGTGCGGCCCGGCCTTCTCGCCACCCTTGGGCTTGGCGATCGGCTGGGAGAGGTCGCCGCCCTTCATTCGGAACCAGCCGTCGGCGGTCCATTCGACCGGGTCGAGCAGCGCCTGCCGTCCCAGCGTCCAATAGCCGTTCTCGAAGCCGTGATAGACCGCCCACCAGCCGCCGTCCGGCCCCTCGACCAGCGTGGCATGGCCGCGCGACCACCATTTCTCTTGCGAAGATGTAGTGCGCACCAGCGGGTTGTGCGGGCAATTCTCCCACGGCCCGTTGATCGATTTCGAGCGCGCGGCGATGACCATATGGCCGGTCGGCGGGCCCGCGGTACCGCCGACCGCGGTGATCATGTAGAACCAGCCATTGTGGCGGGTGATCTTCGGCCCCTCGGGCGCGAACCCCTCGACGATCCAGTCGCTGGGATAGCGCCACGGATCATAGACATGCTCGGGCTCGCCGATGCGGCTGAGGCCGTCGTCCGACAGGCGCACCCGGTCGCCGCCCGACAGGAACAGCCAGCGCGATCCGTCCTCGCCCACGGCATGGCCGGGATCGATATGGGCGGGGAGCTTGAGGTCGATCGGATCGCTCCACGGTCCCTCGATCTTGTCGGCCCAGATCACCCAGCTGGTCGTCGGGTTCTTGGTCGGGATGTAGAGATAATAGCGGCCCTTGTGCTTGCATAACTCGGGCGCCCAGACCGATCCGATGAACTTGGTCAGCGCCGCGGTGATCGGGCGCCAGTTGATCAGGTCGCGCGAGTGCCAGATGACCAGCCCGGGATAGGAATCGAAGGTCGAGAAGGTCATGTAATAGTCCTTCCCGTCCTTGAGGATCGTCGGATCGGGATGGTCGCCCGCCATCAGCGGGTTGAGGAAGCGCCCGTCGCCGAGATCGGGGATGCGCTGATTGTCGAAGCCGCGCTTCCAGTCGGGCGCGGGCTCCTTCACCGTAACGGCGCGTGCGGCGGCGGCGGCCGGGGTCAGAAGCGTGCCGCCGCCGGCAAGCGCGGCGCTCATGATGTCGCGTCGGTTCAGATGCATCGCGTGATCCTGATGAGTGAGCGTTAGACGATGAGCCCCTTGGCCCAGCCGGCGAACAGCTCGGGCCAGATCGCGACCGGCTTGCCGGCGGTGTTGCGCAGGCCGAAGCCATGGCCGCCTTGCGCGAAGAGATGGGTCTCGACCGGAATGTTCTTCGCGCGCAGCGCGGCGCGGAGCAGCAGCGCATTCTCGACCGGGACCGAGGCGTCGTCCTCGGCATGGACGAGGAAGACGGGCGGCGCGTCGGCGGGGACGTTGAGATGCGGCGAATGCGCGCGCTCCAGCGCGGGGCTGGCGTCCTTGCCGATCAGCAGCTCGCGCGATCCGGCATGCGCCACGGGTGCGGTCATGCTGATCACCGGGTAGATCGGTGCCGCCGCCGCCGGGCGCGCGGCCAGGCTGTCGGCAGCGTCCACAGGATCATAGGTGCGCGTGGCGAAGCGGGTGAGCAGGTCGGCGCACAGATGCCCGCCCGCGGAAAAGCCCATTGCGGCGATGCGCTCGGGGTCGATGCCATAGTCGCGTGCGCGATGGCGGATCAGCCGCATGGCGCGCTGCGCATCGGACAGGGCGACGTTCGGCCCTGCGGCCCAGCCCTCGCCCGGCAGGCGATAGAAGAGGACGAAGACGGTGAAGCCGCGCGCCGACAGCCAGCGGCCGAGCTCATAGCCTTCCTTGTCGACCACCACCCAGCGATAGCCGCCGCCGGGGGTGATCATCACTGCGGCGCCATTGGGGTTGGCCGGACGGAACACCGCAAGCCGCGGGCGGGTGATGCCGAAGACCGAGCGGTCGTGGAACGACGCGTCCTTGCTGCGCTCGTTGACCGTCTCGACCGGGGGCGTGGCGGGCATGCCCGGCGCGCCCTTCGGCCACAGCTCGATCGTCTCGGCGGGATCGGGCATGCGCGCCGGCCCCGGCGTTCCGGTGGCCGGCGGCGCGGTCTGGCCGAAGGCGGCGGAGGCGAACACCGCCCCGCCGCCCGCAGCAGTCAGAAAAGCACGGCGGCCGGGCCGAAAAAGCGTCTCGTTCCGGTCCGCCATACTCCCCCTCTCGGTCACATCTTCACGCGCGCGCCGACCAGGATGGTGCGGCCGAAGTGATTGTTCTCGTAATTGCGGCGCACATCGACGTCGACCCAACGCTCGCGATAGGCGTCGGTCAGGTTGGTGCCTTCGACCGACAGCTCGAGATAGTCGGTCACCTTGTAGCGGATGGACGCATCGACATTGGTGATCGGCGCGTAGCCCTCGAAGATATTGCCCGTTGCCGAGCCCGCGTCGTTGAAGCCGTCGCGATAGCTGACCGACGCGCGTGCGCTGAACCTACTGTCCTCATAATAGAGTGTGGCGTTGAACTGTTTCTTGGACAGGCCGTACAGCGTGTCCTCGCGCGTCACGTTGGGCAGCGCGCCGCCGGGCGTGGTGGCCGGACCCTGCTGGGTATAGACCGCCGAGGAGTCGACGAAGGTCGCATTCACGATGCCGCCGAAGTTCGACAGGAAGCCCGGCAGGAACTTGAAGGGCGCCTGCAGCGCGATCTCGGCGCCCTTGAGCGACGCACCGGTGCCGTTGCCCGTGGTCGAGATCGTCCAGATCGGTTGCGACTGCTGCGCCGGGTTGAGCGCTGCGGGCGACGACGGGTTGAGCAGCGACGGCGACAAACCGGTTTCGGTGAAGGTGCCCGAGACCGACGTTGCAACCGGGAAGCTCTCGACATTCTTCTTGAACAGCGCGACCGAGAAGATCGACTGCGGCGCGAAATACCATTCCACCGCGACGTCGAAATTGGTCGCGCGGAACGGCAGCAGGTCGGGGTTGCCGCGCGTGATGCGATAGTTGAAGCCGTCCGCCGAACCACCGGGCGTGAGGTTGCCCAGCGAGGGGCGCGTCATCACCTTGGCGATCGCGCCGCGGACGATGACGTCCTTGTGCGGATAGAAGGCGACGTTGAGTGCCGGCAGCCAGTCCTCATAGTCGCGCTCGACCGGCGCGACGTTGGTGATCGCATAGGAAGTCTGGTCGGTACGCACATAGCGGATGCCCGCATTGAGCGCATATTCGAGCCCCAGCAGTTCGCCCTTCGCATCGAACTGGAGGTAACCGCCCGCCGTCTCCTCCCGCACGCCGCGATTGTTGCCAAGATCCGGCGTCGCGGTACGGCTATAGAGCCGGGTGTAGTCAGTCGCCGCGGCTAGGTTCGGGATCAGCCACTGGGTGGTCGTGCCGCTCGGCGCGTCGGCGCCACGCAGCGTGAACAGCTCCGACAGGGCAGACGTCACCGGGAAGCCATAGATGGCAGTCGGGCCGAAGGCGGAGCTGGGCGAGCAGGTGATCGTGCCCAGCACGCGATCGACGCCGCCATTGCCGCACACCGCGGTGTCGCGGGTAAAGGCGGTGACGTCGAAGTCATAGCGCCGCCAGACCGCGCCGGCCTTGACCGTGAATCCTTCCGTGACGTCCCATTCCGTGCGCAGCTGCGCGGTCTTGAACTTGTTGACCACGCTCGACGGACGGTCGCGGATCTCGGCGAGCTGGAAGTTGCCGGGGGTGGTGACGCTGGTGCCGAAGGTCAGCGTCGGGAAGTCCATGTTGCGATAGTCGTAGCTGTAGCCCTGCGCATCGCGGTCGTCGAACACGATCGTCGTCTCGACCGGCACCTGCGCATCCGACTTCGAGAAGCCGCCGAGCAGCGTGAAGCGGAAATTGTCGGTGACGTCCTGGTCCCAGCTCGCGCCGATCTGATAGAATTCGGTTTCGGTCTTCTTGAGGAAATGCTCGGTGCGGACCCATGCGTCGTTGAGCGTGGCGGCGATCATGTTGCCATTGTCGTCATAGACTGGATTGACAACGTCGATCGAGCGTTCGTTCGACCGCAGCAGCACCTCGCCCCATTTCTCGCGACGGTCCGCCTTGAATTTGGAATAGAGGCCGTCGATCGAGATTTTGGTGGCATCGGACGGCGACCACTGGATGCTGCCGGTGAGGCCGAGACGCTCGCGATAATGCGTCACCTCGCCATAGCGGGGAATACGCGGGTGAAAGGCCAATGCGGCCCGATCGCATGCCGCGACACGGCCGTTGGTGTAGACGCCGCCCGAATTGGGAACGCCGATGCCGCTGGTGGCGGTGGTCGTCCAGCAGGGTACGCCGTCCACCGAATCGAAGCGCGCTTGCGCCCAGCGCACGGTGTTGTTGCCGATCTCCTTGGTACGGGTCTTCTGGTACGCGGCCGAGATCGAGGCGCCGAGCGTGCCGTCGGGCGATTTCCAGGCGAGCAGGCCGGCGACGCGCGGCCCCCAGGTATCGGACAGGTCGTTATAGCTGCCCTGTGCCGAAGCCGCGAAGGTGAGGCCTTCCTTGCCCTTGAGCGGGTTGCCGGTGTTGAGGTCGACCACCGCGCCGAGCGAGCCTTCGTCGAGATCGGCCGACGCGGTCTTGTGGACGACGATCGAGCTGAACAGCTCCGAGGCGAAGACGTTGAAGTCGAACGCACGGTCGCGGTTCGATGCGGCGCCGTCATGGCTGGTGGTGATCGTTTCAAGCCCGTTCACGCGGACGCGCGTGAATTGCGAGCCGAGGCCGCGCACGGTGATCGCACGCCCTTCGCCGCCGTCGCGCTGGATCGCGATGCCCGGAATGCGCTGAAGCGATTCGGCGAGGTTCTGGTCGGGGAATTTGGCGATGTCCTCCGCGACGATCGCGTCGACGGCCGCGACCGAATCGCGCTTCACGTTGAGCGCGGCGTCGAGCGAGGCGCGGAAGCCGGAGACAACCACTTCCTCCGTTTCCTCGGCGGCCGGCTCGGCGGTCTGCGCGTCCTGCGCCTGGGCGGCGGTAGCGATAACAAGGGCCGAGGTGGCGGCGAGCAGCCGCGCGCCCCGGCGGCATAGAGTAACACGCATCGAACTTCCCCTCTCAATCGGTGTCAGATGACACCGGTGGCTATTCAACACCTGCTGCCACCGGGGCAGCGGGCAAAATGACTTTCGGGAGGGGGTGCCTGCCGCGATTCGCGGCGAAATCAGCGCGATCCTCCCGTTTTCGCCGCGTTGTCGCGGTCTCGCACCGGCAATTTTCCGCTTGAGAAACCGGTGTCATTGGCACATTGTTCGCTAACGGCGCCCGTGTCAAGAAGGTGCTTCAGAAGCGCGAGGACGGGGCATCGCCCCTGGTCATGAAGAGAGGGATGCCGGAATGCGTACGATCCTGCTGGTCCTGGGGGCCTTGCTGCTCGGCGCCGCCGCGCCGTCCCCGCCATCGCCCGCACCCCAGCCCGCCGTGCTGATCTTCAGCCACACCACCGGCTTTCGCCACGCCTCGATCGAGCCGGCGATCGCCGCGATCAGCGCGGCGGCGAAGGCGAAGGGCTATGCCGTCACCGCGAGCGAGGACCCGGCGCTGTTCGACGATGCGGCGACGCTCAAGCGTTTCAAGGCGATCGTGCTGCTGAACACGACGACGCGGCCGAAGGAGAGCGCGTCGGGCGAATGGCTGACCGGCGCGCGGCGCGATGCGCTGCAGGCCTTCGTGCGTGGCGGCGGCGGGATCGTCGGCATTCATGGCGCTGCCGATTCGCACTATAACTGGGACTGGTACGGCCGGATGATCGGCGGGCGCTTCGCGCGGCACCCGGGGGGCGCGCCCAAGGGCAAGATCACCCGGGCCGATCTCGATCACCCCGCGATCCGCGGCCTGCCTGCGACGTTCGAGCTGGTCGACGAATGGTATTGGTTCGACGATCTTGATCCGCGGTTGCGCCCGCTGCTGATGCTCGACCCGGCCTCGATCGGCGAGAAGGGGGCGAACCCGCGCCCGCTCGCCTGGGCGCACGGCTTCGAGGGCGGGCGGGTGTTCTACACCGCGCTCGGCCACACCGCAGAGGCATGGTCCGATCCCCGCATCGTCGGCCATGTCATGGGCGGGATCGACTGGGCGATCGGGCGCGGCGCTCGGCCGATGGTGGTGATCGACGAGGCCGCGAAGCAGCGCGACGAGCCGACCCCCCACGGCAAGATCGGCATGAGCACCGCTTGGCGCATCACCGACGGCGTGCCCGGGCGGATGATGGAGTACCGCAAGCGCTCGCTTCACCCCGGCTCGGCGATCGGCGTCCATCCGATCGAGCATGACGAGGTCTATGCGGTCGTCTCCGGCGAAGGCGAGGTCGTCTCGGACGGCGCCACCGCCAGGCTCAGGCCCGGCATGACCGCCTATCTCTACACCGGCGCGCAGGTCGGCATCCGCCAGACCGGCACGGCGCCGCTCGTCCTCATCATCAGCTATCCGCTCGAAAAGGTGCCCCAGAAATGATCTCACGCCGCTCCCTGCTCGCCGCGTCGGCGACGCTCGCGCTCACCCCCGGCACCGCGCTGTCGCAGACCGTGTCGAAGGCGCAGATCGCCGAGACGATGAAGCGGGCGACGCGCTTCATGGTCGAGAAGCTGGCCTATCGCGGCGGCTATCTCTGGTCGTACCTGCCGGACCGGTCGCGCGTGTGGGGCGAGCTCGAGGCATACAACACCATGGTGTGGGTACAGCCGCCGGGCACCGCGACGATGGGGCATCTCTATCTCGACGCGTACAGCGCCACCGGCGACGACTATTATTACGAAGCTGCAGCCAAGGCGGCGGAATCGCTGATCGCGGGGCAGCTGCCCAAAGGCGGCTGGGGCTATTTCATCGACTTTGGCGGGCCGGAATCGACCCGGCGCTGGTACGACACGATCGGCAAGAACGCCTGGCGCATGGAGGAATTCCAGCACAATTGGGGCAATGCCACCTTCGACGATCAGGGCACGGGCGAGGCGATCCGGCTGCTGATCCGCATCTATGCCGAAAAGCGCGAGAAGCGCTTCAAGGCCGGCCTCGACAAGGCGATCGACTTCATCTTCGCGAGCCAGCTCCCGAACGGCGGCTGGCCGCAGCGCTGGCCGCGCGTCCCCAATGGCGGGCTGCACGGCAAGCCTGACTATACCGGCCTGATCACCTTCAACGACGGGGTGATCCACGACAATATCGACGTGCTGCTGACCTATCACCAGGCGATCGGCGACAAGCGCATCCTGCCCGCGATCGAACGCGCGATGGACATTTATCTCAAGACCCAGCAGCCCGCGCCGCAGGCGGGCTGGGGCCTGCAGCACACGATGGATCTGAAGCCCGCGGGCGCCCGCACCTATGAACCCAAGGCCCTGGTCGCCCACACCACCGCGTCGAACATCGAGCAACTGCTCAACTTCTACAAGCTGACCGGCGACGCCAGATATCTCGCACCGGTCCCGGCCGCGCTCGACTGGCTGGAGAGCGTGCGGCTGCCCGCAGAGCTGCGCGAGGGCGGGCGGCAATTCCCGACCTTCGTCGAAATCGGCACCAACAGGCCGCTCTGGGTCCACCGCCGCGGATCGAACGTCGTGAACGGCGAATATTATGCCGATCACGACCCCGCGCACACGATCGGCCACTACAACGCCCGCCGCTCGATCGACACCGCCAAGCTGCGCCGCGCATATGACAAGCTCAAGGCGACGCCGGGCGGGGTGGCGTCGAAGGATTCGCCGCTGCTGAAAGGGCGCCAGCCGCTCGCCAAATACTGGCTGGCCGCGGTCGAGCCGGGGTCGGACAAGAATGTCGCCGGCGGCAAGGACGCCGGGACGCTGGTCGCCTCGCTCAATGCGGAGGGCTGGTGGCCGACCCAGCTCAAGGCGATGAGCCATCCCTATACCGGTCCCGGCTCGAAGGCCGTGGCGCCGGGCGACTTCCGTTCGACCGATGTCGGCGACATCACTGACACCTCGCCCTTCGAGGTCGAGAACGGGCCGGTCGGCATCTCGACTGGCACTTATATAGATCATATGATAACATTAATTCGTGCGCTACGAAGCGTCGGAAGCTGATATAGGAACAGGAGGTGGCATGCCCGGGCGGGTCGTTTGCGTATCGTTGCTGGCACTGGCCGGCGCCCTTCCAGCCCAGGCAGAAGCCGCCCGGTCCAGCGATCCCTGGTATGTCCGCGAGGACTTCAAGCCGGTCCGCCGCATCGCGATCCGCATCGCCAACGATCTCGACCAGCCGGTGCGCGCGACGCCGGTGGTCATCACGCCGGCGCAGATTCCCGAGCTGGCCGGGATGCACGAGCTGACGGTGACGCTGGTCGATCCCGGGGGCATCCCGCGCCCGGTGCCGACCAGGGAGCAGCTCGCCGTGATGGGGCCGCACGGGATTCGCGAGGAAAGAAACGGCCGCCAGCTCGACCTGCAGATGGACGATCTCGACAAGGACGGCGTGTGGGACGAGCTGTTCTTCCAGGCTGACCTCAAGCCGCGCGAGACGCGCACCTATTATCTCTATCTCGGCTTCCACCAGCGCGGCTGGAACCCGCACGGCGCGGCGGCGGCGATCGGCAACTATTCGCGGCACATGGTGCCCTTCTGGGAATCGGGCAATGTCGGGTGGAAGCTGTGGTTCCCTGACAGCGCCGACGTCTATGGCAAGCGGAAGAACATCCTGATCGCGCCGCAGATCCTGTCGAACAATTGGGACGGCTATGCGGTGTCGTACATTGATCCGGCTTATGGCTCGGACATCATGTCGGTCGACGACAGCTTCGGCGGTGGCGGGATCGGGCTGTTCGAGACGCCGGGCAGCGACCATGTCTCGCGCCCTCGCTTCTCGCCATATGCCGATGCGGCGGAGAGGTGGAACACCAGCCAGCTCAAGGACACGCGCTACGCGTTCGAGGTGATCGTCAACGGCCCGCTGCGTGCGATGGTGCGTGTGAAGACGATGAACTGGAGCACCGGCAAGGGCAGCTACGCGCTCGAGCAGGTCTACACCGCCTATGCGGGCCACAATTACGCGACGGCGAAGGTGCGGTTCAGCGAGTGGAGGCCAGGGGCGAAGGGCGTCGAGTTCGCCGCCGGCATCCGCAAGAAGGCGGGCGAGACTTTGGGCTATCGCCAGGGCAGCGTGGTGGTGACCACCGCGCCGGAGGCTATCCGCAACCCCGACGACACGGATTCGACGCAGAATGCGCTCACGGTCGCCTATGCAGGGTCCGCGCTGGTGGTGAAGGACAGCTATGGCGCCAAGCATGTGTCGGTCGCGCAGCAGCAGGGCAACGAGGTCTTCCGCTTCCCCGAGCGTGCGGACGGCAGGTACGAGTATATGATCGCCGCCGGATGGAGCGAGGGCGAGGTGCTCAAGACTGCCGCCGAGTTCCGCGATTATGTGATCGGCGTGGCGAAGGAGTATAATTCGCCCGCGCGGCTGGCGGGGTTTGAGGTGCAGGCGCGGGACTAGCGCGAAGGGCCGCGGCGCGCGAAGGGCGTGGGTGGGGTAGAAGCGAGCCCGCATCCGACAGGGTAGAGCAAGCGAAATCCAACATTGCCAGTGTTTGGAATCCACTCCTATCGTCGCCCCGGCCTCGAGCCGGGGCCCAGCTTCTTTCAGGCCAGGTGATCGAACAGACCGCGCCACTCCGGACTGGCGCGTTCGATCAAGGCGAACTTCCACTCGCGCCGCCAGCGCTTCACGCGCTTTTCATGCGCGATGCAAGCGGTGATGTCGTCGCCGAACTCCGCCCAGACGAGGCGGGTGAGGCCATGCTGCGCACAGAAATCTGATCCGATGCCTGCGCGATGCTGGTGAACGCGCTGCGCGAGATGCGCTGTCACCCCGACATACATCGTCCCGCGATAGCGGTTGGCCATGATGTAAACCCAGCCGCCTCGTCGCTCGCGCTCCATCTGCGGAGCGTGAGAAGAAGCGGGGCCCCGGGTCAAGCCCGGGGCGACGGGAAAGGGGGTTTCGTTACATCGTCATCCCGGCTTTGAGCCGGGATCCAACTGTCTTCCCTCAAGTCCCCGGCTGGATGTACGGTATCCGCGCGAACAGTTCGCGCTGCCATTTGCGGGGGTCGTTCACCACCCGGCTCTTCGCGTCTATCAGCATCGTCTGCCGCTGCGGCAGCGTGTGCTTCGGCCATGACGGCACACCCGCGCTATTGGGGTCGCCCTTCGCCGCGAGGTTGACGAAGGCGCGCATCATCGTCGCGGAGGCTGCCTGCGTCGCCGGGCCAGTGCCGGAGACCGTGCCTTCCGCGCCGATCGTGCCGAACACCAGCGGGATGTCGTGGGTGTGCGCCGCGCCGCGCTCGGGTTCGACCGGCGAGGTGAAGTCGAGCTGATAGACCCAGGCGGGGACGCCGGCCTTCGCGCGCTCCTCCGCCTCGATCACCTGTCCGCGCCAGCTGCGGCCGGCGGTGGTGGCGGCATAGAAGATTTCGGTCGGCGACCATGCCGGGAACTGCTTGCGATATTCGGCGACAACCCATTCGGGATGTGCGTCGATGCGCAAACGGGGTGCGATGCGCTCGGCCAGGTTGGCCCAGTCGAGCGTGCGCACGACCTCCGACTTGGGATCGTCGAAGGCGCGGGTCTCGTCGCGCGTATTGCCGAGGATCAGCGGAATGCCATTCCCCAGCGGGTTGGCGTCGGGCCAGAAGGGGTGGCGGGTCAGCCACTTCATGTCGAGCACCGGCCCCATATAGACCCCGCCGCCGAGGATCGGATCCTCGGCGCGCAGGCCCTCGATCAGCTTCTCGACGGGCATGTCGGTGAGGTCGCCGGGTTTCGCCTTGAGCCGCTCGAGCAGTGCCTGCGCACGGCGGGTGGCGTTGAGCGGTCCGCTCGCCGTCACCTGCTGGCCGGACATGGTTGCGGCGCGGTGGAACAGGCCCTTGGCCGCGGGCATGCCCATCAGCGTCGCGATCTTGGCGCCGCCGCCCGACTGGCCGAACAGCATCACGCGGTTCGGGTCGCCGCCGAACCCTGCGATATTGTCGCGCACCCATTGCAGCGCGAGGATCAGGTCGAGCTGGCCGTTATTGCCGCTGTCCGGGAAGCGCGGGTCGAGCCGGGCGAGATAAAGATAGCCGAGCGCATTGAGGCGGTGGTTGACAGTGACGACGACGACATCGCCTTTCTCCGCCAGCATGCTCCCGAACACCTGCGGCTCGATCACCGTGCCGTTCGAGTAAGCGCCGCCGTGGAAGTAGACCATCACCGGACGGCGCGCCTTCGCGTTCGCCTCGGGTGTCCAGACGTTGAGGAACAGGCAGTCCTCACGCTGGTTGGCGATGCGGCTCGATTGCGGGCAGCTCGCGGCGAACTCGGTAGCGGTCAGCGCGTCGCGGGATGCTTCGGGCGCGGTCGCTGGCCGGAAGCGCGCGCGGCTGGTGTCCCTGCCGTAGCGGATGCCGAGAAAGGCGTGGACGCTGCCGTCGCGCTTGCCCCGCCAGCGGCCGGACTTGCCGATCGCCACCGGATCGCTCTGGGCGAAGGCGCTGGAGGGCAGGGCGCTCAGCACGGCCCCGGCCCCCAGCAGCGTCCGCCGGTGCATCACCGGCGGACGTCCAGTCCGCCTTCGAGGAAGGCGTCGATATCGGCCTGGCGGAACAGGCTGGCATCGCCCGGCAGCGAATGCTTGAGGCAGGTGAGCGCTAGGCCCGAGGCGACGGTCGCCTCAAGCTCCTGACCCGACAGCACGCCGTGCAGGATACCCGCGGCATAGGCGTCGCCGCCGCCGATCCGGTCGATGATCCCTGCGACCACGACTTCCTCGGTCTGGTAGCCGCGCTCGGGCGTGTCGACGCGCGCGGCGATGCGGTGGCGGTCGGCATCGTCGACATGGCGCGCGGTCGAGGCGATGCGCTTCAAGTTGGGGAAGGCGGCGAAGGCGGCCTCGGCGGCCTCGCGGCGGCGGTCGGCGCCGTCGCCCGAGAAGCTCTTGCCGAGCAG
The DNA here is from genome assembly GCF_036402235.1 of Sphingomonas sp. Lineage (GTDB taxonomy): Bacteria > Pseudomonadota > Alphaproteobacteria > Sphingomonadales > Sphingomonadaceae > Sphingomonas. The sequence goes on along the minus strand of NZ_DASWTG010000076.1, from coordinate 41,440 downwards.
CAGCGAGACGTCGCGATGGTTGCCGAACATCGTGTCGGCGAGGCTCACCAGCTCGGTGAGGACGGCGCGCGGATCGCTGTCCCATGCTTCCCACAACCGCGCGCGGTAATTGCCGTCGAAGCTGATCGCGACGCCGAGCTCCTTCGCGGCCCGCGCGGCCTGAAGCGCGGCCTGCGCGGTCGCAGGCCCGAGGGCAGGGGTGATGCCCGACAGGTGCAGCATCGCCGCGCCGTCGAGCAAAATCTTCCAGTCGAACGCATCGGCCGGGGCCTTGGCGAAGGCCGAATCCGCGCGATCATAGACGATGTCCGACGCGCGCAGGCCCGCGCCTTGGGTCAGGAAATAGAGGCCCATCCGACCGTCGCGATATTGCACGCCGCTCGTGTCGGCGCCCTGCGAGCGCACGAACTGCACCGCGGCTCGGCCCAGCGCATTGTCGGGGACCGCGCTGACCATCGACACCTGATGGCCGAGATTGGCCAGGCCGATGCCGACATTGGCCTCCGCGCCGCCCACGACCACGTCGAGCCGGGGCGTCTGCATCAGCAGCTCGCGCCCCGGAGCGGTCAGGCGGAGCAGCAATTCCCCGAAACAGACGATGCGGCCGTTGGTCATTCGTAACTTTCCCCGTTCGGGCTGAGCTTGTCGAAGCCCTGCTCTTTCCTTGGACGCTCTAGGAAGAAGAGCGGCCCTTCGACAAGCTCAGGGCGAACGGATTTTGGATCGGCGCTCAGCGCGCCAGCCAGCCGCCGTCTACCGCGAGGATATGGCCCTGCACATAGTCGGATGCGCGCGACGCGAGGAAAACCGCCGCGCCGCCCAGATCCGCAGGGTCGCCCCAGCGGCCCGCGGGGATGCGCTCCATGATCTGGCGATTGCGCGTCTCGTCCTTTTGCAACGCATCGGTGTTGTTGGTCGCGATATAGCCCGGCGCGATGGCGTTGACGGTGATGCCCTTGCTCGCCCATTCGTTCGCCAGCAGCTTGGTGAGGCCGCCGACGCCGCTCTTCGACGCGGTGTAGCTCGGCACGCGGATGCCGCCCTGGAAGGTCAGCATCGAGGCGATGTTGATGATCTTGCCGCCGCCATTCGGGATCATGTGGCGCGCCGCCGCCTGGCACAGGAAGAACACCGACTTCAAATTGGTGTCCATCACCGCGTCCCAGTCCTCCTCGGTGAAGTCGACCGAGTCGGCGCGACGGATGATGCCGGCATTGTTGACGAGGATGTGAAGCCCGCCGAGCCTTTCCACAGTCTCATCCACAACTCTCTGCACAGGCTCGATCGTTGAGAGATCGGCGCTGACGATCTCAGCCTTGCGGCCGAGCGCGCGGACCTTTTCGACCGTCTCGGTCGCAGCCGAGCGGCCGACCGCGGCGATGTCCGCGCCCGCCGCGGCAAGGGCCAGAGCGATGCCCTGGCCGATGCCGGTGTTGGCGCCCGTGACGACGGCAACCTTGCCGCTGAGATCGAAGGGGTTGGTCATATCGCTTACGCCAGCTGGCAGATGTCGAGGACGTTCATGTCGGTATAGTCCTGGTTCTCGCCGGCCATCGCCCAGATGAAGGCATAGGCCTTGGTGCCCGCGCCCATATGGATCGACCAGGGCGGGCTGATCACCGCTTCCTCATTCTGCATCACGATGTGGCGGGTCGCCTCGCCCTCGCCCATGAAGTGCATCACGCGATCGGTGTCGGTGTTGTCGAGCTCGAAGTAGAAATAGATCTCGCTGCGGCGCTCATGGATGTGCGGGGGCATGGTGTTCCACACGCTGCCGGGCTTGAGCACCGTCAGGCCCATCACCAGCTGCGCGCTGTCGCACACGCCGGGGATGACGAGCTGGAAGATGGTGCGCTCGTTCGATTCGGCGAGGCTGCCGCGCTCCAGAGCATTGGCGTCGGCGATGCCGAGCTTGCGCGTGGTGAAGCCCTTATGCGCCGGGCACGAGGCGATGTAGAAGCGCGCGCCCTGGCCGGAGAACTCGACGTCCTTCGCGCCCATGGTGACGTAGAGGCAGTCCTTGTTGCCGAGCGTGAAGCTCTCGCCGTCGACCGTGATCGTGCCCTCGACGCTGCCCACATTGACCACCGCCATCTCGCGGCGCTCGAGGAAGGGGTGGCCCTTGGCCGAGGCCGGCTCTTCCTGTGCGGGGAGCTTGACGGGGGCGCCGTCCACCGCCACGCCGCCGATCACGAAGCGGTCGGCATGGGTGTAGTTGAGCACGACCTCGCCCTCACGGAACAGGCCCTGGATCAGGTAGCGGTCCCGCAGCTCCTCGTTGGAGACGCACTCCATCATGTCGGGGTGGGTGGCGTAATAGGTGCGGTCGAACATCAATGTAGCTCCGGATGAAATAGGGTTCAGGCCGCTTCGGCCACGGGAAGGGTTTCGTCGAGCTTATAGGCCTTGCGGACGAGGCCGTTGGTCAGCTCATAGGCGAGTTCGGCGGCCTCCCAGTCCTGCATCCGCCCCTCGGCGACGAGGCGGGCGAGGAACGCGCAGTCGACGCGGCGCGCGACATCGTGGCGCGCCGGGATCGAGAAGAAGGCGCGCGTGTCGTCGTTGAAGCCGACGGTGTTGTAGAAGCCTGCCGTCTCGGTGGTCATCTCGCGGAAGCGGCGCATGCCCTCCGGCGAATCGTGGAACCACCAGCTCGGCCCGAGCCGCAGGCACGGATAATGCCCGGCCAAGGGGGCCAGTTCCCGCGCGTACGTGCTCTCGTCCAGGGTGAAGAGGATCACCGTCAGGTCCGGCTCGTTGCCGACCACGTCGAGCATCGGCTTCAACGCCTGGACATAATCGGTGCGAGTCGGGATGTCCGCGCCCTTGTCGCGGCCGTGGCTCGCGAACAGCCTGGCATTGTGGTTGCGGCACGCGCCTGGATGGATCTGCATCGTCATGCCATCCTCGACGCTCATTTTCGCCATCTCGGTGAGCATCTGCGCGCGGAAGAGCTCGGCGTCCGCCGCGTCCCACTTGCCGGAGATGATGCGCCCGAACAGCGCCTCGCTCTCTTGCGGAGAGAGGTTGGCGGTCTGCGCGGTCGCGAAGCCATGGTCGGTGGCGGTAGCGCCCGCCACGCGGAAATCGGCGCGGCGCTTGCGGTGCGCGGCGAGATAGCCCTGCCAGCTGTGCACGTCCTCGCCGGTCAGGTTGGCGAACGCCTCGAGCGCGCCCTTGAACGCCTCATGCTCGACGTCGATCACCGAATCCGGGCGATAGGTGGTGACGACCCGGCCGCCCCAGCCCGACTTGCGGATCGCGGCATGATGCTCGAGCGGATCGTCGGCGCCCTCGGTCGTGGCCAGGAAGTCGATGCGGAACCGCTCGAACAGCGCGCGCGGGCGATAGCCCGGAGTCGCCAGCGCGGCGTTGATCGTGTCGTAATAATGATCGGCGGTCGAGGCATCGAGCAGCCGGTCGATGCCGAACACCTCGGCAAAGACATGGTCGAGCCACATGCGCGAAGGCGTGCCGCGGAACAGGTGATAGTTGCTCGCGAACAGTAGCCACGCCGCGCGCGGATCGGTCGCCGGCACCCCGTCGAGCCGTGGCACGCGCAGCGCGTCGAGGTCGACGCCCTGGCTGTAGAGCATGCGGAAGACATAGTGGTCGGGCGCGAGGAACAGCTCGGTCGCGTTCTCCCACGCGTCATCGGTCGCGAACCATGCCGGATCGGTATGGCCGTGGGGCGACACGATCGGCAGGCCGGCGATCTCCTTGTAGAGGTCACGCGCAATGCCGCGGGTGGTGGGATCGGCGGGGAACAGCCGGTCGGGATCGAGTGCCAGGGGACGCACTTTCACATTTCCTCTCACATGACGGGTCCGAACCCGGTAACCGGTGTCAGATTACATTTCAACCAAAGTCTCGGCAGGCCGGCCCCGCATGGCGAATCCGGTGCACGCTCGCGTAGCCGCTAGCACATTCCCTGCCCCGAAAGGGAGGGGGATGAAGCGCGGCGATCGGCTTGCAAGCGATCGTGGATGTCGTTACATCACGGCCCCGTTCCAACGCGAGGAAAGGAGGGCGTACATGTCAGATACCATCGCACGCCCTTCCGGTGCGTTCCGCACCATCGGGCGCTTCCGCCACTAGGTCCTGAAGCCGCCCTGATCCGGGTTCCCGCCCGCATCGCCCCAAATTGACATCGCATTGGAGACGGCGCCCCGGCGCCGGTTCACGACATGACTCAAGAGACTGACCGCCCGGATTCGATCCGTCGCGTCCTGCGCTTCGCCTTCCGCCACTGGGCGCGGCAGCGCGGGCGCGCGGCCTGTATCGCCCTGTTCATCACCGCCGCGACGGTGACGGAGATCTTCTTGCCGCTGTTCGCCGGCCGGCTGATCGATGCACTCGCCGCCGACCTGCGCAGCCAGGCGCTGTCGCTGTTCGCGGCGATGGCGGCGCTCGGCCTCGCCATGGTGGCGTTGCGCCACTTCGCCTGGGCCGGCGTCGTCCCGTTCACGCTGCGCATGATGCGTGACGTGACGCAGGACGGCTTTCACCGCGTGCAGCGCTTCTCGACCGACTGGCACGCCAACAGCTTCGCCGGCTCGACAGTGCGCAAGATCACGCGTGGCATGTGGGCGTTCGATACGCTGAACGACGTGCTGCTGCTCCAGCTGCTGCCCTCGCTCGCGGTGCTGATCGGCACGATGGCGCTGCTCGGCTGGCACTGGCCGGTGCTGGGGATCGTGATGGCCGTGGGCGCCGCCGCCTATGTGGCGATGACGGTGGTGCTGGCGACGCGCTGGGCCTCGCCCGCCGCGACCTTGTCCAACGCCTGGGATACCAGGCTCGGCGGCCTGCTTTCCGACGCCATCGGCTCGAACGCGGTGGTCAAGGCGTTCGGCGCGGAGCTGCGCGAGGAAGCCCGCGTCGGCGCGTTGCTCGCCAAATGGGCCAGGCGCACGCGGCGCACCTGGATGCGCTACACCTGGTCGGGCAGCGCGCAGATCGCGGTGCTGTGGGCGATCCGCAGCGCGATCACCGGCACGGCCTTGTGGCTATGGTGGCGGGGCGCGGCGAGCCCGGGCGACGTCACCTTCGTGCTCGCGAGCTATTTCGTCGTGCACGGCTATCTGATCGATGTCGGCTTCCACATCCATCACATGCAGCGCGCGGTGAACGAGATGGAGGAGCTGGTCGACCTGCATGACCAGCCGCTGGGGATCGAGGACCGGGCGGGCGCGGAGCCGATCCGCATCGCCGCGGGCGAGGTGCGCTTCGACGACGTCACCTTCCGCTATGGCGGGCACGAGACGCCGCTCTACGAGCATCTCGACCTTGTCATCCGCGGCGGCGAGCGCGTCGGCCTGGTCGGTCATTCGGGTTCGGGCAAGACGACTTTCGTCAAGCTGATCCAGCGTCTCTACGATGTGAACCAGGGCCGGGTGACGATCGACGGGCAGGACGTGTCGCACGCGACCCAGCAGTCGCTGCGCGCGCAGATCGCGATCGTCCAGCAGGAGCCGATCCTGTTCCACCGCAGCCTCGCCGACAACATCGCCTATGCCCGTCCCGGGGTGAGCCGGGCGGAAGTCGAGGCGGCGGCGCGGCTGGCCAATGCGCACGACTTCATCGCGAGGCTGCCGCGCGGCTATGCGACGCTGGTGGGCGAGCGCGGGGTCAAGCTCTCGGGCGGCGAGCGCCAGCGCGTGGCGCTTGCCCGCGCTTTCCTGGCCGATGCGCCGATCCTGATCCTCGACGAGGCGACCTCGAGCCTCGATTCGGAGAGCGAGGCGCTGATCCAGCAGGCGATGGACCGGCTGATGAAGGGCCGCACCGCGATCGTCATCGCGCACCGGCTGTCGACCGTGCGCACGCTCGACCGCATCCTGGTGTTCGATCAGGGCCGGATCGTCGAGGACGGCGATCACGATACGCTGCTCGCCGATCCGGACGGCCGGTATCGCCGGCTGTTCGACCGGCAGTCGGGCAATATCGTGGACGACGAGCCGGCACTCACCGATTAGGCGAGTGCCGGTTTGGGCGCCTGACGTGTGGTGTTCGTCACTCCCCCGGCGGCGCCACCGAAGCCCGGCGGATCAGCGTCGAGACGAACAGCGATTCCCCGCTCTCCTCGTCCTCGCCGTCGCCGATCAGCTTCAGCGCCGCGGCGCGCGCCATCGTCGCGATCGGCCAGCGCACCGTGGTGAGTGGCGGCCACAGATAGGAGGCGATCGAGGTGTCGTCGAAGCCGACGATGGAGAGGTCGCGCGGCACGTCGAGCCCGCGCTGGCGCGCGGTGTGCAGCACGCCCGCGGCCATCGCGTCGTTCGAGCAGAACACCGCGGTCGGGCGCGGCGACAGGTCGAGCAGGCGCTCGGCGGCGCGCATCCCTGATTCGAACGTATAGTCGCCTTGCGCGATCAGGGTGCGCTGGATCGGGATGTCGGCATCGTCCAGCGCAGCCTCATAGCCCTGGCTGCGCTCGAATGCCGAGCGGAAGCCGTGCGGGCCGAGGACGAGGCCGATGCGCTTGTGCCCGTTCTCGATCAGATGCGCGACCGCGCCGCGCACCACCTCGCGGTCGTTCGACGCGACCATATGCTCGGCATCGTCGAACGAGGCGGAGCCCATGCGCACGTAGCGCGCGCCGATCTCCTGGCACAGCGCGGCGAGCGAATCATTCTCGCTGATCGGCGGCAGGATCATCACGCCATAGGGGCGCTGTCGCTCGAGGAAGCGGCGGATCTCGTCGAGCATCGTCGCCGACCCGCGGTCGACCGGATGGACGATCAGCTCGAACTCGGTGTCGCGCAGCACCTCCAGCAGGCCCTGCTGGACGTTGAGCACCATGTGCGGGTTGGGGTTGTCGTGGATCAGCCCGATCAGGAAGTTGCGGCGCAGCGCCAGCGCGCGCGCCTGTGGGTTGGGGACATAGCCGATCTCGGCGATCACCTTCTCCACCCGCTCGCGCGTCTCCTCGTTGAGAAGGGGGGAGCGGTTGATCACGCGGCTGACGGTCTTCTTGGATACCCCCGCCAGTCGCGCTACATCGTTGATCGTCGCCTGCGCGCTTTTCTTCATATGCGAGTGCATAGCGCGCATCCGGCCCCTAGCCAATCGGGGCGCAAGGGCGTAGTGACACCGGTAGTCGTATGATGAATCCTGCTGCTCTCCAGATCCATGGCGCCGATAGCGTCGCCACCGCGCTACGCGATCTCGCCGCGGGCGAGGTGGTGCTTGGCGTGACCCTCAACGCCGAAATCCCGCGCGCGCATAAATTCGCGCTGGTGGCGCATGCGCCGGGCGATCCGGTGCTCAAGTTCGGCTTCCCGATCGGCAAGGCGACCGCGGCGATCGCCCCAGGCGACCATGTCCATGTCCATAATGTCGCGACCGCGCTGGCGGGCGAGGCGGTCTATGGCGGCGGGGCGGGGGCCGAGCGCGCACAGACGGCGGCGTCGGCCATCACATGGCGCGGCTATCCGCGCGCCGACGGCCGGGCGGGGACTCGCAACGAGATCTGGGTGCTGCCCACGGTCGGCTGCGTCGGCCGCACCGCACAGAAGATCGCGGCGAAGGCCGAGGCGTCGCTGCCTCCCGGCGTCGACGGCGTCCACGCCTTCGCGCATCCCTTCGGCTGCTCGCAGCTCAGCGACGATCTCGACGGTACGCGCAACATCCTCTCGGCGCTGGCGCAGCACCCCAATGCGGGCGGCGTGCTGCTGGTCGGCCTCGGCTGCGAATCGAACCAGCTTTCGGCGCTGCTCGAAACGTTGCCCCAGGAAACGCGGTCGCGCGTCCGCACCGTCGGCGCGCAGGCCGCATCGGACGAGATCGCCGAGGGTGTCGAAAAGGTGCTCGAGCTGGCCGAGCTGGCTGCGACCGCACAGCGCGAGGAGATGGGCCTCGACCGGCTGGTGATCGGATTGAAGTGCGGCGGCTCGGACGGCCTGTCCGGCCTCACCGCCAATCCGCTGGTCGGCCGCATGGCCGATTGCGTGACCGATGCCGGCGGCACCGCGATCCTGACCGAGCTGCCCGAGATCTTCGGCGCCGAGCAGTTGCTGATGGCGCGCGCCGCCGACGCCGATACGTTCGACGCGATCGGCGCGCTGGTGAACCGCTTCAAGCGCTATTTCCTCGACCATGGCGAGCCGGTGTCGGAGAACCCGTCGCCCGGCAACATCGCCGGCGGCATCACCACGCTGGAGGAAAAGAGCCTCGGCGCGGTGCAGAAGGGCGGGCAGGCGATCGTCACCGATGTGATCGACTATGGCCGCCAGGTGAAGCGCAAGGGGCTTACTTTGCTCGAGGCGCCGGGCAATGATGCGGTCTCCTCGACCGCGCTGTCGGCGGCGGGGGCGACGGTGATCCTGTTCACCACCGGCCGCGGCACGCCGCTGGGCTTCCCGGCGCCGACGCTCAAGATCGCGTCCAACTCGGACCTCGCCGCGCGCAAGCCGGGCTGGATCGACTTCGACGCGGGGCAGGTGCTGACCGAGGGCATGGACGTCGCCGCCGATGCCCTGCTCGCCCGCATCGCCGCGATCGCATCGGGCGAGCAAGCCGCCGCCGAACGCAATGGCGAGCGCGAGATTGCCATCTGGAAACGGGGTGTGACGCTTTGAGCCGATTGTCGCTGGAGACGCTTGGGGGACTGCCCGGAGCGATCGCGAAGCCTGCCTATGATCCTGCGAGGGTCGCGACCGGCGTGGTCCATTTCGGCCCGGGCGCGTTCCACCGCGCGCATCAGGCGAGCTATTTCGACAGCGTGCTGGCGGAGGATCCGCGCTGGGGCATCGCCGCGGTCTCGTTGCGCTCGGGCGGCACGGTCGAGGCGCTCGCCGCGCAGGACGGGCTCTACACGCTCGCGGTGCTCGATCGCGAGCCGTCGATGCGCGTGATCGGCGCGCACCGGACATGGATCGGGCCGGGTGGCGGCGCGCAGGTCGCCGCGCTGCTGGCGAACCCGCAGGTGCGCATCGTCACCTCGACCGTGACCGAGAAGGGCTATTGCCTGGCCGGCGACGGCACGCTCGACATGAGCCATCCCGATATCGTCGCCGACTTGCAGGGCGGCGAGCCGCGCAGCTTCGTCGGCTGGCTGGTGCAGGGCCTCGCGGCGCGGCGCGCGGCGGGCGCCGCCCCGTTCATGGTGCTGTGTTGCGACAACCTCTCGGGCAATGGCGGCAAGCTGCGCGCGGCGACGATCGCGCTGGCCGCCCAGCGCGATCCCGATCTGGCGAAGTGGATCGCCGGCACCGCGGCCTTCCCTGACACGATGGTCGATTCGATCACGCCCGCCAGCGACGACGCGCTCTACGCCAAGGTCGCCGCCGAGCTCGGCGTCGAGGATCGCGCGACCGTGCAGCGCGAGGCCTTCACCCAATGGGTGATCGGGCCGTACACGCTGGCAGACGGGCCGGATCTAGCCGGGGCGGGCGCGACGCTGACCAGCGATGTCGGCGGCTATGAGCGCGCCAAGTTGCGCATCCTCAACGGCCTGCACTCCAGCCTCGCCTATCTCGGCCTTGCCATGGGGCTGGAAACGGTTGCCGACGCGATGGGCGAGCCGGCGCTCGCGGCCTTCGCCGAGCGGCTGGCGTTGCAGGACATCGTGCCCGTGCTCGATCCCGTCGCGGGCCTCGATCACGCCGCCTATACCCAGGCCGTGCTCACCCGCTTCCGCAACCCCGCGATCCGCCATCTGCTCTCGCAGATCGCCTGGGACGGCTCGCAGAAGCTTCCCTATCGCCTTTTGGACACGACCGCGGCGGCAATCCGGTCGGGGCGTCCGGTCGACCGCCTCGCGGTGCCGGTGGCCGCGTGGATGCACTTCGTCGCGCGCCGCGCCGCTGCTGGCGAGAAGATCACCGATCCGCTCGCCGGCCAGCTGGCCGACGCCGCGGCGGGTACGTCGCCCGATCAGCTCGCCGGGCGGCTGCTGGCGTTCGAATCGGTGTTCCGTCCCGAGATCGCCGGTCATGCCGGGTTCCGCGCCGCCGTGGCGGGTGCGGTTCGCGCGCTTGCGGAGGGGCGCGTGGGGGCGCTGCTCGCGCGCTGATTGCGCCTCTTGTCACTGACACCGGTTTCCACTACCCCGTCGCATCGAGAACGATGTGAGGGGTGGATGAGTAGTTTGGACGCGATCGCGCAGGCCTTCGTCACGGCGCGCCGCACGGCAACCGGGTTGCCCGATTATCCCGGCACGCCGCCCGCTTCGCTGGACGACGCCTATGCGATCCAGGATCGCGCGCGCGCGCTGACCGGCGGCCGGGTCGCGGGCTGGAAGGTCGGCCGGATCAATCCGCCGCTCGACGGCCAGCTCGGCACCAACCGCCTCGCCGGCCCGATCTTCGCGGACAGCGTGCGCGACGGCGTCGGCGAGAGTCCGGCGATGCCGGTGTTCGCCGACGGCTTCGCCGCGGGCGAGGCCGAATTCCTGCTGCGCATCGCCCGCGCGCCCGATCCGGCCAAGACCGGCTACACGATGGAAGAGGCCGCGGAGCTGATCGACGCGGTGCATGTCGGTATCGAGGTCGCCAGCTCGCCCTTTCCGGGGATCAACGCGCTCGGGCCGCTCGTCACCATCTCGGATTTCGGCAACAATTACGGGCTGGTGATCGGCGAGGCGATCGCGGACTGGCGGAACCTCGAGTTCGTCGACTGGCCGGTCACGCTGCTGATCGATGGCGCGCAGGCTGGCGCCGCCACGGCACGCACCATGCTCGACGGGCCGATCGGCGCAGCGCGCTTCCTGTTCGAGAGCATGGCCGCGCGCGGCGTCGCGCTCGAAGCGGGGCAATGGATTTCGTCAGGCGCGGTAACCGGTGTACACGAGGTGCCGGTCGGCGCCACGGTGACGGCGACCTTCAACGGCATGCAGGTGAGCTGCTCGATCGAGGCAGCCACGCCCCGCTGACCGGGGCGGTAAGAGGAGAGACTGAATGGACCCGAGCCAGGCTGAGGGCATCCGCACGGCGGCCGCCGCCAATGCGGGACGCTACCGCTGGATGATCGTGGCGCTGCTGTTCGCGGCGACGGTGATCAACTATATCGATCGCCAGATGATCGGCGTGCTCAAGCCCACGCTGATGGAGGACCTCAAATGGTCCGAGCGCGATTTCGCGGGCGTCATCATCTGGTTCCAGATCGCCTATGCGATCGGCTATATCGGCTTCGGCAAGTTCGTCGACATGGTCGGCGCGCGCGCCGGCTATGCGGTCGCCTTTGTCATCTGGCAGCTCGCGCACATCGCGCATGGCGGCGCCTATTCAATGACCCAGTTCGCGATGGCACGCTTTGGCCTCGGCATCGGCGAATCGGGCAACTTCCCGGCGGGCATCAAGGCGGTGACCGAATGGTTCCCCGCCAAGGAGCGCGCCTTCGCGATCGGCGTGTTCAACGCGGGGGCGAATATCGGCGCCGTCATCACGCCGCTGGTGGTGCCGCTGATGGTCGTCGCCTGGGGCTGGCGCGTGGCGTTCGTCGTCACCGGCCTGGTCAGCTTCGTGTGGCTGATCGCCTGGTGGGCGATGTACCGCTCGCCGCGTGCGCATCCCAAGGTGAGCGCGGGCGAGCTCGCCTGGATCGAGCAGGATCCCGCCGACCCGGTCAAGCCGATCGGCTACGCCACCGTGCTGACGCGCAAGGAGACCTGGGCCTATTCGCTGGGCAAGTTCTTCATCGACCCGATCTGGTGGTTCTTCCTGTTCTGGCTGCCGGGCTATCTGTTCAAGCAATATGATCTCAACCTGCTGACCTTCGGTCTGCCGCTCGCGGCGATCTACCTCATCTCCGATGTGGGCAGCGTGTTCGGCGGCTGGATGTCGTCGCGGCTGATGAAGGCGGGCAAGTCGGCCAACTACGCACGCAAGCTGACGATGTTCGTCTGCGCCTGCCTCGTCCTGCCCGTGGTGTTCGCCGAATCGATCACCAGCGTGTGGGTGGCGGTGCTGGTGATCGGCGTGGCGACCGCGGGGCATCAGGCCTTCTCCGCCAATCTCTATGCACTTCCCTCCGACCTCTTCCCGCGCGGCGCGGTCGGGTCGGTGGTCGGCATCGGCGGCACGCTCGGCGCGGTCGGCGGCATCCTGATGGCCTTCTATGCGGGCGAGATCCTCGACCGGCTGGGGGTCTATTGGCCGCTCTTCTGGGTCGCGGGCGGTGCCTATTTCCTCGCGCTATTGGTGGTCCACCTGCTCTCGCCGCGGCTGGAGCCGGTGAAGGTTGACGACGCCGCCTGATATTTTCTGTCTCAAGTCCCGCTTTGGGCGCAATGAAGCAATGCTCTCATTGCGCCCGGCGCAGGATCGGGGCATTCACTGTCCTATGACGGCAACACTCAAGCTCGACGCGTTCCTGCCCTATCGCCTCTCGGTGGCGTCCAACCGCGTGTCCGGCGCCATCGCCGGCGCCTATCAGGCGCTGTTCGGCCTGCGCATTCCCGAATGGCGGCTGGTGACCGTGCTTGCCGAGTTCGGCGCGATGAGCCAGCAGGCGCTGTGCGGCCGCACCCAGATGGACAAGGTGACGGTGAGCCGCGCGGCGATCTCGCTCTATGAGCGCGGGCTGGTCACGCGCACCCCCAATCCCGACGACCAGCGCTCGCACCTGCTCGAGCTCAGCATCGACGGCTGGGCGCTCTATCGCCAGGTCGCGCCCAAGGCGCTCGAGCTCGAGCGCCGCATCTTCGAGAACCTCTCCGACACCGAGCAGGCGCAACTGCGCACGATGCTGGAGCGGGTCGAGAGCGCGGCGGCGGCGATCGGCCCGGGGGGTTGATCGCGGCCCCGCACATCGCCTAATCGGGCACTCCCTCCCCGGGGCAGATAAGGGTCCAAACCCGCTCAGGACGTGGAGCATGATGGCGATCAGCGGGTTCGTGGCGAGGAGCGGGGGCGAAGGCGGGCCGGTTGGCCCGTCTAGCCGCCGCGACACAGCCACGGGCCTGCTGATCGCCACCCCGAAGGGGCAGGGCGAAAAAGCGCCCCGGACGTCGTTGGCCGCTCGTCAGGTAGCCCCGCTACCTGCCTTCGCGACCGCCTCGCCGGAGCGCTTTTTCGCCGCTGTCATGCCCACGTCCTGAGCGGGTTTGGACCCTCGAGATTACCCAGGAGGAATTCGCATGACCGCTTATGTGACGCGCGCCGGGCTTTCGGTGGCGGAACCGCTCGCCCGTTTCATCGAGGAGCAGGTGCTGCCCGCGCCGGGCATCGCGGCGGATGCGTTCTGGAGCGGTGCGGCCGCGATCTTTGCCCGCTTCGCGCCGGAGAACCGCGCATTGCTCGCCCGGCGCGATTCGCTTCAGGCGCAGATCGATGCGTGGTGTGCGGCGGATCCCGCGCGCGCGGCCGATCCGGCGGCGCAGGAGGCGTTTCTGCGCGGACTCGGCTATCTCGTGGACGAGCCGAGCGACTTCACCGTCGGCACGCAGAATGTCGATGCCGAGATCGCGGCGATGGCCGGGCCGCAGCTGGTGGTGCCCGCGCTCAACGCGCGCTTCGTGCTCAACGCGGCGAACGCGCGCTGGGGCAGCCTTTACGACGCCTTCTATGGCACCGACGCGCTCCCCGGCACGGCGAAGCCGGGCGGCTATGATGCGCAGCGCGGCGCGCAGGTGATCGCTGCGGCCAAGGCGTTTCTCGACGAAGCAGTGCCGCTGGCCGGCATGAAATGGGCGGACTTCGCGAGCGGCGATCTGCCGCTTGCCGACCCGGGCCAGCTTGTCGGAATGCGCGGCGAATCGCTGCTGTTCAGGCATAACGGCCTGCACATCGAAGTGGTGATCGACCGCAGCCATTCGATCGGTGCCACCGACCCGGCGGGGATCGCCGACGTGCTGCTCGAAGCGGCGCTGACCACGATCGTCGATCTTGAGGATTCGATCGCGGCGGTCGATGCGGAGGACAAGGTCGCCGCCTATGCCAACTGGCTCGGCCTGATGCGCGGCGACCTGACCGAGACGTTCGACAAGGGCGGCAAGGTGCTGACCCGCCGGCTGGCTGACGACCGCGTCTATCAGCGCCCGTTCGCGAGCGACCTCACGCTGCCGGGCCGCAGCCTGCTGTTCGTGCGCAATGTCGGCCATCTGATGACCACGCCCGCGGTGCGGATCGAGGGCGACGAGGCCCCTGAAGGCATTCTCGACGCGATCGTCACCTCCGCGATCGCGCTCCACGATCTCCTTGGTCTCGGTAAATACCGCAACAGCCGCACCGGCAGCATCTATATAGTCAAGCCCAAGATGCACGGCCCCGAGGAATGCGCCTTCACCGACGCCCTGTTTGACGCGGTCGAGGACTTGCTGGACCTTGATCGCCATACGATCAAGGTCGGGGTGATGGACGAGGAGCGGCGGACCTCCGCCAACCTCGCCGCGTGCATCCATGCGGTGAAGGACCGCATCGCCTTCATCAACACCGGCTTCCTCGACCGCACCGGCGACGAGATCCACACATCGATGCGTGCTGGGCCGATGATCCCCAAGGCGGAGATGAAGGCATCCGCCTGGATCAAGGCCTATGAGGACCGCAACGTCGGCATCGGCCTGCGTCATGGCCTGTCGGGCAAGGCGCAGATCGGCAAGGGCATGTGGGCCGCGCCCGACCGGATGGCCGAGATGCTCGAGGCGAAGATCGGCCACCCGCTGAGCGGCGCCAACACCGCCTGGGTGCCTTCGCCGACCGCGGCGACGCTGCACGCGATGCACTATCACCAGGTCGACGTGTTCGTGCGCCAGAAGGAGATCGCGGGCGAACCGGTGCCGGGCCTCGGGCCGCTACTGACCATCCCGGTCGCGCAGGGCCGCAACTGGACGCCGGAGGAGATCGCGCGCGAGCTCGACAACAACGCCCAGGGCATCCTCGGCTATGTCGTGCGCTGGATCGACCAGGGCGTGGGCTGCTCGAAGGTGCCCGACATCCACGATATCGGCCTGATGGAGGATCGCGCGACGCTGCGTATCAGTTCGCAGCACATGGCCAACTGGCTGCTCCACGGTGTCGCGACCGCTGCGGATATCGATGCGGCGTTCGAGCGGATGGCCGCCAAGGTCGACGCGCAGAATGCGGGCGATCCGCTCTACCGCCCGATGGCCGGGAACGAAGCGGCGAGCCTCGCCTTCCAGGCGGCACGCGCGCTCGTGTTTGAAGGGGTGGACCAGCCCAACGGCTATACCGAGCCGCTGCTGCACAAATTCCGCGCGCAGGCCAAGGCGCGGGGCTGAAAATAGCCCGGTCCGGCGCTTGAACCTTCCACAGGCTCGCTCGTTGGGTTAGCGAGTGGGTGAGGATCGAACGATCCCATTGGGAGGACAGGGCAATTTCGGGCGTCGGACTGGGGATCCTGCTATTGGCGAGCAGCGCCTTGGCGCCGGTGGCTGGCAGCGCCCAGATCGGCAGCACTGCGGGCAAGCCCGGGCAGAGCGCGCCGGCCGACGATCCCAAGCCCGCGCCCCGCTCGGTGCAGGAGCGCACCGCGCCTCCCGCCGATGACAAGCCGATCGTCTCCGACGAGGAGTTCGACAAGTCCCTCCCGCCGCTCAGCGACGATATGAATGCGCCGCTCGAGCCGATGGCGCCCGCCGATCCGGCGGCGCCCCCGGCCGATGCGCCCGCCGACGCGATGGACCCGCTCGACGTCGATGCCCCGCTCGGCGAGGGGCAGAACGAGACCGAGCTGGCCGCGCCGCTGCCGCCGCTCAGCGATTTCGATACCACCCCGATCGCCGAGGCGATGCCCGTGAATGACGAGGCGGGGGTCGAGATCCGCTACGTGACCCGCGTGACCGGGCTCGACGAGCTGAGCCTCGACGATCAGTTCGAGGAGCTCTCCGCGCTCGAGGACGGCGACGGCGTCGCCGCCAACGCCGCGATCATCGGCGCGCGCGCGCGCGAGGACGAGGCGCTGGCGGTGCGGCTGATGAAGTCGCTCGGCTATTATGACGCGACCGCGGTGGCGACGGTCGAGCAGACCCCCGGCGGCACGCGCCCGGTGACCGCGACGATCGCCGCGGTGCCCGGCCCGCTCTACACCTTCGGCACGATCAGGATCGAAGCCGATCCCACCGTTCCGCCCAGCCTGATCGCCGACAATTTCAAGCTCGAGACCGGCGAGCGGATCGACGCGGTGCGCGTGCAGGCCGCCGAGGCGGCGGTGAGCCTCGCGCTGCCGCAGAACGGCTATCCCTTCGCCGAGGTGGGCCAGCGCGACATCCTGCTCGACGAGGAGACCCATACCGGCGACTATCTGCTGCCCGTGAAGATCGGCCCGCGCGCGCGCTTCCGCGCGATCACCACCGAGGGCAAGGCGGTCTTCGACACCAGGCATATCGAGGTGCTGACGCGCTTCGACCGCGACGACCTCTATGACAGCCGCAAGGTCGACGACCTGCGCGACGCGCTGGTCGCGACCAGCCTGTTCTCGACCGTCTCGGTCGAGCCGGTGAAGACCGGCGCGCCTGCGGGCGAGGGCACCGAATATGTCGATCTGCTGGTCAAGCAGACCGCCGGCCCGCCGCGCACGCTGGCGGGCGAGCTCGGCTATTCGACCGGCCAGGGGCTGCGCGCGGAGGTGAGCTGGACGCACCGCAACCTCTTCCCGCCCGAAGGCGCGCTGATCCTGACCGGCGTCGCCGGCACGCAGGAGCAGGGCGCCTCGGCCACCTTCCGCCGCTCGAACGCAGGGCGGCGCGACCGCACCTTCCAGCTCTTCGCCTCGGCGCTGCGCTCGGACGTCGAGGCGTTCACCAGCCTCACCGGGACGCTCGGCGCGCGCGTCTCCTACGATTCGACCCCGATCTGGCAGAAGCCGCTGACCTACAGCTACGGCGTCGAGCTGATCGGCACGAGCGAGGACCGCTACGATTTCGCGCGCGGCGAGCGCCGCCGCGGCGCCTATTTCATCGCCGCGCTGCCGCTGTTCGCGGGCTGGGACCAGTCCGACGATCTGCTCAACCCGACCCGCGGCTATCGCGTGAAGGCCAATCTCAGCCCCGAGACCTCGGTGCGCGGCGCGGCACGGCCCTATGCCCGCATGATGGTCGAGGGCACCGGATACTTCCCCGTCACCGACAGCATCGTGCTCGCCGGCCGCGCGCGCTTCGGGACGATCCAGGGCATCGCGCGCAACGATCTCGCCCCGTCGCGGCGCTATTATGCCGGCGGCGGCGGATCGGTGCGCGGCTTCGGCTATCAGGAGCTCGGCCCGCGCGCGCCCGACGGCAAGCCGATCGGCGGCCGCAGCTTCAACGAGTTCGCGATCGAGGCGCGCTACCGCTTCGGCGATTTCGGCATCGTGCCGTTCGTCGATGCGGGCCAGGTCTATGAAGGGGGCCTGCCCAGGCTCACCGACATGCGCTTCGGCTTCGGCATCGGCGGGCGCATGTACACCAATTTCGGCCCGCTGCGGCTCGACGTCGCCACGCCGATCAACCGCAAGCCGGGCGAATCGAAGATCGCGCTCTACATCTCGATCGGGCAGGCGTTCTGATGGCGGAGCAGGGGGCGCCCGAAACGGTCGAGACCGCCGACACCACCGAAACGGTCGTCGTCCGCGCGCCGCTGTGGCAGCGGATCGCCAAATGGATGCTGATCGCGCTCGCGGGGCTGGCGCTGCTGCTGGCGCTCGCGATCTTCGGGCTCAACACCAGCCCCGGCAAGCGCTTCGTCGCCGACCAGATCGGCAAGTTCAGCACCGCGAGCGGCCTCAACGTCAAGGTCGGGCGGATCGAGGGATCGATCTACGGCGCGATGGTGCTGCGCGACGTGCGGGTGAGCGATCCCAAGGGCGTGTTCGCGACCTCCCCGGCGATCGCGGTCGACTGGCGGCCCTTCGCCTATCTGCGCAACCATATCGACATCCGCTCGGCGACCAGCCCGCTGGTCACGGTGCGGCGGCTGCCCGAGCTCAAGCCCGGCGACCCGAATGCGCCCTATCTCCCCGATCTTGACATCGATATCGGGCGGCTGTCGATCGACCGGCTGGTGCTGGAGCCGCCGGTCGCGGGCAGGCGCCATGTCGCGACCCTCACGGGCGAGGCGGCGATCGCCGACCGCCGCGCGCGCGTGATCGCCAATGGCCGCACGCTCGGGCGCGGGGGCGGCGACCGGCTGGCGCTGGTGCTCGACGCGGTGCCCGACGCCAACAAGCTCGACATGCGCGCCGATCTCAATGCGCCGGTTGGCGGGCTGGTCGCGGGGCTGGCGGGCCTCAAGGCGCCGCTCGCGGCCCGGCTCGATGGCCGCGGAAGCTGGGAGCGCTGGCAGGGCCGTGCCACCGGCACGCTCGGCGGCGCGGCGCTGGCCGATCTGCGCATCGCCGCGCGCAAGGGCAATTTCCAGGTTCGCGGCACTACCCGGCCGGGGCTGATCCTCAAGGGGCCGGTCGAGCGGCTGACCGCGCCCAACCTGCAGGTCGCGCTCGACGCGACGCTGGATCAGCGCCGCGCCGACACGCGGCTGCGGCTGCGATCCAGCGCGATGGCGCTGAACACGACCGGCACGATCGATCTCGGCCGGAACGCGTTCGACCAGTTCCGGATCGAGGCCGCACTGCTCACCCCCGGCGCGATCGCTCCCAACCTCAACGGCCGCTCGGTGGTCGGCGCGGTGGCGCTCAACGGCCCCTTCGCCACGCCGACGGTCGATTACAAGCTGCAGGCGGCGGCGCTGGGCTTCGGCGAGACGGTGGTCGAGGGCCTCTATGCCGAGGGGCTGGCGACGGTGAATGCCGATCGCATCCTCGTCCCCGTACGGGCGCGGGCAAGGCGCGTCTCGGGCCTCAATGCCGCGGCGGGCGGCCTGCTCACCAACGTGACGCTGGCGGGCGACCTCGCGATCACCGGGCCGCAGATCCTGTCGGAGAATCTGCGCATCCGCTCGGACCGGATCGACGCGACCGCGATCATCGCCGCGAACGTCAGCACCGGCCGCTATGCCGGCGCGCTCAAGGGGCGGGTCAACGACTATACGATCGACGGCATCGGCATCGTCAACCTCACCACCGATGCCGATCTCTATGCCGCGCCGGGCGGCGGCTGGGGGATCAAGGGGCGGATCGCCGGGCGCAGCACGCGGCTGTTCAACGCCGGGGTGCGCGATTTCCTCGGCGGCAATGCGGTGATGAGCGTCAATGTCGGGCTCGACCCCAGCGGGATCATCAACTTCTCCAATTTGCGGCTCGCCGCGCCCAAGCTCAAGGTCGTGCGCGGATCGGGCCGCTACGACCCGGCCGGGCCGCTGCTGCTCAATGCCGATGCCTTGTCGAACGATTATGGCCCGCTGTTCGCGCGGGTGACGGGCACGCTCTACGCGCCGGTGGTCAATCTGCGCGCGCCGCGGCCGGGGCTGGGCGTCGGGCTGGCGGATCTGCAGGCACGGATCCGCGGGCAGGGCGATGCCTGGGCCGTCACCGCCACCGGCGGAACCAGCTACGGCCCGTTCACCGCCGACGTGCTGGTGCGCACCGGCCGGGCGATGACGGTGGACGTGCGCAAGGCGCGCTTCGCGGGAACCGACATCACCGGCAAGCTGACCCAGACCGCGGCGGGGCCGTTCGCGGGCGCGCTCGCCTTTGCCGGATCGGGCATCAACGGCAATGTCGACCTGTCGGCGCAGGGCAGATATCAGCAGGCGGTGGTGCGCGCGACCGCGCTCAACGCGCAGATCCCCGGCGACCTCGAATTCACCATCGGCCGCGCCGTCGTCAACGCGACCGCCGTGCTCTATGACGATGCACCCGCGATCACCGGCGAGGCGCAGGTCGCCAACCTGCGGCGCGGCGAGTTCGTGCTGGCGCGCGCGCGGGCGAAGATTGACTATCGCGGCGGAAGCGGCACCGCGCAGGCGATGGCGCAGGGATCGTCGGGCGTGCCGTTCCGCGTCGGCATCAACGCCCGCTTCGCGCCGGATCTGTGGCGCGTCGCGGTGTCGGGGCGCGCGAACAATATCGGTTTCCGCACGCCGCAGGCCGCGCGGATCCTGGTGAGCGACGCCGGCTACCGGCTCGCGCCGACTCAGATCGACTTCGATCGCGGCAGCGCGCGGATCGCGGGCAATTGGGGCGAGGGGCTGGCGCTGCAGGCGCGGCTCGACAAGCTCGACCTGTCGATCGCCAATGCCTTCTCGCCCGGGCTCGGGATCGGCGGCAGCGCCACCGGCTCGATCGATTTCCGCCAGGCCGGCGACGGCAGCTTCCCCAACGCGATCACGCGGCTCAACATTGCCGGGTTCAACCGGTCGAGCCTGGCGGGCGTGTCCACGCCGGTGGACATCGCGTTCGTCGGGCGGTTGCTTCCCGAGGGCGGCGACGCGCGCGCGGTGATCAAGCGCGGCCAGACGACGATCGGCCGGATGGTCGCGACGCTCCAGCCGCTCGGGCCGGGCGGCAGCTGGAGCGAGCGGCTGTGGGCGGCGCCGCTGGCGGGCGGCATCCGCTATAACGGGCCGTCGGCGGTGCTGTTCTCGCTCGCCGGCTTCACCAACCAGTCGGTCGCCGGGCCGATCTCGATCGCGGCCGATTTCTCGGGCCAGTTGCGCGCGCCGCAGCTCGCCGGCCAGCTCCGCGCCGCCAACCTGACCTATGAGAACGAGACCTGGGGCACGCGGCTCACCCAGATGAAGATCGAGGGCCGCTTCGACAGCGATTCGCTCGACATCACGGAGATGAACGCCGTCGCCGGCAACGGGCGCGTGATCGCGACCGGGACGGTCGGGCTGTCGGCCGAGCAGGGCTTCCCGATCGACATCACCGCGCGCTTCCGCAATGCGCGGCTGGCGCGCAGCGACGCGCTCGGCGCGACCGCGACCGGGCAGCTGCACATCACCAACGGCCTCGACGGCGGGCTGATCGAGGGGCGGATCATCATCCCCGACGCGCGCTACCAGATCATCCGTCAGGGCGCCGCCGAGGTGCCCGAGCTGACCGGCGTCTATCGCAAGAGCGAGCTCGACGCCGAAGGCAAGCGCCCGGTGCGGCGCGCGCCGTCCGGCATCTTCCGCCTCAACGTCGCGGTGGTTGCGGACAACCGCCTGTTCGTGAACGGCATGGGCCTCGAATCCGAATGGAGCGCGCGGATGCAGGTCACCGGCACCTCCGCGGCGCCGGTGGTGACGGGCGAGGCGAAGGTGGTGCGCGGCACCTACAGCTTCGCCAGCCGCCGCTTCGAGCTGACCCGCGGCCAGATCAATTTCGAGGGCGGTCCGCTCACCGATCCCAGCATCAACATCTCGGCCAACACCACGGCCGAGGGGGTGACGGCGATCATCAACATCACCGGCACCGGGCAGCAGCCGCGCATCGCCTTCACCTCGACGCCGTCGCTGCCGCAGGATGAGGTGCTCTCGCGCCTGCTGTTCGGCAGCTCGGTGACCAACCTCTCCGCGACCGAGGCGATCCAGCTCGCCGCCGCGCTCAACTCGCTGCGCGCCTCGGGCGGCCTCAATCCGCTCGGCCAGCTGCGCTCGGCGGCGGGGATCGACCGGCTGCGCATCCTGGGCGAGGACGACACCACCGGCCGCGGCATGGCGCTCGCCGCGGGCCAGTATCTGACCGACGACATCTATGTCGAGATCATCACCGACGCTCGCGGCTACACCGCGGTGCAGCTCGAGATCGCGCTGACCCGCGCATTGAGCCTGCTCTCGCAGACCGGATCGTTCGGCGGCTCGCGCGCTGGCCTCAAATATTCGAAGGACTACTAAGTCCTCCCCTGCATCGCAGGGGAGGGGGACCGCCGAAAGCGGTGGAGGGGCGGCCGCGCAGACGGCCGATTTCAGCTCGGCAAAATTCCGCCGTCACCGCTTCGCGATGCCACCTCCCCTGAAGGGGAGGAGTGTCTAGCCGCCGGCACAGGGCCGGAATGACGGTTCGCGCAGGCACAGGATGGTGGAATTTTCCTACATCGTGACATTCCGCTATGCGGAGTCATGCGCCTGTTCACGCCGTTGCCGGTCAGCCTTCCGCGCATGATGCGTGTCAATCCCAGACGAAAACATGCGTCTCGAGTCAATTTTGTCAATTAAATGTACGATTGCGTTCAGTAATGCCGGCGGCACTCCCTGCCCACGGGTCGGAACGGCATTGCACTTAACTTACACAAATGTAAGTATCTGCTCCGGAGAGGCGAATGACTGAGCATTTCGACGTGGTGGTGGTGGGCGCCGGCATTTCCGGGATCGGCGCGGGCTATTTCCTGCAGCGCGACTGCCCGGACCGCAGCTATGTGATCCTCGAGGGGCGCGAGCGGATCGGCGGGACCTGGGACCTGTTCCGCTATCCGGGCATCCGCTCCGACAGCGACATGTACACGCTCGGCTACAGCTTTCGCCCCTGGACCGAGGCCAAGGCGATCGCCGACGGCCCCTCGATCCTGCGCTATCTCGACGAGACCGCGCGCGACTACGGCATCGACCGGCACATCCGGCACCAGCACCACGTGACCGCGGCGAGCTGGTCCACGGCCGACGCGCGCTGGACCGTCAGCGTCGAGCGCGGGCCGGGCAAGGAACCGCTCGAATTCACCTGCAACTTCCTCTTCATGTGCTCGGGCTATTACAACTACGCTGCGGGCTACCTTCCCGAGTTCGCCGGGCGCGAGCGGTTCAAGGGCGACATCGTCCATCCGCAGCACTGGCCGCAGGATCTCGACTATGCCGGCAAGCGCGTGGTGGTGATCGGATCGGGCGCGACCGCGGTGACGCTGGTGCCGGAGATGGCGAAGACCGCGGCGCATGTGACGATGCTCCAGCGCTCGCCCACCTACATCGTCGCGCGGCCCTCGGAGGACGGCATCGCCAACTGGCTGCGGCGCCGGCTGCCCGGACGGCTCGCCTACCGGCTGACCCGGCTCAAGAACATCTCGCTCGGCCAGTTCTTCTACCGCCTCGCGCGCAGGAAGCCCGAGAAGACCAAGGCGCGGCTGATCCAGATGGTCCGCGACGAGCTGGGTGAGGATTACGACGTCGCGACCCATTTCACGCCGCGCTACAATCCGTGGGACCAGCGCATCTGCCTGGTTCCCGACGCCGATCTGTTCGCCTCGATCCGTGAGGGCAGCGCGTCGGTCGTCACCGACCGGATCGAGGCATTCGAGGAAGACGGCATCCGCCTCAAGTCGGGCGATCTGCTCCCCGCCGACGTGATCGTCACCGCCACCGGGCTCGACATGCAGCTGATGAGCGGCATCCCCTTCACGGTGGATGGCGTGCGCGCCGATCCGGCGAAGTCATTGGGCTACAAGGCCATGATGTATTCGGACATCCCGAACCTCGCCTCCAGCTTCGGCTATACCAATGCCAGCTGGACGCTGAAATCCGATCTGACCGCCGCCTATGTCTGTCGCCTGCTCAACGCGATGAAGAAGCGCGGCATGCGGCAGGTGACGCCGCGCATCGCCGGCGAGGTGCAGCCCGAGCCGTTCCTCACCTTCACCTCGGGCTATGTGCAGCGGGGCATGGACAAGTTCCCGCGCCAGGGGAATCGCAAGCCGTGGCGCGTCCACCAGAACTATGCGCTCGACCTGCTCGCGCTGCGCTGGGGCGGGATCGACGAGGGCATGGAATTCTCCAACCCCGAGCCGAAGCAGGATTCCGTCACCCCAGCGAAAGCTGGGGTCTCGGGAGGCAGGCGAGCGGCTTGAGGTGCGATCAGGCCGTGAAGATCGTCCCGTCGCGCACCTCAAGCGGCCAGGGCGTGAGCGCCGCTCCGGCGCAAGGCCCGCCGACACAGCTGCCGTCGCCGATCCGGAACAACGCGCCATGCCAGCTACACTGGATCAGCGCGCCGTCGTTGGTGAGATACGCGTCAAGCTGCTGCGCCAGCGGCAGCCCCATATGCGGACAACGATCGACGAAGCCGGTGACCATATCACCCCGCCGTACCGCAAAGCCATGGAACCGCCCCGCCTTCATCTCGAGCACGAAGTTGCGCGCGGCGCCGTCGGCGATGAGATCGAGCGGACCAAGGCGAACGCCGGACGGCGTGGCGGTGAGCCGCTCGCTCAGGGCAGCTTCGCCTTCGGGAACCCGGCCCATGCCGCGTCGTAATCCGGCTGCGCGGTGTCGAGCGCGAACTGCGTCGGGCGATAGGGCCAGCAGGTCTCGACCATGAATGCCATCGTCCCGTCGATCTTGTGCGGCTTGAGCTGGGCGTTGCTCGCGCCTTCCCAGCTCGCGACGTCCGGCCCGTGCCCGGCCATGAGGTTGTGGAGCGACAGACCGCCCGGCGCGAAGCCGTCGGCCTTGGCGTCGTACGCGCCGTGGATCAGCCCCATCGCCTCGGACATCACGTTGCGGTGGAACCAGGGCGGGCGGAACGTGTCCTCGGCCACCATCCAGCGCGGCGGGAAGATCACGAAGTCGGCATTGGCGCGACCCGGCACGTCGCTGGGCGAGGTCAGCACGGTGAAGATCGACGGATCGGGATGGTCGAAGCTCACCGTGTTCATCGTGTTGAACCGGGCGAGATCGTAGCGCCATGGCGCGAGATTGCCGTGCCAGGCGACCACGTCGAGCGGCGAATGATCGAGCGTCGTCGTCCAGAGGTGACCGAGCGACTTCTGCACGATCTCGAACGGCCCGTCGCGATCCTCATACCACGCCGCCGGCGTCTCGAAGTCGCGCGGGTTGGCAAGGCCGTTGGCGCCG
The DNA here is from genome assembly GCF_036402235.1 of Sphingomonas sp. Lineage (GTDB taxonomy): Bacteria > Pseudomonadota > Alphaproteobacteria > Sphingomonadales > Sphingomonadaceae > Sphingomonas. The sequence continues at coordinate 16,841 of NZ_DASWTG010000076.1, read as the reverse complement.
ATCGGGCCAAGATCGGGCAGGCGGAACAGCGCGCCGTGATTCTCGGCGACATAGCCCCGCGCCTCGCCATCGGGCAGCAACGCGCGGAACTTCACGCCGCGCGGCACCAGCGCGATCTGCCCCGGGGCGATATCGATCCGCCCAAGCTCGGTGAGCAGCGTCAGCCGCCCGGCCTGAGGCACGAACAGCAGCTCGCCATCGGCATCGACGAACACGCGCGTGTCCATGTCCCGGTTCGCGACATAGACATGCACCGCGACGCCCTCGAGATCGGCGGGAGGGCGGTTGACCAGCACCGTGGTCAGGCCGTCGATCAGGTCGGTGCCCGCGGCGGGCGTCGCGATCGGGTCCCAGCGCAGCCGGTTGGGGGGCAGGGGCGCATCGGGCGCGGCCGCCACAAAGCGCAATGCCCCCTCATAGCGCACATAGGGCGGATGCTCGGCGCTCGGCCGCATGCGATAGAGCCAGGAGCGGCGGTTCTCGTGGCGCGGTGCGGTGAAGGCGGTGCCGGAGAGCTGCTCGGCATAGAGGCCGAAAGGGGGCCGCTGCGGCGAGTTGCGGCCGACCGGCAGTGCGCCCGCGACCGCCTCGGTCGAGACATGGTTGCCGAAGCCGGGGAAATAATCGGGCATGCCGTTTCCTAAACCTTCTTCGCGGTCCGGAGAAGTTGTCGGAAAAGTTGGATGCGGGAGCGGTGCTTGGTCCGCTCCCGCATCCATTCCTTCCCCCTTTGGAAGGAATTGGCGGCCGGGTTGTTCCCGGCTCTCCTCTCCAACCCAATCGTCATCCCAGCGAAAGCTGGGATCTCCATCCTCGCGCGCGGCGCTTGCCGCGTGAGGCCCCAGGTTTCGCTGGGGCGACGACTATGCGTCGACCTTGATCACGCCGCGGCGGATCTGGTCGAGCTCGATGCTCTCGAACAGTGCCTGGAAATTGCCGTTGCCGAAGCCTTCATTGCCCTTGCGCTGGATGATCTCGAAGAAGATCGGCCCGAACATGTTCTCGGTGAAGATCTGCAGCAGGATGCCCTCGTCGCCGATATTGCCGTCGATCAGGATGCGGTTCTTGCGCAGCCGTTCGAGGTCCTCGCCATGGCCGGGGACGCGCTTGTCGACCAGCTCGTAATAGGTCTCGATCGTGTCCTGCAGCTTGACGCCGCGCGCCCGCAGCCGCTCGACCGTATCGTAGATGTCGGGCGTGGTCAGCGCGAGATGCTGGATGCCCTCGCCCTTATATTCGCGGATGAACTCCTCGATCTGGCTCTTGTCGTCCTGGCTCTCGTTGAGCGGAATGCGGATCGCCTTGTCGGGCGCGATCATCGCCTGGCTGAACAGCCCGGTCGCCTGGCCCTTGATGTCGAAATACTTCTGCTCCTCGAACCCGAACAGCGTCTTGTAGAACTCGCTCCACACCCGCATCTGGCCGCGGCGGACATTGTGGGTGAGGTGGTCGAGCAGGTCGAGCCCGACATTGTTGGCGGCCTCGGCTTCCCGCCAGCCGGGGATCTCGGCCCAGTCGGCATAGAGATCGTGGCCGTCCTTGATGAAATAGAGGTAGGAGCCGCCGATGCCCAGGATGACCGTATCGTCCTCCGCAGTGCGCTCGGCGCCGTGCTCCAGCGCCCATTTCATCGCCGCTTCGGGATCGGCGACGCGGAATGCCATCGCGCTGGCCGAAGGGCCGTGCGCTGCGCGGAACTCGGCGACGCGGCCGCCCTCGTCGCGGTTGAGCATCAGGTTGATGCGTCCCTGCTTGTAGCGGGTGATGTTCTTGGTCGGGTGGCGGTGGCTCGCGACGAAGCCGAGCTGCTCGAACTGCGCTGCCATCGCCGCGGGATCGGGCGAGGTGAATTCGACGAACTCGAAGCCATTGAGGCCGAGAGGATTGGCAGGGTCGGTCATGAGTCCAGCGCTCCGAAAGGTTGTGCGAAATCTAGAGCTCGCCGAAATTGGTGTCAATTGATACCAAATCGCCTCGTCCGGCTTTCGGGCCATCCGGCCTTTGCAGGCGCACTGATCGCGCAGTGGTAACCTGTCTTGCAGCTTTCATTCAATAATATCATATCACTTATAGGACGCGCAGACGTCGATTATAGATTGGGAGAGTGCGAGATGCTGGATCGCCGGGCCTTCGTCGCGGGTGCCGCAGCCGGCGCGCTGACGGTTTCGTTCGGGCTGCCGTCCGGCGCAAAAGCGGTCAAGCCCGGGTCGATGGATGCCAGCTTCCGCGATCCGCCGCCCGACTCGCGCCCGCATACCTGGTGGCACTGGATGAACGGCAATGTCACCGCCGACGGCATCACCCGCGATCTCGAGGCGATGGCGCGCGTCGGCGTGGGCGGGGTGCAGATGTTCGATGTCGGCGTCGGCATCCCGCAAGGGCCGGCGGCGGTGCTCAGTCCGCTCTGGGTGAAGCTGGTGCGCCATGCCGTGTCCGAATGCGACCGGCTCGGCATTTCCTTCACGCTGCACAATTGCCCCGGCTGGTCGTCGAGCGGCGGACCGTGGATCACGCCGGAGCTCGGCATGCAGCAGCTGGTGTGGAGCGAGGCAGCGGTGGAGGGCGGCACCGCGGTGGACGTGCAGCTGCCGCAGCCGCTGGTGCGGCTGGGCCATTATCGCGACGCGCTGGCGGTGGCGATTCCCGCGGGCGCCACCGACGCAGCGCAAGGCCAGATCGTGCGTGCCTCCACCGGCGGCAAGACGGTCGAATCGCGGCTGATCACCGATGGCGATGCCGCGACCGGCGTCGATCTGACCGCGGGTGCGGATGGCGCGCTGACCTTCGCGTTCGAGGCTCCGGTCACCGCGCGTTCGGTCACCGTGCAGGCCGTTCCGGGCGACGACATCCCGAACTTCGAGCCGCGTACCTTCGCGGTGCTGGAAGTCTCCGACGATGGCAGGAACTTCCGCAAGCTCGCCGATCTGGCGGTGCCCTTCTGGCGGCTACGCACCATCCCGCCGCTCGGCGCGAGCTTCGGCGAGGTGCGCGCCCGCTACTTCCGGTTGACGCTCCCCGCGGCGCTGCGCGTGACCGAGATCCGTCTCTCCGCCACCGCGCGCACCGCCGATATCGGCGCCAAGGCCGGTTGGGGCCGCGTGGCCAATCGCGGCGAGGAGCCGGGCGTGGCCGCCGCGGGCGATGCGATCGATCCGGGGCGAGTGATCGACCTGAGCGGTTTCATCGATGCAGGCGGCCGGCTGCGCTGGACCCCGCCGCCAGGCGACTGGACGGTGCTGCGCTTCGGCCATACCGCGACCGGCGCAAAGAATGTGGCCGCATCCGACACCGGCATCGGCCTGGAGTGCGATAAGTTCAGCCGCACCGCGCTCGACTTCCATTTCGAGAAATACTTCGGCCAGGTGCGCGACGTGATGCGTAAGCTCGGCAAGCGCGGCCTCGCCGGTGCGCTGGTCGACAGTTACGAGACCGGGCAGCAGAACTGGACCGCGGGCTTCCCCGCCGAGTTCGAGAAGCGGCGCGGCTATCCCATCACCCGCTACATGCCCGCGCTCACGGGGCGCATCGTCGGCTCGCCCGAGATCACGGAGCGCTTCCTGTGGGATTTCCGCCGCGTCCTCGCGCTGCTGATGGAGGAGCATTATTTCGACCGCTTCCACGAGCTGTGCCAGCGCGACGGCCTCGTCTCCTACACCGAGCCCTATGGCAACGGCCCGTTCGACGACATGCAGGCCGGCGCCAAGATGGACCGGCTGATGGGCGAGTTCTGGGTGCGCGGCGGGGCGGCCGCCTATTCGGTCAAGCTCGCCGCCGCGGTCGCGCACGTCCACGGCAAGAACTTCATCGGCGCGGAGAGCTTCACCGGCCGCCCGGCGCAGTCGCGCTGGCTCGAGCATCCCTATGCGATGAAGGCGCTGGGGGACGAGATGTACGCGCTCGGCCTCAACCACTTCATCTTCCACCGCTACGCGCAGCAGCCGCATCCCGACGCGAAGCCCGGCATGACGATGGGGCCATGGGGCTTCCATTTCGATCGCACCAACACCTGGTTCGAGGCGGCCGGCCCGTGGCTCACCTATGCCGCGCGCTGCCAGCATATGCTGAAGTGCGGCAATTTCGTCGCAGACATCCTGTTCTTCACCGGCGAAAGCTCGCCCGTCCAGGTCGCCGTGCATGTCGAGGAGCCGGTCGCCGCGACGCTGTCCGGCGCGCGGCCGAGGCTGCCGCTCGATGTGCCGCAGGGGCATGACTATGATGTGTGCGACGCCGAAGTCCTGCTGAAGCGCGCGCGCATTGTCGATGGCCGCATCGTGCTGCCCGACGGGATCAGCTACCGCGTGCTCGTGCTGCCCGAGGATCAGCGCATCACGCGCGCGCTGATGGAACGGCTGCGCGCGATGGTGGCGCAGGGCATGTGGCTGGTCGGCGCGCCGCCCCGCCAGTCGCACGGGCTGGCGGGCTATCCGGAAAGCGATGCCGCGGTGCAAGCCATGGCGCAGGAGCTATGGGGCGATCTGGACGGCGAGACACGGCGCGAGCGCGATTTCGGCGAGGGGCGGGTGATACGCGGCCGTTCGCTGCGCGAGGTGCTGGATGCCGCGGGCGCGCAGCCTGATTTCGAGATTTCGGACGCGGCACCCGGTGCCGCGATTCGCTGGATCCACCGGCGCGATGGCGACGCGGACATCTATTTCGTTGCCAATGGCAGACGGCGCAGCGAGGAATTCACCTGCACCTTTCGCGTCGCGGGCAAGCGGCCCGAGATCTGGAACGCGGAGACCGGCGAGACCGTCGCGGCACCGGACTATGAACCGGGCGAGGGCTGGGCGCGGATGCCGTTGCGGCTCGATCCGGCGGGCTCGTGCTTCGTCGTGTTCCGCGCGCCTGCAAGAGCCGGGTTGCCTGCGATCGGCAGGCATGGCGAGCGGCCGTCGACCCCGCGTGTCGCCGCCAGCCCGGTAACGGGGAGCTTCACCCTGACCGGGTGGATCAAGCCCGAAACGGATCTGTGGCCGATCTCGCCCGAGATCGCTTCGGCGGACCGGAGTCCGGCCGTTGCCGCCGCCCGTGCCGCAGCGTTCGCGCGCGGGGGAAGCGCGGAGCGGCTCGGCATCTCGGGTGCCAGTTTCTTGCTCGATCCGCCGCCGGGCGACGCCCTGTTCGGCGCGGGGCACGCCATGGCTGCGCTGTCGGCGGGGCGCAACGGCCTGATCCTCTATGAGAATCGCGGCGACGCCTATCCGGCCGTGCTCGCGCTGCCAGTGGCCATCGCGGGCTGGACGCACCTGGCGCTGGTCTATGACCGGGGCACGCCCACGCTGTTCCTGAACGGCAGACCGATCGGAAGCGGCACGCGCTCGGATGCGACAGTCCACGCGGCCCTCGACCACAGCGTCGCGCGGCCGCGCTTCTTCGAAGGGGACAGTGCTGCACTGAGGCTCGAATCGCGCGCCCTGCCGGCCGGGGAGATCGCGCGGCTGGCCGCGCTGCCCCTGCCCGCCCCCCCGGCGCCGCCCGCCTTCACGCTTGCCTCCGGACCCGAGGCAGGGCTGCTCCTTTGGGAGAATGGCCGCTACGTGGTCGGGGATCGCACGATCGATGCATCCGGGATCGCACCGCCCGCCGCGCTGGCAAAACCCTGGCAGGTCAGCTTTCCCGAGGGTCTCGGCGCACCGGCTCGTGTGACGCTCGACCGGCTGCAATCGCTTCATCGCCATGCCGATGCGGGGGTGCGCCATTTCTCCGGCACCGCCAGCTACGCGACCAGCTTCACCGTCCCCCGCGGGGCACTGGGCGAGGGCCGGCGGCTCTGGCTCGATCTGGGGCGGGTCGAGGTGATTGCCGGCGTTCGCGTCAACGGCCGCCAGCTTGCTACGCTATGGAAACCACCCTTCCTGATCGACGTCACCGATGCCGTTCAGGCTGGGGCCAACCGGCTCGATGTCGCGGTCACCAACCTGTGGCCCAACCGGCTGATCGGCGACGAGCAGCTGCCGCAGGAGAATGCTTATTCGGTCACCGCGTTCAGCGCGACGGGCGGGATCGACAGGCTGCCGGACTGGTATCGCGCGGGGAATCCCAAGCCGCCGGGCGGGCGCGTCACCTTCAGCACCTGGAAGCATTATGACAGGGATTCGCCGCTGCTCGAATCCGGGCTGCTCGGCCCGGTCCTTCTGCGCAGCGCGCTGAAAATGCCCCTGCCGCAGTGACCCCGACCGGGATCGCTTGCGGGGCGGCGCTCAGTTGAGCAGCGCCGTAAGCACGCCCTTGCCCTGAATCTCGCTCGACATGCCGAGGAACAGGTCGAAATTGCCCTTGGTCAACGACCATGGGTCTGCTGTTCTGGAGCCGTCATTTCCGGTCGATGCCGGGTCAGGGCGATCTGCCCGTTACCGACTATGTCGCTGAGCTGCTGCGCCTCGGCTGTAGCGGGCCTCTGTCGCTCGAGATCTTCAATGACCTCTTCCGCGCGACCTCGGCCGAGATGGTTGCGACCCACGGCATGCGCTCGCTCGTCGCGCTGCACGATGCGGCTGCCGGTGCAGCCGCCAAACCCCAACCGCTTCCTGCTGCCACGCAGGGCCTGGGCATCGAATTCGTTGAGTTCGCGGCGAGTGCCGCTGACGGCGTACGGTTGGAACGGATGCTGCGCGACTATGGTTTCGCGCGCACCGCCCGGCATGTCAGTCGCAAGGTCGACCGCTGGAATCAGGGGGCAATCAACCTGGTCGTGAACCTGGAAGAGCGCGGCTTCGCCCACGCCTTCAATCTGCTGCACGGTCCGTCGATCTGCGCGCTCGGCCTGCGCACGGTCGATGTCGACGCCGCGCTGGCACGCGCCGACGCCCTGCGCATCCCGCGATTCAACGCCGCGGTTGGTGAAGAGGGGCTTGATGTACCGGCGCTGCGTGGCGTCGGCGGTACGCTGATCTATCTTCTTCCGCCCGACGTGGGTGACCTTTGGCAGCGGGACTTCGCGGATGATGAGCCGGCGTCACCGGGTATCGGCCTGACCGAAATCGATCATGTTGCGATGTCGGTCGAGCTCGACGAGTTCCATTGGAGCAAGCGGCAGGTCCTGCTGGACGGCAACGCACAGGGCGGGCGCTACCTTCAGCTCTACAGCCGAGCGCTGGACCGCCGCTTCTTCTTCGAGATTGTCGAGCGCTCGAACTATACTGGCTTCGGCGCACGCAACGCACCGGTCCGGTTGGCTGCCCAGGCGCGCTTCCGGGATGAAATGGAAGGCTATAGGCTTCGACCGCGCCGGCGAACCCGGACCATTTGAGGCTGCGATCAGGGCATGCAGGCTTCCAGGACACGAAGCTGGGCCCTATCAGGGCCGGGCAGCTCGCCGATTGCGTGATCCTCTTGCAGGACATCTTCGCCATCGATCCGCGGACGATCGCGATGGCGAAGGTGCTGCGGACGGTGGTTGGCGGCAAGGACGCCTATATGGCGGAGTAGAGAGGGCGATCGGCGTGAAGACCATCTATTCCGAAGCGCAAGTACTTCATGATCCGCAGGGCGAGATCAACCGCGGCGTGATCGGCCAGCCCTATGAGGCACCGGTCCGCGTGCTGAACGTGATCGAGGCGGTGCGGCAAGCCGGCCTTGGCCCGGTCGATGCCCCCGACGATTTCGGGCTTGCGCCGATCGCGCGCGTGCACGACCGCGCCTATCTTTCCTTCCTCGAAGGCGCCCATGCCGAATGGGTGGCGCTGGGCCGTCCCGGCGATGCCATCCCGCTCGCCTCGCCGATCCGCAGCTTCCGGTCCGATCGGGTTCCCGCCTCGCTCGACGGCCGCCTCTCCTATTATTCCTTCGACATCTCGACCCCGATCACGCCGGGAAGCTGGGTGAACGCACGCGCCTCGGCCAATGTCGCGCTCACCGGTGCCCGTGCCGTGCTCGAAGGGAAGGAGCGCGCCGCATTCAGCCTGTGCCGCCCGCCGGGGCATCACGCGGGGGCGGATTTCTACGGCGGCTACTGCTTCGTCAACAATGCGGCGATCGCCGCGCAGTATCTGCGCGACAATGGCGCGGCGCGGGTGGCAATCCTCGATGTCGATTATCACCACGGCAACGGCACCCAGGCGATCTTCTACGACCGTGCGGACGTGAGCTACGTCTCGATCCACGCCGATCCATCGAGCGATTTCCCCTATTTCCTGGGCTATGCCGACGAAACCGGAGCGGGCGCCGGCGAAGGGTGCAACTACAATTTGCCGCTGCCGCGCGGGATCGGGTGGGAGGTCTATGAGGAAACGCTGGAGGCCGCGCTCCGCGCGGTCGCCTCGTTGCGGCCGGATGCGCTGGTCGTATCGCTCGGCGTCGATACGTTCGACGGCGACCCGCTATCCGGTTTCCGCCTCGCCACGCCCGATTTCGCGCGTCTCGGCCGGCGCATCGCCGCGACCGGCCTGCCGGCGCTGCTCGTCTTCGAAGGCGGCTACGCGCTCGACGCGCTCGGCGCGAACATCGTGAGCTTCCTCACCGGCTATGAGGGCGGTTAGGCAAACGAGCGGCCGCAGGGCATCGCCGATACGCTATTGCAGGCTACGGGTAAAACCGCCGCCCGCGAAGTGCCAGAAACGGCGTACTTCTGCGGGTGGTGACCCCTACGGGAATCGAACCCGTGTTTCAGCCGTGAAAGGGCCGCGTCCTAACCGCTAGACGAAGGGGCCATGAAGGCGAGGGCGCGAACTAGGCAAAGCGGCGCGCCGGGTCAAGCGCTCAATCGGCCCAGGCGGCGTCCTCGATGTGGATTTCCGCTGCGGGCCTTGCACCCCAGTCGTCGATCTTCGCCCGCCCGGCGATCCACAGCCTGCGGTCGCGCGGTGCGCCGAGCAGCGCAAGGCCGAGCGGTGTGTCGGCGGAACGGAAGGCGACGCACTTGATGCTGCGCCCGTCCTCGCCCGCGACGATCGCTCTCACATGGCCGTTGCCGACCACGTCGCATTTGATGATGCGCACGGGGCCGGCGGCGACGCGGGGGGAGGGCCAGCCCATGCCATAGGGGCCGCCGGCCTCCATCGCGTTGACGAGATCCGGATTGACCCCGCCGGGCGCGAGCACCGCATCGAGCAACAGCGCGCGCTCCCCCGCGGCGCGCTGGACGGTTTCGGCGAGCCTCACTTCGAGGAAGGCGGCGAAGTCCGCGACCCGCGCCTCGGCGACGGTGACCCCCGCCGCCATCGCATGGCCGCCGCCCGCGATCAGCAGCCCGGCTTCCTTCGCCGCGAGGATCGCCGCGCCGAGATCGACTCCCGCGATCGAGCGCCCCGATCCCTTGCCGATCCCGTCCTCGCCGATCGCGATCACGATGGCCGGCCGGCCGAGCTTTTCCTTGAGCCGCCCCGCGACGATGCCGATCACGCCCGGGTGCCAGCCGCGCGCGGCGACCACCGCCACCGCGCCTTCGGCGTCCATCGCCTCGGCGGACTGCTGCACCTCGGCCTCGATCGCGCGGCGCTCTTCGTTGAGGCGGTTCAGCTCCTCGGCGATCCCGCGTGCCTCGTCGGCGTCCTCGGTGGTGAGCAGCCGTACGCCGAGGTCGGACTTGCCGACGCGCCCGCCCGCATTGATCCGCGGCCCCAGCGCAAAGCCGAGATCGGTCGCGGTCGGTGCCCGCGTCAGCCGGCTCGCCTCGATCAGCGCGTTCATGCCGATGTTGCGGCGCTGCGCCATCACCTTGAGGCCCTGCGCCACGAACGCACGGTTAAGTCCCTTGAGCGCGGCGACGTCTGCGACGGTGCCCAATGCCACGATGTCGAGCAGGTCGAGCAGCTTGGGCTCGGGCCGGTTGGCGAAGAAGCCGCGCATGCGCAGCACGCGCACCAGCGCCGCGCCGAGCAGCCAGGCGACCCCGACCGCGGCGAGATGCCCGTGGTTGCGCCCTTCCTCCTCATCCAGCCGGTTGGGATTGACCAGCGCCAGCGCGACCGGCAGCTCGGACGCGCATTTGTGATGATCGACCACGATCACCTCGGCACCGGCTTCCCGCGCTTCCGCCAGCGCATCGAATGCCATCGCGCCGCAATCGACGGTGACGATCAGGTCCGCCCCCTCGCGCTTCAACCGCACCAGCGCTTCGCCCGAGGGGCCATATCCCTCCATCAGCCGGTCGGGGATGTATGCGCGAGGGGCCAATCCCAGATCGCGCAGCAGTCGGATCAGCAGCGCCGCCGAGGTCGCGCCATCGACGTCATAGTCGCCGAAGATCGTCACCGCCTCGCCGCGCTGGACCGCATCGGCGAGCCGCTCCGCCGCCTTGTCCATGTCGCGGAAGATCGACGGATCGGGCATGAAGGCGCGGATGCTCGGCGCGCGATGCGCCTCCAGCTCCTCGCGCGCGCAGCCGCGGGTGAGCAGGAGTTGAGTCACCAGATCATCTGGGGCGAAGCCCGGATCGCGCGCATCCGCCGCCAGCCCGCGCCAGCGCCAGGGCTGGCCGAGGATCGAGCTGTGGACGTTGAGCACGGGAGTCATCCCGGGGGCTTAGCGCGGATCGCCGGTAAGGGGAATCGTTCGCCGCCGGCTGCGCGTCGATTCGCGTCTCGATTCAGCGATCATCGCAGCCACACATAGCGTTCCAGCGGCCGCGAAAATGCGTCCAGCTCGCGCGGCATGATCTGGAATCCTTCGGGATCGTCCCGGATATGGCCGAGCTGGGTGTGATGAAGCCGGATCAGTGATCGTTTTGCCGCAGAAGCGACCGGCAGGGTGGAGAGGTGGCCACGCCGAATCGGTTGCGGCGGCCAGACCCGGTAGCCGAGCAGACGCGCATGCCTGGCGGTCGTCTCAAGCGCGATCGCTACCGCCCGGTGATCGGGATGCGCATCGTCGCGCGTCGGGCCGACGATCAGATCGAGCCGGGGCAGGCGGCGGATCTCCCGGACGAGGGCGCGGCGGCAATCGTCAACGGTTGTCCGGCCATCGGGCAGGCCCAGGAAATGGATCGAACCGGGCATCACCCCCAGCCGATGCAGCGCCCGGCGCGTTTCCATCTGGCGCGCGGCGATCAGCCGTCGGCGTGGCCATTTGCGGCTGTTCGGGTGCGACGCCGCACCGTCCGTCGCCACGGCGACATGCACCGAGGTTCCCCGGCGCAGGAGGTGGGCGATCAGCCCCGCTGCGCCGATCAGCTCGTCGTCGGGATGCGGCGCGACGATGAGGGCTCCGCGGAGATGGCCGAGATGCGGCCTCACGCCATCAATCCTCCAGGATCTTGCTGTGCGTCCGCGTGTCGCGCATGCGCAGATAGACGACGAGCGATATGCCGATCATTCCCGTCACATACCAGTAGAAGCCGCGCTCCATCCCCTGATCCTTGAACCACAGGGCGACATATTCCGCCGTTCCGCCGAAGATCGCGTTGGCGAGCGCATACGGCAGGGCGACGCCCAGCGTGCGGATATGCGCCGGGAACAGCTCGGCCTTCACCACCGCGTTGATCGAGGTGTAGCCGGTGACGATCATCAGCGCGCCCAGCATCAGCGCGAACGCCGCCCATGCGCTCGTCACCTGCTCCAGCGCGGTGAAGATGGGATAGGTACACAGCACGCCCAGCACCCCGAAGCCGACCATCAGCGGCTTGCGCCCGATCCGGTCGGAGAGCGCGCCGGCGAGCGGCTGGATGCACATGAACACGAACAGCGCCGCGGCGTTGATCTCCGACGCGGTCTCGCGGTCGAAGCCCGATGTGTTGACCAGGAACTTCTGCAGGTAGATCGAATAGGCATAGAAGGCGAGCGTGCCCCCGGCGGTGAGCGCCATCACCAGCAGGAACTCGCCTGGATGCTCTTTCAATAGCGCCAGCGCGCCCGTCCTGCGTCCCTCCGCCTTGGCGTTGTGGAAGCTTTGCGTCTCGGAAAGCCCGCGCCGCAGCCAGAAGACGATCACCGCCAGCGCGCCGCCGATGAAAAAGGGGATTCGCCACCCCCAGCTCTCCAGCGCCGCCTCGCTCATCGACGCCTGGAGCAACAGCAGCACGCCCAATGCGATGAGCTGGCCCGAGATCAGCGTGACGTACTGGAAGCTCGAGAAGAAGCCGCGGTTCTTCTTCCCCGCCATCTCCGACAGATAGGTCGCGCTCGCGCCATATTCGCCGCCGATCGACAGCCCCTGGATCAGCCGCGCGAACACAAGGCAAGCCGGCGCCACCCAGCCGATCCTCTCATATCCCGGCGTCACCGCGATCAGCAGCGACCCGGCGCACATCAGCGAGACCGAGAGCGTCAGCCCCGCCTTGCGGCCATATCGGTCGGCATAGACCCCCATCAGCCACCCGCCGATCGGGCGCATCAGGAAGCCGACCGCGAACACTGCGGCGGTGTTCAGCAGCTGCGTGGTCTGATCGCCCTTAGGAAAGAAATGCGGTGCAAAATAGAGGGTGAAGGCGGCATAGGCGTACCAGTCATACCATTCGACCAGATTGCCCGCCGATCCGCCGAGGATCGATTTGAGCCGCTGGCGGGTGTGCAATGTGTCGCTTCCGGCTGTCATCCGTTTCCCCGTCACCCCGGCCTTGTGCCCGGGTCCCGGCTCCCGGTTGATCGACCTTGAGCCCTTGTGCTTCAGCTTGCCTCCGCCTGGACCCCGGCACAAGCCTGTCCTGAGCGCCTGCCTTGCAGGCTCGAAGGGGCCGGGGTGACGAAAAGAAGCTGGGCGAGGCGGCTAGAACAAGCCCGGCACCTCGCGCTGCGGGGTGGTCGGCCTGTCGGGCATGAGCAACTCCATCGGGCGCCCTTCGAGCCGCACGCGATCGGCCTGCGGGGCAAGCCCGGTGCTGCTCACCGGCGCCGCTGCTGTCGCTGTGATCGGCGTGCAGGCGCGCCCGGCAAGGAAGTCGAGCGCGGCGCGGGTCGAGGCTTCGGCGGGGTCGCCCAGCGGCCGGCTGATATCGTCGCTCGCGCGGCAGGTCGCGCCCATGAAGCCGGCAAGCCCGTCATAATAGGCGCCGTGATGGTTGGCATTCTCCAGCGCGAAGGCGATCACGCGCAGCCGGTCGTCGCACGCGGCCCGATCGATCGCGATCTGGCCCACCGGCTTGCCATAGGTATTGGTGCCGACCAGCGCCGAACGGTTGCCGAGATAGGGGATGAAGGTGTTCATCACCAGCTCGCTCGCCGAGGCGGATCCGCTGGTGCCGATGAACGCCACGCGGGTCGGCGTGATCGACTGCGGCTGCGGAGCGAAATAGGTGGTCTCGTTGTTCGACGCCTTGGACGGGCGGAAGGTCACGTAATTGGCGACGGTCGAGGCCGTCTTGTCCGCGCCGAGCAGGTTGTTGACGAGGTCGGCGATCGAGACCAGCCCGCCGCCATTGTAGCGCAGGTCGATGATCACCTCGGTGATCCCCTGCGCGCGGAAATTGGCGAAGGCGTTGCGCAGCGGCGTCTCGGCGGTGTTGATGAAGGTGCGCAGGTTGATGTAGCCGACCTTGCGCCCGCCATCGTCGATCACCTTGGCGCCGTAGCGCGACGAGACCGGCGTCAGGGCGAAATCGGCCATCGCGACGGAGACGTTGCGCGTCCCCGCCGCATCGCGGACCTGGAAGGTGCGGGTCGTGCCCACCGCGGAAACCCCAAGTGCGTTGTTGAGGCCGGCGACTCCCTCGCTCGCCAGGATCGAGGCGACGGTGCGCAGGTTCGACGTGCTGGTGCCGATCGCCAGGATCTCGGTGCCGCGATCGATTCCCGCGGTCAGCGCCGGGGCGCCCTCGAACGCCTCGGTGATCAGCAGCCGGTTCGATGCGTCGAGCGCGAGGCGGAAGCCATAGCCGGCGCTCGACCCCGAATTGTAATAGGCGTTCTCCTCGGCGATCGAGGTGATGTAGGTGAAATAGCGGTCCTTGCGCTGGGCCCGCGCGGTCGCGGTCAGCGCGTCGATATAATCCTGCACCGTCGCATAGGCTGCAGGGTTGAGTCCGGTCGGCAGCGTATCGGGGAACAGATACCATTCGGTCATCTGCGCGGCGACCCAATCCTGCCGGGAGCGCAGCGAACAGGTGCTCGACGGGCTGGGGGTGGGCGTGGGCGTGACCGCCGTGCCGCCGCCGCCGACCGATCCGGAGCCGCCCCCGCCTCCGCCACATCCGGAGAGCAGGGCCAGGATTGCCGTGGCTGCCGCGAAGCGGCGCATAGTGACGGTTTGACGCATGATAACAGCAGCTTATCGCAGTCGCTGCGGCTCGTCATGCGGAAAGATTCGCGCCGGGACAGCGGCTTACGCGGTCCCGGCGCACCGTGCCGGAGGAACCTAGATCGCCAGCCCGATCGTCGCGGTGGCGGCATAGCCCGCGCTCACGCTGCCGCTCATCGCCGGGGTCTGCTGCGCGATCTGGGCGGCGCTGTTGTCGCCGAACACATTGTCCGACGCGATCGAGACGCCGCTCAGATTGCACACGCTGGACGAATAGGTGCTCGATCCGTTGTAGACGGTGCTGCACACGGCGGATGGCATGGCGAGCTGGCCGATCAGCCGCGCGAACCGCCCGCCCGTGGCGTTGGCAAGGCTCGAGAACACCTCGAAATGGATATGCGGCCAGCGCCCCGCATAGCAGCCCGGGAAGATCGTGGTGAACGTCACCTGGCCGTTGGCGTCGGTGACGCCCAACCCGCGCAGCCAGCTCTCGGCAGGCACGTCGTAGAGCGAGTACTGGCCCGTCGCGTTGCAGTGCCAGATGTAGATGGCATAGCCCGCCAGCGGCGCGCATGAACTGTTCACGTTCACCAGCGTCAGCGTGATCGTCATCTGCACGCCGGTCACGGTGGTGGTCGATCCGACGAAGCTCGAGCGGATGTCGCTGCGCACCACGCCGCTCGACGTCAGCACGTTCGACGTGGGGCCGCTCGACGTGTTGGTCCCGTCCGCGGGATAAGGGCCGTTGGTCTCGGTCGGATCGGCGACGCACGTGCCGCTCGGCGTCGGGGTCGGCGTCGATGTGGGGCTGGGGGTCGGCGTCGCCGTGGCGGTAGGGGTGGGAGTCGGTGTGGCGACTGTCCCGCTCGTGCTGCCGCTGTCGCACCCGGTCACCATCGCCGCCGTGCCCGCGCCCGCGAACCAGCGCAGCGCGCGGCGGCGGGTCGCCAGCGCGGCCATCGCCTTCAGATCATGCGCCAGGCCCAGATCATGCTCCTGCGCTTCGTGATCGACCATCGGAAACCGTCCCTTCTTGTTACCCTCGATGGACAGGTTCCGATCGCCGCGTCACGGCGGGATTTCGCTATGTCGCGTGCATGTTGCAGCGTGTTTCAGGCGGCGGGCAACGTCACCCGGACGATGCGCCAGCCTTGTGGCAGGCGCCGCGCGGCGACAAAGTTCCCTCGAATCTCCCCGCGCAAGGGTTGCGCATGCTCGGCACATAGCCGGACTTCGCGCGGATCGGCGCGTAACGCCGCGGCGAGCGCGGCGCGACCGGCCGTGACCTCGCGGTCTTGCGGCGGCGGAACAGGTTCGTGCGGCTGCTCGCGCATTCGAGCGGGCGTCCGGTCTGCGGGAGCGGCTGCCCCTCCACGCCGCGCGCGATCACCGCCAGCGGCACCGGTGCGCCCTGCGGCGGCCGCCCGCGGAAGGTCACCGCGAACATCACCAGCACGGCGAGCGTCACGGAGAGGATGGCGAGCAGAAAGATCGGCACCGCGATCGACATCCGCCGGAGGGGCATGGTCAGCGCCCGCCCACTTCGGCGTTGAACAAATAGCCCTCGTTGCGGATCGTGCGAATCAGCTCATCGGCGCCAGGACGCGCCATCTTCTTGCGCAGCCGGCTCATCTGCACATCGATGGCGCGGTCGACATCCTCGCCGATCGCCGACAGCAGGATCACCGCCGGGCGATCCACGGGATCGAGTGTGCGCAGGATTGAGAGGCCGTCCTCGCCCGGCATCATCACGTCGAGCACGATCAGCGCATAGTCGCCCTCGGCGAGGGGCGCCGCATCGCCGTGCTGTCCGCCGCCGAATCGACCAGAAAGCCGTGCCCGGAAAGGAACGCCGCCATCAGCTCGCGAATGCCGGGGTCGTCGTCGACGATCAGGATGCGGGTCTGAAGATCCAATGCGGTTGCCGTCTGCATGGGGCGGGAATGGCGGCAAAGCGTATCTCCAGCGTTGCAGCGCTGCAATCTGGTGTAATGTGCGGGCGCTGTGACATTCGCGCCACGGTGCCGGGGGCTCGCTGGCAGCTTCGCCTTGTGTTTGCGGGTCCCGCCTGCTAGGGGCCGCGTCCTGACGCCCGGGGTTGCGTGCCTCGGCGAACCCATTTCTATTGAATATGATTCGGAGTTGAACGGCTTTATGCAAATCATCGTTCGCGACAATAACGTCGACCAGGCGCTGCGGGCGCTCAAGAAGAAGCTGCAGCGTGAGGGCGTCTATCGCGAGATGAAGCTCCGCCGTCATTACGAGAAGCCGTCGGAAAAGCGCGCCCGTGAGCGTGCCGCCGCGATCCGCCGCGCCCGCAAGCTGGAGCGCAAGCGGATGGAGCGTGAGGGCGCCCGCTAAGCGCCCCAGCGGCTCCTAATATTATCCCTAGCCAGTTACGCGAGGGTCGGCATGTCGGTTTCCCAAGTCCCGCTTCGTCCCGTCGCCAAGGGCACGCTGCCCAAATTGTGGCTGGCCATTGCCGCGCTGGTCGCGATCGCCTTCGCGGTCGCCTGGTTGGGCGCCGGTCAGTTCAAGACGGTCAGCGTCGAGACCGTCACTCCGGGCACCGGCGCGCTGATCACCGAGCTCGACGGGGTGATCATCGAATATACCGGCCGGACCGAGGACGGAACGGTGTTCGATTCGACCGACGGCCGCGGGCCTGCTCCCTTCCTGGTGATGCAGGTCGTCCCGGGCTTCCGCCAGGCGCTGGTCCAGATGCAGCAGGGCGG
>NZ_DASWTG010000075.1:0-13586 GCF_036402235.1 Sphingomonas sp. | reverse complement strand
CGCCAGCACCAGATGATGCCGGTTGCACGGGCTGAGGTCGCTCCCCGTCTGCGCGATCCCGATCACCGGACGGCCGCTCCGCAGCTCCTTCAAGCTCAGCCCGAAGTTCAGATAGCGCTCCAGATACAGCGCCGTCATGTCTATATTGTCCGGATTGTCGAACCATGCCGCACTCCGCAGCTCGCCGGTTTGGGTCATCTCATTCCACGAAATTCATCGGGCATGCGCCAGGGCCGCCCTCGCCGCCCCGTTGACGACGTTCGTGGCCCGGATATAGTCAGATAAATAATCGGGCAAGCGCTGCGCTGCCGGCAATCATTTTGGGAGGATTTTGAATGGCGCTTCCGCCCCCCGCCAACGGGACGTCCGCGGCCGCGGCAACCGCTGGCTACAATTACCGGCCGGCGCTGACGCTGCTCGCCAGCCTGTTCTTCATGTGGGGATTCATCACCGTCATCAACAACACGCTGCTGCCGCACCTGCGCAGCGTGTTCGAGCTCAGCTACACCCAGACCACGCTGATCGAGAGCGTGTGGTTCATCGCCTATGGCGTTGCCTCCATCCCCTCGGCATTCCTGATCGAGCGCATCGGCTACAAGAAGGCGATCATCGTCGGGCTCCTGGTCATGGCGGCGGGTTCGCTGGGCATGGTCCCGGCCGCCCGCCTTCCGTCATACGAGGTGACGCTGCTGGCGCTGTTCGTGATCGCGTGCGGAATCGCGCTGCTGCAGGTCGCGGCGAATCCCTATGTGGCGGTGATCGGACCGGCTGAATCGTCGGAGTCGCGGCTCACGCTGGTGCAGGCGTTCAATTCGATGGGGACGTTCTTCGCACCCTATTTCGGCGGCTATCTCATCCTCAGCCGGACGACCGGGGGCACGTCGCTCGAGGGCGCGCAGCTCACCGCGGCGGAGCGGCTGGCCGACGCGCAGGCGACCCAGCTGCCCTATGTCATGGTCGCGGTGGTGCTGGTGCTGATCGCCTTGGTCTTCTGGCGCGCCAAGCTGCCGGCGCTGGGGGAGGCGACGCGCCGCGCCCATGCCTCCGAGCGCACCACCGTCCCGCTGTGGAAGGTCTGGGCGCACCCGATCTACAAGCATCGCAACCTGGCGTTCGGCATCCCGGCGATCTTCATCTACCTGATCGCCGAGATCGGTGTCGCGAACCTCTTCATCAACTTCGCGATCCTGCCCGAGATCGCCGGCATCACCCCGGCCCAGGCGGCCAACTACCTTGTGCTGCTATGGGGCGGGATGATGGTCGGCCGCTTTGCCGGTGCCTTCATCATGCGCGCTTTTCCTGCCGACAAGGTGCTCGCCGTCTATGCCGCGGCCGCGTTCGTGGTGATGGTCGGCGCCGCCACGCTGCACGGGCCGCTGGCGATGTGGTGCCTGATCCTGGTCGGATTGTGCCATTCCATCATGTTCCCGGCGATCTTCGCGATGGGGATCAAGGGCCTCGGTCCACTGACCGAGGAAGCATCGGGCCTGCTGATCATGGCGATCGCGGGGGGTGCGCTGGTGGTGGTGCAGGGCTGGCTGGCTGACACCATCGGCTTGCAGAACAGCTTCTGGCTGACGGTCGCGTGCGAGCTCTATGTGCTGTTCTATGCGCTATGGGGATCGAAGCCGACGGGCGCTCAGCTCGCGGTCCCGCTCGACGCCTAGACCAAGGTTTCCGTGACGCCGGCTTGTGCATGGAGGCCGGCATGCGTCTGGCACATATTCGTCACATGACTGTCGAGTTATGTCTGACAAAAATCTTGATCCCTGATCTCTCCCGTGTAGATTAGTCATATTATATGGATTCGTCCGACAGGGGGCGGTCAGGGAGAGGGAACGGATATGCGTCTTTTCAGTCGTCTTCTCGCCGGTGGTGCGCTCTGCGCGATCGCTGCGGCGACGCCGGCCGCGGCTCAGGACAGCGCGTCGCCGCAGTCGCCCGAGGCCGCGGAGCCCGAGATCGTCATCAGCGGCATCCGCGGCTCGCTCGAATCGGCGCAGGCGCTGAAGCGCAATGCCGACCAGGTGGTCGATTCGATCGTCGCCGAGGATATCGGCAAGCTGCCCGACGTGAACGTGACCGAAGCGCTGCAGCGCGTATCGGGCATCCAGGTCGGCCGCGACCGCGGCGAAGGATCGGGGATCACCATCCGTGGCTTGTCGCAGGTGACCTCGACCTTCAACGGCCGCTCGGGCGGCAGCGGCCGCGGCGTCGACCTCGAGAACATCCCGGCCGAGTTGATCGCGCGCGTCGACGTCTACAAGACCCCCTCGGCCGATCTGGTCGAGGGCGGGATCGGCGGCCTGATCAACGTCATCACCCGCAAGCCGCTCGACAAACCGGGCTTCACGCTCAGCGGCTCGGCGCGCGGGCGCTATTCGGACCTACCCGACAAGATCGATCCGATGTTCTCCGCGCTGGTCAGCAACAGCTGGAGCGTCGGCGATGGTGAGCTGGGCATCCTTGTCGCGGGATCGTTCCAGCAGCGCGCGTTCGAGAGCCATGTCGTCAGCGTCGGCGCGCCCGTCGGCCAGCCCGGCATCGGCGCCGGGGTCGCGTCGCTCTCGGAGCAGTATCAGCCCGTGATCAACGCCGACCGCCGCCGCATCGGCATCGACGCGGTGATCCAGTACAAGCCCAACCCCGATCTCGAATTCTACCTGCAGGGCACCTATCAGGACGCCAACCAGCTCCAGAAGCAGTACGGCGTCTATATCCGCTCGCTGCGCAACCGGACCTTCGTGCCGGGATCGGCAGAGTTCTTCCCGGGCACCAACGACGTCAGCAAGATCAGCTTCACCAACGTTCCCGTGCGCACCTTCGGCGCGGACCGCGATGCCTATGAGGAAAGCTACCAGATCGCGGGCGGCGTCAAGTACGACGCGGGTGCCGCGCATCTGTCGATCGATGCGGCATACACCCGCGGCAACGGCCAGCTCTATTATACCGAGCTCAACCTCGACACGATCGCGCCGCGCGTCGATTTCGACGTGACGACCTTGCCCGGAATGGCGCGCGTCAGCGGCATCGATCTGGGCAGCCTGGACAGCTTCGAGATCGCGAGCCTCGGCCGCAACATCAATCTGTCGGAGAGCGAATCGAAGCAGCTGCGCGCCGATGCCTGGTTTGAGATCGCCAGCAATTTCCTGAAGTCGATGCATGTCGGCATCCGCTGGACCGACGCCGAGGTGCAGCAGGATCAGCTCCGCTTCTCGCAAACGCCGGGCGCGGCCGGGGCACGGCTGCGGGCGTCGGCCTATAGCGACCTGTTCATCCTCAATCCGCTCAACGACATGTTCGGCGGCACCGATCTGATCGAGCAGAATTTCTACGCCGCCAACCACAATCTGCTGGACGGCGACGGGTTCGACGCGGTCCGCACGCGGCTGGGGATCACCACCGAAGCGGCGTTCAACCCGCTGTTCGGCTATCAGATCGGCGAGAGCACCTTCGCCGGCTATATGATGGGCAAGTTCGAGGTGGACGGGCCGGTTCGCATCGACGGCAATGCCGGCGTCCGCGTCATCCGCACCAACCTCAACGTCAACGGCACGCGCGCCACCTTCACCCAGCGCCCGGGCACCGGCACCGGCCCTACCAACCCGCCGGTGTTCGACCAGACCGGCTACGCGCCGGTGGAGATCGATACGCATTATGTGAGCGTGCTGCCGAGCGCGAATGTCCGCATCCACTTCACCGACAAGCTGCAGCTGCGTCTTGCCGCGGCCAAGACGCTGACCCGTCCGGGGTTCAGCAGCCTTTCTCCTACGCTCTCGCTGGTGCCGGGGCAGCGTACCGGATCGGCGGGCAACCCCGACCTGCGCCCGCTGCGCGCCAATCAGCTCGACGCCAGCCTCGAATATTATCCGTCGAGCACGACCTCGCTCTATGTCGCCGGCTTCTATCGCGAGATCGAGGATTTCCTCGTCACCCGCACCAGCCCGCAGACGATTGACGGGATCGACTACAGCATCAGCCGTCCGACCAACGAGCTGGGTGGCAAGATCAAGGGGTTCGAGGTCGGCGGCCAGACCTTCTTCGACTTCCTGCCGGGCCTGCTCAGCGGCTTTGGCGTGCAGGCGAACTACACTTTTGTCGACAGCAAGACCGACACCTCGGTCGCCGGGCTGCAGACGCCGATCGCCAACCTGTCGAAGCACAGCTTCAACACCAGCCTGATCTACGAGAAGGGCGGGCTGTCGGCGCGCCTCGCCTATAACTGGCGCGACAAATTCTATTCGAGCCTGCTGAGCAACGACATCGTGACCAACGTGCCGGTCTATACCCGCGCGCGCGACTGGCTAGACGCGTCGATCGGCTATGACATCACCGACAAGATCACGGTGACGATCGAGGGCGGCAACCTGCTCCGTTCCAAGACCCGAAGCTATTATGGCGTGCCGACGCGCCCCGGCAATTATGAGCAGGATGCGCGCACCATCATGGCCGGAGTCCGCTTCACGCTCTGAGCCACAGGCTCAGCCATTTCCCCCCCCGCTCGTCCCCGCAGCCCCGGCTGCGGGGGCTTTTTTGTGCAGGCGGGGCTGATCGCTCTCCACGCTCCATACGCCGTCATCCCGGCCCTGTGCCGGGATGACGGTGATGCGTTACTCGACCTTCACCGTATCCGCGAACACCACGCGCACCGGGCCGAGCAGCCCGGAATCGAGCAATGCCTCGTGCGACTGGTAGAAGGTCCAGGGGGTGAAGGTGACGCGTCCGCCGGCGGGCTTGGCTTGGCCCGCCTTGTACCAGTCGGGCAGCGCGGTGATCTTGCGCGCCATCACATCGGCCTTCTTGCCGTCGGCGGCGACGCGCTGGCCGATCGGCCAGTCGCCCTCGACGAACGCGCCCTCCTCGGGCAGCGCGGCGTCGGCGATCATCCGGTTGGCCCAGAGGTTGGTCACCGCAAGCTCGATGTCGTTGCTCCCCGGCCTCACCGCATCGGTGATCTCGACATGATAGGGCTCCTTCCACGTCACGCCCAGATCCTTGCCGTTGACCTTGACGCCTGCCAGCACCTCGACCCGGCCGAGGTCGAGGAAGATGCGGCGGCCCTTGCGGATCGCGTCCTCGGGAATCTCGACCGTGCGGGTGTAGGTCGCGGTGCCGGAGAAATGGCGCACGCCCGCGTCCGCATGGCGGCTCAGCGAATAGAGGCCGGGCAGGGTGATCTGCGCGGGCGCGCCGCGGCCTGGCTGGAACGCGACGGTCCACGGCCCGGTCACCGGAATCGGCATCGGCACCTCGGCCTCGAACTTCCCGCCGTCGTTCGTCGTATAGCGCCCGCTCTCCCACACCAGAGCCTGCAAATCGCCATAGCGGTCGCGCGAGACTTCGGCCGGCGCCGTCGCCAGGGCTGGCGCAGGCGGACCCGCTGCGGCCTCCGCGGCGATCTCCTGCGGGGAGAGGATGCGTGGCTCGGTTCGCGCCGGGGTGAAATTGCCCTCGAAGAAATAGGTGACTCCGACCGGCGCGGGCGCGTCGCTGCCGCCCGCGTAGACGGTGCGGCCGCTCTTCTTCCCGGTGCGGACGAGCTTGCCGTTCAAGTACAGGCGCGGTGTGCCCTTGTCGTAGACCAGCGCGACATGCGTCCAACCCGCGACCGGGGTGTGGCTGACGAGAACGGCGGGCGCGCTGTCGGGCGTCGCGCGCTCGATCACGAAGGCGCCGTTGCGGCCGAGCGCGAGGCCGGCGATCGCGGTCTTCGGCCCGTGAATGTCGCGGCCCGAACGGGCGGGGATCAGATAGTTCTTGCCGGTCTCGTTGATCCGTCCCTCGACGCTCTCGTCGGGCATCAGGCGCAGGTCGATGTCAGGCTTGGCCCAGAGCGAGATGGTGAAGCTGTTCGACGGCGCCTTCGCTGCCGGGGCAGGCGCGGCGGTGGTATCGACGAAGCGCACGCCGTCCTTTGACACCCAGTCGATCCGCCGCGCCCCGGCTGCGAAATCGAGCGTGACGAAGGTCGATCCGGCGGGGGAGAGGTCGAAGGTCACCTCGGTGCTGTCGCGCTCGGTCTTGAACAGGCTCGCGCGGGTGATGTTGCCGGTTTCCGCATCCCATAGCGACGGCGCCGCGCTGCCGACGCGGAAGGTGCAGGTGACGCGCTCCGCCCGGCGCTGGCGGTTGGCGACGAAATAGATGTGCGTCGCGCCCGCCTTGCGGTGCAGCCACGCGACCTGCCCGTCGGGCGTCGCTGTGCGGCAATCGGCGTCGGGCGCGACCTTGAGCGCGCTCAGCGCGTCGCCGACCGATCCGCCCGGGAACACCCGGCCCGCGCCGACCTTGCGCGCCGACTTGCCGTCGCCCCACACCGCATCGACTGCCTTGCGGAACGCGGCGTCATTGTCCGCCTTGCCCGCCAGCGTCATGGGATGCGTGGGCTTCGGCCCCAGCACCGCCATTCCCGCCTCGACCAGCTCGCGCACCTTGGTGGCGAGCTGCGGCGTCATGCTGGCGATATCCTGCGGGATGACGAGCAGGCGATAGGTGGCGCCATTGGCCAGCACGATCCGCCCGTCCTTCACCTTCGCGCGGGTCAGCAGCACCTCGGCATTGATGAGGTCGTACTGATAGCCGCCGGGGACCTGCGGATCGAAATGCACGCCGATCCTGGGGTTGGTGTCGGGCGACACCTGCGGGCGGACATATTCGGCCTGGTTGGGGCTGTCCTCGCCGACGAAGTAGAGCACGTCGGCCACGTAAATGCCCTGCCGCAGCATATACTGGCTGCGCGCGAGATACTCCATCCAGGGCCTCGCCTGCGGCACCCAGGTGTTCGATGCCTCGAGGTTGATACCCCATGGCCCCATCGCCATGCCGGGCAGCGCCCTGGGGTTGGGTTGGTGCGCCCAGCGGTGGAAGAAGATCTGGTTGAACCCCTGCGCGAACATCTGGTCGCCCAGCGTCTTCATCGCATAGGGATAGTCCTGCCAGCGGCTGGTCTGCGCCTCGCCGGTGAAGGCCTCGGCGGCGATCACGTTCTTGCCGTACACATGGCCCGCAGAGGCGACCATCTTGACCGTGCGGTTGTCGGTCCAGGGCGTGCGCGACCAGAATTCGGTCATCGGCACCTGCGCGCGGCCCGATACCTGAAGCGCGTCGAATGCGCCGGGGCCATAGCCTTCGATATGGAATTTGAGGCCCGCGCCGTTCACTCGCTCCTGCATCCGGCCATAGTAATTGTCGGCCATCAGGTCGGCGAGCGTGCGGCGGAAGTCGAACAGGAAGCGGTTGGAGACGTCGAGATCGCCCACGATCCGGCCGGTCAGCGCGGGCAGATAGGGCGTGATCGAATAGCCGTTGCGCTTCTGGAAATCGGCAGGAAGGGCGGGCGTCCAGTTCTGCATCCCGGCTTCGAAGCTGTCGATCTCGACCATGTCGAACGCCTTGCCGGCCAGCGGGCCGGCGGCCTTCACTACCCTGCCCAGCGTGCTGTCGAACTGGTGATCGACCGCGGCGGTGCTGAGCTTGTCGACCTCGAGCCCGCGCCCTGAATCCGATGCGGCGACGTTGAGCTTGCCGGTCGGGGTATGGCCGAAGCGCAGCACCGTCCATTCGCCCTCGGGCGGGGTCCAGTGGAGCGTGCCGGTGGCGTCGACATTGGCGGTGATGTCGATCACTTGCGCGGGATCGATCGCATATTGCGATTTGAGGTCCGTGGGCTGCTTTTCGACCGGAGCCGCCATCACGAAATCATGCTCGGCCTTGACGTCCCAATTGTCGATCCGCGGCGTCGCGTAGAGCAGCGCTTCGGCGAGCTTCACTCGCGCCGACGGCGTGATGCGGAAATAGATGGCTTCGGTGTTGGGGAAATTGAGCGTGCCGGGGGATTCGATCCCGCGCTCGACCCCGACATTGACCTTGCCGATGCGCGACCAGGTGACGCCGTCGACCGACGCCTCGACCGTCGCGGAGAAGCCGGGCGCTTCCTTGACCGCGTAGAGCGTGATCGCCTGGGCGTCGAACGGCTTGTTCATCGTCACCACCAGCGGTGCGGTGGGCGAGATCTCGACCGCGGTGTGGAGATCGCGATCGGTCAGCGTCGCGGGTTCGATCGTCGTGCCGGCGTCCATCGCCACGACCGCGGCGCGATAGTGGCTCTCGTCGCCGGGCGAAGCGGGAAAGGCGATCACCGCGGCGTCGCGATAATAGCCTTCCTTGGTATAGGGCTGGGGCAGCTGCACGCTGACCGGCGCGGTGCCGTCGCCCGTCACGCGCGTCTCGGTCCACACGATCTGCTGCATCGCCTGGTCGGGCCTGATCCATGGCCCGCCCGAGGACGACCACCCCGGCGCATTGTGCAGCCCGACCTTGAGACCGAGCTCGTCGGCCTTGCCCATCATGTGCGTCATCAAGTCGAGCCATTGCGGGCTCAGATAATCGACCGGCCCCTTGGGCACGTCGTTGCTGCCGTCGAACATCAGCACGCCGCCAAGCCCGATGTCGCGCATCGCCTGCAGGTCGGCGTCGATCCCCTCCCTGGTGACGTTGCCGTTCATCCAGAAATAGAGGGTGTGCGGGCGTGCCTCCGGCGGCGGGTTGCGGAAGGCTTCGGGATCGGGCGGGGATTGCGAACCGCGGTCCTGCGCCAGGCTGGTGGTCGCCAGCGCAACCAATGCGGTGCCCATCGCCCAACGCGCGATCCGAGTCATTCCAATCTCCCTAACGCGGCCTTTGCGGCCGTTCTGCCCTTAGCCGCCCTTGCGGACGGTTTCGAAGAAATCCTCGCCGCCCATCTGGCCGCCCTTGAGCACCAGCTCGAGCCCGTCGATCGCGGAATCGGACGAATGCGCGCGGACCAGCGGTGCGCCGCGCTCGATCGGGGCGGCCCAGGTCAGCGCGTCGATGCCGAGCTGTGCGACGCCGTGGCTCGACGTGTCGCCGCCAGCGAAGAGGACCCGGGTGAGGTTGGTGCGGCGGGCCACCTCACGGGTGACGCGGCCGAGTGCCTGGCCGAGCTTCTCGCCCGCGGCGGGGGCGCCGGCGTCGAGCGGGCCTTCGGCAGAGGCGATGAGCGCGCGGTGGTTCTGCGTCAACGCGGCGAGGGCGGCGTCGGCGAGGCGCGCTTCCTCGGCCATCGAGCCTTCGAGCAGCGCGGGCACGTCGGCGCGCGCAGCAACGAACCCGTCCGCCGCGCTGCGGGCAATCTGGCGTGCGGTGACGGGCGAGCAGCTGCCGCTGACGACGAGCAGGCGATCGGCCTCGGCGGCGCGGGTGGCGGCGGGCTTGCCGTCGATCACGCCCTCGGCCTGCCACGCCAGAACCAGCGCGCGCGTGACGCCCGAGCTGCCCGCGGCGAAGCGGACGCCACGCGAGCGCAGGATCGCGCCGGTCGCGGCGAGATCGGCGAAGGTCGTGCCGTCGAACAGCACCGCATCGGCGTCGCGCACCGCGTCGAATGCGGCTTCGGCATCGCCCGACTGGATGCGGTCGAGCGGGACATGGCCGATCCTGGCGCTGGTCTGCGCGGCGAGGTGGCGGATCAGGTCGGCCTCGTGCATCGGCGTGACCGGGTGGCGCGACATGGTCGGGTGGCGGTCGATGCGATGGACCTGATCGCCCGCCGCCGCGAACAGGTTGGCGAAGGCGACGTAGCGGCGCAGATGCGGCGCGGCGACGACGATCGCCGCGGGCGCGCCGAAGCTGCGCACGCCGATGTCGAGCGCGCGGCCGATCGAGCCGACCTGCGGTGCGCTGTCGAAGGTCGAGCAGGTCTTGTAGTGGATCAGCGCGGCGTCGCTCAGCGCGGCGAACATCGCGGGGAGCTCGGCGTCCATCCATTCGGGCGGGCGGCTGCGCGCATCGCTGGCGATGCCGATCGCGCGCGCCTCGGGGAAGCGGGCGCGGAGCGCTGCGTCCGGGGTGCGCAGGAACAGCACCGCGGGCACACCGCCCTCGGCGAGCTGCTCGAGCACGTCCGTCGAGCCGGTGAAGTCGTCGCCGACGAAGGCGTAGAGGGGCGCGGGGTTCATGCCGCGGAAGTTGACACTAGCTTGACACTATCGGCGAGTTTCGGCGCTGGACCGAACGCTGACGCCGGAGGGGTCGCATCGGCATGCAAGCAAATCAATTCCAACATTGCAAGCATGCTCACGCGCCGAATGCCCCGAGCGCCGCCTTGAGCTCTGGCGCGTCGTTCGCGGCCCGCTCGACGGGGATGCCGGCGACGGCGGCTTCCCAGGCCTGCTGCAGCGCGCGTACGCCCGCCGCCGGGCCGCCCGGATGCGCCATGATCCCGCCTCCCGCCGCGAACATGCAGTCGACCGAGCCGAGCGCGGCATAGGTCGGCGCGGCCTGCTTCGCCGACTGGCCCGAGGAGAAGACCGGCATGATCTCGCAGCCCTTGTGCGGCGCCGGGAACATCGGCGTCAGGCATTCGCGCGCCGAGGCGATCACGCTCTCGTTGCTCTCGCAGAACTTGTTGTCGATGCCATTGACGTGGGTGTGGTCGATCCCGGCGAGGCGCCAGAGCTTCTGGAAGGCGATGTAGCTCATGCCGATCGCGGGGGAGCGGCCGAGCATGCCCCAGCCGTTGCGGTGGCCGTGGATCGGGAGCTGCGAATGCGCGCGCAGCATTTTCATCGCGGGCAGGCCGATCGAGTTCATGCTCGCCATGATGCAGGTGCCACCCTCGGCCACGACATGGTCGTGGCGCGCGAGCATCTCGTCGATCTCGCCGGTCAGGTTGGCGGCGAACATCACCTTCTTGCCGGTGCGCTCTGCATGGTCGTTGATCACGCGCATCACCGCGCTGATCCGTGCGTCGAACGGGCAGTGCGGTCCGTCCGCCTGGAGCTCGTCGTCCTTGATGAAGTCGATCCCCGCCTCGACCAGCGTCTTGACCTGCGCGGCGGTGGCTTCGGGCGACATGCCGACGCTGGGCTTGATGATCGTGCCGATGATCGGGCGGTCGTACACCCCCGCCAGCTCGCGCGTGCCGGGGACGCCGAATTGCGGGCCTTGGTAGCGTGTCAGGAACTCGGGCGGCAGCGTCACGTCGATCAGGCGCAGGCCGGAGAAGGCCTTGAGCTCGGAGAGATTGCCGTTGATCGTCGCGAGCAGATTGGGGAGCGACAGCCCCATGTTCGAGACCGGCCACGACAGGCGCACGCGGGCGCGACGGCGCTTGCCGTCCCAATCCTTGGGCGTGCCCGATCCGGGGAGCGAGGGTTCGGCGGCCTCGCCCAGTTCGGTCAGCTCCTCGACCCGTGCGGCATGCGCCTCGCGCAGCGCGTCGGTCTCGCCGGGCACGCGCACGAAGGTGCCGGTCGACTGCTCGCCGGCCATCGTCTCCGCCGCCTGGCTCAGCGGGAAGGCGGTCTCGATCTCGTAGGTGGCGGTGACGCGGGGGTGGGTCATTTGACGTGAAGCCCCTCATTTCCCCCCTTCGTCATTCCCGCGCAGGCGGGAATCCATTGGGGCTGTCTTTGCGGCTCGATCCGATCGGTCAGCCAGAATGGATCCCCGCCTTCGCGGGGATGACGGCCTTCGCGGGGATGACGGCCTACGCGGGGGTGACGGGTGAGGGAGGAGAGAGGCATTCCGATCGTCACGCCGTCTTGAAATAGGTCGTCGTGCGCTCGGTATCGACCGCGTAGTAAGGCACGAACACGAGGTTCCGCTGGCCGACCTTCGCCCGATAGGATTCGGGATGGCCCGGCATCGGCTCCAGCGCGCCCGGAAGCGGAATCGTCTCCTGGTCGATCCCTTCCCAGGGGTTGAGGCCGACATACATCACCGCGCCGCGCATGACCGCCTGCAGATTGGGGTTTTCCGGGTCGATCGGAAGCGTGCGCAGCGGCTGCGGGATGGTCAGCTCGACCGTGTCGCCGGCCTTCCAGGCCCGCGTGATCGTGGCGAGTTGGCCCGGCATTGCCGCCTGCGCCTTGCCGTTGACCCGCAGCGTCGCGCCCTTGGTCCAATGCGGGATGCGCAGCTTCATCGCGAAGCGGCCGTTGCCGGGCTTGCGCACGGTGAGCTTTACCGTGTCGCGGACCGGATAGTCGGTCTCCTGCTCCACCACGACCGCGCCGCCGGGACGGTCCCAGGTCACCTCGGACGGGGTGTAGAGGTTGACCAGCAGATTGTCGTCGTCGTGGAAATAGGCGTTGAGCACATAGTCGGCGACGCCTTGCACCAACGTGCCCGAGCAGCACGGCCATTTCTGGTGGTAATAACGCTTCTGCCCCTGTGCGCCGTAGTCCGAATAATAGGGGTAGCCGCCGTCGCTGTCGGGCAGGCGCGTCGCGAGCATCGTGTTGTAGAGCGAGCGCTCGAGCCCGTCGCCGTACTGCGGCTCGCCGGTGAAGCGGATCAGGTAGCGGGCGAGCTTCAGGTCCGCGAAGGCGCCGCACGGCGTCTCGAAATGCGCCTTGGAGGTCTTGAGGCTCTTGGCGAGGTTGCCCTGGCCGAGCACGACGAACTGCTCCTCCGGGCCCCAGCCGCCCGAGGCGAAGCGCTGCGGCTCCATGAACTTCCAGGCGTTGATCAGCGCGGTGCGATATTTCTCGTCGCCCAAATGGAGATAGGCCTGCGCGCCCGAGGCGTTGCCGATGGTGTGGCTGTAGGCATGCTTGGTCGGCAGCACGTCCTCGCCCGCGGCGAGCGGGTCGAACCACTCCTTGTTGAGGAGATAGTGGACCGCCATGTCGTGATATTTGCGGTCGCCGGTGATCTCGGCGACGTGGAACAGGTTTTCCGAGATGACATAGGTCTCATCATAGGGCGGCTCGGTCTTTCCGATGCGGTCGCGCGAGACGGGCGAGATATAGGGGCGGCACTTCTCGATGATGATCGGGAGCAGCGTCCTGGCCTGCTCGGCGCCGCTCAGGCGATAGGCGTCGACCAGGCCGACGACATATTTGTCCATGACATAGGCGGCCCACTGCGCCTGCGCCTTGGGGCCGGCATAGGGGTTGGTCGCCGCGACCATCGCCTTGCCCCATTCGCTGACCAGCAGGCGGACCTTCTCATGCGCCGCCTGGTCGCCGGTCGCCGCGCCGTAGCGGGCGAGGCCGGAGATGTACTGGCCGAGCGTCAGGCCCGCGACGAAGCCGTCGCGATCGTACCAGCCGCCCATGTCGGGGCCGGGGGCGGGAAGCCCTGCATTCTGGCGGAAGACCTTGAGGATGCGGTCATTGTCGAGCGCGAGGAAATGCGCGTGGATATGGTCGAACTGGCGCTTGATGCGGCCGCCGGTGAGCTTCACGGCCCCATAGGGGAACTCGTGCATCGCTTCCTTGCCCTTGAGGGTGCCCGAAGCTTGAGTCGCGGCAAATGCGCTCGCGGGCAGCGCGCCCATTCCGGCGGCGGTGGTTGCGCAGGCGGCGCAATGCATGAAATGCCGCCGCGACAGGCCGCCAGTCATTGGGCCGTCAGTCATCCGATCCCTCCATATCGTTCGCCCTCCCCTTACGAATTCTTACGGATTCGCGAGGAATTGAAAATATAATAATACTAATATTTGCGAGGCGCAACCTGCCGGAGGTGGAGCCGGGTGCCCTGCGCGCAGGGTGGGCGGAGACTCAAAAATCCTCCCCCGCCAGGGGGAGGTGTCAGCTGCAAGCTGACGGAGGGGGCGG
>NZ_DASWTG010000074.1:0-34145 GCF_036402235.1 Sphingomonas sp. | reverse complement strand
GCGACCAGGCCGGGCTGCGAATTGCCTATCATCCGGGCAGCGGCCGGATCGCCCTGTTCGCGCGGCTGACCGCGCCGCTCGCGGGGCGGGGCAGCGAGGCGGCCGCCGGAATCGAATGGCAACCCATGGCCGCGCCGGTCCGGATCGTCGCGGAGTATCGCGCGGGTCTCGGCGGCGTGCCGGGCGGCCCGGCGGTCGGGGTGGTCGCGAGCGCCTATGCCGTGCCGCTGCCGCTCGATTTCAGCCTCGAGGCCTATGGTCAGGCGGGCGCCGTCGCGCGGGCGCGCATCGATCCCTTCGCCGATGGCGCACTGCGCGTCACGCGCCAGGTCGCTACCGCGGGCGGCACCCGGATCGACGTCGGCGCTGGCGCCTGGGGCGCGGCGCAACGCGGCGCGGCGCGGCTCGATATCGGGCCGAGCGCTGTCGCCAGCGTGCCCTTGGGCGACAGCGCGCTGCGCGTCGCGCTCGACTGGCGCGAGCGCGTTGCGGGGGACGCCCGGCCCGGCTCCGGCCCCGCGCTCAGCGTCGGTGCGGATTTCTAACAGCTTTCGTGTCTGCCCGCCTTTCGTGCGCCCCTTTCAGGGGTTACGCAGGAGCGCCCATGGATCTCTACCTCCCCATCGCCAATCTCTCGGTCAACGCGGTCGTGATCGTGATGCTCGGGCTGGGCGTCGGGCTGCTGTCGGGCATGTTCGGCGTGGGCGGCGGGTTCCTCACCACGCCGCTGCTGATCGTCTATGGCATTCCTCCCACCGTTGCCGCCGCCTCGTCGGCGAGCCAGGTGACCGGCGCGAGCGTCTCGGGCGTCTTCGCGCACCTGCGCCGTCAGGGCGTCGACCTGCACATGGGCGCAGTGCTGATCGCGGGAGGCGTGCTGGGGTCGGGCGCCGGCGCGGTGCTGTTCCGCCTGCTCCAGGCGAGCGGCCAGATCGATACGGTCATCGCGATCCTCTATGTGCTGATGCTCGGCTCGATCGGCTGGCTGATGCTGTCGGAATCGCTCGGCGCGATCCGTGCCGAGCGCTCCGGCGCCGCGCCCAAGGCAAGGCGGCGGCGGCATCATCCGATGGTCGCCGCGCTGCCGCTGCGCTGGCGCTTCTATCGCTCGGGTCTCTACATCTCGCCGCTGGCGCCGCTGCTGCTCGGCTTCGCCACGGGCATCCTCACCATGCTGCTCGGCGTGGGCGGCGGGTTCATCCTGATCCCGGCGATGCTCTATCTGCTCGGCATGCCCGCGCAGGTCGTGGTCGGCACCTCGCTGTTCCAGATCCTGTTCGTCAGCGCCGCCGCGACGATGGTTCATTCGGTGACGACCAAGGCGGTCGATATCGTCCTCGCGGTGCTGCTGCTGCTCGGATCGGTGGTCGGCGCGCAGCTCGGCACGCGCTTTGCGGCAAAGGCCAAGCCCGAATATCTCCGCCTCGTCCTCGCGGTGATGGTGCTGCTGGTGGCGCTGCGCATGGTGCTCGGCCTCGCCTGGCGGCCGGACGAGATCTTCACGGTGACGCCGGGATGAGGCGCATGCTCTCATTGACTTCAGCTTCGCTGAAGTGCGGCACCGGCCCACTCCCCCACCCGGCCACCCAACGCCAGTATCCTATGGGGGGCCGGGTGGGGGAGCGGGCCGGTGCCGGGTGGCCAGGAGCGCTTCTCCTCGCGCTCGCCGCGCCGCTCATGATGGGCCAGGCCAAGCCCGTCCTCGTGCCCGACGTCTCCCAGCGCGAGATCGAGATCGCCTATTCCTTCACCGGCGCCGATCTGCTGCTGTTCGGCGCGATCATCCATGCCGGCGGCAGCGCCGCGCGGCCGGGGGAGCCGCCTGCCGATATCGTCGTGGTGGTCAAGGGGCCGACCGAATCGGTGCTGGTGCGCGAGAAGCAGAAGATCGCCGGCATCTGGGTCAATGCCGATCGCACGCGCTACCGCTCGGCGCCGTCCTTCTATGCGGTCGCCTCCTCGCGCCCGATCCGCGAGATCGTCGATGCGCGCACCCGCGCCATCTACGAGCTGGGGCTCGACAGCCTGCAGCTCTCCCCCGCCTCGGGGGCGGTGCCGGCGGTGCAGGCCCGGTTCGACGCGGGGCTGGTCGATCTCAAGAAGCGCACCGGCCTCTATTACGAGGCGCCGGGCACGGTCGAGATATCCGGTGGCGTACTCTATCGCGCCCGCATCAACATCCCCGCCCGCGTCCCCGTCGGGCGCTTCACCGCCGAGACCTTCCTGATCCGCGACGGCCGCGTGCTCGCCGCAGCGGTGCGCGATATCGACATCCGCAAGTCGGGGTTCGAACGCTGGATCGCGCGCGCCGCGGAGCGGTCCTCGGTGCTCTATGGCATCGCTGCGGTGCTGCTCTCGGTGTTTTTCGGCTGGGCGGCGGGCGCGATCTGGCGGCGATTCTGAGCGTCGGATAGTGGTTCGGCACCGGCAACGCCAAGCAAGCTTGCGAACCCATTCTTTACCTTGAAGGCTCCATATCGGTTCGGATGAACCGGGGAGCGTATCTTGACGACCGATGATCTGGGCGGACAGCGTTTTGACGGCCCCCGTCCCGCATCCGATGCGGCGCTGGCGGCCGCCGCTTCCGGCGCACCGCTGACGGGCATCGGCGCGGTCTTCGCGATCGGCGGCGCGTCGAGCGAGGTGGTGTTCGACCCCGCGGTGCTCGAATCGCTCTCCACCAGCGCCGATCCCGCGATCGCCAATGCCGGCACCGTCGGCAGCCAGGTGAAGATGCGCTCGGGCCCGTCCTGGCTGGTCGCCAATGTCCGCTCGCTGCGCTTCGATGACGCGTCCGGCCGGATCGCCGCCCAGGTCGATTTTCTCGGCGAAGGCGTCGAGGAGAAGCTGACCGGCAAGCTCTATGGCTTCCGCCGCGGCGTCACCCGCTACCCCGCGCCCGGCACCGGCGTCTTTCCGGTCTCGACCGCCGACCTGCGCCAGATCTACGCCGCCGACGACCGCCCGCATATCGAGGTGGGGAATGTCTATCCGACGAAGGACATCCGCGCCGCGCTCTATGTCGATTCGATGCTCGGCAAGCATTTCGCGCTGCTCGGCTCGACCGGCACCGGCAAGTCGACCAGCGCCGCGCTGATCCTGCACCGCATCTGCGAGCTCGCGCCCAAGGGTCACATCGTAATGATCGACCCGCACGGCGAATATTCGGCGGCGTTCAAGACCAACGGCGCGCTGTTCGACGTCTCGAACCTCGCCATGCCCTACTGGCTGATGAACTTCGAGGAGCATTGCGAGGTCTTCGTCACCACCGAGGGCTCGGATCGCCAGGTCGATGCCGATATCCTCGCCAAGTGCATCCTCCAGGCCAAGCAGAAGAACCGGCTCGCCGCCGAATTCGGCAAGCTCACCGTCGACGCGCCGATCCCCTATCTCCTGTCCGACCTGACCCAGATCATCCAGAACGAGATGGGCAAGATGGACAAGGCGACCGACACCGCCCCCTATCTGCGCCTCAAGAGCAAGATCGACGAGATCAAGGCCGATCCGCGCTACGGCTTCATGTTCTCGGGCATGCTGGTGGCCGATACGATGGCGAGCTTCATCGGCCGCATCTTCCGCCTGCCCGGCGACGGCAAGCCGATCTCGATCATCGATGTGTCGGGCGTGCCGAGCGAGATTACCAGCGTGGTCGTCGCGGTGCTCAGCCGCATGGTGTTCGATTATGCGATCTGGTCGCGCGGCGAGGCGCAACGCCCGATCCTGCTCGTCTGCGAGGAAGCGCACCGCTACGTCCCCAACGAGCGCAACGCGGACGGCTCCTCGGTCGGGCGGATCCTGAGCCGCATCGCCAAGGAGGGCCGCAAGTACGGCGTGTCGCTGGGCCTGATCACGCAGCGCCCGTCGGACCTTGCCGAAGGCGTGCTCTCGCAGTGCGGCACGATCATCGCGATGCGCCTCAACAACGATCGCGACCAGGCGTTCGTCCGCGCGGCGATGCCCGAGGGCGCGCGCGGCTTCCTCGATTCGATCCCCGCGCTGCGCAACCGCGAAGCGATCATGGTCGGCGAAGGCGTGGCGACCCCGGTGCGCGTCGCCTTCGATGCGCTCGACGAGGCGAAGCGGCCGGCGTCGAGCGATCCGCTCTTCTCCGAGCTGTGGAAGCACACGGGCGGCGAGGAAGCGAGTCTCGAGCGCACGATCAAGCGCTGGCGCTCGCAGGGGCGCTAGCGCGGGATCGGCAGCCGGAACGCGTCCGGCGACAATGCCTCTCCCTTGGTGAACGCCGCTTGCCGCACCGCGCCACGGAACGGGCTGACCTTGTTCATCCGCATGCCGATCGACGCACGGCCGGGTCCCTGCGGGGTGAACCTCAGCGCCGCCTGGGCCTGCAATGCGCCATCGACGAACGCACGATAGACCGTCCCGTCATAGCTCTGCGCGACATGATGCCACCGCCCGACCGGGAAGCGCTTCTCGGGCACGATCAGCGGCTGGCGATAGCCCGGGCCGAGAATGAAGGTGTCGAGATACCATTCGGCGCCTTCGACCCGGATCTCGAACAGCATGCGCGACCCGGTCTTCGCGGTCGGATCGGTGCCCGCGCCGCCGCTCTCGAGATGGAACCAGCGCTGCTCGAACGCGCCGCCATCGGGGCGGAACAACGCCTCGAAGGTGAAGCGGCTGGCCCCGGCGAGCGGGTGCGCGTCGAGGAACAGCACATCGTCCACGCCGTCGAACTCGATCGCGCGGCCGAGCGGCGAGCGGATCACGCGCGGCCCGCCCTCGCACCGGACGGCAAGCCCGCCGATGCGCTTCAGATTGTCGAACGTCCAGATTTCGGCGCGGCCCCGCGCCGCTGCCGGCGCCGCGGTGATCGTCGCCAGCCCGCCGATCAGCAGCGTCCGGCGATCGAGCATCGGCAAGCGGCCTGCGCTCACTCCTCGTTCTGCGCCTTCTTGCCGCGCGTGCCGCCCACCGGCACCGCCAGCAGCCGCGCCAGCTTGGCCTTGAACTCGCGCAGATCGCCGCCGCTCAGCGACTGGACGACCGAGAAGGAGACCGATCGCGGATTGATCGCCACGCCGTTGCGATAGAGCTCGTAATGCAAATGCGGCCCGGTCGAGATGCCGGTCGATCCGACATAGCCGATCACCTGCCCGCGCGTGACGCGCTGGCCCGATCGCACCGCGATCCGGCTCATATGGCCATAGCCCGTGCCCATGCCGGCGCTGTGATTGAGCCGCACGAAATTGCCATAGCCGCCATTGCGCCCTGCAAAGGCCACGGTGCCATCATTGGCCGCGCGGATCGGCGAGCCGTACCCCGCGGCGATATCCAGCCCCTTGTGCATGCGCGAGAAGCCCAGCACCGGGTGCCGGCGCAGGCCGAAGCCGGAGCTGATCCGGCCCGAAGCGGGCATCGCCATCTGCCCCTTGCGCTCGCCCGTGCCCTTGCCGTCATACCAGGTGGTGCGGCCATCCTCTTCCCAGCGGACCAGCTGGAGCTTGCCCGCGCCGCCGTTGAGGCCGGCATAGAGAAGGTTGCCCATCTGCACCTCGCCGGTCGCAGCCTTGGCCTGCTCGACGATGATGTCGAATTCGCTGTCGGCGCCGACGCGGCCGATCGGCACGCGGGTCGCGATCGAGCGGATATAGGCCTCCACCGCCTTGGCCGGGGCGCCCGCGGCACGCGCCGAGCGATAAAGGCTCTCGCCCACCCGGCCGCGGATGCGCAGCGGCGTATGATCGATTGCGATCGGAATCTCGTTGAGTGCGAGGCTGCCGCCGCTGCGCACCAGTTCGAGGCTGAGGTCGAAGCGGGCGCGGAAGGCCAACTTCTCGAGCGGGCGCGGCTGCGACTTGTCCATCCGGCGGCCGAGCGTCAGATCGAGCTGCGTGCCCGACTTGAGGTCGCCGAGCGACACCGCCTCCGCCACGAGATCGGCGGCGCGCACGGCATCGCCCCTTCCGACGCCCGAGCGCATCAGCGCGGCCTGCAATGCGCCGCCGCTGCCCAGCGTCACGGTATGCTGGAGGATCGGGCGTTCGGGCGTATCGGTGAGATTGGCGACAAGATTGGTCGCGCCGAGCTTGGTGCCGGTCGTCGATCCCGCGGCCAGCGGTGCGATCGCCTGCGCGCGCGCGATATCGGCGTCGATCCCGGTCAGCGCGCCGGGAACCTTGGCATAGATCGGGCGCTCGAACCCCGGCGAGAGCAGCACCACGGCGGCGCACAGGCCGGCGCAGGTGGCGACGCCGCGGAACCACTCGCCGCTGCCGATGCGCGATCCGAGATCGGGGACGAGGTCGAAATCGGGAAACCGCTCGCGGAGCCTGTCGCCCAGCGTGGTCTTGCGGATCACGAGGGCACGGCCGAACGAGCGCGCACTGGTGCCGCCCGCCTGCTCAAGCCCATGATCGCCGCGCAAGAACAAGGTGCGCTGCCCCCCAAGCCAATACTGTGCGCCGACCCCCGGCGCCGGGAGAATCGTTGTGGAACCAAGTCCCTAAAGTCAAATTAAGCAGGCTTCCCATTCTGGGTAGATGCGGCGAATCGTGCGGCGACGGGGGCAGATCGTGCCTTGCCGGGTGACGTCGCGGGAACAGCGTAGACACAGGCACTTGCGCGGTTCGCAGCTCCGACCGATCTTGACGGCGTAATGAGCCGCTTCTCCAACAGCCCGATCACCGCGGTGCTCGGCCCTACCAACACCGGCAAGACGCATCTCGCGATCGAACGGCTCACCGGCCATTCGAGCGGAATGATCGGCTTCCCGCTGCGGCTGCTCGCGCGCGAAGTCTATGACCGCGTCGTCGCGATGAAGGGGCCGAAGGAGGTCGCATTGGTGACCGGGGAGGAGCGGATCGTCCCGCCGGGCGCGCGCTGGTTCCTGTGCACCGCGGAATCGATGCCGATCGGCGGAGGCATGTTTGCCGGAGCCGAAAACAGAAATGCCAGAGGCATGTTTGCCGGAGCCGACAACGAACAAATCCCTCGCGAAGTCGGCTTCGTGGCGATCGACGAAGGCCAGCTGGGCGCCGATCCCGAGCGCGGCCATGTCTTCACCGACCGTATTCTCAACGCCCGCGGGCGCGACGAGACGATGATCCTCGGTTCGGATTCGCTTCGCCCCGTCCTGCGCAAACTCGTGCCCGAAGCCGAGATCGTCTCGCGCCCGCGCTTCTCGACCTTGCGCTATGCCGGGGCGAAGAAGCTCTCGCGCCTGCCCAAACGCTCGGCGATCGTCGCCTTCTCGGCCGAGGAGGTCTACGCCGTGGCCGAAGCGCTGCGCCGCCTGCGCGGGGGCGCGGCGGTGGTGATGGGCGCTCTCTCCCCGCGCACCCGCAATGCCCAGGTCGCGATGTTCCAGTCGGGCGAGGTCGACTATCTCGTCGCGACCGACGCGATCGGCATGGGCCTCAACCTCGATGTCGGCCATGTCGCCTTTGCGTCATTGAGCAAGTTCGACGGCAGGCGCCAGCGCCGCCTGACCATCGCCGAGATGTCGCAGATCGCCGGCCGCGCCGGGCGCCATCAGCGCGACGGCACGTTCGGCGCCTTGGTCGAGGAAGGGCCGGGCGCGTTCACTTCCGAGGAGATCCAGGCGATCGAGGATCACCGCATCCCAGCGCTCGACCATCTCTTCTGGCGCGAGGGCGAGCCGGACTTCGCCGGCATCGACGCGCTGATCGCCAGCCTCGAGCGCAAGCCCGATTCCCCCGTGCTGCGCGCCGCGCCCGAGGCGGTCGACCTCGCCGTGCTCAAGCGCCTCGCGGGCGAGGACTGGGTGCGCGATCGCGTGCGCGGTTCCAACACGGTCGGCCGGCTCTGGGCAGCGTGCGGCCTGCCCGATTTTCGCAAGCTCGGCGCCGATCCCCACGCTCGCTTCGTCGCGCGCGTCTTTCGGCATCTGAGCGAAGGCACCGGCCATATCCCCCACCAATGGTTTGCTGACGAGATCGCCCGGCTCGACCGGGTCGATGGCGATGTCGAGACGATCTCCGGCCGCATCGCCGCGGCGCGCAGCTGGGCCTATATCGCACAGCGCGCCGACTGGCTTGCAGAACCGCTCC
The DNA here is from genome assembly GCF_036402235.1 of Sphingomonas sp. Taxonomy (GTDB): domain Bacteria; phylum Pseudomonadota; class Alphaproteobacteria; order Sphingomonadales; family Sphingomonadaceae; genus Sphingomonas. Next base: position 26,112 of record NZ_DASWTG010000074.1, on the reverse strand, counting down.
ACTGGGCCGAGCGCACCCAATCGCTCGAGGAGAAGCTCTCCGATGCGCTCCACGCCAGCCTGACTCAGCGCTTCGTCGACAAGCGCACCACGGTGCTGCTGCGCCAGATCGGCGCCGGCGCCTCGCACTTGCCCGTGGTGGTCGGTCCCGAGGGCGAGGTCAGCGTCGAGGAACATGTGCTCGGCCATCTCCACGGCTTCCGCTTCGTGGTCGAGCCCGACGCGCGCGCCGCCGACAAGCGCATGCTGCTTGCCGCCGCCGAGAAGGGGCTCGCCAGCGAGCTGCGCCGCCGCGGCGACGCGCTGGTGGCGGCGCCCGACAAAGAGCTAGCGCTGGATGCGGCCGCCGTGACCTGGCGCGGCGTGCCCGTCGCGACGCTCGAGTCTACCGGCAATCCCGTCCGCCCGCGTATCCGGCTCGACCGCGCGCTCGACGTCCTCGACGCCCGCGTCCGCGCCGCCGCGCAGGAGCGGATCGAGCGCTGGTTCGCCAACCGCATCGCCGAAGGCCTTCCCGATCTCGCCACGCTCGACGCGCTGAGCCGCGATGCCGCGGCCGGCGGCCGCGTCCGTGCGCTCGCTGGGCTACTGGTCGAGGCAGGCGGGCTGCTCCCACGCCGCGCCGCCGGTGCGCTGGTCGAGACGCTCGACCCGAACGACCGCAAGCGGCTGCGCAAGGCCGGAGTGACGATCGGCACGCTCGACATTTTCACGCCCGCCTTGCTCAAGCCACGCCCCGCCGCCGCGCGCCGCGCGCTGCTCGGCCTCGCCGGCGCGCCGCCCGAAGGCGCCACCGTGCTTCCCCGCGGCGCGCCAGGCGCCGAACTCGAACACGGCTTCCGCCCCTTTGGCAGCCAAGCGGTGCGCATCGACCTTGCCGAGCGCATCGCCCGCGCCGCGCACGACACGCGCACGGGCCGCACGCCCTTCACCCCCGATCCGGCGCTCGCGACCTCGATGGGCCTTACCGCCGACACGCTCGCGCGGCTGATGGCGCAGATCGGCTTCCAGGGCGTGCGCACGCCCAAGGGTGAGCCGCAGCGCTGGGTGTGGAAGGGCCTGACCCCGCTCGCCAAGCCCAAACCACCGCCACGCGATACGTCGATGGGCCAGGCCTTCGCCAAGCTCGCGGAGTTGGTCGATGAGTGATCCCGGCGCAGCGATGCGCCTCGACCGCTTCCTGTGGTTCGCGCGGCTGGTGAAGACGCGCAATGCTGCGCAGGACATGGCCGAGGCTGGGACGCTCCGCCTCGACGGGCGCCGCATCGAGCGCTCCTCGGCGCAGGTCCGCATCGGCTCGGTGATCGCCTTCCCCCTGCGCGGCCGCGTGCGCGTGCTGCGGGTCGAGGCACTGCCGCGGCGGCGCGGCCCGGCACCCGAAGCCGCCGCGCTCTATCAGGAACTGCTCCCCGGGCCGGTGACGCAGGCGGAAACGGCCAAGATCTGAGAACGTATCGCAGAAAGCGTCTCTTGATTGACGCGCCCGAGCCGCGGGCATAGCAGGAACAGGTTCACCGCCCGCAGGGGCGCTCTAGGGGCCTGAAACCGCCATGACCTATGTCGTCACCGATGCCTGCATCCGCTGCAAGTATATGGATTGCGTCGAGGTTTGCCCGGTCGACTGCTTCTACGAGGGCGAGAACATGCTCGTCATCAACCCCAACGAGTGCATCGATTGCGGCGTGTGCGAGCCCGAATGCCCGGCGGAGGCGATCCTGCCCGACACGGAGAGCGGCCTCGAGCAGTGGCTCGAGCTCAACAACACCTTCTCCGCGCAATGGCCCAACGTCACGCGCAATGCAGGGCAGACCCCGGCCGACGCCGACGAGATGAAAGGCGTCGAGGGCAAGTACGAGAAGTTCTTCTCGCCGGAGCCCGGCGCGGGAGATTGATTGGCTGCTCGTTCCGGATCCGGCCTGATGACCAATCCGGATAGCGCTATCGACAACGCTATCTGACGCGGCGCAGCATCCGGAATCCCGCGGATTCCGGGGTGGTAATTTTATTTCATCTGTGTTAAACAGCGCGCCGGACGCGAGGATTCGCGTTTCGGTACTGGAGACCGTTGTTGATTTGCCCCGAAGCGGCGTTCTTGCCCCGGTAACCGCACCGGGCGGACGACGCAATCCCAAAGGGGCCACGTTGATTAGAAAGGCTTCCCCCACATGGCTGCCAAGGCGCTGTCCTTCGATGTCGGCGATTATGTCGTTTACCCCAAGCACGGCGTTGGCCGTGTGATCGAACTCCAGAAGTCGGAAATCGCGGGCATGCAGCTCGAGCTGTACGTTCTGCGCTTCGAGAAAGAGAAGATGACGCTCCGCGTGCCGACCAACAAGGCCGAGAGCGTCGGCATGCGCAAGCTGTCGAGCGACAAGACGCTCAAGGAAGCGCTCGACACGCTCAAGGGCAAGCCCAAGGTCAAGCGCACCATGTGGTCGCGCCGCGCGCAGGAGTATGAGGCGAAGATCAACTCGGGCGACCTGGTGTCGATCGCCGAGGTAGTCCGCGACCTGTTCCGCGCCGACGACCAGCCCGAGCAGAGCTATTCGGAGCGCCAGATCTTCGAGGCCGCCGCCTCGCGTCTCGCGCGCGAGCTCGCCGCGATGGAGCAGATCGACGAGAAGGCCGCGCTCGAGAAGCTGCTCGACATCCTGCGCGCCGCCGCGGCGATCTACAACAAGGACAAGGCGCCCGCCTGACGCGGCGTCACGTCGAACCGAAAGGGGCGGCCGTGAGGTCGCCCCTTTTTGTTTGCGCCGCGCGTCGTCTGGTGTATTATTATCGCAATACACATAGGAGAGTCGCGATGAAGCTCGCCCTTGCCATCACTGCCGCCGTCCTCCCGCTCGCCGCGTGCAATTTCGCCAACGGCATGAGCGGCGACGTCGTCCAGCCCAGCGGATCGGGCGGCACCCGCACCTTCGAGGTCGCCGGCTTCACCGGCGTGTCGCTGAGCGGCGCCGACGATGTCGAAGTGAAGACCGGCACCAGCTTCGCAGTCACCGCACAGGGTGACAGCGCACTGCTCGACCGGCTCGAGATCCGCAAGGACGGCGATACGCTGCGCATCGGCCGCAAGGACGGCGACTGGAAATGGGGCGGCGACCAGGGTGCGAAGATCACCGTCACCCTGCCCCGGCTGACCAGCGCCAGCGTCGCCGGATCGGGCGACATGACGGTCGACCGCGCGCAGGGCGATTTCGACGGATCCATCGCCGGATCGGGCAATCTCAGCATCGCCCAGCTCACCGGCGGCAAGGCCGATCTGTCGGTCGCCGGCTCCGGCGACCTGCGCATCGCGGCGGGCCAGGCGAGCGCGATCGACGCCTCGATCGCCGGGTCGGGCGACATCGATGCGCCCGCGCTGAAGGCTGCGCGCGGGGACCTTTCGATCGCGGGATCCGGCAACATCCGCGCGCAGGTGACGGGCGAGGCCGATATCTCGATCGTCGGATCGGGCAATGTCGAGCTCACCGGCGGGGCCAAATGCTCGGTCAGCAAGATGGGCTCGGGCGACGCGCGCTGTAGTTGACCGCTTCTTGCCCGCTCCCACCCGGCCACCCATAGATGCACTTGCGTTGGGTAGCCGAGTGGGGGAGCGGACTGGTGGCGTCTGCCGGCATGACCGGATGCGCTTGCGCATGCCGGGCGATTGATGCGATCCACCGGCGATGCGCATCGCCCTGCTGATCCCGTTCGCCCTGCTCGCCGCCGGGGCATCTGCTCCCGACGAGCGCCGCGTGATGCTCACCGGCTTCGACCGGCTTCGCATCGACGGCCCGTTCGACGTGCGCGTGATCGCGGGATCGCCCTCCGCCACCATCACCGGCGATCGCCGCGCGATCGAGCGGGTCAGCATCCGCAATCGGGGCGACACGCTCGTCGTCGGGGTCAGCACCGCGACCTGGGACGGATGGCGCGAGAAGGAGGGGCAGGCTGCCGTCACCGTCGCTGTTCCGCGCCTGCGCGCCGCGCACATCAATGGCGGCGGCAGGCTGGAGATCGCCGGCATCGCGGGTCAGCGCATCGATCTCGGCATCAATGGCGCCGGGTCGCTGACCGTGCGCAGCGTCGCCGCCGATCAGCTCGCCGCCACGCTCACCGGCACCGGGCTTCTCCGGCTCGATGCCGGCACCGCGCGCAACGCGCGCTTCACCTCCTACGGCGCCGGCTCGATCGAGGCGGCGGGTGTCGCGGTCAACGACCTGACCGTCCATTCGCAAAGCGCGGGCAACAGCCGCTTCACCGCGCGCTTCACCGCGACCGTCTCGGCGCTCGGCACCGGATCGGTGCGGGTCGAGGGCACCGCCGCCTGTCGCCTCGCCGGCCCCGGCCCGGCCAGCTGCGCAAGCAAGAGCGAGCGCCCCTACGCCCCTAGGGTGTCCTGAATTCAGCTCAGGTGGAGGCGAAAAGCGTGATTATCGAGCACCGGAGCGCAGCGTACTAAAGGTACGTGAGCACGGGAGCGCAGAGAATCGCGCTTTGCAGCCCCGCATGGGCTGAATTCAGGACACCCTAGGCCGCGATCGGGAAGCGCAGCAGGCGATCCTCCAGCGCCACCAGCGCTTGTGCGCCACGTCCTACCGCGCGCACGATCTCGGGGTGGTGCGCGTCCAGCCCGCCGGTCAAGGCCCCGAAGGCAGGCAGGATCAGCTTGGCCGGGCTGGCGACGAAGCAGCGCCGCGCCACCTGCCGCCCGCGCAGCCGCACGCGCAACTTGGGGTGGAAATGCCCCGAAAGCTCCGGCCGCAGCTCGCCCGGATCGGCTTCGTGGCGCAGCAGCAGCCCGTCGACCTCAGCTTCTTCGACGATCTCGCCGCCGCAATGATCGGCAAGCGCCGCATCATGATTGCCGGTGATCCACACCCAGCGCAGCGCCCCCGTCAGCGCAGTCAGCGCCGCGCGCGCCGCATCGGGCAGCCGCTCGCATCCCGCCGAATCGTGGAAGCTGTCGCCAAGGCACCATAGCTCGATCGCCTGCGTCCGCTCGACCAGCGCGGCCAGCGCGGCCAGCGTCGCGATCGAATCATAGGGTGGGAGCATCTGGCCGCCCGCGGCGAACCAGCTCGCCTTCTCGAAATGCAGGTCGGCGACGATCAGCGCGCAGCGCGCCGGCCAGTACAGCGCGCCCTCGGTCAGCGCGCGAAACTCCTGGCCGGCGAACGAAAAGGGAACCATGGAGTCCGCTATCGCCGCACCGGGCGGCCAGGTCAATCGAGCCGGGTGCCGGTCCTCCCCGCACGCGGCAGCAGGAAGCGCACCTTGCGGTCGGGGAAGTCGATCTCGACCCGCCGGAAACCGCGCAGCGCATCCATGCCCAGCATCAGGGCGGGGCGATCAGCAAGATCGAAGCGGACGAAGGGCGGAATGTCCGCGAACGCTACCGGCAACTCGCGCAGGATGATGCCACCCAGCTCGACCCGGTGCGCGACGTGATAGTTGGCGGTCAGCTTCTCCCCGGTGACGCTCGTCAATACGATCGGTCCCTTGAGGCGGGTCCGGCGCAGCTTTCGCTGCAACGCCAGATTGCCCATGCTGATCTGCGACCCGGTATCGAGCACCACCGTGACCCGGGCCCCCTCGAACGACGCCTCGGTGACGATGAGCTGCCCCATCCGGTTCTTGGCGGTGATGACGATCTCGTCGGAGAAGGTCGGGCGCGGTGTGAACTTGCCGCCCGCCCGGCGCGAGCGACGCATCGTGATCTGCTCCTTGTCGAAATCGATCGACACCATGTGCGTGCGCAACTGCTGGATCCCGAGCAACCCGTGCGCGCCCATGTGCGCGGCTTCCAGCGCCGGCGCATTGAACGCCTGTGCGTCGCGCACCGGCCCCATCGTCAGCGAGGGGACGACCACCGTCGGCACCTTGGTGCTGCCGGTCATCGTGGTCAGCGTGATCTGCGGCCCGGGCGAGAGTTTCAGCGTTCCCGCGAGCTGCCGCGAGACCACCGAGCGTTCGGCGCCCGTGTCGATGATGAAGGGTTGCGGAGGGCTTCCGTTGATCGAGACCGGCACCGTCATCCGGTTCGCAACTGCGCCCAGCGCCAGCGTGCCGCTCGCATCATCCGCTGCGGGTGCGGCGGGAGCCGCCGGCGCCGCAGTCTCCTGTGTCGCCGCAGGGGCCGCGGCGAGCGCGATCAGCAGAGGCGTCAACAGGCGAAGCTGCATAGCTTGCGCATGATACGCCTGTTCATGCTGCGCAGCAATTGCGATTGATCGAAGCGGATCGGCGGTCAGTCGATCCGCATCGCCTCCGCCGCCAGCGCCTCGGCCTCGATCAGCATTGCATCCTCCGCCGCGCCCTGCGCGACGCTTTCCCGCCCGATCATGATCAGCACCGGCACCGCCATCGGGCTGACGCGCTCCAGGTCGACATGCTCGAGTCGGTCCGCCGCCGTATCGAGCAGATGCGCCAAGCGCCCGACATCGGTCATCCGCGTCCGCGCGTCAGCCCACGCCGCCTTGAGCAGCAGGTGATCGGGCTCGTATTTGCGCAGCACGTCGTAGATCAGGTCGGTCGAGAAGGTGACCTGGCGCCCGGTCTTCTTCTTGCCCGGCTGCTGCCGCTCGACCAGCCCACCGATGATCGCCACCTCGCGGAACGCGCGCTTGAGCAACGCCGAGCCCTGCACCCAGTCGACGAACTCATGCTCGAGGATATCGGGCGAGAAGAGCGGCGCCGGGTTCTCGATCTTCTCCAGGCCGTACACGGCCAGCGCATAGTCGTTGGCGACGAACCCCACCGGCTTCAGCCCCAGCGCCTCCATCCGCCGCGTCACCAGCATGCCGAGCGACTGGTGCGCGTTCCATCCCTCGAAGCTGTACACCACCATGTGGTGCCGCCCCTCGTGCGGGAAGGTCTCGACCAGCAGCCTGCCCGGCGCGGGCAGCCGCGAGCGATAGGCCTGCACCTCGAGCCACTCGCGCACGTCCGTCGGAAAGCGCGCCCATTCCGCCGGGTCGGCGAAGAAGCGCCGCACCCGCGCCGCGAGCGTCGAGGTGATCGCCAGCCGCGCGCCCATGTACGAGACGAAGCGCGCATTCTTCGCCGTCGCGCGCACGATGATGTCGGTCAGCTCGACTCGCTCGACCTCCAGCGCCATGCCGGCAAAGGTGAAGGTATCGCCAGGCGAGAGCGACGCGCCGAACGCCTCCTCGACCTTGCCCAGCCGCCGCCCGTTCCGGAATCGCACCTCCAGCATCGGCGCCTCGACGATGATCCCGGCATTGAGCCGATGCTGCGCAACGAAGGCGGGTTTGGTCACGCGCCAGAGGCCGTCCCGGTCGCGCGTCAGCCGCTTGAACCGGTCATAGGCGCGCAGCGCATAGCCGCCATCGGCGATGAAGTTGAGCACGCGCTCGAACGTCTCCTCGGTGAGCCCGGAATAGGGCAGCGCCCCCTGCACCTCGCGCAGCAAATCCGCAGCATCGAATGGCGCCGCGCACGCCACCCCCATCACATGCTGCGCCAGCACGTCGAGCGCGCCGGGGCGGAAGATGTCGGGATCGAGCTCGCCTTCCTCCACCGCATCCAATGCCGCCCGCGCCTCGAGATATTCGAAGCGGTTGCCCGGCACGAGCACCGCCTCGCTCGGCTCGTCGAGCCGATGGTTGGCGCGCCCGATCCGCTGCAGCAGCCGCGACGATCCCTTGGGCGCGCCCATCTGGATCACGCAATCGACATCGCCCCAGTCGACGCCGAGGTCGAGGCTCGCGGTCGCCACCAGCGCACGCAGCCGCCCGTCGGCCATCGCCTGCTCCGCCCGCCGCCGCGCCTCGAGGCTGAGGCTCCCGTGATGCACGCCGATCGGCAGCTTGAGCTCATTCACCTTCCACAGATTCTGGAAGACCAGCTCGGCGAGGCCGCGCGTATTGCAGAACACGATCGTCGTGTTGTGCGTCTCGATCTCCGCCATCACCTGCGGGATCGCATAGATGCCCGAATGGCCCGACCAGGGCACGCGCCCCTCGGGCAGCAGGATCGCGATGTCGGGATCGGCGCCCTTCTCCCCCGTCACCAGCTCGACCGAGTCGATGTCACCATGCGGCGCCAGCCACGCGCGATAGCCGTCCGGGTCCGCCACCGTCGCCGACAGCGCCACGCGCCGCATCCCCGGCGCCAGCGTCTGCAGCCGCGCCAGCGCCAGCGCCAGCAAGTCGCCGCGCTTGCCGGTGGCGAAGGCATGCACCTCGTCGACCACCACCGTCCTGAGCCCGGCGAACATCAGGAAGCTGTCCTCATAGGATAGCAGCAGGCTCAGCGATTCCGGCGTGGTCAGCAGGATCTGCGGCGGCCGCGCGCGCTGGCGCATTTTCCGATCGTGCGGCGTGTCGCCCGTCCGCGTCTCGACCCGGATGTCGAGCCCCATCTCGTCGATCGGGGTGAGCAGGTTGCGCTGCACGTCCACCGCGAGCGCTTTCAACGGCGAGATGTACAGCGTGTGCAGCCCCTCAGCCGGTTCCTCGATCAGCTCGCTCAGCGTCGGCAGGAATCCCGCCAGCGTCTTGCCCGCCCCGGTCGCCGCGACCAGCAGCGCATGCCGCCCCGCGCGCCCCGCCGCCAGCATGTCGAGCTGATGCCGCCGCGGCGCCCATCCGCGCGACGCGAACCACTCGTTCAGTTGCCGGGGGAGTCCGCCGCTATCCACGCCCGCGTCTTAGCGCACGCTCACGGCTCGCGCAGCGTGTCCTCGGCGTTCTGCGCGTCATAATTGCGCCGTGTCGCTTCCTCGGTCTGCTCTTTCTGCCGCTTGCTGGTACGGTTGTTGAGGATCGCCCACAGCAGCACCGCCGCCAGCACGATCGGGCCAATGATCACCATCACGCCCTGCAAACTCGCCAAGTCGAACGTCATCTCGTCACCTCTCGGCGCATCAACGAAGCCGCCCGCGCTTCGATCCGGCTGGAACCTTCGCGGGTTCCGGCCATATTGCCCTTATGGCGCTCGGCAGCTGGATCACGCCGCATCCCGAAGGCATCCATGTCCCCGCCGCGGACATCTGGATCGATCCGTCGCAGCCCAAGCCCCGCGCCTTCGTCACCCACGGCCATGCCGATCACGCGCGCGGCGGGCATGGCGAGGTGTGGGCGACGCCCGAGACGCTGGCGATCATGGCGGCACGCTACGGCCCGCAGGCCGGCCGTCCGGTCGCCTATGGCGAGACGGTGAAGCTCGACGGAATCGAGATCGGCTTCGTCCCCGCCGGCCATGTCCTCGGCTCAGCCCAGATCGTGCTCGACCACCGTGGCGAGCGCATCGTCGTCTCGGGCGACTACAAGCGCCGCCCCGATCCCACCTGCGAGCCCTTCCGCCCGGTCAAGTGCGACGTGTTCGTGACCGAAGCGACCTTCGCGCTTCCCGTGTTCCGCCACCCCGAGACCAGCGACGAGATCGACAAATTGCTCGCCGCGCTGCGCGCCGAGCCCGAGCGCTGCGTCCTCGTCGGCGCCTATGCGCTGGGCAAGGCGCAGCGCGTCATCGCCGAGCTGCGCCAAATGGGCTTCGACGATCCGATCTACATTCATGGCGCGCTGCAGCGCCTGTGCGACCTCTATGCCGAGTACGGCGTCCAGCTCGGCGAGCTGCGCCCCGCCACCGGCGTGCCCAGGAAGGAGCTTCAGGGCCGCATCATCCTCTGCCCGCCCGGCGCGCTCAACGACCGCTGGTCGCGCCGCCTGCCCGATCCGGTCACTGCGATGGCGAGCGGCTGGATGCGCGTTCGCCAGCGCGCGCGGCAGCGCAATGTCGAGCTGCCGCTGATCCTCTCCGACCATGCCGACTGGGACGAGCTCACCCGCACTCTGCGCGAGATCGCCCCGCGCGAGGTCTGGGTCACGCACGGCCGCGAGGACGCGCTGGTCCACTGGTGCCGCGAGCACCAGATCAAGGCGCGCGCTCTGGAGCTCGCGGGCTATGAGGACGAGGACGACTGATCCGCACCGGCGCGCGCCGGGGGCAGCCGCCGCTCAGGGGCAGGAACCGGTGTCGATGTTGTAATAGGGAGTCACGATGCCCATCGTCGTGGTCTCGCCGTTGCACAGATCCGTGATCCGCCCGACCACCACGGTCTTGGTCGCGTCGCTGTAATAGGTAATCTTGGTATAATACCACGACTGCGAAGCAGCGGCGGCGGGGCCCGCCAGCAGGGACAGCGCGAGAACGGCAAATCCGACCTTCTTCATCACGGCCTCCTCTCCGATCTTGGGTTTCGCTTGTTACCATGCGCATGAGGATGAGGTGCATCTATTAGGTCGTGAATGGACTTAACCGTGCGAACGCGCGCCGCCCGGTCGCGTGACCGGCAGCCATCGCGCGTCGCGCGCGGCCGTGATAGCAACCGGCCGTGACCCTCGCCGCCTATACCCTCGCCGCGCTTGCCGAGATCGCCGGCTGCTTCGCCTTCTGGGCATGGCTGCGGCTTGGCAAGTCGATCTGGTGGACGCTCCCTGGCACTGCCTCGCTGATCCTGTTCGCCTGGGCGCTCACCCTGGTCGAGACCGGCCATGCCGGCCGCGCCTATGCCGCCTATGGCGGCGTGTACATCACCGCCGCGATCCTGTGGCTGTGGGCGGTCGAGGGCGCGCGGCCCGACCGCTGGGATCTGATCGGCGGCGCGGTCGCGCTCGCCGGCACCGCGATCATCCTGTTCGGCCCGAGGAGCGCCAGTGCCTGACATCCGCAGCATCGTCATTCTCACCGGCGCGGGCGTCTCGGCCGAGAGCGGGGTCGCCACCTTCCGCGGCCCGGGCGGCCTGTGGGAAGGGCACCGCGTCGAGGATGTCTGCACGCCGGAGGCGCTCGCCCGCGACCCCGAGCTGGTCCACCGCTTCTACGACGAGCGCCGCGCCAAGCTCGCCACCGTCGAGCCCAACGCCGCGCATGCAGCTCTCGCCCGGCTCGATGCGCAATGGCCGGGCGAATTCCTGCTGGTCACCCAGAATGTCGATGACCTGCACGAGCGCGCGGGCTCCAGGCGCCTGATCCACATGCATGGCGAGCTCAAGTCCGCGCTCTGCGCCGAATGCGACGCGCGCGCGCCCTGGACCGATTCGCTCCCGCCCCGCACGCGCTGTGCGGCATGCGGCGCGCCGTCGCTACGCCCCGACATCGTCTTCTTCGGCGAGATGCCTTACCGGATGGAGGCGATCGATGCGGCGATTTCGCGCGCCGACCTGTTCGTGTCGATCGGCACCTCGGGCGCGGTCTATCCCGCCGCGGGCTTCGTGCGCACCGCGCGCTACCATGGCGCCGACACGCTCAAGCTCAACCTCGACCGCTCGGAGGGCAGCACGTGGTTCACGGAATCGCGCCGCGGCCCGGCGGGCACGCTGGTGCCGGAATGGGTGGATTCGCTGCTCGAGCGATTCACCTAATCCTCCCCCGCCAGGGGGAGGTGGCGCCGAAGGCGACGGAGGGGGAGGATAGCGACTTCCCCGCTCCTCTAGCGCACCGCTTCCGCCCCCTCCGTCACGCTGCGCGTGCCCCCTCCCCCTGGCGAGGGAGGATAGTTGCCTCAGCCGTCAATCGACCCAGTCCAGCCCGATCTCGCGATACAGGCTACGATCCTCCTCCCAGTCGGGCCGCACCTTGACGTGCAGATACAGGTGCACCTTGACGCCCAGCAGCTTGATCAGCTCGGCGCGCGCGGCCGCTCCGATCTGCTTGATCTTCGCTCCGCCCTTGCCCAGCACGATCGCGCGCTGGCTCTCGCGGCCGACCAGAATCTGCTGATAGATCTCCACCGACCCGTCCTCGCGTTCCTTATACTGCTCGGTCTCGATCGCGGTGGCATAGGGCAGCTCGGCATGGAGCTGGTGATAGAGCTGCTCGCGCGTGATCTCGGCTGCGAGCATGCGGTCGGTCGCGTCGGACACCTGGTCCTCGGGGAAATGCCACGGCCCCTCGGGCATCTTCGCCGCGAGCGCCGCCTTGAGCTCCGCCACGCCATCGCCGGTGGTCGCCGAGACGAAGAAGGTCTCATCGAACACCACCAGCTCGTTGAGCGTCGCGGCATGCCCCAGCAGGCGCGGCTTGTCCGCGATATCGACCTTGTTGAGGATCAGCAGCTTCCGCTCGCGCCGCCCCTTCAGCCCCTCGGCCACGCTACGCACCTTCGGCCCGATCCCGCCCTTGCCGTCGACCACCAGGGCGATCAGGTCGGCGCCCTCCGACCCTTCCCACGCCGCCGCGACCATCGCCCGATCGAGCCGTCGCGCCGGATCGAAGATGCCCGGCGTGTCGACCAGCAACAGCTGCGCGTCGCCCTCGATCGCGATCCCCATCAGCCGCGCGCGCGTCGTCTGCGCCTTGGGGCTGACGATCGCCACCTTCTGCCCGACCAGCGCGTTCACCAGCGTCGACTTGCCCGCATTGGGCGCGCCGACCACGGCGATCAGGCCGCAGCGCTGGCTCATGCCGGGATATCCGAAAATGGTTCACGCGAAGGCGCGAAGGCGCGAAGGGAAGGTTGGTTCACGCGGAGACGCGGAGACGCGGAGTGGGCGTATTGCCCGGCGGCGTAAGCCGCTCTGTCAAACGGACAATGCTTGGCGAGCGATGGGAGATGAGGGCCGCTGGCGCGGCAAGCGCCAATCTCCGCGTCTCCGCGCCTTCGCGTGAGCAAAGCCGTCTTCGCGCCTTCGCGCCTTCGCGTGAATCTCATTTTTGCAGCACCTCCAGCAATGCCGCCGCCGCCGCGGTCTCGGCTTCCTGCTTCGAGCTGCCCTCGCCATCGGCTTCGGCGAGCTTGCCGATCTTCGCCAGCACCTTGAAGCGCGGCGCATGCCCCGGACCCGAGCGCTCGACCAGCGCATATTCGGGCGGGCGGCGGTTGTTCGCCGCGGCCCATTCCTGCAGCGCCGATTTGGGATGCTTGGGCGCCGAAGCCTGCGCATCGATCCGGCTGTCCCACAGCCGCCGCACCAGTGCCCTGGCCGCATCGAACCCGCGCTCGACGAAGCACGCGCCGATCAGCGCCTCCATCACGTCGCCCAGCACATTGTCGCTCGACGCCGCGCCGTCGTCGCGCGCCTGCTTGCCGAGCCGCAGATAAGCGGGCACGCCGATCTCGCGCGCCACCTCGGCGCACACCTGCCCGGTCACCAGCGAGTTGAAGCGGCGCGAGAGCTTGCCCTCGGGCTCGTCGGGAAAGCGCGCATACAGCCATTCGGCGATCGTCAGCCCCAGCACCCGGTCGCCCAGGAACTCCAGCCGCTCGTAATTGACCGCGCCCTGGCTGCCGTGCGTCAGCGCGCGCTCATAGCCGGCAAGATCGCTTGGCGGGCTGCCCAGCACCCCCGCCAGCCAGTCCGCCAGCTTCTCGCTCAAAAGCCTTCCCCGATCCGGCTCCAGCGCGCCGCGCTGAACCAGGTCCACGGCAGCAGCCACTGCGCGCCGCCATCGGTCGACCAGAAGCTGACCACTGCCTTGCCCTGGAGGTTCGCCATCGGCACGAAGCGGATGCCCTGACCCTCGGGCGGCTGCGGGAAGCGGCTGTCAGCCGAATCATCCCGATTGTCGCCCATCAGGAACACATGGCCGGCCGGCACGGTGAACAGCTCGGTATCGTCGGCGTCGGAGCGATAGCCCTCGTCGAGCACTTCATAGCTCTTCCCGTTCGGCAGCGTCTCCCGGAAGCGTGGGATGCGGCAGAGCTGCGTGCCGTTCGGCCCCGGCTCGACGAAATCGGGGTTGCACCCGCCCTGAACGCCCATCCCCTCGACCGGGAAATTCGGGCTGATCGGCAGCACGAAATCGGCGATGCGCTGCTTGGGGATCGCCTGGCCGTTGAGGATCAGCTGGCCGCCGCGCATCTGCACCGTATCGCCGGGCAGGCCGATCACGCGCTTGATCCAGTCGGTGTCGTTGCCGGGCGGCGCCTTGAACACCACCACGTCGCCGCGCGTCGGGTCCTCGGCGAAGATGCGGCCCGGGATCAGCGGCAGGCTCCACGGCAGCGAATGCTTGGAATAGCCGTAATTCCATTTGGTGATGAACAGATAGTCGCCGACCAGCAGCCGCGGCAGCATCGAGCCAGACGGGATGCTGAAGGGCGCGAAGATGAAGCTGCGCACCACGAACACCAGGATCGCGAGCTTGACCAGAAAGCTCAGCGTGTCGCGCCATTCGGAGCGCGGCTTGGGGGTGTGGGCGGGCTTGGTGCCGGAATCGGTCGGGGCGGTATCGTCCATGTCGCTGCTCTGCGCGGGCCATGTGGCAGCGTCAAGGCGGTGGAGCGTGTCATCGCATCTGGCGATGCCCGGAATGGCACGCTACATGCGCCGCGGATTGAACAGGAGACAGGCAGTGAGCACCCCCGACTGGACCGCGATCGAACGCCTGCCCCGCACCCCGCTGACCGATCTGTTCGCCGCCGACAAGGAGCGGCTGGCGATGCTCACCGCCGATGTCGCGGGCATCCATTTCGATTTCTCCAAGACCCATCTCGACGCGGCCGCGCTCGACGCCTTCACCGCGCTCGCCAAGGCCGCCGGCCTCGCTGCCAGGCGCGACGCGCTGTTCGCGGGCGAGCCGGTCAACGTCACCGAAGGCCGCGCCGCCGAGCACAGCGCCGAGCGCGGCGAGGGATCGGACGACAGCGTCGCCCGCGCCGCCGCCTTCCACGCCCGCATGCGCGGCCTGATCGATGCGATCGAGGCCGAGGCGCTCGGGCCGGTCCGCCATATCCTGCACATCGGCATCGGCGGCTCGGCGCTGGGGCCGGAGCTGCTGATCGACGCGCTGGGACGTGAGGGCGGGCGCTACGACGTCGCGATCGTCTCCAATGTCGATGGCTGCGCGCTCGAGGAGGCGATCGCCGATTTCGACCCGCACGCCACGCTGATCGCGGTCGCGTCCAAGACCTTCACCACCACCGAGACTTTGCTCAATGCCGAGAGCGCGCTCGACTGGATGCGCGAGCATGGCGTCGAGGATCCCTATGGCCGCGTGATCGCGCTCACCGCCGCGCCCGACAAGGCGATCGAATGGGGCGTGGACGAGACGCGCGTCCTCCCCTTCGCCGAGAGCGTCGGCGGCCGCTACTCCTTGTGGTCGTCGATCGGTTTCCCCGCCGCGCTGGCGCTGGGCTGGGACGCGTTCGAGGCGCTGCTCGAGGGCGCGGCCGAGATGGACCGCCATTTCCGCCTGACCGACCTCAAGAGCAACGCCCCGGTCCTCGCCGCCTTTGCCGACCTCTATTACACCCAAAATCGCGGCTGCGAGACGCGGGCCACGTTCGCCTATGACGAGCGGCTGCGCCTGCTCCCGCCCTACCTCCAGCAGCTCGAGATGGAATCGAACGGCAAGGGCGTCACCGCCGACGGCCAGCCCGTCGGCCGCCCGACCGCGCCGATCACCTGGGGCGGGGTCGGCACCGATGCGCAGCACGCGGTGTTCCAGCTGCTCCACCAGGGCACCCGCCTCGTGCCCGTAGAGTTCGTCGCGGTGATCGAGCCGGGCGACGACCTTGCCGAGGATCATCATCGCCAGCTGCTGATCAACGCCTTCGCGCAGGGCGCGGCGCTGATGGCCGGCCGCGCCAATGCCGATCCCGCGCGCGCCTATCCCGGCGACCGCCCCTCCACGACGATTCTGCTCGACGAGCTCGATCCGCGCACGCTGGGCGCGCTGATCGCCTTCTACGAGCAGCGCACCTTCGTCAGCGCCGCGCTGCTCGACATCAACCCGTTCGACCAGTTCGGCGTCGAGCTGGGCAAGGAAATGGCAAAGGCCGCGGACAAGGGCGGGCAGGATTTCGACCCGTCGACCGACGACCTGATCCGGCGCGCGTTCGGATGAATGCCATATCCTCCCCCGCCAGGGGGAGGTGGCGCCGAAGGCGACGGAGGGGGCGGAAGCACATCACTCAAATGTCTGGCATCCGCCCCCTCCGTCAGCTGCGCTGACACCTCCCCTGGCGAGAAGAATAATCTTGGCGCTACGCCACCTCCACCTCGCGCATCACCAGCGCCGAGATATAGTCCTCCAGCCGCACCTCCCCGCGCACCGGATCGTCCGGAAAATCCGGATCGTCCACCGTCGCCCCGGTCATCCGCGCATAGCTCTCCGCCGCGGGAGTGGAGAAGCCGATTGCCTTGAACGCCGGCACCCATTGCTCGCGCGGCATGGTCTCGACGCGCACGCTCCGTCCGAGCGCCGCGGCGAAGGCGTTGGCGACGTCCTGCGGGGTGTAGCGCTCCGGGCCTTCGACGAAGAAGATGCCGGTGCGCTCGTCCATCATCAGTGCCGCGGCGTGCCTGCCCAGATCCTCGGGCGCGACCATCGGCAGCTCGAAATCCGGCTCGAACATCGTCCGCAGCACGCCGTCCTCGCGTACCTCCTCCAGATTGGCCGCCCAGTTGCTGAAATAATAGGCGCCGCGGTTGACCGCGAACGGGATCGGCTGCTCGGCCAGTCCCCGCTCCAGCTCCCACAGCGTATTGAGATCGCCGCAGCGATCCCCGGGCTGCGCGCCATAGGTCGACTCGGCGACCAGCTTCTCCAGCCCCGACCCTTCCGCAGCGGTCAGGATCGCCTCGACCGTGCGGCGCTCCTGCGCGTCGGTATCTGTGTTCGGCGCCGCCGGCGGGTTGAGCAGGAAGGCGCGCTTGCCGGTGCAGAGCACATCGGTGAGCGCGCGCACGTCGAGGATGTCGGCGATCGCGACCGCGGCGCCTTTCTCCTCCCACGCCTGGGCTTTCGCGGGGTCGTGGCTGACGATCGTCACGGGCTCTCCCGCGGCAAGCAATGCCCGCGCCACCGCCGATCCGACATGGCCGGTCCCCCCAAGGATGATGTGCATGGCAATTCTCCTTGTCGCAGCGAACAACGCCCGGCGCCCCGCACGGCTCCGTTGGCAATGCCGCCCCGCGCGCCTATCTGCGGCTGCGGCGCGATGAGCGGGAGCATGGAATGAGCGACTTCGACTACGACCTCTTCGTCATCGGCGCAGGCTCCGGGGGCGTGCGCGCCAGCCGCGTCGCCGCCGCGCACGGCGCGAGGGTCGCGATCGCCGAGGAATATCGCGTCGGCGGCACCTGCGTGATCCGCGGCTGCGTGCCCAAGAAGCTGCTCGTCTATGGCGCGCATTTCGCCGAGGATCTGAAGGACGCGCGCCGCTTCGGCTGGAACGTGCCCGATTGCGACTTCGACTGGCCGACCCTGCGCGACAATGTCCTTGCCGAGGTCGACCGGCTCAACAAGGCCTATACCAGCACGCTCGACAGCCATGGGGTCGAGATCGTCCATGAGCGCGCCACCGTCTCCGGCCCCAATGAGGTCACGCTCGCGAGCGGGCGCACGATCACCGCCGGCAAGATCCTGATCGCGACCGGCGCGCGCCCCGATGTCCCGCATTGCCCGGGCAGCGAGCATGGCATCACCTCGAACGAGGTGTTCCACCTCGACGCGCTGCCCCGGCGCGTGCTGATCGCCGGCGCGGGCTATATCGCCAACGAGTTCGCCGGGATCTTCAACGAGTTCGGCAGCAAAGTCACCCTCATCAACCGCACCGACGTGATCCTGCGCGGCTATGACGAGCAGATCCGCGACCGGCTGCTCCAGATCAGCATGACCAAGGGCATCGACTTCCGCTTCCACGCCGAATTCCGCGGCATCGAGAAGCAGCCCGACGGCAGCCTCAAGGTCAGCATGACCAACCATGAGGATCTCGAGGTCGATTGCGTGCTCTTCGCCACAGGCCGCGTGCCCAATACCGAGGGGCTGGGCCTCGCCGAAGCCGGGGTCGAGCTTGACGCCAAGGGCGCGGTGGTGGTCGGCGCCGACAACAAGTCGTCGGTCGAGTCGATCTACGCCGTGGGCGACGTCACCAACCGCGTCCAGCTGACCCCTGTTGCGATCCGCGAGGGACAGGCCTTCGCCGACACCGTGTTTGGCGGCAAGCCGATAACGGTCGATTACGACTGCATCCCCGCCGCGGTGTTCAGCCATCCGCCGATCGCCGGGGTCGGCCTTACCGAGGGGCAGGCCAAGCAGAAATACGGCTCGGTCCGCGTCTATACCTCGGACTTCCGCGCTATGAAGAACGTGCTGGCGGGCCGCAACGAGCGCGCGCTCTACAAGATGGTGTGCGAGGCGGATTCGGGGAGGGTGCTCGGCCTCCACATGATCGGCCCCGACGCGCCCGAGATCCTCCAGGCCGCCGCGGTGGCGGTGAAGGCCGGGCTGACCAAGGCCGATTTCGACCAGACGGTCGCGCTGCACCCGTCGATGGCGGAAGAGCTGGTGCTGATGAAGTAAGCCCTCCTCCCCAGCGCAAGGTCCTTCGAGGACCCTCGATCCTCCCCCGCCAGGGGGAGGTGGCAGCCCCGGACTTGTTCCGGGGCTGACGGAGGGGGAGGATTCCAGAACTGGCGTTGAGGAGTTCTCCCCCTCCGTCGCCTTCGGCGCCACCTCCCCCTGGCGGGGGAGGATCAGGTCGAACGGTTCCTACGTCCCCTCGCGCAGCAGCCGGTCGGACTCGTCGTCCAGCCCTTCCCCGCCGCCGGTGCGCAGGCTCACCACGCGCGTCGCGCTCACGTCCATCGCGACATTGCCCAGCGTGCGGAACAGGTCGGGGATCGTCTCGACCGCCACCAGCAGCCCGAGCATCGGGATCGGCACCCCCATCGCGGTCGCGATCGGCGCGATCGAGCTGACGAAGCTGATCGTGCCGGGCAGCCCCACCGCCCCCATCGTCGTGATCGCCGCGACCACCCAGCCCGCGGCGAGCTGGCTCGGCCCGAGCTCGATGCCGAGCAGGTGAGCGACATAGATCGCGACGGCAAAGTTCATCGCCGGCCCGGTCCAGCGGAAGATCGCCACCGCGATCGGCAGCGCCACACCCGAATGCGCCGCGGGCACGCCCAGGGTCTCGGTTGCCTTGAGCATCGCCGGCAGGCTGGCGAGCGAGGATTGGGTCGAGAACGCCACCGCCTGCGACGGCGCCACCGCGCGGATGTAGCGCATCGGCGAGACCCGGCCCGCGATCACCGCGAACGGCGCCGCGAGCAACCACATCACCAGCCCCACCCCGCACAGGATCGCGACATAGTGGAGCAGCGCCCCGAACGCCGCCGTCCCGGCCCGCGCACCGACCATATAGGCAAGCGCCGCGACGCCGATCGGCCCGAGCCACAGCACCCAGTTGATCACCACCAGCATGGTGTTGCCGAGCGCCTCGAAGAAGCGCGTCAGCGTCTCGCGCTGGTCCTTGGGCAGCCGCGTCAGCGCGAAGGCGAACACGGTGGTGAACAGGATCAGCGGCAGGAACGCATCATTCGCCGCCGAGGTCACCGGGTTGGACGGCACCATCGCGATGATGAAGTCGACGAAGGGCGGGATCGTGCCGATCTCGGGCGTCTTCTGCGCCAGCGCGCCCTGCAGCGCCTGCGCCGAGCTCGAGGCGAGCGGGAACAGGTCGAGATAGAGGACCGTCAGCGCGCCGCCGAGCGCCGACGAGATCCATAGCAGCACGATGAAGGTCGCGAAGGCGCGTCCCGCGAGCCGCCCCGCCCGTGCCTTCTCCGCCGTGGCCGAGATGCCGGTGATCAGCAGCGAGACGACCAGCGGGATGATCGTCATCTGCAGCGCGTGCAACCAGATCGTGCCCACCGGCGCGATCCAGTCGGCGGCGACCAGCGCGCGCGCGGGCGCCGTCGCTGCGGCCCCGACGCCGATCACCAGCGCGGTGACCAGCGCGATCAGGATGCGCACCGGCTGCGCGCGGTTCGACGGCCCCAGCACGATGCGGACCAGAGCGAGGAAGATACGGAAGATCAGCGACATGCTCGCCCTTGAGAGAAAGCGGCGCTATCACCGCAGGAATTGGCTTGTATCGACCAAGGTCGCAAAGCGGACGGATATGGCAAGGAAATATTTCGGCACCGACGGAATTCGCGGCAAGACCAATGTCGCACCGATGACCGCGGCGATGGCGATGCAGGTCGGCATGGCGGCGGGCGCACACTTTCGCCGCGGCGACCACAAGCACCGCGTGGTGATCGGCAAGGACACGCGCCTGTCGGGCTATATGATCGAGAATGCGCTGGTCGCGGGCTTCACCAGCGTCGGCATGGACGTGGTTCTGGTCGGCCCGATGCCCACCCCGGCGGTGGCGATGCTCACCCATTCGATGCGCGCCGACATGGGCGTGATGATCTCGGCCAGCCACAATCCCTATGCCGACAACGGCATCAAGCTGTTCGGCCCCGACGGCTACAAATTGTCCGACGCCGACGAGCTCGCGATCGAGGCGCTGATCGACGGCCAGATCCCGCTCGCCCCGGCCCCCGACATCGGCCGCGCCAAGCGCATCGAGGATGCGCGGGGCCGCTACATCCACTTCGCCAAGTCGACCTTTCCCGTGGACCTGCGGCTCGACGGGCTCAAGGTCGTGGTCGATTGCGCCAACGGCGCCGCCTATCAGGTCGCCCCCTCGGCGCTGTGGGAGCTGGGGGCGGAGGTCGTCGCGATCGGCGTCAATCCCAACGGCAAGAACATCAACGACCAGGTCGGCTCCACCGCGCCGCTCACCCTGTGCGAGACGGTGGTTGCCGCGGGCGCGCATATCGGCATCGCGCTCGACGGCGACGCGGACCGGCTGATCGTGGCCGACGAGCGCGGCGAGATCGTCGATGGCGATCAGCTGATGGCGACGATCGCCGGCGGCTGGGCGCGCCAGGGACGGCTCAAGGGCGGCGGGCTGGTCGCCACGGTCATGTCCAATCTCGGGCTCGAGCGGCATCTCGCCGCGCAGGGCCTCGGCCTCGTCCGCACCGGGGTGGGCGACCGCTATGTGCTCGAGGCGATGCGCGCCTCGGGCTACAATGTCGGCGGCGAGCAGTCGGGCCACATCATCCTGTCGGACTATGCCACCACCGGCGACGGCCTGGTCGCCGCGCTTCAGGTGCTGGCCGAGCTGGTCCGCGCCGGCGCCCCAGCGAGCGAGGTGCTCCACCGCTTCGATCCGCTGCCGCAATTGCTCAAGAATGTCCGCTTTTCGGGCGGCAAGCCGCTCGAGAACGATAGGGTCAAGGACGTCATCGCCGCCGCCCAGGCCGAGCTCGACGGCACCGGCCGCGTCCTCATCCGCGCCTCGGGCACCGAGCCGGTGATCCGCGTGATGGCGGAGGGCGAGGACCCGAAGCAGGTCGAGGCGGTGGTCGACCGCATCTGCGACGCGGTGCGCAAGGCGGCGGCCTGATGCTCGAAATGCGCCCCGACTGCGAACGCTGCGGCACCGGCCTGCCCGCCGATCAGGGCGGCGCGTTCATCTGCTCGTTCGAATGCACCTTCTGCGCCGAATGTGCGGACGCGATGGACGAGGTCTGCCCCAATTGCGGCGGCGAGCTGCTCGATCGCCCCGCGCGGGTGGGCGATGCGCTCAAGCGCAACCCGGCCAGCACGCAGCGCTATTACAAGGGCTAGCAGAATCCTCCCCCGCCAGGGGGAGGTGGTGCCGCAGGCGACGGAGGGGGAGGACGCCCCGACGCTCGTTCCGGCAACCGCCACTCCGTCAGCCTGCGGCTGACACCTCCCCCTGGCGAGGGAGGATATGTTCAGGAGCGCCGTCGTCGAAGCTCAATCCGCCGCGACCGGGATCGGGCTGCCGTCCTTGAGCTGGCGGATCACCACCAAAGTCTGGAAGGTGCGCACCCGCTCGTTGACCAGGAACAGCCGCCTCACCGTGTCGTCATAGCTTTCCATGTCGCGCGCGATCATCTTGACCGCGACGTCGAAGTCGCCGGTCACGTTCCACGCCTCGATCACCTCGGGCTCGGCGCGCAGCTGCGCCATCATCGCGTCCATCGTCCGCGTGTCCTCGCGCTCCAGCGTCACGAGCACGATCATCGACAGGGGCCAGCCCAATGTCTTCGGGCGCACCACCGCCACCTCGCGCTCGATCGCCCCGCTCGCGCGCAGCCGCCGCATCCGGCGGTAGCAGGCCGGCACCGACAGCCCAACCGCCTCCGCGATCGCCGCCACCGGCCGCTGCGCATCCTGCTGCATCAGCTCGAGTAGCTTGAGGTCGAACTTGTCGAGCGCGTCATTTCGCATCGCGAACATTCATCCGATCGATAAAAATCATCGAGATTACGTCAAAATCGAGCGCCTTTGTCAAAGCCGGACGGTAGATTCGCCGCGATACCGTTCTTGCTTCGAGACCCGAAATGACCGCCCTTGCTTCCCGGCCGGCGCCCGCGCGCGCCGACGTCCTCGCGCTGCTCGCACTATTCGCCGCGATGATCTCGGTCGGGGCGGGCGCGTCCTTCGCCAAGACGCTGTTCCCCTCGGTCGGGCCGGAGGGCGCCACCACGCTGCGCCTGATCATCGGCGCGATCATCCTCTCGGCGATCTTCCGCCCGTGGCGGCTGCAATGGCGCGGCGGCTGGCGCTCGCTCGCCGGCTATGGCGTCGTCCTCGGTGTCATGAACCTGACCTTCTACAAGGCGCTCACCTTCATCCCGCTCGGCATCGCCATCGCGATCGAGTTCATCGGGCCGCTCTCGGTCGCGGTGCTGACCTCGCGGCGCAGGGCGGACCTGGTCTGGGTCGGCCTCGCCATTGCCGGCCTGCTCCTGCTGCTGCCGCTCCGGGGCGGCGTGGCGACGCTCGACTGGCGCGGTATCGTGCTCGCGTTCGTCGCGGGCGTCTGCTGGGCGGCCTATATCCTGCTCGGCAAGCGCGCGGGCGAGGCGCATGGCGCCGGCGCGGTGGCGGGCGGCATGATCGTCGCCGCGCTGGTCGCGGCCCCGGTGGGCATCGCGCATGCCGGCACGGCGCTGCTCCGGCCGGAGATCCTGGCGCTCGGCATCGCCGTAGGCATCGCGTCGAGCGCGATTCCCTTCGCGCTCGAGATGATCGCGCTGCACCGCCTGCCCTCGAACACCTTCAGCACCCTGCTCAGCGCCGAGCCTGCGGTCGGCGCGATGGTCGGCTTCCTCCTGCTGGGCGAGATCCTGTCGCCGCTCCAGTGGCTGGCGATCCTGCTGATCGTCTGCGCATCGGTCGGCGCCGCGCTGGGCGCCAGGGCGATTCCGGCGCGGCATTCCGAGCCTGCGCCGCTATAAGCCGCGCACCGCCACCGAACCGAAAGCCAGCCGCGATGTACCGTCCACCCGCTTTTCGCGAGGATCGCCCCGCGCTTCTCCACGCCGCGATCCGGGCGCACCCGCTCGCGACCCTGGTCACCCACGGCCCCTCCGGCCTCACCGCCAACCTCGTCCCGTTCACGCTGGTGGAAGGCGCCCCTGCCCTGCTCCGCGCGCATCTGGCCAAGGCCAATCCGCAGCTCGCCGATCTGCGCGCGGGCGGCGAGGCACTGGTGATCTTCCAGGGCCCGCAGGCCTATGTCACGCCCGCCTGGTATCCCTCCAAGCAGGAACATGGGAAGGTCGTGCCGACGTGGAACTACATCCTCGTCCAGGCGCACGGGCGGTCGCAGGTGATCGACGACACGGCTTGGCTCCGCGCGCAGATCGATGCGCTGACCGCGCAGCAGGAGGCGGGCCGGGCGGAGCCATGGGCCGTTTCCGACGCGCCGCCCGAGTTCGTCGCCGCGCAGCTCAAGGGCATATCGGGCGTGGAGATCGCGATCGACCGCATCGAGGGCAAATGGAAGGCGAGCCAGAACCAGCCCGCGGCCAACCGCGAGGGCGTCCTCGCCGGATTGCGCGCGCTCGATCCCGCCTCGCCGATGGCCGCGGCGATGGAGCGCTAGCGCCTGGTTCCGCAAAGCTGAACCGGTTGCGGCACCGCGATTCAGCGCAGCTGAATCCGACTCCGGGCGCATCGATCGCGCAGAACTTCCCTATACCCCCGGCCTGTGCAATGGCGGGCCCATGCCCTGTCTTGCTTCCCTCCGGATCGCATGAGCATCCCGCGCATCCTGATCATCGCCGGCTCCGATTCGGGCGGCGGCGCGGGCATCCAGGCGGACATCAAGACCGTCACCATGCTCGGCGGCCACGCCATGACCGCGATCGCCGCGATCACCGCGCAGAACACGCTCGGCGTTACCGCCGTCCACCCGGTCCCGGTCGATATGGTGCTGGCCCAGATCGACGCCGTCGTCTCCGACATCGGCGTCGACGCGGTGAAGATAGGCATGATCGGCTCGGCTGAGATCGCCCATGCCGTCGCCGGCCGGCTCGAGGCACTGCCCGGGGTGCCCGTGGTGTTCGATCCCGTGATGATCGCCACCAGCGGCTCCGTGCTGGCGGATGACGCGACGATCGCCGCCTTCGAGCGGCTGATGGGTCTTGCCGCAGTGGTGACGCCGAACACGCCCGAGCTGACCGTCCTGTCAGGGCAATCCTTTACCGAGGAGATGGGGCAGGCGGGGGCTGCGGAAAGGGTCATGCACCGCACGGGCTGCCCCGCCGTTCTCGCCAAAGGCGGCCATCTCATCTGGGAGGGCCGCATCCATGGGACCGATGAGTCCGGCACCCCGTTCTCCTATGAGAACAAGGATCGCGTGTTCGATTGCCTCTATCAGTTGAACGCAGGGGCTTGGTCCGAGCATCTATGGGACTCGCCGCGCCTCGATACGCGCCACACCCACGGCACGGGCTGCACGCTCGCCAGCGGTGTCGCCACGGGTCTGGCAGCGGGCCTGCCGCTGGACGAAGCGGTTGGTCGGTCCATCGCTTTCGTGAGGAAGGCACTTGCCGCTGCGCCGGCACTCGGCGAAGGCCATGGCCCGATCGGCCACACGCTGGGCGTCGTGCCGTTCGATGAGATCGAGGGCTGACGATGCCTGACCTCCGCTACGAGACCCGCCACGCGATCCGCGGCCCCGTCGCCGGGGTGGACGAGGCCGGGCGCGGCCCGCTCGCCGGGCCCGTGGTCGCCGCCGCGGTGATCCTCGACCCCGCCTGCGTTCCCGAAGGCATCGACGATTCGAAAGCGCTCACCGCCGCGAAGCGCGCCGCCCTCCACGACGCGATCCTTGGCTGCGCGCGCGTCGGGATCGGCGTCTGCACGGTCGAGGAGATCGACAGCCTCAACATCTTCTGGGCGACGATGCTGGCGATGACCCGCGCGGTCGCCGCGCTCGACCTCAAGCCCGCCTTCGTGCTGGTCGACGGCAATCGCTGCCCCGACTGGGAGCACGCATCCGAAGCGGTGGTCGGCGGCGATGCCCTCTGCCTGTCGATCGCCGCCGCCTCGATCGTCGCCAAGCACCGCCGCGACTGCATGATGACCGAGCTCGACGCCCTTCACCCCGGCTATGGCTGGGCGAGCAACAAGGGCTATGCCGCCGAGGCCCACAGGCAAGCGCTGCGCATCCTCGGCCCCACCCCCCACCACCGCCGCAGCTTCGCGCCGGTGGCGCAGGCGGAACTCGATTTCGGCCCGGCGGTTGGGGTGTGATCGTTTGAAGCGGCACCGGCCCGCTCCCCCACCCGGCCACCCATATCATACTGCCGTTGGGTGGCCGGGTGGGGATCATCGGGTCGGCCATGCCCCCGGCATGGCCTGAACAGCGTGGGACGCTGTTCACCCGAATGATGGCCGGTGCGGCCAACCGCAAAGGACTCCTGCATGGAAACCCAACAGCTCCACCGCGGCCGCCTGATCGATCATATCCAGCTCGTCGTCGCCGATCTGGAGGCGTGCCGCCGCTTCTACACCGCCGTGTTCGACACGCTCGGCATCCCGATCGCGGGCAGCGGCGACGATTATCTCTGGGCGGACGAATTGTTCATCTCGACCGCCGACAGCGATGCGGCCGCGGGCAAGCTCACCGGCTATCACCATCTCGCCTTCCAGGCCGCCGACCGCGCGATGGTCGATCGCTTCTACGAGACCGGCCTTGCCGCGGGCGGCACCGACAATGGCGCGCCGGGCGAGCGGCCCTACCACCCCGGCTATTACGGCGCCTTCCTGCTCGATCCGGCAGGCAACAATATCGAGGCGGTCTATCACGGCGAGGCGAAGAAGAGCGCCGATTCGGTCATGGTCGAGTTCGAGATGTAGCCGCTTATCCTCCCCCGCCAGGGGGAAGGTGGCAGGCGCAGCCTGGCGGAGGGGGAGGAAGCAATGACGGGTGTGAGGAGTCCTCCCCCTCCGTCGCCTTCGGCGCCACCTCCCCTGGCGGGGGAGGATT
>NZ_DASWTG010000073.1:0-9597 GCF_036402235.1 Sphingomonas sp. | reverse complement strand
CCTGCGCAAGGCCGCAGAGCGCACCGTCGAGGCAACATGGAAACGCATCGGCCAACTCCTCGACGCCTTCCCGCCCCACGAATGCGCCAACTATCTCAGAAACAGCGGATATGCCTCAATCTAAACAGGACAGACTCTAGGCCAACTCCAATCCTCCCCCGCCAGGGGGAGGTGCCAGCGTAGCTGACGGAGGGGGCGGACGGCGACCAGCTAGCGGTGGGGCATCCTCCCCCACCGTCGCCTTCGGCGCCACCTCCCCCTGGCGGGGGGATTGAAGACTAAACGGCCCCCGTCACCAGCACCGCGCGGTAATTCTCGATCACCTCGGCCAGCGGCCGCCCCTGCGCATCGACCACCAGCGCGCGATGGCGCAGGATCGTCACGGGCGCCGTGCCCTCCCCGTCCCACAGGATCCGCGTGGAGACCGTGCGCCGGCTGGGCGACAGCGGCAGGATCACCCGCCCGAACGGCACGTCGCCAGTCTCCAGCGCCGCGTTCATCTCCGGCGTCAGGCGGCTGGCCACATACCAGTTGACGGCTTCGGACAGCACATGCGCGCCGCACCTCAGATGCACGCGCCGATAGCCGAGCCGCTCGCCCGCCGCGTCGAGGCGGCGGCGCGCCGCTCCCTCGCCCGCGACCAGCCGGTCACGCCGCACCTGCGCATGCACGCGCGGTGCAGCGGCAAGGCCAAGCGCCCCGCAGCGCGCCTCGAGCACCTCGGTGGCGGTACGGCCATTCAGCAGTTCGGCGTGGAGGCGTTCGACGGGATTCATTTCTAGGCGCGGCTTCAACAGTACCGCGCCACCCATCGCCGCCACGCCCGTCAGCTCCCCCCGTTCATTCGGGCCAGCGCCGCCTGCGCCGCGGCGAGCCGCGCGATCGGCACGCGATAGGGCGAGGCGGAGACATAGTCGAGGCCCGTCTGCTCGCAGAAGGCGATCGAGGCGGGATCGCCGCCATGCTCGCCGCAGATACCGAGCTTGATGTCGGGCCGCGTCGCCCGCCCGCGCTCGGCCGCCAGGCTGATCAGCTCGCCCACTCCCTCGACGTCGATCGAGACGAACGGGTCGCGCGCATAGATGCCCTTCTCGACATAGGTCGTCAGGAACCGCCCGGCATCGTCGCGGCTGACGCCGAGTGTGGTCTGCGTCAGGTCATTGGTGCCGAACGAGAAGAACGCCCCCGCCTCGGCGATCTCCCCCGCGCGCAGCGCCGCGCGCGGCAGCTCGATCATCGTGCCGACGAGATAGTCG
This sequence comes from Sphingomonas sp., assembly GCF_036402235.1. GTDB lineage: Bacteria > Pseudomonadota > Alphaproteobacteria > Sphingomonadales > Sphingomonadaceae > Sphingomonas. The sequence goes on along the minus strand of NZ_DASWTG010000073.1, from coordinate 8,341 downwards.
ATCGTGCGGCCCTTCTCGGCGAACACCGCCGCGGCGGCCTTGTCGACCACCGCCTTCATCAGCTCCAGCTCGCGCTTGGTCGCGACCAGCGGGATCATCACCTCGGGCACCGGCGCGGCGCCCGACTTCTCCGCCACCTCGCACGCCGCCTCGAAGATCGCGCGCGCCTGCATCTCGTAGATTTCGGGATAGGTCACGCCGAGGCGGCAGCCGCGATGGCCAAGCATCGGGTTGAACTCGTGCAGCTCGGCGGCGCGGCGGCGCAGCGTCTCGACGTCGAGCCCGGCGGCCTGCGCGACCTCGGCGAACTCGGCCTCCTCGTGCGGCAGGAACTCGTGCAGCGGCGGATCGAGCAGGCGGATCGTGCAGGGCAGCCCCGCCATCACCTCGAAGATCGCGACGAAATCGCTGCGCTGCTCGGGCAGCAGCTTGTCGAGCGCAGCGCGGCGCCCCTTCTCGCTGTCCGCCAGGATCATCTGGCGCACCGCGGTGATCCGCGCGGCGTCGAAGAACATATGCTCGGTGCGGCACAGGCCGATGCCCTCCGCCCCGAACTCGCGCGCGGTGCGGCAGTCGAGCGGCGTCTCGGCGTTGGTGCGCACCTTCAGGCGGCGGACGCCGTCGGCCCATTCCATCAGCGTGCCGAAATCGCCCGCCAACTCGGGCTGGATCGTCGGCACCTCGCCCACCATCACCTCGCCGGTCGAGCCGTCGATGGTGATGAGGTCGCCCTCGCGGATTTCACGCGAACCGACCCGCGCAATCCCCTCGGCAGCCTTGATCGACAGCGTCCCCGCGCCCGAGACGCAGGGCCTCCCCATGCCGCGCGCGACGACCGCCGCGTGGCTGGTCATACCGCCGCGTGCGGTCAGGATGCCCTTCGCCGCGTGCATGCCGTGAATGTCCTCCGGCGAGGTCTCGACGCGCACCAGGATCACCGCATCCCCAGCCGCCGCACGCTTCTCGGCCGTATCGCTGTCGAACACCGCATAGCCCGACGCCGCGCCGGGGCTGGCGGGCAGCCCTTTGGTCAGCACGTCGCGCGGCGCTTGCGGGTCGAGCGTCGGATGGAGCAGCTGGTCGAGCGCCGCCGGATCGACCCGCGCGATCGCCTCCTCCTGCGTGATCAACCCCTCGCTCGCCATGTCGACCGCGATCTTGAGCGCGGCCTTGGCGGTGCGCTTGCCCGAGCGGGTCTGCAGCATCCACAGCTTGCCGCGCTCGACGGTGAACTCGATGTCCTGCATGTCGCGATAGTGGCGCTCGAGCTGGTCGAACACGCGCGCCAGCTCGGCATAGGCCTCAGGCATCGCCTCTTCCATCGACAGCGGCTTGGCCCCCGCCGCCTCGCGCGCCTTCCGAGTCAGATATTGCGGCGTGCGGATGCCCGCGACCACATCCTCGCCCTGCGCGTTGATCAGGAACTCGCCATAATAGGCGTTCTCGCCCGTCGCCGGGTCGCGCGTGAAGGCGACGCCGGTCGCCGAGGTGTCGCCCATATTGCCGAACACCATCGCCTGCACATTGACCGCGGTGCCCCAGTCACCCGGGATGTCGTTGAGGCGGCGATAGACCTTGGCGCGCTCCGACTGCCACGATCCGAACACCGCGCCGATCGCGCCCCACAGCTGGTCGTGCACGTCCTGCGGGAAGGCCTTGCCGTCCCACAGCTCGACCACCAGCGCCTTGTACTCGGCGACCAGCGCCTGCCAGTCGCTCGCGGTCATCTCGGTATCGAGATGATAGCCGCGATCCTCCTTGGCGATCTCCAGCGCTTCCTCGAACCGACCGTGGTCCAGCTCCAGCACCACGTCCGAATACATCTGGATGAAGCGGCGATAGCTGTCCCAGGCGAAGCGCGCATCGCCGCTGATCGCGGCCAGCCCCTCGACCGTCTCGTCGTTGAGGCCGAGGTTGAGGACCGTGTCCATCATCCCCGGCATCGACGCCCGCGCGCCCGAGCGGACCGAGACGAGCAGCGGATCGGCGGCGAGCCCGAACGTCTTGCCCGTCAGCCCCTCGATATGCGCGATCCCGTTCGCGACCTCGGCCTTGAGGCTCTCGGGGAAATTGCCGCCATTCTCGTAATAGAGCGCGCACACCGGGGTGGAGATGGTGAAGCCCGGCGGGACCGGCAGGCCGATGCCGGCCATGCCGTCGAGGTTCGCGCCCTTGCCGCCCAGCAGGTTCCTGTCCTGCTTGCCGCCATCGTCGACGCCGCCGCCAAAGCGGTACACATATCGAGTCATCCAAACCCCTTCCGTGGGCGCCCTCCCCGGCGCGTTCGCCGCGCCTACCGCAGGTGCGAAGAGGGGGAAAGAGCTTGTCCAACGGTGTCAGGGGTAAGTTTTGCTTGGGCGTGACAAAAACGGACAGACCGGCGCACATCAGCGCCGAATGTCCCAAACGTCACAGTCGCGCGCGGGAGAGGCAAGTCCGGATCAACTCATCCTCCCCCGCCAGGGGGAGGTGGCGCCGAAGGCGTCGGAGGGGCGGATGCCAGAACCAGCGTTGGGGGTTTCCTCCCCCTCCGTCACCGCTTCGCAGCGACACCTCCCCCTGACGGGGGAGGATTGGCTGTCCTCAGCCCTCGATCTTGCCGAAATCCGCCACCCGATGCACTGCGTCGCGCATCCGCGCGAGCAGGGCGAGCCGGGCTTCGCGCTTCGCCGGATCGGCATCGTTGACCGTCACATCGGTGAAGAAGGCATCGATCGGCGCACGCAGCGTCGCCAGCGCGGCCATCGCCTCTTCGAACCGCTCGCCCTCGACCGCCGCGGCAGCCTTGGGCTCCGCACCATCAAGCGCCGCGATCAGCGCCGCCTCGGCCGGCTCGGTCGCATAGGCCGGCGCGGACCACACGGCGTCGGTGACGCCTTCCTTCTTGAGGATGTTCGCCGCGCGCTTGTACCCGGCGAGCAGGTTCGCGCCGTCATCGGTCGCCATGAACGCCTGCAACGCATGCACACGCGCAAGCAGCCGGACGAGATCGTCCTCGCCACCGAGGGCAAACACCGCGTCGATCAGGTCGTGCCGGACACCCGCCTCACGCTGCTGAACCTTGAGGCGATCGGCGAAGAAGTCCCACGGATCGACGCTAGTACACGCGTTCCAGAACGCCTCCCTGAGGACCTTCTTGTACTGCTCCGACGGCGGTATGAAACGACCCAAGTTTGGATGTTCGAAGATCGGCCTGTCGTCATCGGTCCTGCCGACTTCGCTACCAAAACCATCAATCAGATGTGCAAGGTGCGAAGAGAAGTCTTCCCACTGATCGGCCAGACCAAACCGGAGATCATTCTCCAAGATCAGCGAAATGATGCCCAATGTCGCACGGCGCAGCGCGAACGGATCCTTCGAGCCCGTCGGCTTCTCATCAATACCGTAGAATCCAAGCAGCGTATCCAGCTTGTCCGCCAGCGACACCGCCACCGTCACCGGCGCGGTGGGCACGTCATCGCCCTGCCCGACCGGCTTGTAATGATCGCGGATCGCCTCAGCGACCGCCGCACCCTCGCCCTGTGCGGCGGCGTAATAGCCGCCCATCAGGCCCTGAAGTTCGGGGAATTCGCCGACCATGCCGGTGACGAGATCGGCTTTGGCCAGCCGCGCGGCGCGTTCGGCCTGTGCCGGGTCCGCACCCTTGACGATCCCTTCCTCGACCAGCCAGCGCGCCAGCTTGGCCACCCGCTCGACCTTGTCGGCGACCGTGCCCAGCTTCTCATGGAACACGATCTTCTCGAGCTTCTTCGCCTGCTCCTCGAGCGGCACCTTCAAATCGGTCTCGTAGAAGAAGCGCGCATCGGCCAACCGAGCCGCGAGCACCTTCTGGTTGCCCTCGACGATCTTCGCGCCGCCATCGGCCGCGTCGATGTTGGCGGTGCAGACGAACGCATTCGCCAGCTTCCCCGCCGCATCCTGACACACGAAGTACTTCTGGTTCACGCGCGCCGTGAGCTGGATCACCTCAGGCGGGACGTCGAGGAACGCCTCGTCGAAGCGGCCGAGCAGCGGCACCGGCCATTCGGTCAGGCCGGCATTCTCGATCAGCAGGCCCTCGTCCTCGATCAGCGTGAGGCCGGCCTTGTTCGCCGCCATCTTGGCGCCGAGCGCGATGGTGACGCGGCGCTCGGCCTGGTCGACCACGACATGGCAGGCGCGCAATTTCTCGACATAGTCCGACGCCGAGCCGATGGTGATCGCACCCGGATGGTGGAAGCGATGGCCGACGGTCGCCGCGCCCGAACGGACGCCCGCGACCTCGAACTCGACCACTTCGTCACCGAACAGCGCGACGATGCCCTGCAGCGGGCGCACCCAGCGCAGGCTCTCGGTCGACAGCGACGCCTCGCCCCAGCGCATCGACTTGGGCCAGGGGAAGGCGCGGACGATCGCCGGGATCGCCGTCGCCAGCACCTGCGCAGTCGCCTGCCCCGGCTTGTCGATCACCGCGAACAAAGTCGCACGGCCCTTCACATCGCGCGTTTCGAGCGCGTCGCGGGTCAGCCCGGCCTTGCGCAGGAAGCCGTCGATCGCCGCATCGGGCGCGTCGGCGGGCGGGCCCTTCAGCTCCTCGCTCACCGCCTGCGTCTGCGCGGGCAGGTCGCGCGCGATCAGCGTCAGGCGGCGCGGGGTCGCATAGGTGACCAGCTCACCGGCCTTGAGGCCCGCCTTTTCGAGCTCGGCCGTGAAGAGGCGAGCCAAATCCTCCCTCGCGCGATCCTGCATGCGGGCGGGGATTTCCTCCGAGCGGAGTTCGAGAAGGAAATCGCTCACAGCGACCACTCCGGATATTTGGCGGTCCATTCGGGGGTCATGTGCGCGATCCACGCCTCGCAGCTGCCCTTGGCCAGATCGCGAACGCGGCCGATATAGGCTTGACGCTCGGCAACCGAGATGACGCCGCGCGCCTGGAGCAGGTTGAAGAGATGGCTCGCCTCGATCGCCTGCTCATAGGCAGCGATCGGCACATTGTTGGTCAGGCAGTTCTCGCACTCGGCGACCGCCTTGCGGAACGATTCGAACAGCGTCTCGGTGTCGGCGACCTCGAAGTTGTACTTCGACATCTGCTTCTCGTTCTCGAGGAAGACGTCGCCATAGGTGAAGGCCGGCTTGCCATCCTGCGCGTCGTTGAACGCCAGGTCGTACACGCTGTCCTTGTTCTGGATGTACATGGCGAGGCGCTCGAGCCCGTAGGTCAGCTCGCCCGCGACCGGCTTGCAGTCGAAGCCGCCCATCTGCTGGAAATAGGTGAACTGGGTGACTTCCATCCCGTCGCACCACACTTCCCAGCCCAGCCCCCAGGCGCCGAGCGTCGGCGATTCCCAATCGTCCTCGACGAAGCGGATATCGTGCTTGGTGAAGTCGATGCCGATCGCGGCCAGCGACCCCAGGTACAGCTCCTGCAAATCGGGCGGGCTCGGCTTCAGGATCACCTGATACTGGTAATAATGCTGCAGCCGGTTGGGGTTCTCGCCATAGCGGCCGTCCGTGGGCCTGCGGCATGGCTGGACGAACGCCGCGTTCCACGGATCGGGGCCGAGCGCGCGCAGCGTGGTCGCGGTGTGGAAGGTGCCCGCGCCCATGCGCATGTCATAGGGCTGGAGGATCAGGCAGCCCCGCTGGCTCCAGTAATCGTGGAGCTTGAGGATCATGCCCTGGAAGCTGAGCGGCTGGGTCATATGGGTTCGCGCTTTGGCGCAGGGGCAATGCACGGTCAACTGGCGCGCACGGCGCGTGCTGGTTAACGGGCCGATAGTTGACGGCCCCACAACGGATGGGCTTGGTATGCTGCACATGCTCAGACGCGCCCTGCCCGCCCTTTCCGCCCTGCTCCTCTCCGGTTGCTCGCTGTTCGGGCATGACGCCGATCCGGCGCTTTGGGTGGTGAAGGACGAGGACACCACCATCTACCTGTTCGGCACCGTGCACGTGCTCAAGCCCGGCATGCGCTGGTTCGACGAGGGCGTGCGCGAGGCGTTCGACGCGAGCGACGAGCTGGTGCTGGAGATCGCCCGGCCCGATCCCGGCATGATCGCCGCGCTCACCGCGCAGCTCGGCACCCGCGGCGGCCCGCCCTTCGCGCCCGAAGTGGACGAAGCGGCGCAGAAGCTCGGCATGGCGAAGGGCGAGATCGACCGGATGGAGCCGTGGCTCGCCGCGCTGACGCTGAGCCAGCGCGCGGCGGTGAAGGCGGGCTATGCCTCCGACGACGGGGTCGAGGCGGCGCTGTCCAGCGCGGCGGAGAAGGCCGGCAAGCCGGTCAAGGCGCTGGAGAGCGCGCGCGGGCAATTGATGGCGTTCGACAGCCTGTCCGGCGCAGCGCAGAGCGCGATGCTCGACGCGACGGTGAAGGAGCTGCCGGGCGCGGGCGAGCGGCTGGAGCGCTTCGTCAAGGCATGGGGGGCGGGCGATGCCGAAACGGTGGGCGCCGAGATGAACCGGGTGGCGCAGGCCTCGCCCGAGGTGGCCGAGGCGCTGGTCGCGCGGCGCAACGCGCGCTGGGCGGACTGGGTCGCGGCGCGGATGGCGCAGCCCGGCACGGTGTTCGTCGCGGTCGGCGCCGGTCACCTCGCCGGCAAGGGCAGCGTGCAGGCCTTGCTCGCCGAGAAGGGGCTGACGGTGGAGCGGGTGGCCCACTAAAATCCTCCCGAATCCTCCCCCGCCAGGGGGAGGTGGCACGCGCAGCGTGACGGAGGGGGAGGACTCCCAACGCTCGTTCTGGCATCCGCCCCCTCCGTCGCCTTCGGCGCCACCTCCCCCCGGCGGGGGAGGATAGGAGACCGCCTCCGGTCGGACTGGACTTCTCCCCCACCCTCCCCTATAGGCGCGCGCTTCGATCAGGGTCATCCCTGGAGGCCTGATCGAAGTTGAACCAATTAGCGCACAGGAATTCGACACATGAGCGACACGCTTACGCTGTCGGCCGAGACGCGCGACCGGGTTGGCAAGGGAGCCTCCCGTGCGCTGCGTCGTGAAGGCCGCGTACCTGCCGTGATCTACGGCAACAATCAGGAACCGCTGAGCATCCACCTCGAGGAGCGCGCGCTCGTCAAGGCGTTGAACACCGGCCACTTCTTCAACTCGGTCATCATGATCGAGGGCGCCGGCGGCAAGCCGGTCCGCACCCTCGCCAAGGATGCCGCGCTCGACGTCGTGACCGACCGCCCGGTCCATGTCGATTTCCTGCGCATCTCGGCGCATGCCAAGGTCACCGTCAACGTCCCCGTCGCGTTCACCGACGAGGAAGGCTCGCCGGGCCTCGAGAAGGGCGGCGTGCTCAACATCGTCCGCCACGAGCTCGAGCTGGTCTGCGACGCCTCGGAGATCCCGAGCGAGATCACCGTGTCGCTCAACGGCCTCGACGTCGGCGATTCGCTGCACATCTCGGCCGTGACCCTTCCCAAGGGCGTCGAGAGCGCGATCGAGGACCGCGACTTCACCATCGCCACCATCGTCGCCCCGTCGGCGCTGAAGGCCGAGGAAGCCGAAGCTGCGGAAGCGGCCGAGGCCGAGGCGGCGGCTGACGAGGCCGCGGCCGAGGGCGATACCCCGGCGGACGAGGCTGCTCCGGCCGAGACCGCAGGTCCGACCGACGCCGAGTAATTTCTGCTCTAAGCCCCTCCCCTTCAGGGGAGGGGTTTGGGGTGGGGCTGACATGGGTGGTGGAACGACTTCCGCACCCCAACCCCTCCCCTGAAGGGGAGGGGCTTTTTTATGTCGATGCAACTCTGGGTCGGCCTCGGCAATCCCGGTCCGCAATATGCGATGAACCGGCACAATATCGGCTTCATGGCCGCCGACGCCATCGCCGAGGTGCACGGCTTCACGCCGCCCGCGAAGAAGTTCCAGGGCTGGCTGCAGGAAGGCCGCATCGGCGCGCACAGGATCCTGCTGCTCAAGCCCGCGACGTACATGAACGAGAGCGGCCGCTCGATCCGCGCCGCGCTCGATTTCTACAAGCTCGCGCCCGAAGACGTCACCGTCTTCCACGACGAGCTCGACCTCGCGCCGTTCAGGGTCAAGGTGAAGCGCGGCGGAGGGGCTGCGGGGCAGAACGGCATCCGCAGCGCGATCAGTCATGTCGGGCCGGACTTCCGCCGCGTGCGCATCGGCATCGGCCATCCCGGCCACAAGGACCGCGTCACCGGCTATGTCCTCGGCAACTATCCCAAGGCCGAGATCGAGGATCTGTCCGATCTGCTCGGCGCGATCGCGGCGGAGGCCGAGTGGCTGGCCGCGGGCGACGACGCGCGCTTCATGAACGACATCGCGCTGCGGCTGCATCAGAGTCCCTGAAGGAACGGCACCGGCCCGCTCCCCCACCCGGCCACCCAACTTC
>NZ_DASWTG010000072.1:0-13344 GCF_036402235.1 Sphingomonas sp. | reverse complement strand
GGGCCGGTCCCGCCTCACCTGACGCAAAAGAAAAAGGCCGGGCGCGAACCCGGCCTTTCCTCATTTCCGTTGCGGCAAATCAGCCCTGGCGGCCGATCACCACGCCGACCGCGCGGCTGTCGCTGCCGGTGATCGCGAAGGTGATGCCGACCTCGGTCGCCTTCGGGCCATAGGCCAGGCCCTGGAAGGTGCCGCCCGCGGTGCTGCCCGGGCCGAAGCCGCCGGTGAACTGGTTGTTGCCCGCCGTGATCGCGCCGGTGCCGGTATAGGTGCCGTACGCCGATCCGTCCTCACGCGTCAGCGTCAGCGTCAGGTTGACCAGGCCGGTGGCATAGTTGAGCAGCAGCGTCACCGTGCCGTTCAGCTTCTGGATGTTGCTCGCGCCCGCGCCGGGCGAGGTCACCACGCGGCCGGCCACGCGTGCGATATAGCTTGAGCTGCCCGTGGTCGGCATGTCGCTCGGCACGGTCGGATAGCCGAAGGTGCCATAGGTCACGCGCTTGGCGCCCGTCGTGCTGTCGCCGCGCCACCAGGCGCCGTAGCTGACATAGGGGCGCGCCAGATTGACGTCGCTGGTGACGACGCTGGGCGTCATGGTGAGCGTGTTGTTGAGCAGCTCGAGCTGGGTGAACTGGCCCGGCGTGGTCGGCGCGGTGCTCTCGCGATAGACATATTCGGTGACCGTCGTCGCCGGGGCGACGAGCAGGTCGGCGCCGGTGAAGCGCGATTCCTCGCTGCTCTCGCGCACCACGACCTCGGTCGTCTGGCTGCTCGCCGCGGTGCTCTGCAGCGCCAGGCGCACGCGGTTCGAGAAGCCGTCGGTGCCCGCGGTGCCGAGCGTGACCGGCCCTGCGGCGAGGTCGCCGGTGTAGCTCATCGCGGCGCTGACCGTGAACACCTCGGTCGCCGCGGTGAGCGGCAGGGTCGAATAGCTGATCGGCGACGGCGACGGGCTGGGCGTCGGGGTCGGCGAGGGCGTCGGGGTCGGCGAAGGGTCGTCGCCACCGCACCCGGCGACGGTCAGCGCCACGGCGGTGCTGGCGATCAGAATGGAACGGCGAATCATCCTTCGACTCCTGTTACTTGCCCATCCGCAAGGCGGTTCGCGCCTTTACCACGGATGAACGGGCCATGCCCGCAAGGGTTGCGTGCGTCCTCCGGTAGCGTGACGGAGACGGAAACGAAAGGCCGCAATCAGCTTCCGGTATCCTGCATGATCTGGCGCAGTTGCTGGATCTTGCCCAGCCGCTCGGCGGGGCTGATCTTCGCCATCGTCCCCGTGCCGAACTCCGCCGCGCTCTGCACGCAGGTGGTGACGGTGGCATAGTTGGCGGTGCGATCGCCCTTGCCGAACACGTTCGCGGCCTGATCCTTCGCCGCCCAGTCGAGATAGGCGTCGAGATTGGCCCTGGAGAGCTCGGGCTTGGGCGGCGCCGCGGCGATCACCTGGTCGCCCAGCTTGCTGGCGATCATCGTGCGATAATAATCGAGGAACGGCGCCGCGCCGCCCGCGATCGAGCGCGGCACCGGGCTGTCGAGCAGCCGCTGCTGCCACTTCACAGCGGCGTAGCAGCGCGTGTTGAGCGCCAGCGCATCCTCGAGCAGCCTCGCCTTCTCCGCGGCCTGCGCCTTCGCCTTGGCCTCCGCCGCCGCCTTCTCCGCGGCGCCATTGTCGCCGCACGCGGCGAGTGCCAGCAGTGCCAGGATTGCGATGCGCTTCATGGACTTCCTCTCCGTTCTGAACAGGCGAGTTTGCCGCGTGCGGCCGGGGTGTCAACATCCTGCGCATTGCCGCGGTAAGGCTTTGCGGACACGCTTAGGATGGATCGACATTTAGAACCTCCCCCTGGCGGGGAGGAAGATATCGATACGCCCAATCCCTTCCCTATGCTCGTCATTCCCGCCTTCGGCCGTTGGCCGAAGTTTATCCTGAGCGCCTGCCCTGCAGGCAGCCGAAGGGGCGGGAATGACGAATAGAATTGAACCAGCCCCACACCCCGCTTGCGCAAGGCCCCTCCCCGTGCTGTGCGGAGCGGCATGACGATCCGCAACCTTTTCGCCACGCGCTTCTCCGAAACGGCGCTGAACGACGACGCGCTGCTCGCCGAGCTGGGTGACGCCTGCCGCGATCTCGCGGCGCAGGACCGCGCCGGCCAGGCCTGGTCGAAGGCGCACGGCTATCGCGGCTACACCTCCTATGCCTCGCTCGACGATCTGCCCGCGCGCGATCCGCGATTCGGCGACCTCGTCCGCCACCTCAACCGCCATGCCGCCGCCTTCGCGGAGGACTGCGCCTTCGATCTCGGCCGCAAGCCCAGGCTCGACAGCCTGTGGGTCAATATCCTGAAACCTGGCGGCACCCATTCGGGGCATATCCACCCGCACAGCATCATCTCGGGCACGCTCTATGTCGAGGTCCCGCCGGGCGCGGGCACGCTCAAGCTCGAGGATCCCCGCCTCCCGCTGATGATGGCTGCGCCCCCGCGCCGGCCCGACGCGGCCGGGGATCTCCAGACCTTCGTCTATGCCCAGCCCGCACCGGGCACGATCTTCCTGTGGGAAAGCTGGCTGCGGCACGAGGTGGTGGCGGGCAGCGCCAGGGCGGATCGCGTCAGCATCAGCTTCAACTACCGATAAATCGCGTCGGGCCGCCCGATTTTCGGGAACCATTGCGCATGTGATACGATTCAGCTTCCAGAAGATCTGGGAGATTGATCATGCGCAAAGGACTGACAGCACTTCTCGCGCTGTCGCTCACCCTGCCCATCGCCACCACCCCCGTCATGGCGGGCGCGGCGCATGCGCAAAGCTGGGAAGAGCGCGAGCGCCAGCGCGACCGCGAGTGGAACGACCGGCGCGGCCGCGACTGGCGCGACCGTGACCGGGATCGCCGCCGCGACTATCGCTGGTACGGCGATCGCAGCGACCGCCGCTGGGACCCGTACGATAATTATCGCAACGGCAATTATCGCGAGCGCCGGCTGACCCGGAACGACCGCATCTATCGCGGCCGCGACAACCGCTATTATTGCCGCCGCAACGACGGCACTACCGGCCTGGTGGTCGGCGCGGCGCTGGGCGGCATCCTCGGCGGCGCGATCGGCAATGGCGACCTGCTCGGCGTCCTGCTCGGCGGCTCGGGCGGCGCCCTGCTCGGCCGCGAGATCGACCGCGGCAACGTGCGCTGCCGCTGATCCACGCAGCTCAATGAGAAAGGCCCGCCGGTCCCGCGACCGGCGGGTTTTTTCTCTCACCAATCCTCCCCCGCCAGGGGGAGGATTTTTGCTCTCTGGCCTTTTCCCCCCACTCGCCCTATCTGCGCGCCTTTCCCGAGTTACAGGACCAGATCATGGGCTTTCGCTGCGGCATCGTCGGCCTGCCGAATGTCGGCAAATCGACGCTCTTCAACGCGCTGACGCAGACTGCGGCGGCGCAGGCGGCCAACTATCCCTTCTGCACGATCGAGCCGAATGTCGGCAACGTCGCGGTGCCCGACGACCGGCTTCAGGCGCTGGCGAAGATCGCCGGCTCGGCCAAGATCATCGAGACCCAGCTCGGCTTCGTCGACATCGCCGGCCTGGTGCGCGGCGCGAGCAAGGGCGAAGGCCTCGGCAACCAGTTCCTCGGCAACATCCGCGAGGTGGACGCGATCGTCCATGTCCTGCGCTGTTTCGAGAATGACGACATCCAGCATGTCGATAACAAGGTCGATCCGATCGCCGACGCCGAGACGGTCGAGACCGAGCTGATGCTCTCCGACCTCGAAAGCCTCGAAAAGCGCGTCCCCAATCTCCAGAAAAAGGCCGCGCAGGGCGACAAGGAGGCGAAGATCGCCGCCTCGGTGCTCGGCCAGGCGCTCGACCTGCTGCGCGAGGGCAAGCCCGCGCGCCTCGTCCAGCCCAAGGATGTCGAGGAAGCGCGCGTCTTCGGCCAGGCCCAGCTGATCACCGCCAAGCCCGTCCTCTATGTCTGCAACGTCAACGAGGAGGATGCCGCGGGCGGCAACGCCTATTCCGCCCGCGTGTTCGAGAAGGCGAAGGCCGAGGGCGCCGAGGCGGTGGTCGTCTCCGCCGCGATCGAGGCCGAGATCGCGACCATGCCCGCGGACGAGCGCGGCGAGTTCCTGAGCGAGTTGGGCCTTGAGGAGACCGGCCTCGCCCGCGTGATCCGCGCCGGCTACAGCCTGCTCCACCTCCTCACCTTCTTCACCGTCGGCCCGAAGGAAGCGCGGGCCTGGACCACCCATGTCGGCGCCAAGGCCCCGCAGGCGGCGGGTGAGATCCACACCGATTTCGAGCGCGGCTTCATCCGCGCCGAGACCATCGCCTTCGACGACTATGTCAGGTTCAACGGCGAGGCGGGCGCACGCGACAACGGCAAGCTGCGCTCCGAGGGCAAGGACTATGTCGTCCAGGATGGCGACGTGATGCTGTTCCGCTTCAACGTCTAGGCCGGATCGGCATTTAGCGCGCTGGCACGGAATGAATGGGAAATTCCTCCCCCAGCTTGCTGGGGGAGGGGGACCGCCGAAGGCGGTGGAGGGGCCGCCGCGAAGACGGCGGTGCGTGCGGCAGGTTCACCGCCCTCTGCGGCCACGGCTTGCTTCGCAAGCCGGTTCCACTGCTGCGATGTGGCTGCTCGCAGCTACGGATTGGCTTCGCCGCCTTCGCCCGCATCCTCCGCCCCGTCTCCGGCAAGCGGCTCGTCCACATAGACTTCGCAGCCGGAACGGTTCACCCTGATCCGGATGCCTGGTCCGAGTGAGTATGAGAGCCCGCTTCCATCGCGGGAAATCAGCGAGCCGTCGGCGCGATATGCATAGCCGGAGTTGGTCCGCCCCGGCCCCACGAACGCGGTTTGGCCATTGCGATGATAGCCGAAACCGGCGGCAGTGCCGCTCGCGATATAGCCTGTGTTTCCGTTATCGTGATAGGCGTAGCCGGCGTTCGTGCCTGAGCCTTGATAGGCGACGTGGCCGTTCTTGTGATAGATTGTGCCCGGCATCAGATCCCCCTCGGACTTCTGCCGCCCCATCCTGACGACGGCAAAGGCCAACTGCAAGGGATTGCGAACCGCTAGAGCGGATCGACATTCAACATCGCAATTCGAGTCTGTGTCACCAGCGTCCATCTTCGACATTGCCGCTGGAAGCGCGGACCGGCACCCGGACGCGATCACCAACATCGTCCACGACATGTTCCGTACGCGCCGTACGAATCCCTCGCTGCGACCCGGGCCCGAAGCCGTCTCTCCGGCCCAACGCCCGGCCCGCGCATTGCAGAAAGCGGCGGAAATCCGCGGGTTTCAAGGCCTCGCTTTTCTACACGATCCAAATAGGTTATAGTGCGCCAATTAGTATAACCAGAATGTCAAAGTGGAATCCTGCAGCATGCGCCGGGAATATAGTCTGAAGGAAAGTCCCTACCCGAACGCCCAGCGGAAGGTCTTGGCGATCGCCAGCGTCGATCCGCGCACCAGCGGGGCTGCGGGCGGGCGCTTGAGGCCGTGCATCGCCCGCGCCCAGTCGGGCAGCAGATCGACCGCCGCGGCGAAGATCGCGGCCTGCGCCGGCGCGACGGCCAGGCTCGGCGCCGGATGGTCGAGCACGAAGCGCGCCACCTCGCGGGTGCGGGCGTCGACCGCCAGCTGCGGCCGCATCGCCGCGATCAGCGCCTCGGCCTCGGCCTTGCTGCGCGGGATCGGATCGGCGCCCAGCGCTTCGGCGGTGCGTGCGGTCTCGGCATAGTAGATATCCTCCTCGGCACGGGTGATCGGCACGCCATAGCGCTGCCACGCGGCGAGAAAGCTCCACATTTCAGTGACATGCACCCAGGCCAATAGCTCGGGGTCGTCCGCGCGATAGGGCGTTCCGTCGGGCAGCGCCCCCGCCACCCGCTCATGCACCTCGCGCACCCTGGCGATGCTCGCCTCGGCGATGCCGCGCTCGGCATAGGTGGTCTCGGCGATGAAGCGCGCGGTGCGGCGCAGGCGGCCGAGCATGTCCTTGCGGAAGGCGCTGTGGTCCCACACCCCCGCCAGCACCGCCGGGTGCAGCATCTGCAGCAGCAGCGAGGCGACCCCGCCGACCATCATCGTCGTCACGTCGCCATGCACGCGCCAGGTGACGGACCCGCGCGGGAAAAGCGCGCCGTCGCTGCGCTGCACCGGCTTCTCGCCCTTCTCCTGATCGTTGAAGGTGCGCCGCACCACCCCGATCAGGCGGGCGCGCAATCCGGCGGCAAGGTCGGGCGCGGGCATGGCGCCAACGCTAGGGCCGCCGCCTCGATGCGGCAATGCCACGCCGCACATGCCTCTTGCCAAAATCCAGTTTCAACGCGAAACTGATTGCATGAAGTATTTCGAGGACCTGACGGTCGGCGACAAGGCGAGCTTCGGCTCGTACACGGTGACGCGCGAGGAAGTGCTGGAATTTGCGGGGAAATACGATCCCCAGCCCTTCCACCTCTCCGACGAGGCCGCGGCCAGGACCCATTTCGGCCGCATGTCGGCAAGCGGCTGGCACACCTGCGCGATGACCATGTCGATGTTCGTCAAGCATATGCAGGCCAATCCCTCCGCCAGCCTCGGCGCGGGCGGGATTGACGAGCTGCGCTGGATCAAGCCGGTCTATCCCGGCGACACGCTGCGCTGCGAGAACGAGCTGCTCGAGAAGGAGCTGATGGAGAAGCGCCCCGAGATGGGCCGCACCCGCGCGCGCATGACCGTCTACAACCAGCATGACGAGCCGGTGATGAGCTTCATCGCCCGAGGACTGGTCGCCCGCCGCCCCGCCTGACGCCTGATCAGCGCGGCCGCCGCCGGTCCTGGCGGTTCTCGCGCCGCAGCTCGCGCCGGTCCTGGCGGTATTCGCGGCGGTATTCGCGCCGGTCATCGCGACGTTCCTGCCGGAACTGATCGCGCGTCACCTGGCCGTCGCGATAGGCCCGGCGATCCTCCCGGCGGTCCTGGCGAAAGGCGCGCTCATCCATCCGCCGGTCGCGGCCGAACTCGCGCCAGTTCTGGCGCACCTCGCGCGACGCCCCTCTCCAGCCATGGCGGCGCTGCTCCCAGTAGCGGCGCTGGCCGTCGTTCCAGCGATGCGGGCGGCGGTAGCGGTCGTAGACATAATAGCCCGTCCCGGGATAGTAATAGTCGCCGTACCAGCCCCAGTACGGGCTGCCATAGCCGGCGCCGTAATAGCCCCCGCCATAATAGTCGTCATAATAGCCGCCGCTGCCATAGCCGAGCGAGACGCCCGAATAGCCATAGCCGTCGGTGCAGGCGGACAGCCCGAGCGCCGCTGCGCCGATCAGGCCTGCGGTGAAGATACGCGGGATATACATGGTTGCTCTCCACGGGCGCATGAAAGCGCCCTTAACCGTCTGAGAACGGGGAGAGAGCCGCGCGGTTCCCTTGGAGTCTGGTTCAGCAAAGCTGAACCAGTTGCACCGCGATTCAGCGCAGCTGAATCCGATCCTAGTGCCCGTCGAACGCGACCAGGGTGGTGGTGCGGATCCCGTCGGCCCGCAGCGCGTCTGCGCCGCCGAGCTCGGGCAGGTCGATCACGAACGCGGCCTGGGTCACCTGCGCGCCCGCCTTGCGCAGCAGCCGCACCGCGGCGCGCGCGGTGCCGCCGGTGGCGATCAGGTCGTCGACCAGCAGCACCCGCGCGCCGGGCGCGAAGGCGTCGGCATGGATCGCGATGCGGTCGGTGCCGTACTCCAGCGCATAATCCTCGGCGATGGTGGCGCCGGGCAGCTTGCCGTCCTTGCGTACCAGCAGCACCCCCGCGCCCAGCGCCAGCGCGACGGGCGAGGCGAACAGGAACCCCCGCGCCTCGATCCCCGCGACCAGATCGACCGGGCCGTCGACGGCGTCGACGATTCCCTCGACCGCGCGGGCGAGGCCTGCCGAGTCGAGCAGCAGGGTGGTGATGTCGCGAAACAGGATGCCCGGCTTGGGGAAGTCGGGAATGGTGCGGATCAGCGCAGCAAGATCGTCGGCGGGCATCATCGGTCCCCTTCAAACGAACGGCCCGGGAATCGCTTCCCGGGCCGTCGGAGAAATGTACGGGCGGAGGACCTTAGTCCTTCACGTTCCGCCAGATCTGCTTCTTGGCGCCATAGGCGAGGAAGCAGAAGATCACGAGGAAGATCAGCGTCGCGAGGCCAGCAGTCTTGCGCGCTTCCATCTTGGGCTCCGCCGTCCAGGTCAGGAACGCCGCGACGTCCTGGGCGTAGTTGTCGACCTTCGCCGGCGTGCCGTCGGTATAGGTGACCTGACCGTCGCTGAGCGGCGGGATCATCGCCAGGTTGAGCGTCGCGAAATAGGGGTTGAAGTGCAGGCCCTGCGGCGTCTTGGCCTCCGGGAACTTCTTGAGCAGCTCGGCAGGCTGGTCCTGATAGCCGGTCAGCAGCGAATAGATGTAGTTGCTGCCGTCGTGGCGCGCCTTGGCCATCAGCGAGAGGTCGGGCGGAACCGCGTTGTTGTTCGCGGCGCGCGCGGCGACGTCGTTGGCGTAGGGCGACGGGAAGCGGTCCGACGGGATGCCGTCGCGGGTCGCCGGCTCGCCCGTCTCGGGGTTGATCGACGGAACCTGGAAGCCCTTGGCGATGGTCTTCACCTGGCCTTCGCTATAGCCCAGCGCCTGAAGGTCGCGGAACGACACCAGCCGCAGCGAGTGGCAGGCGGCGCACACTTCCTTGTACACCTGAAGGCCGCGCTGGAGCTGGCGGTTGTCATACTTGCCGAAGAAGCCGTTGAACGAGAAGTCCACCTTTTTGGGATGATGATGGAACTCGTGCTCCGCGGTCGCGACCGGGGGCTCCTTGATCCAGTTGGCGACCGTGTCCCAGATGCCGAGCAGAAGGGCGAAGACGAAGCCGACGCCGACGATAAATCCGCCAATGCGAACCATGTTATCTCAAGCCCCTTTTATTCGGCAGCCAGCGCGGTCTGCGCAGGCGAGGTGCCGCCCTTGCCGCTCAGCACCGCCTCGGTGATCGAGTTGGGCAGCGGACGCGGACGCTCCATCGCCGACACGATCGGCAGGATCACGAGGAAGTGCAGGAAGTAATAGACGGTCGCGATCTGGCCGATCAGGATCACCCCCGGCGACGGCGACGCGCCACCGATGTAACCCAGCACCAGCACGTCGACCAGCAGCACCAGCAGGAACCAGCGATAGGTCGGCCGGTAGTTGGCCGAGCGCACCGGCGAGGTGTCGAGCCACGGCAGGAAGAACAGCAGCAGGATCGAGCCGAACATCGCCAGCACGCCCCACAGCTTCGCCGGGAAGATGAAGTCGATCGTGAACGACTTGAGGATCGCGTAGAAGGGCAGGAAGTACCACTCGGGCACGATGTGCGCGGGCGTCGAGAGCGGGTTGGCCGGGATGTAGTTGTCCGGGTGGCCCAGCAGGTTCGGCGCGTAGAAGATCAGCGCAGCGAACACGATCAGCGCCACGCCCACGCCCACGCCGTCCTTGGCGGTGTAATAGGGATGGAACGGCACGGTATCCTGCTCGCTCTTCACCTCGACGCCGGTCGGGTTCGACGAACCCGGGATGTGCAGCGCCCAGATGTGGAGGATGACCACGCCGGCGATCACGAACGGCAGGAGGTAGTGGAGCGAGAAGAAGCGGTTGAGCGCGGCATTGTCCGGCGCGAAGCCGCCGAGCAGCCACACGCGGATCGTCTCGCCCACGCCCGGGATCGCCGAGAAGAAGCCGGTGATCACCTGCGCGCCCCAGAAGCTCATCTGGCCCCAGGGAAGGACGTAGCCCATGAAGGCGGTGGCCATCATGAGAAGGAAGATGACGACGCCGAGCAGCCACACCATCTCGCGCGGCGCCTTGTACGAACCGTACCAGAGGCCGCGGGCGATGTGGATATAGACCACAGCCAAGAACATCGACGCGCCGTTGGCGTGCGCGTAGCGGATGAACCAGCCGGCGTTGACGTCGCGCATGATGTGCTCGACCGAGTCGAACGCGATGCCGGCATTCGCCGCATAGTGCATCGCCAGCACGATGCCGGTGACGATCTGGATCACCAGGAACATCCCGGCGAGGACGCCGAAGTTCCAGAAATAGTTGAGGTTGCGCGGCACCGGATAGCCCGCGCCGACGGCGTTGTAGACGAAGCGCGGAAGCGGCAGACGATCGTCCACCCACTTCATCACGGGATGCTTCGGCTCATACTGCTTTGCCCAGGGGAAGCTCATGCCATTTGCCCTCAGCCGACCCGGATCGCGGTGTCGGAAATGAACTCATATTCGGGAACCGCAAGGTTCGTCGGCGCGGGGCCGGTGCGGATGCGGCCCGCGGTGTCGTAGGCCGAGCCGTGGCACGGGCAGAAATAGCCGCCGAACGGCCCCTTGTTCTCGCCCTCGCCCGCGCCCAGCGGCACACAGCCGAGATGGGTGCACACGCCCAGCGTGATCAGCCAGTTCGACTTGCCTTCCTTGGTGCGCTCGGCGAGCGTCTGGGGATCGCGCAGGTCGGACACCGGCACGGCGTTCGCCTCGTCGATTTCCTTCTGGGTCAGGTTGCGCACGAACAGCGGCTGCTTGCGAAAGGTCGCCTTGACCGACTGGCCGGGCTGGATCGCCGAGACGTCGAGCTCGGTGGTCGACAGCGCGAGCACGTCGGCCGACGGGCTCATCTGGTTGATCAGCGGCAGCGCGACGACGCCCGCGCCAACGCCCGCCCAGGCGACCGCGCCGATCGCGAGATAATCGCGGCGGCGGGGATCGGCCGGCGCGTCGATCGCTCCGTCCCGGGTAACAGCTTCATCATGCGTTGCCATGCATCAGCCCTTGCACTTCAAAAAACCCTGACGCGGATGCGTCCTAACGAATGACGCGATTGCGCCCTTGAAACCGGTGCAGCGAAACGCGAACGCAACGCCAAGCCCCCCGGTGCCCCCGGTGGCTGCGCGGCCTGATAGACGCCACATGCCGCCTTTGCCAACCGCCTTTTTGAACGGCTTGTGGAGGGGAGCGCCTTCACCACGCGTTGGCGCCCACCAAATCCTCCCCCGCCAGGGGGAGTCAGGTTGACCGTGCCCCGCACGGTCAAGGATCGTCCGGGGGACGATCCGACCTGACCCTCGCCGAAGGCGACGGAGGGGGCGGACGCGGCAACAGAGGTAGGGCTTCCCCCCTCCGTCACGCTTCGCGTGCCACCTCCCCCCGGCGGAGGAGGATTTGGTGCGAACCGCATCCGCCCGCTTTGAATCCTGGCCCATCCTGTCTTATCAGCGCCGGCATGCGCGTGGCCCTGTTCCAGCCCGATATCGCCGGCAATGTCGGCGCCGTCCTGCGGATCGGCGCGTGCCTCGCCACGCCGGTCGATCTGATCGAGCCGATGGGATTCGCGTGGGACGACAAGCGCGTCGCGCGCGCGGGGATGGACTATATCGACCATGTCGCGATCACCCGCCACGCCGGTTGGGACGATTTCGAGCGTCAGGCGGGCGGGCGAATCGTCCTGTTGACCACCAGGGGCGCGACGCCGCTGCACGATTTCCACTTCGCTGCGGACGACATCCTGCTGTTCGGCAGCGAGAGCGCCGGAGCACCCGAGCATGTCCATGCCCGCGCCGATGCCCGCCTGGTCATCCCGATGGCGCCTGGCTTGCGATCGATGAACCTGTCGGTGTCGGTCGGCATCGTGCTGGCCGAGGCGCTGAGACAAACCGTCCTATGGCCATCCGCTGCGGCGATGCGCTAGGGGCCGCGCATGCTGACCCTCGACGATCAACAAGCCGCCGCCCGCGCCTGGTTCGAAGCGCTGCGCGACCAGATCTGCGCCGCGTTCGAGACAATTGAGCGCGAGGCGGGATCGAACGCGGCCTTTGAATACAAGGCGTGGGACCGCGCCGACCCGTCGGGCGAGCCGGGCGGCGGAGGCGTGCGCGGGGTGATGAAGGGCACGGTGTTCGAGAAAGTGGGCGTCAACGTCTCGACCGTCGGCGGCACGTTCGAGGGCGAGTTCGGCAAGACGATCCACGGCGCAGGCGAGGATCCGCGCTTCTTCGCCACCGGCATCAGCCTGGTCGCGCACATGGCCAACCCGCACGTACCAGCCGTGCACATGAACACCCGCTTCCTGACCACGACCAGGCGCTGGTTCGGCGGCGGCGCCGACCTCAATCCGGCCATTCCCAACAGGCAAGATACCGACGCCTTCCACGCCAGGCTGCGGGCCGCCTGCGCGGCCCATGACCCGACTTTCTACCCGCGCTTTTCGAAATGGGCCGAGGAATATTTCTGGCTGCCGCACCGCAATCGCGCCCGCGGCGTCGGCGGAATCTTCTACGACCGGCTCGAAGGCCATTTCGACGAGCATTTCGCCTTCACGCGGGACGTGGGCGAAGCCTTCCTCGACATCTTCCCCAAGATCGTCCGCCAGCGGATGGACTCGCCCTTCACCGACGAGGACCTCGACACGCTGCTCGAGTTCCGCGGCCGCTACGTCGAGTTCAACCTGCTCTATGACCGCGGTACATTGTTCGGGCTCAAGACCGGCGGCAACATAGACGCCATCCTGATGAGCCTGCCCCCGCTGGCGAAGTGGCGCTAGCTATTCGAACACTTTGCTGACGTCGGGGACCCCGGCGACGGGCGCGGCCAGTTGCGCATAAATCCGCGCCAGCAGCGTCGACAGGACCGTGGTGACCGCGGTCTGCGCCGCCGCGGCGATCAGCGCCACAAGCAGCGCGCTCAGGCTGAACGGCTGGACCTCGCCAAGTGCGAGCCTGGCGATCAGCCCACCGAGCAGCTGCGCGGTCAGTAGGACGATGATCGCGGTCAGCAGCACCAGCGCGATGAAGCCCAGCAGCTTCCAGTAATGGCCGGCGGTGATTGACCAGCTGCGCTTCAGCACCCGGATCGGGCCGCCCGGCTCGGCACTCGCAATCGGCAGCATCAATTGGAAGCGCGCCGAGATCAGCACGATCAGCAGCAGAATCAGCAGCAGAGCGCCACCGGCCCGGGGCGAGGAGCGGTTCGCCATCATGGCCTGCACCGCGTCGCCGCCGGCGATCAGCATGAACAGCGGTGTGAGCACCAGCGCCAGGCCGGCGCCGAACAGGATGAGCGCGGCGAGCGCCGTCAGGAAGCGGCGGAGGCCATGGTTGATCGCCTCCCCGACGCTGGCGGTCGGCCCCAGCGCAAGCCGGATGATGGCAACCTGGCCGACGATCCCGGCGCACAGCACCAGGATGGTGACCAGCGGCATCCAGGACGGCGGCTGCACGCTCGACAGCTGCGGAGGCGGCGCGATCACGCCTGCGAGCGCCTGTGGCACCAGGATCAGCGCCAGCGAAATGCTGGTGATCA
>NZ_DASWTG010000071.1:0-19657 GCF_036402235.1 Sphingomonas sp. | reverse complement strand
GGCTTCATCTGCAGCTTCATGGTTCAATCGCCTTTGCGCCGGGGCGGCGCGGGTCCGCCGCGCCGAGGAAGAGGTTGTTGGTCAGCATGATCGACTGGGCGCTGCCCATCGTCTCATCCATCTCGATCCGATGCCCCTTTGCCTTGAGCGCCGCAACCGTGTCCGGGTTGAAATTCGGCTCGACGCGCAGCGCAGCGGTGGTGCCCTGATAGATTCGCGGCTGGTGAGTCGCCTCGTCCACATTGAGGCCATGGTCGATCGTGTTGACGACGATCTGGAGCATCGTGGTGATGATCGTGCTGCCGCCGGGCGTGCCGACGATCAGCCAGGGCTTGCCGTCCTTGAAGACGAGGGTCGGCATCATCGTCGAGAGCATGCGCTTGCCGGGAGCCATGGCGTTGAGCGGCGGGGGCGTGCCCTTGCGCTGGGCTTCCCATGCCTGCTCATGGCTGAAATTGTTCATCTGGTTGTTGAGCAGGATGCCGGTGCCCGCGATCATCACGCCCGAGCCGAAGTCCGAGCCGAGCGTGTAGGTGGTCGAGACGGCGTTGCCCTCGGCATCCGCGACCGAGAAATGGGTGGTCGAGGGGCTTTCGAACTTGAGCGGGTCGCCCGGCGCGAGATCGCGGACGGGCGTGGCCCTGTCGAGGCTGATCAGCTTCGCGCGCTCGGCGGCATATTGTTTCGAGATGAACCCGCGGACCGGCGCGGTGACGAAGGCGGGGTCGCCGAGCGCCTGATAGCGGTCGAGATAGGCGAGCTTCATCGTCTCGGCCATTACGTGCAGCGAGGCGGCGGAGCCGGCGCCCATGGCCTTGAGGTCGAAATGCTCGAGGATGTTGAGCATGTTGAGCAGGGTCGCGCCGCCCGCGCTGGCAGGAGGCGGGGTATAGACCTGATAGCCGCGATAGGTGCCGACCAGCGGATCGCGCTCGACCGGCTTGTACGCGGCAAGGTCGGCGCGGGTGATGATGCCGCCATTGGCCTTCATGTCCGCCTCGATCCGCCGCGCGATCTCGCCGGTGTAGAAGGCCCTGGCGCCGCCTTTGGCGATCTGGGTGAGGGTCCAGGCGAGGTCGGGCTGCTTCAGCACCTCGTCCTTGGCGTAGAGGCTGCCGTCGGGCTTGTAGAAGACCGCCTTGCCCGATGCGCTGTTGGAGAGGCGCTGGCGGCCCCAGCCGAACACGAAGGCTTCGTCGGCGGTGAGCTTCACCCCATCGCGGGCGAGGCGGATCGCGGGTTCGACCACCTTGGCCCAGGGCAGCTTGCCCCATTTTTTGTGGGCGTGCTCGAGGCCTGCGACGGTGCCGGGGACCGACGGGGCCATATAGCCGTACGAGGCGATGCCCCGCTCCTTGCCCTTGTTGTCGACGAACATGGCGGGTGTGGCGGCGCGCGGCGCGATGCCGCGAAAGTCGAGGACGCGGACCTGCTTGGACCTGGCGTCGTAGACGGTCATGAAGCCGTCGCCGCCGATATTGCCCGCGCGGGGCAAGGTGACCGCGAGCGCGAAGCCGATCGCGACCGCGGCGTCGATGGCATTGCCGCCGTCGCGCAGGACCTGCGCGCCGACCTCGCTGGCGATGGCGTTCTGGCTGACGATCATCCCGCGCGTGCCGACGACGGGGGAATGGATCGAGGGATATTCGAGGAGATGGCGGCTCTGCGTCAGCGCCGGGACGGGCAGAGCGAGGCCGAGCGCCGAGACGGCGAGAACGAACTTGCGCAGGAACATGAAGGGCGGCCTCACTCGTCTTTGGCGGAGTTGTAGACGGTCACATCCATCTCGCCCTCCCACCGCGCGACCGCGGTCGCGATGGCAAGGTCGGAGGTGACGTTGGGAACGGTGCGCGTCATGTCGAGGATGCGGTCGAACGGCAGGATGAAGCCGACGACAAGTGCGGTCTGCTCAGGGGTGATGCCGATCGCGTGGAGCACCGCCGCGAGCACGAACAGCGAGCCGGACGGGACCGGCGCCACGCCCATCGCGACGATGGTGGTGGTGGCGGCGATCACCAGATAGTCCGCCCAGCTCAGATCGACGCCGAACGCCTGCGCCGAGAAGAGGGTGAGCATCGCGACATACATCGCCGCGCCGTCCATGCCGATCGTCGCGCCGAGCGGGAGGACGGTGGAAGCCACAGGCTTCGACACGCCGAGATTGTTCTGCGCGACGCGGATCGCGACCGGCAGCGTCGCCGAGCTGGACGAGGTCGAGAAGCCGACCATGATCGCATCGGCGATGCCCCGGAAGAAGGGCAGCGGCGAGAGCCACGCCATCAGCCGCACGACGATGAGGCCGTGGATCAGCAAGGTGACGACCGCCGAGCCGACCACGACGCAGATCGCGAGCTTGAGCACCGCAAGGAAGCTCGACGGGCCGCTGGTGCCCATCACCACCGCGATCAACGCGAACACGCCGAACGGCGCGGTCTCCATCACGAAGCCGACGATCTTGAGCATCACGTCCGACGCGCCGTTGAGGAACGCGCGAACCGGCTCGGCGCCCTTGCCCGCAGCGATCACGCCCGCGCCGACGAGGATCGCGAAGAAGATCACCGACAGCGTCTTGCCCTCGGCCATCGCGCCGACGGGGTTGTCGGGGATGATCTCCATGAACATCCGCGCGGTGTCGGGCGGGGTGCCCATCGCCTTGGGCACCGCGTCGGCGAAGGTCGCGCCGATGCCGGGGCCGATCAGCGTGGCGACGGTGAGGCCGGTGGTGACGGCGAGCGTGGTGGTGAAGACGTACATGGCGAGCGTCTTCACGCCGATGCTGCCGAGCCTTTTGGGATCGGCGAGCGCGGCCACGCCCGCGGCGATGGTGAGGAAGACGAGCGGGACGACGAGCATGCGGATCAGCCGCACGAACAGCTCGCCGATCCAGGTGATCGATGTCGCTCCCGGGCCCCAGATGGCCCCGGAGACCGCGCCGAGCACGAGCGCGCCGAGGATGCGCTTCCACAGCGCGACGCCGAACCACCAGCGCAGCGCGCGGCTGAACGGGCGCAGTTGCTCGGCGGGGGCGATCGGCTCGGGGGGCTTCGTCTCGGTCATCGCGCGGCTCCGGTCAGTGGGGACGGCTTGGCCAGCCTAGGTCATCAACGAGGATAGGGGAAACAGGATGCGTTCCGCCGGGTGCCCCCGTGCCGCCGCGACGGACGGCCCGGGGACGGGATGCGCTCAGAAACGCTTGCTGACCGAGAAATAGACCTGGCGGCCACGGTTGGAATAGAGATCGCCGATATAGCCGGTGGGCTGATCGGCGAGCGGCGCCAGCTCGTTGAGCAGGTTGCGCGCGCCGACGCGCAGGCGCAGGCTGTCCATCGGCCCGCCGTCGACGGTGTATTGCGCATAGAGGCTGTGGGTGAGGTAGTCCTTGACCCGCCAGCGCGTGCCGTCGGCCAGCGCAGCCGAGGTGTCGGTGACCGAGCCGACATAGTTGGCATAATAGCCGATGCCGAAGCCCTTGTAGCGCCAGGTCAGGCTGGCCGAGCCGCGCCATTTGGGACGGCCATTCTCCTCGATCAAGCTCTGCGCGCCGACGATGTTGATGAACCCGTCGATCGTCCCGTCCGCCTGCGCGTCGATCAGCGACTGAACGGTCTCGTTGGGCACCTGATAGAATTCGAGCAGGCGGGCGGCGTTCACGCGGACGTTGAAGTCGCCGATCCCGGTGTCCTTGACCTGATAATAGACGCCGAGATCATAGCCGCGCACCGTGCGCGGGGTGAGGTTGGTGTAGTTGTCGATCACCTGGATGATCCGCCCGACGGGCGCGATGCCGGTGCCCGCGACCGCATCGATATCGGCCTGGGTCGGCGTGGTGCGCTGGACGTTGGGGTTCGAGGAGCCGGACAGGCGCAGCAGATAGTCAAGGATCAGCGCGTTGGTATCGCCGAACAGGCCGATCACGTTCTTCTGCCGGATCTCCCAATAATCGGCGGTGAAGGTGAGGCGCCCGGCGCGGCCCATGTCGAGCTGGAAGGTGCCGCCGAGCGAGAGGTTCTCCGATTCCTCGGGCTTCAGGTCCTGGCTGCCGGAGCGGTTGCTGACCACGCCCTGGCTGCGCTCGCAATCGTCGAAATTGGTGATCCGCCCGGCGCGGAAGTCCGCCTCGCAGCGGATCCAGTCGGTGCGGGTGTTCGAGCGCTGGATGCCGTTCTCGAACAATTGCGGCAGGTTCGGCGCGCGGAAGCCCTGCGACCAGGAGCCGCGCAGCTGGAGGTTGGCGACGGGATACCAGGATAGCGCGACCTTGGGCTTCGCGACGGTGCTGAAGCCCTGATAGGCCTCGACGCGGCCGGCGAGCTGCAGGTCGAGCGAGCGGATCAGCGGCACGTTCATGTCGGGGCCGACCACCGGCACGGCGAATTCGAGGAAGCCCGAGATGGTGTTGCGCTTGCCGCCGCTGTCGGGCGTGGGGCTGGCGCCCATCGTGTCGCTGCCGTTGGACGAGCCGTCGAGCGCGGTGAAGGCGATCGTGCCGTCGAGCCGCGGATCCCGGTCGTCGAAGAAGGTCTCGTGCCGGAACTCGACGCCGGCCGCCATGCCGACGCGGCCGGCCGGCAGGCTGAGCAGGTCGTTCTTGCTGAGCTTCAGGTCCGCCATCGCCAGCTCGGTGGTGCTGATGCGGTAGATGTCGACCATGAACGGGTCGATCACGCTCTGCGGGTTGGGGGTGGAGTCGAACCAGCTGGGACGGAGCGGATCGCCGCCGTTGAACGGATTGTAGGCGCTGGCATCGGTGCGCGAGAGCGCTTCCTGGAACTTGGTCAGGCTGACCGTGTGCATGCTGTCGCGGGTGCGGGCGCGCGAATAGAGCGCGGCGGTGTCGAAATCGAAGCCGAAGATCTCGCCGCGCAAGCCGCCGAGGAAGCGCATCGTGTCGTTGCGCACATTGACCACCAGCGGGCCGGCATCGACAGGGCGATAGTCGATCAGCTCGATCGGCACGCCGGCAGTGAGCACGCCGGTGAGCCCCGGGATGCGGTTGGGGCTGCCGACGGGGCCGAGCGGGTTGTAGAAGCCGTTGGCCGGGATGATCAGGCGCTGGCTGGCGAGCGCGGTGTCCTGCTCGCGCTGCGATTCATAGTCGGCGCGATACCAGCCGGCCTCGGCGAAGAATTCGAGACCGCTGTCGAACTCGTGGTTGAAGAAGCCGAACAGGTTGATCCGGTCGTTGCGGCCGATCAGCGTGCGGACGCTGTTGATGTCGTATTTGAGGTTGTTGTCGGTCGAGGCGGTCGACAGCGAGCTGTTGTCCCAGCAGGTGCCGGCATAGGGCGTGGGCGCGACGCAGCTGCCGTTGCCGGTCGGCTGGATATGGAAGATGCCGTTGGTGGTCAGCGTGGTGCCGTTGACCTGCGCCGCGGTGGTGGAGACCGCATAGCTGTTGGTCAGCCGCTGAAACTCGCCCCAGATGCTGTCGGTCGAGGTGTTATCGAAATCGGAGTCGCCCGCGAACGGCGTGCCGGCGACGAGCGGGCGCAGGTCGGCCGAGCGCGAGTTGCGGCGCTCGCGTGCGTAGAGCGGGTCGCGGTGATTGTACGATCCGAACAGCGAGATGTTGGACTTGCCGCCGTTGAAGCTGTGGCCCGCTTCGAACGCGAATTCCGCCTCGACCTGGCCCGAATTCTCGGTGAAGCCGACCTCGCTGGTGAGGCGCAGCCCCTTGAAATTGTCCTTGAGCACGGTGTTGATCACGCCCGCGACCGCGTCCGAGCCGTAGATCGCGGCGGCGCCGTCGAGCAGCACCTCGACCCGGCGGACGCCGAGCACGGGGATGGTGTTGGTGTTGACGCTCTGCACCGGGACGAGGTTCTCGCTCTGCGTGCCGGGGTGGAGGACCATGCGGCGGCCGTTGAGCAGCACCAGCGTGTTGCCCGTGCCGAGCGCGCGCAGGTTGATCGAGGCAGTATCGCCGCGCGCATCGTTGATGCCGCCGGCGTCGCGGCTCTCGTTGAAGGCGACGTCGCCCGCCTGCGGGATCGAGCGGAACAGATCGTCGCCAGTGGTGGCGGCGACCGCGGCGATATCGTCCTCGTTGAGCACGGTGACGGGCAGCGCGCCGGCGACGTCGGCGCCCCTGATCTGCGAGCCGATGACGACGACTTCCTCGCCTTGCTCGGCTTCCTGCGCGGCGACGTCGGCCGCGGTCTGCGGCGGGCTGGCGGTGTCCTGCGCCATCGCGGCGCTGGCGGCGGCGAGCAGCGAGATGCCGCCCATCAGGCCGGCGATTCGGATTGCGGTCTTCATGGTCCTTTTCCTTCCCTGTGTCCCTTGCCAGCGGCGTCTTTGCGCGCCGTCATGCAGTCCCCTCGATGATCTTGGCGACGCGCTCGGCCGACCCTGCAGCCCAGGTCCAGCCGAGCCCGCCATGCCCGGTATTGGCGATCACGCCGGGCGCAATCGGCCGGATGACCGGGAGCGAATCGGGGGTCGCCGGGCGAAGCCCGGCCCAGCTCGATTCGATGTCGTCATAGTCCGCCGCCTGGGGCAGCGCGGCGCGCGCGCTGTCGACCAGCGCGCGCAGCCGTTTTGGCTCGACGCGGGTGTCGCGCCTGCCCAGCTCGGCCAGCCCCGCGATGCGCATGCGGTTGCCCAGCCGCGCGAAGACGACGCGGTTGGCGACGTCGGTGATGCTGGCGGCGGGCGCGGCAACGCCGGCGGGCGCG
The DNA here is from genome assembly GCF_036402235.1 of Sphingomonas sp. Lineage (GTDB taxonomy): Bacteria > Pseudomonadota > Alphaproteobacteria > Sphingomonadales > Sphingomonadaceae > Sphingomonas. The sequence goes on along the minus strand of NZ_DASWTG010000071.1, from coordinate 12,980 downwards.
GTGATCGAATAGCCCTTCATCGGCTGGACCGGGAGCCGGACGCCGATCGTGCGGGCGAGCCGCGGCGCGCCGGGGCCCGCGGCGAGGATGATGCGGTCGGCGGGCACGCGGCTGCCGCATCCGGTGACGATCGCCGGCTGCCTGCCATTGGCTTCGATGCGATCGACCGGCAGCTCGAACATCGAGCTGCCGCCGGTGCGGAGCAAGGCTTCATGGGCGCTGACACAGAACCGGTGCGGATCGCCGACCGCCTCGTCCGGGGTGTGGAGCGCCCCGGCGATCTCGCCGCGCACGGGCGCCAGCATCGGCTCGAGCGCAACCGCGGCGTCGGGATCGAGCAGCGTCTGCGCGACGCCCGCCTCGCGCTTGAGCGCGACCGTCGCTTCGGCCGCGGCGAAAGAGGCGGCGGTGCGGTAGATGTGGATCTTGCCCGGAACGCCGTGGCCATAGTCGAGCCGGTGGCGTTCGGTGAGTGCGTCGAGCGCATGGCGGGATTCGGCGGCGAGGATCAGGCCCGCCAGCGTGTTGCGGCGGAAGGCGCCGGCGCTGCAATTGCGCAGGAAGGCGATGCTCCAGCGCAGGAAATCGGGGTCGAGGTGAAGCCGGAAGCGCAGCGCGGGGTCGAGACCGAGCAGCACACGAGGAAGCTGGCCCAGCACGCCGGGGCCGGCCAGCGCATCGGTATAGGCGAAACTGAGCTGTGCGCCGTTGGCGAAGGAGGTGCCGAGGCCGGGGCCGCGCGCCGAATCCACCACCGTCACGCGATGCCCGCGATCGGCGAGCGTCAGCGCGGTGGCCATGCCGACCACGCCTGCGCCAAGGACGATGACCTCCTCGCGGCGGCTCATCGGACGCACCGGTTCAAGGCGGTCGATCGGATCAGATTACGCGCTCCCCCGCGCAACCGTCCCAATGATTGCGCGGCGAAAGGATGATCGCTCGGCGCGCGCCTGCGAAGTCAGGAATCGATCAGCAGCGCATAGCCCCAGGTTATGGGCTGCTGGCTATGGCTGGACGCGGCTCTCGACCAGGATGCCCTCGAGCGTGCGCAGGAACAGCCGTGCGACGCGCGAGGGCTGGCGCTCCTCGAGCGTGGCCCAGGAGATGGTGAAGCGCAGCGGCGGATCGGTGGGCAGCCATTTGAAGCCGGGGGCTGCCCAGGCACGCGCGGTGAACTCGTCGACCACGGTGACGCCGCCCTCGAGCTGGGCGAGGCGCGCGGCGATGAAGAAGGTCTGGACCGACACGGTCTCGCGGAAGGCAAGACCGCGCTCGCGCGCCGCGCGGGTGAGCACGTCGCCGATCGGGCCGGTCGCGGCGACGCCGATCACGTCGCGGTCGGCAAGCAGATCGAGGGGGAAGCGCGGGCCGGTGGGTGCGAACATCCCGTCGGGGAACAGCACAACCAGCTCGCCCTCGGCCAGCACCTGCCGCATCAGGCGCGGATGCGGGGGCGGGGTGTAGGCGATCGCCAGGTCGATCTCGCGCCCGATCAGCGAGCGGACGAGGTCGTCGTGATGATGGGTATGCACCTCGAACGTCACGCGCGGCCATTCGCGGCGGAACTGCGCCATCGCCTGCGGCACGATGTCGAGCGCGAGGCTGGGGACGATGCCGAGCCGGATATGGCCGCCGCCGGCCTGGGCGAGGTTGCGCGCGGTCTGCTGCAGCGTGTCGAGCCGCTCGAACAGATCGCCCGCCTCGCGCATCAACGCATGCGCCTCGTCGGTCGGGATCAGGCGGCCGCGCGAGAGCTGGAACAGCGGGATGCCGAGGCTGTCCTCGGCATGATGCAGCGTCTTCGACACCGAAGGCTGGGAGACGCCGAGCGCGCGCGCCGCGGCGCTGATCGAGCCGTGGAGATAGACGGCGTGGAAGACTTCGAGCTGACGGAAACGCATCGGTCCATCTTAGGCAAGGGTGCGGCGGGAGCAATGACCTTGCCGTTGCAGGGCGCGCCGGCGCGGTTCCGGATGGCCGCGCGAGCGGTCAGCCCGCGCGTGCCTAGACATAATGCGGGTCCGGATCCTCGCGCAGCTCCTCATAGTGCACCAGTGCCGGCTCCGGGCCGAGCGGCACCGGCCGGCCGTCGCGGAACGCCCATTCGCCGCGGTCGCAATCGGCAGCGGTGACATAGCCGTTGATGTAGAGCCGCCGCTGGTGATCCGCGCGGTTCCGCCCCGATCCATGGACCAGATACGGGCTCCACAGCGCGATGTCGCCGGGGTCGAGGACGAGATCGACGACTTGCCCGGGATCGATGCCCGCCGCGATCAGCGCCCCGTCGCTCATCTCGGTGCCGAGCACCTCGGTCGACGTGTCGAGATCGAGCGGCCCGGCGGCATGGCTGCGCGGGATGAAGCGCATCGCGCCGCTTTCGGGCGTGTGCGGATCGATCGCGAGGCCGGTCTGGACATAGGCGGTGCCGAGGTTGCGATAGACGGCGTCGGGCTTGCGGAAGCGCGAATCCTGATGCCAGGCGAAGTCGCCGAGCGACCCGGGCGCCTTCCAGTGGAGCTGGTTGATGATCTGCTTGAGATCCGGCCCGATCAGCGGCCGGAGGATCTCGAGATAGCGCGGATCCAGCCGGACGGCATTGAGCGTCGCATTGTGATAGGACGGCCACTGCACCATGCGGACCAGCGGCGCGCCGTCGGCATCGGGCGCGACATTGTAGAAGAGGTTGCCGTGGCGGAAGCTGCGGCCATGCGCGACGCCCTCGGCATGGACCTGATCGACCGCCGCCGCGATCGCCGCGATCTCATCAGGTGAAAAGACGCCGCGGACGATGGCGTAGCCCTGTTCCCGGTACGCGGCGACGTGATCCATTCTAGACTCCAGATGCCGTGAGGCGGTCGAGCTGGTCCGGCGAAAGCGTGAGGTCCCAGCCCGCGATCAGCTCGTCGAGCTGGGCGATGCTGGTGGCGCTGGCGATCGGCGCGGTGATGCCGGGCTGCGCGGCGAGCCAGGCGAGCGCGATCTGCGAGAGCGATGCGCCCGTCTCCGCCGCGACCGTGTCCATCGCCTCCAGCACCGCCCGGCCCTTGCCCTGGAGCAATTCGGCCATCCGGCCGCCGCGCACGCTTTTCCCGAGATCAGCTTCGCTGCGATATTTGCCGGTGAGAAAGCCGGAGGCGAGCCCGTAATATGGCAGCACGCCGATATTGTGCGCGACGCACAGATCCTGAAGCTCGCCTTCATAGCGATGCCGGCTGACCAGATTATATTCGGGCTGGAGCGCGCGATAATGCGGCAGCCCGTCGCGCGCGGCGATGTCGAGCGCCGATTTGAGCCGCGCCGCCGGAAAGTTGGATGCGGCGATGTGGCGCACCTTGCCGGTATCGATCAGCTTGCCGAACGCCGCCAGCACCTCCTCCTGCGGCACGCTCTCGTCATCCTGATGCGCGTAATAAAGGTCGATCGTATCGACCCCGAGCCGCTTGAGCGAAGCGTCGCAGGCGGTGGCGATGCGGGCGGGCGCGAGCTTGTCGCCGCCCTCGCCAGGCAGCATCCCCACCTTGGTCGCGATGCCGATGCGCCTGCCGCGCGCGCGCATCCATTCGCCGATCAGCGTTTCGGATTCGCCGCCTTTGTGGCCGGAGACCCAGGCCGAATAGACGTCCGCGGTATCGACCAGCGTGCCGCCCGCATCGGCGAACCGGTCGAGCAGCGCGAAGCTCGTCTCGCGATCGGCGGTCCAGCCGAAGACATTGCCGCCGAATACCATGGGCGGAGTGGCGATATCGGTGATGCCGAGCCGTCGCATCGGATGGCCTCCCTGGACTGGCGCCTATCTGGGATCGGGTTCGGATTTGCCCGGATCGGTCGCGTTGATATCAAGCATGTCGGCGGCGGCGTTGAGCTGCGCGGCCTCGCCGGCGGTGGCGCCGGTATTCTCGTCGGCCGAATTGCATGCCGCGAGCAATGCCAGCGGAAGCAGGAGAAGGGAACGCATCACGAGACCTCGATCGCCGGGAAGGAGGCGGGGCCGCCGGGACTACGGCCCCGCCATGCGCTTATTTCTTGAGCTCGTCACCCGCGGCCTCGACGGCGTTGCCGACCTTGTCGGCGCCCTCGCTGACCGTGTTGCCGATGCTGTCGGCGGCGTTCTCGGCGGTGCCGAGCGCGCTCTCGGTCGCGGACTGGACGTCCTGAACGGCTTCGCCCATCGTGGCGTTGGCGTCGGCGCCGATCGCGTTGGCCGCCTCGGCGGTTTCGTTCTGCGCCTTCTCGCTGCACGCGGCGAGGCCGAGCGCCGCGACGGCGGCGAAGGAAAGAGCGACTCGTTTCATTCGGATTCCTCTCTGTCATGGCGGGTGCGCCGGGGAGCGCCCGCGCGCAACCTATGGTCCCGCACTGCGGGGGGCAAGTTCCGAACCCGCGCGCCGGGCGAAATGCCCCGGGAAGCGTGCCAAGACGCTTGCCTCTGGCGCCCCATGCGCCTAGATCGGGCAGCGTGAACGGCCGCCCGGTGAGGGCGGCCCTTATTGTTTCTGGAGACTTTGACGTGGCCCAGCCGCTCATGCCGCATGCGACCGCTTCCTGGCTGGTCGACAACACCGCGCTCTCGTTCGAGCAGATCGCCGACTTTTGCGGCCTGCACATCCTGGAAGTGCAGGCGATCGCGGACGACACCGCCGCGACCAAGCTGACTGGCCGCGATCCCGTCCGCGCGCACGAGCTGACGATGGAGGAGATCGAGAAGGGCCAGGCCGATCCCGATTACCGCCTCAAGATGAGCAAGGGACCCGAGCAGGTCCGCCGCACCAAGGGGCCGCGCTACACGCCGGTGTCGAAGCGCCAGGACAAGCCCGACGGCATCGCCTGGATCATCCGCAACCATCCCGAGATCTCGGACGGCGCGATCGGCAAGCTGATCGGCACCACGCGCAACACCATCGCGGCGATCCGCGACCGCAGCCACTGGAACATCGCCAACATCGTGCCCAAGGACCCGGTGACGCTGGGCCTGACCAGCCAGCGCGAGCTGGACGCCGCGGTCTCGAAGGCGGCGAAGGCCGCGGGGATCGAGGCGCCGGTCGACACCCGCCTGGAAGGCGACCGCGAGGCGCTGATCGAGCAGCTGCGCGCCGAGCGCGAGGCCGCCGCGCGCGAGCCGGGCGAAGCGGGCGAAGGCCTGGGCTTCGAGAACCCCTTCAAGAGCTGATCCGCTTTTCCTTTTTCCGGTATCGTGACGGCGCGGCGACTCGACAAGCGAGTTCCGCGCCGTCAATGTTTCGGGTATGGATCGCGCCGCCATTTCCCCCGATGCCTCGCTGACGCAGGACGAGAGCTTCGTCGCGACCAGCCATCGCGGGCTGACCTATCCCTTTGGCGACCGCCTGCCTGGAATGGGCGAGGGAATCGAGGTTGCGCGCGGCGTGCGCTGGATCCGGCTTCCGGTGCCGGGGCCGCTCAACCATATCAATTGCTGGCTGCTCGACGATGGCGAGACGACCACCGCGGTCGATACCGGGCTCAACATCGGCGAGGCGGTGGAGGCGTGGCGCGCCCTGTTCGCGGCGGACCCGCTCGTGGAGCGCCCGGTGGGGCGGGTGATTTGCACGCACTTCCATCCCGATCATGCGGGCCTTGCCGGATGGCTGTGCCGCAAATTCCAGGCGCGGCTGTGGATGACGCGTGGCGAATGGCTGACCTTGCGCGTGCTGACGGCGGACGCGCGCGACGCGGTGCCCGACGAGCAGCTCGCCTTCTGGCGCGGAGCGGGCTGGGACGAAGCGCAGATCGCCGAGGCGGCGTCCGGCGGCTTCGGGCGGATGCGCCAGATGGTCGCGCCGTTGCCGCTGTCCTATCGCCGGATCGCCGATGGCGAGGCGATCTCGGTCGGCGACGGCAGTTGGCGCGTGGTGACCGCCTCGGGCCACTGCCCCGAGCATGCGTGCCTGTGGAACGAGATCGAGGGCGTGCTGATCGCGGGCGATCAGGTGCTGCCGCGGATCAGCTCCAACGTGTCGCTCGGGTTGACCGAGCCGGAGGCCGATCCGCTGGGCGAGTGGCTGGCCTCGATCGGCAAGCTGATGACGCTGCCCGGCGATCTGCTGGTGCTGCCCGCGCATGGCGAGCCGTTCACCGGGCTGCATGTGCGGCTGGCCGCGCTGCGCGACGAGCATCTGAAGCGGCTCGATATCCTGGAAGCGCACCTCACCGAGCCGCGGCGCGCGGTCGACTGTTTCGGGCGCATGTTCCGGCGGAGGATCGAGGGCGACATGATCGGCCTCGCCACCGGCGAGACGCTGGCGCATCTGCGGCGGCTCGAGGTCGAGGGACGGGCGGTGCGCGCGGCGCGCGACGGCGTCTGGTGGTATCGCGCGGCGTGAACTAGGCTCACGGGACAACGCGATTCCCGGGGAGCAGGACGATGTGTGACGAACTGACCGACGCCGACAATGCGCGCGCCTTCGGCACGATTTCGCGGCGCGACTTTACCGGGATGACCGGCGCCGCGGCGCTCGCGGCGATGCTGCCCGCGCCTGCCAACGCCCAGACGCTGAAGCATCGCGACATCACGATTCGGACGCCGGACGGCGTGGCGCAGGCCTATTTCGCCGCGCCCGCCAAGGGCAGGCATCCCGCGGTGCTGGTGTGGCCCGATATCGGCGGGCTGCGTCCCGCGTTCCGCAAGATGGGCGAGCGGCTGGCGCAATCGGGCTATGCCGTGCTGACGGTCAACCAGTTCTACCGCTCCGCGCCGCTGCCGATCCTCAAGGAAGGTGAGGCCTGGAGCCAGCCGGAGATCCGCGCCAAGCTGATGGACTGGCGCAAGCTGCTCACCCCCGATGCGGTGATGCGCGACGCGGCGGCCTTCACCGCCTTCCTCGACAAGCAGCCCGAGGTGGACGCCAAGCGCGGCATCGGCACCACCGGATACTGCATGGGCGGGCCGATGGTGATGCAGACCGCGGCGGCGGTGCCCGGCCGGATCCGCGCCGGGGCTTCGTTCCACGGTGGCGGCCTTGCCACCGACAAGGCCGACAGCCCTCATCTGCTGGTGCCGAAGATGAAGGCGAGCTTCCTGTTCGCCGTCGCCGAGAATGACGACCAGCGCAACCCGAACGAGAAGGAGCTGGTGCGCAAGGCGTTCGCCGATGCCGGGCTGCCCGCCGAGATCGAGGTCTATGCCGGGGCAATGCACGGCTGGTGCCCGCCCGACAGCCCGGCCTATAACCAGGCGCAGGCGGAGAAGGCATGGGGGCGGCTGCTGGCGCTATTCGGGAAAGCGCTAGCTTAGCTTCGACCCCAGCTTCGCCGCGAGATATTCGAGGTTGGCGATACGGCGCCACAGGCCGCTGTCGGTGATCGCGTCCATGCGGAAGAAGCGGCGCATCGCCGGGAAGTCGGGGTCGATCACGCGGTGCATATAGTCGGGCGAGAGCAGCCCGCCATGCTCGTCGCCCATCGGCCCCAGGCGGCGGCGCAGCGCGTACGTGTGCTGGCGCACCCAGACCGGGCGGATGCGCGTCGACCATTCCGCGAGACGATGCTTGCGGCCGGGCAGGCCGGTGAAGTCGTGGCCATAGGCCGAAGGCTGGGCGGCGAGCTGCGGATCGATCGCATTGAGCAGGGCGGCCTCGAACCGCCCGGCATGCTTGAGGCGGAGCGGAATGGTCATCGCCTGCGCCACCACCTGATGGTGGAGGAACGGCATCAGATAGGGGCTGTAGCGGCCCTCGAGGCTGATCTCGCGCCCGAACAGCGCACGGCAGCGGATGCGCGGATAGATCTGCTCGATCCGGGTACGGTCGGGGCGGCCGGCTGCGGCGGGCGGCTCGATCGCGGTGCGGATGCGCGCAGCGATGCCGTCGAGGAAGGCGCGCGAATCGAACAGGTCCGTCGCATCGCCCGGCGTGAAGCGCGCGAAGAAGGTGCGGGCAATGTCGTGCGCGGTGAAGCGGCGGTCGGGCAGGTAGAAGAAGTTGCGGTAGATCTCGCCGCACCCACCCGAGACCGCCAGCGCGCCGCCGGCGTGGCGGGCGATCTGGGTCGCACCATGCGCGCCATTGTCGAAGATGTTGCCGAAGGTAGGCAGGCCGTCGAACTGGTGGAAGTTGCGCGTCACCAGATCGGGGAAGGCGTCGGGCGCCGGGGTCTCGGCATATTTGTCGGTCCAGGCGACGTCGAAGCCGCAGGCGCGGCCCATCGCCTGCGCGATCTCGACATCCTCGTCGCCGGGAAGACCATAGACATAGAGTTCGGGGCTGCACCCGGCGGCACGCAGCGCGGCGAGGACGAGGCGAGAATCGAGACCGCCCGACAGCGGGCTGCGGACATGGTTGCCGAACTGCGCGACATGGGCGCCGACGATGCTGGCGAGCGGCGCGCGGTGGCGCTCGATCTGCGCAGCGAGCGGCTCGCGCGACGGGGCGGCGGGGAGCGGCTTCTCGATGCGGTGGCGGATGACGCCCTGCTCGGTCAGCTCGATCACGGCGAAGGGCGAGAGCGTCTTGAGCTCGGCGAACACCGTATCGTCGCCGATCGGCATGACGTTGAAGGCGAGCTCGTACACGCCTTGCGGGTCGAAGCTGAGCCGTGGCATCGCTTGCGCCGCGGCGAGGAGCGAGGTCGAGAAGAGCCGGTCGCCGATATCGCCGAAGAGCTGGAAGGCCGAGAAATAGTCGCCGAGCAGGAAGCTGCGCCCGCCGCGGCGGAGCAGCGCGACGAACTGGCCGCCGATGCGGCTCCAGTCGAGCGCGAGCGGGTCCATGCCGAGCAGCGCGTCGAGCGAGGCGGTGCCGAACTTTCCGTCGATCACCGGCGTGCCCGCGGCGGCGGCAAGATCGTCGCCCCTCGCCAGCAATCCCTCGGGGCCACCGATGATGTAAGGGAAATGCAGCAGCGACCAGCCCGGCACGGTATGTTCGGCGGGGGCGGGAAAGCCCTGCTTCGCGAATGCGCCGCGTGCCGCCGTCAATGCGGTAGTGGTGAAGTCGGAACCGTCGTTACGGGCAAGAAACAGGCCGGACATTCGCTTGCCTTAGCCCATCATGCGGGCGCTGGCGCGGGGGAATCGCGTCGCTTCTGCATCGGCTTCATGCCCGCTTCCGCGCGCTTGCGGGCGAGATAGGTGTCGAGCCCGATCTGGGCGCCGACCAGCATGTAGACGAACGGGTTCAAGGCGATGCCGACGAACAACGCACCGAACAGATAGATCATGTGCGCATGCTGGAGCGCGGTGGCGAGCGGCGAGACCCAGGCCTGGTCTGGCGGCGCCTTCCAGTAGCGGCGGCGCAGTATCTCCATGCGGATGATCCCGCCGAGATGGATCGTCAGCCACAGGATCAGCCCCGGCCAGCCCTGTTCGCCCAGCATCTCGAAATAGGCCGAGTGATAGGCGCGCGACTTGTCGATCTCGGGCGTGCGGACGATGGTGATGCTGGCGCCTTCGCCGACGGTGGAGATCTTGTCGTACTTGATCTCGTTCTGGCGATACGCCTCGAACCCGCCGCCGAACGGGTGGGTCTTCACATAGTCGAGCGTCCATTTCCACACCTCGATCCGGGTCGAGGCGGAGGCGTCGGCCTGATAGGTGCGGATCGTGCCCATGCGCTCGCTGAACGCGGTGGGGAGGAAGGGGATGGCGACGAGCGCCAATGCCGCCGCGCCGCCGATATAGACCATGCGCCGCTTGACGTCGCGCAGCATCAGCACGGCGAGCAGCCCGATGCAGAGCAGCCCCGTACGCGCCTGAGTGCCCACGGGCATCAGCAGGCAGGCGAAGATCAGCGCATAGCCGAAGGTCCTCACGCGCCAGTCGGGCGGGAAGATCGTGCCGTGGCGCGTGAACCACAGGATCAGCGGGATCACGCAGATCGCCACGGCGGAGATGATGCTGCCCTCGAACAGGCCCGAATTATTGTCCACATACAGCTTGAGCTGGCCGTAGCCGCCGCCGCCCAGCGCGGTCTTGATCCCGCCGTTGATGATGATCGTCGCGACCGACAGCAGCATGAACAGCAGCAGTGCCTCGATCCTGAGCTTGGTGCGCAGGGTGAGGGGGAGGAAGATGGCGAACGCCAGCGCCTTCCACACCCAATCCCATTTGAACGCCGCATCGATCGGGAAATCGGCCCTGGTCGTTGTCCAGTAGCAATAGGCGAGCAGCGCCAGCATCAGCCCCTGGCGCGGCGCGATGCGCGTGTCCTTCTTGTCGTCGAAGGCGAGCCAGGCGAGCACCGCGAAGCCCACCGCCATCGCCGAGATCGGGAAGGCGTTGAGCAGGAAATAGCTCATCCGCTGGGGCGAGACGACGTCGATATAGACGTACGCCAGGACGAAGATGAACGGCCGCCGGAAGCCGAGGCCGAAGATCGCCGCCAGGAATGCGATGAAGGCAAGGTCACGCACGCTTGCGGCCCCAGCGGTTCTTCGGCGCTTCACCCGGCGGCGGCGCGCTCTCGTCGTCGAGATCGGGGCGCTGGATCAGCCGCCATGCGGTGAGCAACAGCAGCCCGTGGGTCAGGCCCAGCACCAGACTGTCGATCATCGCTGCCGTCCCTTCACGCGCTACGCCTGCACTTTCCCTAGCGTGGCGAGGTTGACGCAGCGTTAAGTGCTGGCGTGGCAAGGGGTGTGCATCATGCGTATCCTGCACGTCCTCGATCATTCGCTGCCGCTGCACAGCGGCTATACCTTTCGCACCCGCGCGATCCTGAAGGCGCAGATGGAGCGCGGCTGGACCGTCGCCGGAGTGACGGGGCCGCGCTACCATACCGGCGACGCCCCGTTCGAGACGCTCGACGGGATCGATTTCCATCGCACCCGGCAGATGCGGCGCCTGCCGCCGGTGCTGGGCGAGGCGGCGGAGATCGCGGCATTCGCGCGGCGGATCGATCAGGTGGTCCAACGCTTCCGCCCCGACATCCTCCATGCGCATTCGCCGGTGATCGATCCGCTCGCGGCGATGCGCGCGTCGCGGAAGCATGGCATCCCTTTGCTCTACGAGATTCGCGCCTTCTGGGAGGATGCCGCGGTGGGCAACGGCACCGGACGCGAGGGGTCGCTCAAATACCGGGCGACGCGCGGGCTGGAGACTTATGCCTGCAAGCGCGCCGATGCGGTCGCGGTGATCTGCGAAGGGCTGAAGCGCGATCTGGTGGCGCGCGGGATCGACGCGGACAAGATCATGGTCTCGCCCAATGGCGTGGACCTGCATCTGTTCGGCGAGCCGCCCGCGCGCGACGCGCTACTGTCGGTCGAGCTTGGCCTGGACGATGCCGAAGTGGCCGGGTTCATCGGCAGCTTTTATGACTATGAGGGGCTGGACGATCTGATCGCGGCGATGCCCGCGCTGGTCGCGGCGCGGCCCAGGGCGCGGCTGCTGATGGTCGGCGGCGGGCCGATGGAGGAAAGGTTGCGCGCTCAGGCGGCGGCGTCGAGCGCGGCGGCGGCGATCCACTTCGTCGGCCGCGTGCCGCACGAGCAGGTCGAACGCTACTACTCGCTGATCGACCTGCTGGTATATCCGCGCAAGCACATGCGCCTGACCGACTTGGTCACGCCGCTGAAACCATTGGAGGCGATGGCGCAGCGGCGGCTGGTCGCGGCATCGGATGTGGGCGGGCATCGCGAGCTGATTCGCGATGGCGATACCGGCACGCTGTTCCCGCCCGACGACCCCGCCGCGCTGGCGGCGGCGGTGGCGCGCGTGTTCGGGGATCGGGAAGGCTGGGAAGCGCAGCGCGAACGCGGGCGGGCGTTCGTCGAGAAAGAACGTAACTGGTCGTCAAACATTTCACGCTACGAACCCGTTTACCAAAAGCTTATCGAAGCACGTCAACGGTCCGGAACATGGTTGCGTACAGCATCGCTCAACGTCTGACCCCCAATCTCGCGCTGGCCGGCGCCGGGGCCGCGGGCGTGCTCGTCGCGCTGGCGACGCTGGCGATTCCCTATGGGCTGCTCGAGGAAATCGTGGTGACGAGCGGCATCGCCGCCTTCGTCCCCGCCGCAGAGCCGCCGCTGGGCACGACCGCACGGATCTGCGTGGGCGTGTTCGCCGGTGGTGCCGCGGCGCTGATCGCCTGGTTCGTGCTTTCGGCATTGCTGATCTGGCGCGATGCCCGCGATCGGGCGGAGCCGGGCGAGCGCCGCCCCGTGGTCCGCCGCGCCGACGCGCATCCTGACGCCCCGCCCCGCCCGCCGCTGCTCGCCACGCGCGACCTCGGCATGCCGTTCCGCGCGAAGGGCGAAGCGGTCGCCGGGGAGCGGGAGGCGATCGAGGCTGACGTCCATGTCGTGGCGCCGCAGGGCGCGGCGGACGAAGCGCAGGGTCGCGACCTCGATCTTCCCGAGCTCCCGCCCGAACCGGTGATCGCGATGGGCACGCCCGCGCCGCCCATCGAAACCATTCCGACGGTCGCGATCGCGCAGATGAAGGCGAAATCCCCGCCGCCACCTACGCCGCAGCCGCTCCCGGCCGATCTCGATCAGCCGCTGTCGGCATTCGATCCCGGCGCGATCCCCGATCTGCCGCTGGTGCCACCGCCGAATCTGGCACCGTTGAGCCGTGCAGCCATCCCGCCGGCCCTTGCCGAAGGGGAGCGATTCGAGACATTTGCGCTGACTCCGCCGCCGCGCCCGTCGGTTGTGCCCGCATCGGTGCCGGTCCCGCCCTCGGTGTCCGCCGTGCAGCCCGAGAATCTCTCCGCGCCGGAAACCGATGCCAGCGTTCACGCGCTGCTCGACCGGCTGGAGCGCGGCATCGCCCGGCGCACGCATCAGGCACCGGCCGCCGAGGCCGCGCCGGTGCAGCAGGCAGAGCCCGCGCCCGAGCCGGCTCCCGAGCCCGTGCGCGAGCCGCTGCCGCCGGGGCTCGAAGGCGCGCTGGCCGCGCTGCGCAAGATGGCGGTTCGCGCCTAGAGTCGTTTTCAGTCAGGCGGCGCCGCCCTCCACAGCCTTTCCAGCGATGCTCCGCATCGCCGGAACCTTGGGCTGCTCCGCCCGCTCCCCCACCCGGCCACCCA
>NZ_DASWTG010000070.1:0-83519 GCF_036402235.1 Sphingomonas sp. | reverse complement strand
GGCGCCACCTCCCCCTGGCGGGGGAGGGTTAAACCCGATTCAAAGCCCCCGCATCGCCGCCGCGGCGATCGACAGGCTCCGCTTGCGCGCGCCGTGATCGTAGATCGAGCTGACTAGCATCACCTCGTCCACGCCCGTCCGCGCGATGAACTGCGCCAGCCCCTCGCGCACCGTCGCCGGCCCGCCGATCGCGGTGCACGACAGGACATGGTCGAGCATCGCTCGGGCCTGCCCAGGGATCGTGTCGAGATAGCCCGGCACCGGCGGCGGCAGCTTGATCCCGGTCCCGGTGGTGCGCAGCGCGACGAACGCCTGCTGCATCGATGTGGCGAGCAGCTCCGCCTCCTCGTCGGTCTCCGCCGCGAACACGTTGAACCCCGCCATCGCATGCGGCTTGTCGAGCACCGAAGAGGGCCGGAAGTGCCGGCGATAGACGTCGAGCGCCTCGTCCAGCGACCCCGGTGCGAAGTGCGACGCGAAGGCATAGGGCAGCCCCAGCGCCGCGGCGAGCTGCGCGCCGTACAGGCTCGATCCCAGGATCCACAATTCGGGCCGCGCCCCGCCGCCGGGCACGGCGTGGATGCCGGTCTGCCCGTCATCGGCGAAATAGCTCTGCAACTCGACCACATCCTGCGGAAAGGCGTCCGAGCTGGTCTCGAGGTTGCGCCGCAGCGCGCGCGCCACCCGCTGGTCGCTCCCCGGCGCACGGCCGAGGCCGAGGTCGATCCGCCCCGGAAGCAGCGCGTCGAGCGTGCCGAACTGCTCGGCGATCACCAACGGCGCATGGTTGGGCAGCATGATCCCGCCCGCCCCCACCCGGATAGTCTGCGTCGCCGCACCGACATGTGCGATCACCACCGCGGTAGCGGCGCTCGCGATCCCGGGCATGCCATGATGCTCGGCGACCCAGTAGCGGCTGAACCCCTCGGCCTCGGCATGTTTCGCGAGGTCAGCCGCGTTCGCGAAGGACTGGCGGGCGCTCCCGCCCTCGAGGATCGGGACGAGATCGAGCAGGGAATAGGCTGTCATGGCGCGGGAGATGGGAAGCGAGCTGCGCCGCCGCTAGCCAAGGATGGCTTGCCTAGAGCCAATCAATTCCTCCCTTGCTTGCAGGGGAGGGGGACCAGCCACAGGCTGGTGGAGGGGCGGCCGCGCAGACGGCCGTGAACAGCTCGGCAAAATTCCGCCCTCTGCGGGGCGGCCCCTCCGTCATCGCTTCGCGATGCCACCTCCCCTGAAGGGGAGGAATGATCGACGGCAACGAATCCTATCCTTCCCTCCCTCGCCCCTCTCCCCTAAACGCGCCGCACGATGCGCGCCGAACTCGCCCATATCGACGCCTGGCTGTTCGATCTCGACAACACGCTCTACCCCAAGAGCGCGGACCTGTTCGCGCGCATCGACGAACGCATCGGCGCCTATGTCGCGCGCCTGCTCGAGCTCGACCCCGTCGAAGCACGGCGCGTACAGAAGGGCTGGTTCATCTCGCACGGCACCACGCTCGCCGGCCTCATGGCCGAGCATGGCGTCGACCCGCACGAATATCTCGCCGACGTCCATGATATCGAGATGGACGTGCTCGAGCATGACGCCCCGCTCGCCGCCGCCATCGCCAAGCTGCCCGGCCGCAAGATCGTCTTCACCAACGCCGACGAACCCTATGCCCGCAAGGTGCTCGGCCGCCTCGGCCTTGCCGAGAGCTTCGAGGCGATCCACGACGTCCACGCCAGCAACTATGCCCCCAAGCCGCACCCCGACGCCTATCGCAGCGTGTGCGAGGCTTGGCGGATCGACCCGAAGACCGCCGCCTTCGTCGAGGACATGGCGCGCAACCTCGCCCCGGCCAAGGCGATCGGCATGACCACCATCTGGGTCGACAACGGCTCGGAGCAGGCGCCCGATGCCGACCGCAGCTATATCGACTATACCACTCACGACATCCGCCACTGGCTGGAAACCATATTGGAGCACGCATGACCGACCTCGCCGCCACGATCGACGCCGCCTGGGAAGACCGCGCGAACGTCTCGCTCGCCACCACCGGCGCGGTGCGCGAGGCGGTGACCGAGGCGCTCAACCTGCTCGACAGCGGTGAAGCCCGCGTCGCCGAGCCCGTGGCTGACGGCTGGCAGGTCAACCAGTGGCTGAAGAAGGCCGTGCTGCTCTCCTTCCGCCTCAACGACAATGACGTGATCGGCACGCAGAACGGCGACTGGGGCTTCGACAAGGTCCCGCTCAAGACCGCGGGCTGGGACGAAGCCCGCTTCCGCGCCGCCGGCTTCCGCCAGGTGCCGGGCAGCGTCGTGCGCCACGGCGCCTACATCGCGAAGAATGTCGTGCTGATGCCGAGCTTCGTGAACATCGGCGCCTATGTCGGTGAGGGCACGATGGTCGATGGCTGGGCGACGGTCGGCAGCTGCGCGCAGATCGGCAGGAACGTCCATCTCTCGGGCGGCGTCGGCATCGGCGGCGTGCTCGAGCCGCTTCAGGCCGATCCAGTGATCATCGGCGACGGCGCCTTCATCGGCGCGCGCGCGGAAGTGGCCGAGGGCGTGCGCGTCGGCGAGGGCGCAGTGCTCTCGATGGGCGTCTATCTTGGCGCCTCGACCAAGATCGTCGACCGCGCGACCGGCGAAGTCCATCGCGGCGTCGTCCCGCCCTATTCGGTGGTCGTCCCCGGCACGCTCCCCGGCAAGGACGGCGGTCCCGGCCTCTATTGCGCGGTAATCGTCAAGACAGTGGACGCTCAGACCCGCAGCAAGACCGGCATCAACGAGCTGCTGCGCGACTGATCGCGTTCAGGCTGCAAGATGGTCGGCGCGCGCCGTCAGGTCGCGCCGGCTCAGCCACGCATGGCCCCAATCGCGTAGCCCGAGCAGCACCGGCTCCAGCGCGCGCCCCTCCGCGGTGATCGAATAATCCACCCGCGGCGGCACCACCGCATAGACGGTCCGCTCGACCAGCCCGTCCTCCTCCAGCTCGCGCAGCTGCTTGATCAGCATGCGCTGCGAGCATCCGTTGAGCTCGCGCCTGAGCGCGTTGAACCGCAACGTGCCGCGCAGCAGGTGATAGAGGATCATTCCCTTCCATTTGCCGCTGATCAGGTTGAGCGCGGCATAGAGGGTGCAGCCCGGCACCTGATCGTAATCGCGCAGCTTCTGCATGTCCGTCCCCGGTTACATCCGGGGCACTATGTGAATCCGATTACCGTATTTTCAATTGCGGCCCCGCCCACATCTCCCCCGCTCCCGCCGTGCCGATCCCCGGCGCGGCGCTTCATCAAGGGAGTGAAACATGGCGAAACAGGTTCGATTCGATCGCACCGGCGGTCCCGAAGTGCTGCGCATCGTCGAGGTCGAGGTGCCGGAACCGGCGGCCGGCGAAGTCCGCATCGCGGTCAAGGCGATCGGCCTCAACCGCGCCGAGAGCATGTACCGCTCGGGCAGCTACATCATCGACCCCGTCTTTCCCGCCCGGCTCGGCTCGGAAGCGGCGGGCGTGATCGAAGCGGTCGGCCCGGGCGTCACCGGTCTCGCGCCCGGCGATCGCGTCGCGGTGATCCCGGCGTTCAGCTATCACGACTACGGCATGTACGGCGATGTCGTCCTCGCCCCGGCACGCGCCGTCGCGAAGCTGCCCGAGGGCCTCGGCTGGACCGACGCCGCGGCGGTATGGATGGCCTATGGCACCGCCTGGGGCGCGCTGATCGACACTGCGGGCCTGCGCGAAGGCGAGACCGTGCTGATTCCCGCCGCATCGAGCAGCGTCGGCCTCGCCGCGATCCAGGTCGCGAACGCCATCGGCGCCACGCCGGTCGCGCTCACCCGCACCACCGCCAAGGCCGGTCTGCTGCACGAGGCAGGCGCCACGCATGTCATTGTCACCGGCGAAGCGGACCTCGCCGCCGAAGTCCGCCGCATTACCGGCGGTGCGGGCGCGCGCGTCGTGTTCGATCCGGTCGGCGGCCCCGCCTTCGCTCAGCTCGCCGCGGTCACCGCCGAGCGCGGCATGCTGATCGTCTACGGGGCGCTCGATGGCCGCGCGACTCCGCTCCCGGTCGGCGACGTGCTCGGCCGCAGCCTCACCGTGCGCGGCTATCTGATCTACGAAGCGACGCACGACGACGCGAAGCTCGCCGCGGCCAGGGCCTTCGTGCTCGACGGCCTCGCCAGCGGCACGTTGCGCCCGCGCATCGACCGCGTCTTTCCCTTCGACGCGATCGCCGATGCGCACCGCCATCTCGAGGGCAATGCGCAGGTCGGCAAGATCGTGGTGACGGTCTGACGCACGGCGGTGGAATTGCGCGCTGGCATCACCGCGCAATTCCGCTGTCGCCTCCGCCTTGCGCTGGGCTAGGCAGTGCCCATGCGATCCCTTTGCCTGCCCGCCTGGCGCCACGTCCTCCTGATGCTGTCCCTGACGTTCGCGCTCGCCCTGCCCGCTGCCGCCCAGCCCGCCAGCCGCATCGCCTTCGTCAACGCCAACCTGGTCCCGATGGACCGCGAGCGCGTGCTGCGCGGACAGACCGTGCTGGTCGAGAACGGCCGCATCGCCGCGATCGGCCCGCGCATCGCCATCCCCGCAGATGCGCGCCGCATCGATGCGCGGAACATGTGGCTCAGCCCCGGCCTCGCCGATCTCCACACCCATGTCCAGACGCGCGACGATCTCGCCATCTACCTGTCCTATGGCGTCACCGCGGTCCTCCACATGGGCGAGGCGTCGAACGCCTTCGCGAACCGCACCCGCATCGCCGCGAACACCGCCGCGATCCCCGCCCCGCACATCTACACCGCGCTCGCGGTCGACGGCTCGCCACGCTACGGCCATCTCCTCGTCACCACGGCCGAGGAAGCGCGCGCCGCGGTGCTGCTCGCCCGCGCCAACGGCTATGCCTTCATCAAGGTCTACAACAACCTCTCGCCCGAGGCCTTCGCCGCGCTCGCCGCCGCGGGCCGCGAGCTCGGCATCCCGCTCATCGGCCACACCGTCAACGCGATGGGCGGGCTCGAGCGCCAGCTCGCCGCCGGCCAGATCCTCGTCGCGCATGCCGAGGAGTTCATCTACGGCCACTTCTTCGCGCCCGATGTCGATTCCGGCGAGCGCGTCCCGCCCGACAGCTCGATCCCCGGCGCGATCGCGATGGTGAAGCGCCACAACGCCTTCGTCGCCGCGGATCTCATCACCTATGGCGTGATCGCCGAGCAGCGCGGCAGGCCCGAGATGGCCGGCACCTATCTCGCGCGGCCCGAAACACGGCTGCTCTCGCCGCGTTACCGTCTCGAATGGCCGCTTTCGGGCTATGACCGCGCCGGGGGCAGCCTGATGCCGCGCGCCGCATTCCTCAGCCGCCTCGCCAAGGCCTTCGCCGACGCAGAGGTGCCGCTGGTCGCGGGCACCGACGCGCCGACCATCCCCGGCCTGTTCATCGGCGATTCGCTCCATCGCAACCTCGCCCTGCTCGAAGCCGCGGGCCTGACCCGCTATCAGGCGCTCGCCACCGCCACGCGCAACGCCGGCGCGTTCATCGCCCGCGCCCGGCCTGGCGAGCCGGCCTTCGGCACCATCACCCCCGGCGCCCGCGCCGATCTCGTCCTCACCCGCGCCAACCCGCTCGAGGATCTCGCTACGCTGCGCGCCCCGCTCGGGGTGATGGCGCACGGCATCTGGCGCGACCGCGCCGCGCTCGATGCGCTGCTCGCCCCTATCGCCGATCGCTACGCCGCCGCGACGCGCTGACGGCGCTTCCCTCGACGCAGATGCCTCACTAGGAACCGTTGCATGCGATACCATCCCCCTTCACCGCGGGCCCGGGCATGAGCGACGACATGACCTATGGGCGCTACCTCGCGCTCGACCAGCTCCTCACCGCCCAGCATCCGATCTCGGACGAGCATGACGAGCTGCTGTTCATCGTCATCCACCAGACCAAGGAATTGTGGCTCAAGCAGGCCATCGCCGAGCTCGAGGCGGCGATCGATCTGGTGCGCGGCGACAGACTGGTCGAGGCCTATAAGGGCCTCGCCCGCATCAGCCGGATCCAGGCGGTGATGACCCTGTCGTGGGACGTGCTCACCACCATGACGCCGAGCGACTATAGCGCGTTCCGCAGCGTGCTCGGCTCCTCCAGCGGCTTCCAGTCGGACCAGTTCCGCGCGGTCGAGACCTTGCTCGGCCTGCGCGGCGGCGGCGTGCCCGGCCCGCTCACCACCGCCTTCGCCATCCGGCCCAGCCTGTGGGACGAGGCCAATGCCGCGCTCGCCCGCGCCGGGCTCGACCTGCCCGAAGCCGCGCTCGCCCGCGACTGGCCCAGACCCTATCAGCCCAGCCCCGAGGTCGAGGCCGCCTGGGCGCAGGTCTATCGTGACCCGCACCGCTGGTGGGAGCTCTACCAGCTCGCCGAGAAGCTGGTCGATATCGACGACGCGCTCGCCACCTGGCGGCACAAGCACGTGCTCACCGTCAGCCGCGTGATCGGCATGAAGCCGGGCACCGGCGGCACCCCGGGCGTGCCTTATCTGCAATCGACGCTGGCCAAGCGCGCCTTCCCGGAGCTGTGGAGCCTGCGGACGCTGCTGTAAGTGCCGGAAAGCCGTCCTTCGCCGTCCCCATTTACCTTCGTCATCCCCGCGAAGGCGGGGATCCATTGAGGCTGATGTCGAGGCTCCATCCGATCGGTCAACAAGAATGGATTCTCGCCTTCGCGGGAATGACGGATAGAGATGCGAGACCATGGTCATGACCAGCTACAAGCACCTCTTCCAGCGCGCCCTCGCCGCCGCGCCCGACCGGCTCCATTTCGCCGCGCACAGCCATCACCTCTGGCCCGATGCCTCGTGGCTCGGCCAGCAGGCGGCCTGGGAAGACGCCGCGCGCCTCGCCGACCATAAATGGGGCCGGGTGATGGGCGATATCCTCCCCGCTGCGCAGAGCGAGGTCGCCGCCGAGCTGCGCCTGCCCGATCCATCGAGCATCGTCTTCGCGGGCAACACGCACGATCTGCTGCTCCGCATCGTCTCCGCCCGCGCCGAGCGCCCCGTCCGCATCCTCACCAGCGACGGCGAATTCCACAGCTTCCGCCGCCAGTCCCAACGCTGGCTCGAATCGGGCCGCGTCAGCCTCGACATCGTCCCCAATGGCGAGGGCTTCGCCGATCGCTTCCTCGCCGCCGCGCGCACCGGCGCGCACGACCTTATCTTCGTCAGTCAGGTGATGTTCGAGACCGGCGCGGTGTTCTTGGCCCTCACCGATCTCGCCGCGCTCGCCCGCCCCGACGGACCGTGGGTGGTGATCGACGGCTATCACGGCTTCATGGCCATCGAGAACGACCTGTCAACGGTCGCCGATCGCATCTTCTACGTCGCCGGGGGCTATAAATATGCGATGGCGGGCGAAGGCGCCGCCTTCCTCCACTGCCCGCCCGGCTTCGGCCCGCGGCCCGAGATCACCGGCTGGTATGCCGAGTTCGCCGATCTGGAGAAGGCACCGGGCAAGATCGGCTATTCCGCCGATGCGATGCGCTTCATGGGCTCGACCTTCGATCCGTCCGGCCTCTACCGCTTCGTCGCCGTGCGCGACATGCTCGCAGCCGAGGGCATCACCACCGCCACGGTCAACGCGCATATCGCGCCGCTCCGCGACCAGCTGCTGGCGGGTCTCGCCGCGACGCCGCTCGCCGAGGTGCAATTGCTCAATCCCGGCGGCGATCCCCGCGCCCGCTTCCTCGCCCTGCGCTCACCGAATGCCTCAGCATGGAAGACTGCGTTGGAGGCACAGGACATCGTCACCGACGTGCGCGGCGACGTGCTCCGCATCGGCTTCGGCCTCTACCACGACGAACGCGACGTGCGCCGCCTGCTCGCGGCCTTGGGCAACCTTTGATCAATCCTCCCCCGCCAGGGGGAGGTGACTGGCATAGCCTGTCGGAGGGGGCGGACGGCGACCAACCAGCGGCAGGAGTCCTCCCCTCCGTCGCCTTCGGCGCCACCTCCCCCTGACGGGGGAGGATCAGGATCTTAGTCAACCCTCGCCACACCCAGCCGCGGGATCTCGATCGCCGGGCAGCGGTCCATCACCACCTTGAGCCCCGCCGCCTCGGCGCGCTCGGCGGCTTCGTGGTTGACGATCTGGAGCTGCATCCACACCGCCTTCGCGCCCGCCGCGATCGCCTCGTCCACCGCCTCGCCCGCGGCCAGCGGGCGGCGAAAGATGTCGACGATGTCGATCGGCTCCCCGATATCGGCCAGCGCGCCGAACACATATTCGCCATGGACATGCTCGCCCACGATCTGCGGGTTGACCGGGATCACCCGGTATCCGCGCCCCTGCAGGAACTGCATCACGCCATAGCTCGGCCGGTCGGGCCGGTCGGAGGCGCCGACCATCGCGATCGTCCGCGCGCTTGTCAGCAGCGCCTTGATATCCTCGTCGCGGGTCAGCGGCATCTCATCCTCCGTGGGCGGTGATCCAGTCATGCACTTGGGCCGCTATCGCAGTGAACGCCGCCGCCTCAGGCCCGTTCCCCGCGGCGGGCGGCGTGCCCGCATCCGATGCGGTGCGGATCGCGATGTCGAGCGGGATGCGCCCGAGGAAGGGCACCCCCAGCGCCGCCGCCGCCGCCTCCGCCCCACCCTGCCCGAACGGATCGGAGAGCTCGCCGCAATGCGGGCAGGCATAGCCCGCCATGTTCTCGATCAGGCCGATCACCGGCACCCCCGCCTTGGCGAACAGGTCGATCGCGCGCGTCGCGTCGATCAGCGCCAGGTCCTGCGGGGTCGAGACGATCACCGCCCCCGCCGGCCGGTGCTTCTGGATCATCGTCAGCTGCACATCCCCGGTTCCGGGCGGAAGGTCGATCACCAGCGTCTCCGCCGCGCCCCAATTGGCGTCGACCAGCTGCCCCAGCGCGCCCGCGGTCATCGGCCCGCGCCATGCGATCGCCTGCCCCTCGGCGACCAGCCCGCCCATCGACAGCAGCGGCACGCCATAGGGGGTCGCGAGCGGCACCAGCTTCTTGTCGTGCGCCTCGGGCTTGCGGCCCTCGATCCCCATGATCTTGGGCTGCGAGGGGCCATAGATATCGGCATCGACCAGCCCCGTGCGCCGCCCCAGCCGGGCGAGGCCGATCGCGAGATTCGCCGACACGGTCGACTTGCCTACCCCGCCCTTGCCGCTCGCCACCGCGATCAGCTTGCGGCTCACGCGCTGCGCGGTCCGCGCGATCCGCACCTCGTCGATCCCCGGCAGCGCCGCCGCGGCGCGGATATCGGCCTCCAGCGCATCCTGCGCGGCTTCGGGCAGGCCGGTCACGTCGAGGATGATGCTCGCCCGCGCGCCCTCCACCCGCACGGTCGCGCGCCCTGCGGCGACGGGGGCAAGAACGGCTTCGAGCGCTGCTTTCTCGGTCATGCCGGCGCAGATAGGACAGGTTTCGTTTCCTGCCACTGTAAATCCGCGGATCGCCCCCTATAAAGACAGTCATGGCGAAACTGAGCGGTTGGATCGCGCGCGCCCCGGGACTGTGGGGCGTGCTGTCGAATGAGAGCAAAGGGCCCCAGAGTCCGTGGGGCGGCGGCAAGGGCGGCAATGACGGCGGCGACGCCGGCAAGGGCGGCGGAAGCGGCGGCGGCGATGATGCCGGCGGCCCGCGCAATCCCTGGGCCTTCCCGCCCGAAGGCAAGCGCGGCGGGCGCGGCAGCGTCACCAGCCTCGACGATTTCCTGAAGCGCGCCCGCCGGGGCGGCGGCGGTGGCGGCCGCGGCGGCCCGGGCTTCCCCGGCGGCATGCCGGGCAAGCCGGTGATCGTCGGCGGCATCGCCATCCTGTTCCTGCTGTGGATCGCCTTCACCAGCTTCCACGTGATCGCGCCCGAGCAGCGCGGCGTCGTCGCCTTCTTCGGCAAATATTCCTCGACGCTCGAGCCGGGCGTGCGCTTCACCCTGCCCGCGCCGATCGCCAGCGTGAAGAAGCTCGACGTGCAGGCCATCCGCACCGAGAATTTCCCGCAGACCAGCGGCGAGAATCTGATGCTGACCCAGGATCAGAACATCGTCGACCTCGCTTATTCGGTGCGCTGGGATATCGTGAACCCGGAGGATTACGTCTTCCAGATCGCCAATCCCGAGCAGACCGTGCGCGCCACCGCGGAAAGCGCGATGCGCGCGGCGGTCGCCGGCGTCACGCTCAACGACGCGATCGGCCCCGGCCGCACCGTGATCGAGGCGCGCGTGCAGCAGGCGACCCAGGCGATCCTCGACGAATATAACAGCGGCATCCGCATCCAGGGCGTCTCGATCCGCAACGCCTCGGCGCCGGGCGCGGTGGACGAGGCGTTCAAGCAGGTCACCGCCTCGCAGCAGGCGGCCGAAGGCGACCGCAACCAGGCGCGCGCCTATGCGCAACAGGTCGTCGCGGTGGCGCAGGGTCAGGCGGCGCAGTTCGACAAGATCTACGAGCAGTACAAGCTGGCCCCCGAAGTCACCCGCCGCCGCCTTTACTATGAAACGATGGAGGCCGTGCTGGCCAAGTCCAACAAGACGATCGTCGAGACCAACGGCGTGACCCCCTATCTCCCGCTCCCCGCCGCGCGCGGCGGAAGCACGCAGCCGTCGGTTCAGCAGGGGCAACAGGCCCAGCAAGGCCAGCAGCAGGGAGGCGCCCAGTGAGCGGCATCCTCAACCGCCCCGTCCTGTTCGGCGGCATCGCGCTCGCCATCCTGTTCCTGCTGCTCAACACGGTCTCGATCGTGCCGGAGACCAAGCAGGCGGTGATCCTCCAGCTCGAGCAGCCGGTCCGCACGATCAACCAGTATCAGCCGGGCGAGCAGTTCGGCCGCACCACCGGCGCGGGCTTGATCGCGAAGGTGCCGTTCATCCAGCGCATCGTCTGGGTGGACAAGCGCGTGCTCGACATCGAGCTCGAGAACCAGCCGGTGCTCTCCACCGATCAGCTGCGGCTCGAGGTCGATGCCTTCGCGCGCTTCCGGGTCGTCGATCCGCTGCGCATGGTGGTGACCGCGGGGACCGAGACCCGCGTCGCCGACCAGCTCGAGCCGCTGTTCGGCTCGGCCCTTCGCGCCGAGCTCGGCAAGCGCCCCTTCGCCTCGCTGCTCAGCCCCGAGCGGACCGCGGTGATGGACAATATCCAGGCCGGCCTGCAGCGCTATGCCAGCCAATATGGCGTGCAGATCGTCGACGTGCGCATCAAGCATGCCGACCTGCCCAACGGCAGCCCGCTCGAATCCGCGCTTCAGCGGATGCGCACCGCGCGCGAGCAGGAAGCGACGACGATCCGCGCCAACGGGCAGAAGGACGCGCAGATCATCCGCGCCGAAGCCGACGCCCGCGCCGCGGAGATCTATGCGGCCAGCTTCAACAAGGACCCGCAATTCTACGATTTCTGGCGCGCGATGCAGTCGTACCGCACCACCTTCATCGGCGATCCGCGACAGAAGCAGGGCGAGACCTCGATCATCCTGTCGCCCGACAACGACTATCTGCGCGAGTTCCGCGGGCGGGGGCGCTGAACTTGTCCGAACGCTCGGTGGCGCGTTCAATCCTGATCCTCCCCCGCCAGGGAGTGCGAGGTTGGATTGCCCCCGGCAATCCAAGGTCGTGCCGGGGGCACGACCGACCTCGCACTGTGTCAGCGCAGCTGACGGAGGGGGCGGATCCCAGACCATTGGCGGCTCGCGTCCTCCCCCTCCGTCACGCTTCGCGCGCCACCTCCCCAGGCGGGGGAGGATAGGACCGGGGTCTCGCATAGAGATACAATCCGCGAACCGATCACGGACCCCCACGCCTTTCGGTTCGTTCATATTCAATCGCCGTTCAGCTATCCTAGGCGAGTAATCCACATGACTGACCTCCAGCCCGGCAAAGGCCCGATGACCCCAAGCAAAATCAAAGGAACCTCCCCCGTGCGCTACGCATATGCGATCACCTCCGCGCTGCTGATCGGCGGCGCGAGTGCGGCACTGGTGCTCCAGAACCCCGCCGGAGCGCAGACCGCGCAGAATGAACCCGGCACGATCAGCGCCTCGGCACCCCGCGCGGGCGCACCGATGAGCTTCGCCGACATGGTGTCCAAGCTCCAGCCCGCGGTGGTCAACATCTCGACCACGCAGCGCGTGACGCTGCAGACCAACAACCCCTTCCAGGGCACGCCGTTCGGCGACCTGTTCGGCCCCCCGCAGGGTAGCCGCCCGGTGACTCGCCCGGCCGAATCACTCGGCTCGGGCTTCCTCATCTCGGCCGACGGCTACATCGTCACCAACAACCATGTGATCTCGGCCGGCAGCCGCACCGCGGTGGTCGAATCGATCAAGGTGACGCTCGCCGACCGCCGCGAGTTCACCGCGAAGCTGATCGGTCGCGATCCCATCTCCGATCTCGCGGTGCTGAAGATTCAGGGTTCGAACCTTCCGTTCGTTCGGCTCGGCGATTCCGAACGTGCCCGCGTCGGCGACTGGGTGGTCGCAATCGGCAGCCCTTACGGTCTCGGCGGCTCGGTCACGGCCGGCATCATCTCGGCGATGCATCGCGTGACCGGCCAGGGCGGCGCGTTCGACCGCTTCATTCAGACCGACGCCTCGATCAACCGCGGCAATTCGGGTGGCCCGCTGTTCGATCTCAACGGTAATGTGATCGGCATCAACTCGCAGATCCTGTCGCCGACCGGTGGGAATGTCGGCATCGGCCTCGCCATTCCCTCGACCGAGGCGCGCCCGATCCTCGACCGCCTGATGAAGGGCGAATCGATCCAGCGCGGCTATCTCGGCGTGCAGATCCAGCAGTGGACCGACGATCTCATCAAGCAGTTCGGCGTGAAGAAGGGCCAGGGCGAACTGATCGCCTCGGTCGTGCCGGGCGGCGCCGCCGCCAAGGCCGGCATCCGCCAGGGCGACGTGATTACCAAGGTCGACGGCAAGGACGTGACCCCCGATCAGACCCTGTCCTTCCTCTCGGCCAACCTTCGCCCGGGCGTCGCCGTGCCCGTCGAGCTGGTTCGCGACGGCAAGACCATGAGCGTCCGTCTCACTCCCGAGACGCGCCCCTCGGAGGAGGAGCTGGCTGGCTTCGATCCCGATGCCGATGGCAACGCGCCGGATGGCGGGGACCAGGGCCAGGCTCAGACGGGCGCAGCCTCGGTCGGCATCAGCGTCACCGCCCTCACTGCCCAGATCGCGCGCAGCATCGGCGTGGATCCTTCGACCAAGGGTGTCGTCGTGCTCGGCGTCGATCCGGCGAGCGACGCGGCGGCGAAGCAGATCGCCCGCGGCCTCGTCATCACCTCGGTCAATCGCACGCCGGTGACGACCCCGGCGGAGTTCAACAGCGCGATCGCCCGTGCGCGGGCCGCCAAGGCCGAACAGGTGCTGCTCTACGTCATGCGCCGCGGCGGCCAGGGTGGCTATTTCGCGGTCGATCTGGCCAACTGATTTTCGGCTGACCTGAGCTCCGTTTCCCCGTTATGCTGCGCCTCCGAACAAGAGGAACGCAGCATGACGGGTGAGACGGAGCTTTTCATCGGGGCCGGTGCGGGGGGCGGACAGCGCCAGACTCTCGTGCTCAAGCGCGCCAACCGCCACGGGCTGATCGCCGGCGCGACCGGCACCGGCAAGACGGTGACGCTGCAGGGACTCGCCGAGAGCTTCAGCCGCGCCGGCGTTCCGGTCTTCGCCGCCGATGTGAAGGGCGACCTCTCCGGCCTCGGCATGGCCGGCTCCGCCACCGCCAAGGCGCACGAGGCGTTCGCCGCCCGCGCCGCCGAGATCGGCGACGCCGAGTGGAAATACGCCCCCGCCCCGGTCCAGTTCTGGGATCTGTTCGGCGAGCAGGGCCATCCCGTCCGCACCACTGTCTCGGAAATGGGTCCGCTGCTGCTCGCGCGCCTCATGGGCCTCAACGACACGCAGGAGGGCGTGCTCGCCATCGCCTTCCAGGTCGCCGACGACGACGGCCTGCTCCTGCTCGACCTCGACGATCTCCAGTCGATGCTGGTCCATTGCGCCGAGCGCGCCGACGAGCTCACCGCCAAATACGGCAACGTCGCCAAGACCAGCGTCGGCGCGATCCAGCGCCAGCTGCTCCAGCTGCGCAGCGAGGGCGGCGCGCATTTCTTCGGCGAGCCCGCGCTCGACATCAACGACTTCATCAAGCTCGACGACAACGGCCATGGCGTGGTCAACATCCTCGCCGCCGACAAGCTCATGGCCTCGCCGCGGCTCTATGCCACTTTCCTGCTGTGGCTGCTGTCGGAGCTGTTCGAGACCCTCCCGGAGGTCGGCGACCCCGACAAGCCCAAGCTCGTCTTCTTCTTCGACGAGGCGCATCTCTTGTTCGAGGAGGCGCCCAAGGCGCTGCTCGACAAGGTCGAGCAGGTCGTCCGCCTGATCCGCTCCAAGGGCGTCGGCGTCTATTTCGTCACGCAGAACCCGATCGACATCCCCGAGGACGTCGCCGGCCAGCTCGGCAACCGCGTCCAGCACGCACTGCGCGCCTTCACCCCGCGCGAGCAGAAGGCGATCAAGTCGGCCGCCGAAACCTTCCGCGCCAACCCAGGCGTGAATGTCGAGACCGCGATCACCGAGCTCAAGGTCGGCGAGGCTTTGGTCTCGCTGCTCATGGCCGACGGCGCGCCCTCCCCGGTCGAGCGCACGCTGATCAAGCCGCCCTGCTCGCGCGTCGGCCCGGTCACGCCCGAGGAGCGCAAGGTGCTGATCGACACCGATATCGTCGGCAGCAAATACGATACCCTGGTCGACCGCGAATCGGCCGAGGAGCTGCTCGCCGCCAAGGGCGCCGAAGCCGCAGCAGCAGCAGCCGAGGCCAAGGCCGCGACCGACGCCGAAAAGGCCGCAGCCGCGCAGGCCAAGGAGGATGCCCGCCTCGCCAAGGAGGCCGAGCGCCAGCGGCTCGCCGCGCAACGCGAGGCCGACCGTCAGGCCCGGCTCGAAGCACAGGCGCAGCGCGCGGCCGAACGGGAGGCGGCGAACAATCCGTGGAACCGCGCGATCAAATCCGCCACCCAGTCCGCCTCCTCGGCCGCCGGCCGCGCCGTCGCGGGTGAGGTGTCGAAGGCGATCTTCGGCAAGAAGACCGGTGCGGGCGCCGGCATCGTCGGCGGCATCGTCCGCGGCATCCTGGGCGGCCTGTTCAAGGGATAGGCGGACTGCCCCCTGCTAGAATCCTCCCCCGCAAGGGGGAGGTGTCAGCCGCAGGCTGACGGAGGGCGAGGACGCGAGCCGCCGATGTTCTGGCATCCGCCCCTCCGTCACCGGACGCGATAATCGCGCCCCGCCACCTCTCTGGGTTCCGCGTCCCTCTCCGGGACATTTCTCACCGCAGCGCGGAACATCCAAAGAGCGCAAAACCAAACATCGTCCACGACATGTTCTCCATTGGCCTCGCGCCACCCCACGCCTTCCGCCACCTGCTCCCCCGCAAAACCCCCCATTTCCGCGACTCTCGCGGGCGTTTCACGTGAAACCTATCTGGTTATAAGCAAGGCGATAAAGGAACCTACATCACCGCCAGCAGCGACTTGATCGAAACGAAAGCGAACGCGACCGAGCTGTCCGCCACGCCATAGGGGATGAAGATCTTGTCCCCATGGCGCACCGCGCCGCACGAATAGACGACATTGGGAACATAGCCCTCGCGGTCCTGGTCCGCCGCGGCGAGGATCGGTTCCCGGGTGCGCCCGATCACCTTCGACGGATCGTGCTTGTCGAGCAGCGCCGCGCCGATCGAATATTTGCGCATCGCACCCACGCCATGGGTCAGCATCAGCCAGCCCTGGTCGAGCTCGATCGGCGGGCCGCAATTGCCCATCTGCACCAGCTCCCACGGGAACTTCGGCTTGATCAGCTTCACGCCCTCGTCCCAATGCGTGAGCGTGTCGGATTCGATCAGGAAGATGTTCTCGCCGTCCTGCCGGCCGATCATCATGTACTTGCCGCCCACCTTGCGCGGGAACAGCCCCATTCCCTTGTTGCGCGCGGCGCTGCCGGTCATCGGCACCAGGTCGAACTCGCGCCAGTCGCGCGTGCGCAGCATCTCCGACTGGATCACCGATCCGTTATAGGCGGTGTAGGTGCCGAGCCACTCATGGCTGCCGTCGTCATGCCTGAACCGCACCAGCCGCATGTCCTCGAGCCCGTTCGACTGCGCCTTGGTGATCGGGAACAGCAACGTGCCCGACAGGGTGGAGTCGCGGTGGCGATAGACCGTCACCGGCCCCTCGGGCGCCTCCAGCTCGTCGCCGATCGCATCCGCCGCGGTCGCGAAGGGCGGCTCGGGCGCCAGCGTCAGCTCATTCTGGCTGGTGATGATCCCCTCGCGGAACGCGACCGAGGAGATGTGCCCTTCCCCCACCGCGCGCAGGCTCATCAGGATGCGCAAGCTGCCCTTGGGCATGCCCGACTGGTCGTAATGCGGCACCGCGCTGGGGTTCATCAGCGCGGCGGCGGCATAGCTGTACTCATGGCAGAAATAGGCGCCGATCAGCTGACGCTTCTCGTCCCCGATGGTGCTGCCGTCGAGCCCGAGTTGCACCTCGATCTCGTCATAGCGCGTCATGAACACGCGCCGCGTCTGCCAGTGGCGCGCCTCGAAATCCTTGAGCACCACCTCCAGCTGCGCGCGCGCCTCGGCGGGAGACATGTCGAGCACCGCCTGCACCAGCCGTTCGGTGCGGCTCGGTGCGCCGTTCGCCGCGGCCCAGGCGATGTGGAAGGGGCGCACCACCACGCGCGATGGATCTGCGCGAAGGCGTAGCGGGTGTTGGAACAGGTCGAGCATTCAGCCCCCGGGAACACGAACCTGCCGTCAAAGACCAGCCTTATGCGACGGCTCGTTGCGGTCCTGCCACGATTTCCGCGCGCTTTGAAAGAGCCGAAATCGCGCAGCTCGCCAGCTGGAGAGCCAGAATCGATTCGGCGCCCTGGTTGCGGTTGACCCCGCCCGGCGTCAGCCCGTCGAAACAGCCGCCGTCACGTGCGGTTGCCAGCGGCAGGCCCAGATCATTCTGCCCCAGATACCAGCGATAGGCGCGGACGGCCGCATCGGCCCAGCGCTGCGCGCCGGTCGCCTCCCATGCGGCGAGGCACGCGTCGATCGTCGCCTGCGCCTCCAGCGGCTGCTGGTCGAACGGCAGCGGGTCGGCATAGGGCCGGCCGAAGCTGTCGGTGCCGATCGCACGGAACCCGCCATCCGGCGCGGTCTGCCGCGCGTCGATCCAGTCGAGCGTCTTGAGCCCGCACGCGATCAGGTCGCGGCGGCCCATCGCGGTGCCTGCGCGGATCAGCGCTTCGGGCAGGCGCGCATTGTCATAGGCGAGCACGATCTCGAACCATTCCCATTCCGGCCGCCGCGATTCGGCGAGCAGCGCCATCAGCTCGCCGCCGAACCGGTCGAGCATGCGGCGCGACAGGATGTGCCCGGGATATGCCTCCGCCATCGCCGCGGCGCCCAGCATCGCGAAGGCCAGCGCGCGCGGGCTGCCGAAGTCGAAGCTCATCGCCGCGGTCTCGTCGAACAGCATGCGCGCCCAGTCGCGATACTTGGCGTCGCGCGCCTCCGATGCGGTGACGCCCAGCGCCCATAGCGTGCGCCCGTTCGAATCCTCCGATCCCGCTTCCTCGCACCAGTTGCGGTCGAACGTCATGAAGTTGCGGAAGCGCTGCCTGTCCGGATTCCACGCATATTGGACGAAGGCGGCGTAGATGCTGGTCCAGCGGTCCCGCACCGATTCGTCGAGCGGGTCGATGCGGTGCATCAGGATCAGCGCGCGGGCATTGTCGTCGATGCAATAGCCGTGGCGCCGGTCCGGCACCGACAGGATCGAATGCTGGAACATGCCCGTGGCGTCACTCATCCGCTCCACCGCCCGGAAATCCGGCTTCAGCGGCTCGAAGGCGGGCGTAGGAGCGACCGCCGCGATCCGCTTGGGCCGGGCGAGCCGCGCGGCGGCGATCTGCTCCATCGCCGCTTCCGCGAGCCGGGGCCAGATCATCGTCCGCCCGCGTGCATAGGCGCGCTGCGCGAGCGCTTCGCGGCGGCTGTCGTCCTCCAGCAATCCCGTGATCGCCCGCGCGAAGCCGGCGCTGTCGCCTGCGGTCACCAGGACGCCATGATCCTCGGCAAGGATCTCGGTCGCATGGACATAGGGAGTCGAGATCACCGGCTTGCCCACCGCGACCGCGTAGGACAGCGTGCCGGAGGTGATCTGCGCAGGATTGAGATAGGGCGTGACGTAGAGGTCTGCCGCCTGAAGATAGTCGAGCAGTTCCTCCTGCTCGACGAAGCCGTCGATGAAGGCGACGTTGCGCTCGACACCCAGCTCGGCGGCAAGCGCCTGGAGCCGCTCGCGATAGGATTCGCCTTCGCGCTCGGCGAGATTGGGGTGCGTCGCCCCCAGCACGACATAGAGCGCATCGGGGTGGCGCGCGACGACCACGGGCATCGCCGCGATCACCGTCTCGATGCCCTTGTTCGGCGCGAGCAGGCCAAAGGTCAGGATCACCTGACGCCCCTCCCAGCCGAAGCGCGGCTTGAACGCGGCGGGGTCGGCGAACGGGCGGTCCGGCACGCCGTGCGGGATCATCGCCAGCTTGCGCACATCGACGCCATGCACGCGGCGCAGGATCTCGCATCCCTTGTCGGCCATCACGATGACGCGGGCGGCGCGGCGCAGCAGCGCGTCCATCACCCGGCGCTGGTCGTCGTTCGGATTCTCCAGCACGGTGTGGAGCGTGACGATGACGGGCAGCGTCGTCCGCTCGAGCAGCGTGATCAGATGCTCGCCCGCAGCGCCGCCGAAGATGCCGTACTCATGCTGCACCCAGATCGCCTGCGCGCCCGAATCCTCGATCTTGCCCGCTGCATCGAGATAGGCCGAGCGCTCGTGCTGGGCAATCGATCCGGTGACTTCGGGGGGATAGGCGTAGCGGCCGGGGTGATCATCCATCGCCCACACATCGACCCGCGTGTCGGGGAAGCGTGCCTTGAGCGCGGCATAGGTGTGGGTCGTATAGGTGGCGATGCCGCATTTGCGTGGAAGGAAGTTCCCGATCAGCGCGATGTGATCGATCCGAGTCGGCAGGTCCGTGGGTGGCGCCATCCCAAAAAATCCCTTCGCTTGAATAGCATGGATCAGGCGGCAGCGCCGCCGTTCTTCTCCTCAACGTCGAGATTTCAATATGGTTGCAGCGTTGTTGCAATGCAACATTGAGAGTCAGCGATGAAGCGCGTTAATCAGGCGTTCAGCCGCGCCCGCGGTAGCCCGGAACGTCCTGCGCGGGGATCCATACGCTTTCCGGCGGCGCGCCCGATTGCCAGAACACGTCGATCGGAATGCCGCCGCGCGGATACCAGTAGCCGCCGATGCGAAGCCATTTGGGCTTCATCTCGTCGAACAGCCGCTGGCCGATGCCGACGGTGCAATCCTCGTGGAATGCGCCGTGGTTGCGGAAGCTGCCGAGGAACAGCTTCAGCGACTTGGATTCGACGATCGTGTCGCCCGGCACATAGTCGATCACGAGGTGCGCGAAATCGGGCGCCCCGGTGATCGGGCAGAGCGAGGTGAATTCGGGCGCGGCGAAGCGCACCAGATAGTCGGTGCCCGCGCGCGGGTTGGGGACGTAATCGAGCACCGCCTCTTCGGGGGAGGCCGGAAGCGCGCTCTGCTGGCCGAGATGCTTGGGGTTCATGCGCGCCATTTAGGGCTTCTGATCCCATCTGGAAACTCGACGCGGCAAGAATGGCGGATTACCAAGGGGAAATGGACGCTCTGGTCACCACGCAATGGCTCGCAGACGAGCTCTCCGCCCCCGATCTCCGCATTCTCGACGCCACCTGGTTCCTTCCCGCGGACGAGCGCGATGCAGCCGCCGAGTTCGCGGCCGGGCACATTCCCGGCGCGGTGCATTTCGACATCAGCGCCATCGCCGATCACGCGAGCCCGCTGCCCACCATGCTGCCCTCGGCGGAGCAGTTCGCGGCGCAGGTCGGCGCGCTCGGCGTCGGGGACGGCGACCGCATCGTGCTCTACGACAATTCGCCGCATCACACCTCCGCCCGCGCCTGGTGGATGTTTCGCAGCTTCGGCATCGCCACCGCGCTGCTCGACGGCGGCCTCGTCAAATGGAAGGCGGAGGGGCGCACGCTCGAGCGCGGGGCCGCCAGCCCGGTGCCGCGGACGCTGACGGCAAGGTTCGACCCCGCCGGGGTGCGCACGCTCGATCAGGTCCGCGCGAATCTCGACAGCCGCGCCGAGCAGCTGGTCGACGCACGCTCGACCGCGCGCTTCAACGGCAGCGAGCCCGATCCGCGCCCGAGCGTGGCGTCCGGTCATATCCCGGGCAGCGCGAGCATCCCGCAACGGGACTTCTTCAATCCCGACAACAGCTGGAAGCACCCGGCGAGCCTGCGGCTGCTGTTCGAGGACGAGGGGATCGAGATTGAGCGGCCGGTCGTCACCACCTGCGGCTCGGGCGTCACCGCAGCCGTGCCCGCCTTCGCGCTCCACCTGCTCGGCCACCCTGCGGCGCTCTACGACGGGAGCTGGACTGAATGGGGCGCCGATCCCTCCACCCCCAAGGCGACGGGCGCAGCATGAGCAAGGGCGACGGGACGAAGGTCGTCGGTGCCGGGCGGCGGAAGGAGTGGACGCAGGGCATCGTCAACCCGCCGGTGTGGCGCGCCTCCACCATCCTCTATGACAATGTCGCCGAGCTGCGCGCCAATGCCGGGCGCGACACGCATCACCGGCTGTTCTACGGCCGCCGCGGCACGCCGACGCAGTGGAGCCTCGCCGAGGCGCTGACCGAGCTCGAGCCGGGTGCCGCCGCGACCTTCCTCTACCCCTCGGGCGTCGCCGCGGTCTCCGCCGCCCTGCTCTCGGTGCTCTCGCCGGGCGACGAGCTATTGCTCGCCGACAGCGTCTACGATCCGACGCGCAGCTTCGCGACCGGCTTCCTGAAGCGCTTCGGCGTCACCACCCGCTTCTACGATCCGATGATCGGCGGCGGCATCGCCGGGCTGATCACCGACAAGACCCGCGCGATCTTCCTCGAGACGCCCGGCAGCCTCACCTTCGAGGTGCAGGACGTGCCCGCGATCGTCGCCGCGGCGAAGGCGCGCGGCGTGGTCACGCTGCTCGACAACACCTGGGCAACGCCCTTGCTGTTCCCGGCGATCGAGAAGGGCATCGACCTTTCGATCCTCGCCTGCACCAAATATGTCGTCGGCCATTCGGACGTGATGCTGGGCAGCGTCACCGCGACCGACGAATACTGGCACCAGCTCCGCGCCACCAGCTTCCAGCTCGGCCAGACCGCAAGCCCCGACGATGCCTGGCTCGGCGCGCGCGGCCTTCGCACCATGGCCGTCCGCCTCAAGCATCACGGCGAGGCGGCGCTGGAGATCGCGCGCTGGCTCGAGACCCGGCCCGAGGTCGCCCGGGTGCTTCACCCGGCTCTCCCCTCCTGCCCCGGCCATGAATTCTTCCTGCGCGACTTCAAGGGCGCATCGGGCCTGTTCACCTTCATCCTGCGCGGCGGCAGCGAGACGGCGCGCGCCGCGCTGATCGACGGGCTGGAGCATTTCGGCATCGGCTATAGCTGGGGCGGGTTCGAGAGCCTCGCCATTCCCGTCGATCCCGATCGCATCCGCACCGCGGTGCCGTGGGAGGCCGAGGGGCTGGCGGTGCGGCTCCAGATCGGGCTCGAGGATACCGCCGATCTGATCGCCGATCTCGCCGCCGGGCTCGACCGGTTCCGGGCGGCGCAATGACTCCCCTGATCCCGCCCGCGCTGGCCAACTGGCTCACCGCGAACGGGGTGCATCTCCCGACCAATGCCGAGCTGATCGAAGGTGCGGTCGCCGGCAGCCTCGCCATTCTCGCGCTCGCGGCGGGCTGGCTCAGCGGAAAGCGGCTTGGGCCGGTGCTCGCGCGGCTGTGGGAGCAGCGCGTCGGTTCGCATGCCGAGGGGCTGGCGCATCGCATGCACACGATCGTACGCCATGGCGCTGCGGCGCTGTTGCTCGCGATCCTCGCCAATGCCGCGCCCTGGGGCGGGTTCGCCGCGCTGCTGCTTGGCATCGCCCTGGGGGCGGCAACAGCAATGTTCACGCTCGTCTTTCTGCGCGGGCTGCATACGCCGCGCTGGGTGGCATGGCTAACCGCGGGAATCGTCTTCATCGCGATCCTCAGCCATGCGATCGGCGGGTTCAACGTCATCACCGACACGCTCGACCGGATCGGCATCAGCATCGGCCGCCGCCGCCTCTCGCTGCTCGCGCTGGTCACGGTCCTCGTCACCGCAGTCGCGCTCTATGCCGGCGCGCGCCTCGCCAACCGCATCATCGGCCATTCGATCGGGCAGGCGCGCGGGTTCGACCCCACCCAGAAGCTGCTGTTCCAGAAGATCGCGAGCATCGTCGTGGTGGTCATCGCCTTCTTCTTCGGCATCGATTTGCTGGGGATCGACCTCACCAGCTTCGCGGTGTTCTCGGGCGCATTCGGTCTCGCGATCGGCTTTGGCCTGCAGAAAACGATCGGCAACCTGATCGCCGGAATCATCCTGCTGATGGACCGTTCGATCAAGCCGGGCGATGTGATCGTCGTCGGCGACAGCTTCGGCTGGGTCAACAAGATCGGCGTGCGCGCGGTCAGCGTGATCACCCGCGACGGCAAGGAGCATCTGATCCCCAACGAGAATCTGATGACGCAGGAGGTGGAGAACTGGTCCTTCTCCGACCGCAACGTGCGCGTCCGCATTCCCGTCGGCGTCGGCTACGAGACCGACCTCAAGCTCGCCCAGCAGCTGATGCTGCAGGCCGCGGTAGAAAGCCCGCGCGTGCTGACCAGCCCCAAGCCCAATGTCTGGCTGACCAGCTTCGGCGACTATGCCGTCGAGCACGAGATCCTCGCCTGGATCAGCGATCCCGAGGGGGGCGTGGGCAATGTGAAGTCGGACGTGCTCAACCGGCTATGGGATCTGTTCAAGGCCAACGGCATCGAGATCCCGGTTCCGCGGCGCGAGATCATGGTGAAGAGCTGGCCGGGGGACGGTGCGCCGGTGGTTCAACTCGCGCCCGGCACACCTAAATAGGTCGCGTGCCCGCCTCCGTTACCGCCCGCATCGCCGAAGGTGTGACGTCGATCCCGGCGGCGCACTGGGATGCCTGTGCAGGCGACGCGAACCCGTTCGTTTCCCACGCCTTCCTGTCAGCGCTCGAACGATCGGGCTCGGCGACGGCGGAGACCGGGTGGCAGCCGCTGCCGATCGTCATCGACGATCCCTGCGGCACCCCCGCCGCGATCGTCCCCGCCTATGCCAAGAGCCACAGCCAGGGCGAATATGTCTTCGATCACGCCTGGGCCGATGCCTGGGAACGCGCGGGCGGGCGCTACTACCCCAAGTTGCAGGCCGCGGTGCCCTTCACGCCCGTCCCCGGCCCGCGCCTGCTGCTGCGCGACGCCGCGCTCGCGCCCGGGCTTATCGCGGGCCTCGAAGCGGTCACCGACCAGAACCGCCTGTCCTCCGCCCACGTCACCTTTCTCGACGAAGCGCAGATACCGCTGTTCGAGCAAACGGGCTGGCTGATCCGGGCAGGCACCCAGTTCCACTGGCAGAATGACGGCTATGCCAGCTTCGAGGATTTCCTCACGGCCCTCTCCTCGCGCAAGCGCAAGGCGATCCGCAAGGAGCGCGAGCGCGCGGCGGAGGGTCTGACGATCCGGCACCTGACCGGCGCGGAGATCACCGAAGCGCATTGGGATGCCTTCTGGGCCTTCTATCAGGACACCGGCAGCCGCAAATGGGGCCAGCCCTATCTCACCCGCCCCTTCTTCTCGATGCTGGGCGAGGCGATGGGCGACAAGGTGCTGCTGATACTGGCCGAGCGTGGCGGCCGCCTGATCGCCGGGGCGCTCAACCTGATCGGCGCGGATGCGCTGTATGGCCGCTATTGGGGTTGTGTGGAGGAGGTTCCGTTCCTCCATTTCGAGCTATGCTATTATCGGGCGATCGACGCCGCGATCGCGCGCGGCCTGGCCCGCGTGGAAGCCGGCGCGCAGGGCGAGCACAAGCTGGCGCGTGGCTATGTCCCTGTCACCACCTGGTCGGCGCACTATCTGCCCGATCCGAACTTCCGCCGCGCGGTCGCCGACTATCTGGAGCGAGAGCGCGCTGCGGTGGCACACGAGCAGGAATTCCTGAGCGAGCTGACGCCCTTCCGGCGGAGCGGCTAGACTTTCTTCTGCGCGGCCTGCCAGGCTTCCATCTGCTTCTGCTTGTCGCGCTTCAGGAACTCGCGGATCTTCTGGATCTGGTCGTGATAGGGTCCCAGATCGACCGGGTTGAGCACTGCCGCAGGGGTGCCGTGGTCGATCTTGAACAGCGCGCTGCTGCCGTCGCGCCACACCGGGATCAGCCCCGCCTCCAGCCGCTTGTCATAGGGCGGCGGGCTGATCACCCAGAGATAGTCATAGGCATGGCGCGGGAAGCGCGCGAGGCTCACCGCCACCGGACGCCACCATTCGCGCGGGCATTTGGTGTCGGTGACGATCTGCGAGGGATCGTGGCTGAATCCGCGTGCCTGCTTGTAACGCACGGTGAGCAGCTGCCCGCCCGCCATCGACCATTGGTCGTTGGTGTAGGCGAGCTTGCGCACCATCGCCATGCCGGGCAGGTGCTGCAGCCGCGTCATCGTCCATTCGTTGTAGCAGGTCTCGCCGACGAAGCTCAGCAGCCGCGCGCCCTCGGGCACATGATCCAGCGCGGCGAGCTCGCGGTCATAGGACTTGTCGTAGAGGACGTAGCTCCAGGTCGTCGCGCCCATGCGGACGAGGAAGAAGGCAAGCCCCGCCATCGCCAGTGCGTTCGCGCCGCGCACCGTCATGCCCGGTTTGGGCCGCAGCGCGATCAGCGCGATCGCCAGCATATAGGGGGCAAGGCGCATGTCGGCATAGGCCGACCCGAAGACCACGCGCGGCAGCAGGACGAACACCGCGATCAGGAACAGCGCCGAAATCCCCAGATGCCGCGAATATTCGATGTTGGGATCGCGCACGCCCTTGAACAGGACCAGGTAGATCACGCCGAGGCAGGCGATGTCGAACAGCTGCCAGCGGTCGCGCAGCACCATCAGGATCCACCAGATCTTGGCGCGCCAGTTGAACCAGTCGCCGGTCTGCCCGCTGACATGCCCACCGCTGCGCCACATCAGCATCAGCAGCGCCGGCGGCGCGAGGACGAGGCAGTGGATTCCCGCCCAGATCCACGGCACGATCCAGCTCTGCACGAAATCGGCGTGCCACGGCCCCTCGCGCGGGCCGCGCTTGTCGTGCTGGCGGATCAGCTCCGCAGCGAAGCACATCACGCCCAGCGTGCCCCAGCCGAAGGTATGGGTGATCCAGATGATCAGGCCGATCGGCACGAACAGGATCGCGCGCAGCCGGATCCTGCCGAGCCGCGCCAGCCGCAGCCACAGCGCGAAGGCGTTGAGCGCCAGCGCCATCGACAGCGCGAAGTTCGCGAAGCCGAAATGGAAGGCATAGTTGTAGACGAGCGGGAGCGCGAACAGCGCGGTCGCGGGGATTCGCCCGTGCACCTCGCGCGCGATCCACAACAGGCCGGTCACGGTCAGCACCGGGGTGGCGATGACGATCAGCTTCACCGCCAGCTCGAGTCCGAAGATCGGTTCGAGCGGGATGATCAGCAGGTCAAGCCCGAGATTGCCGATCAGGCTCCACTCGAACTTGTACCAGTCGTTGAGCCACGGCACTTCATTGTGCGAAAGCTGGACGCGGAACCGCGCCATATGGCCGGGCAGGTCCACCATCGGCGGGACGTCGGGCCACAGCAAAGGGATTGCCGCCGCGATCGCCGCGAACAGCACGAACCAGCGCGTCTGCCACCAGCGCGGCGCTTCGGAACCCCCTTGCATCGGCCGCACTTACTTCGGCACGGCCCCCAGCGGCAAGCGGCTTGAAGGGCGCTCCACCGCATAAAGCACCGAATCGCCGTATTGCCACAGCGGCTTGAGGCCTGCGCGCTCGCCCGACGCGGCGGGATGCGGGCGGATCAGCCAGACATGGGTAAACACGTCTCGCGGGAAGGCGGCGAGCGCCTGCGCCTGCGGCATCAGGTTGGGATCGATCGTGCACGGTTCGGGAAGCGAGATCTGCGACGGGTCATGCCCGAAAAAGCCCGCGCCGGTCAGCTTCACGCCGAGCAGCGGCGCGCCCTCCATCCGCCATTGATCGTTGGCAAAGGCCCCGCGTCGCGCGATGGTGAGGCTGGGCAGGTGCGTGCGGCGGCTATGCGCCCAAGGCTGGCCGCAGGTGTCTCCGACCAGTCCCAGCACGCGCGCGCCGCGGGGAAGATGATCGAGCGCGGCCAGCTCGCGCGTCCATTCGCGGTCATAGAGAGCGAAGCTTGCGGTGGTCGCTGCGGTGCGCAGGAGGAAGAAGGCGAGGCCTGCCAGCGCGATCCGGCGCAACGCCTGAGGCGCGATTGCCGAATCCGGCGCAAGACCGGCAAGGGCAATCATCATCGCATAGGGAAGCAGACGCAGATCGGCATAGGCCGATCCCATCAGCATGAAGGGAAGCAGCAGGAACGCCAGCGCCGCCAGTCCCGCCGCGACGGCCGCCTCCGGCGCAATCCGCCCGGCGCGCCCGCGTACGCCGGCATAGATCAGGACCAGCAGCAGCGCCGTCGAGGCGACGTCGAAGGCCAGCCAGCGATCGCGCAACACGCTGCCAAGTCCCTTGAGCTTGATCGCGAGGTCGAGGAAGCGCTCGGTGTCTCCGCCGCCGCTGCTGCGCCACAGCAGCAGCGCCAGCACCGGCGGCGCGAGCGGCAGGCAGGCGATCCCGGCGCGCAGAATCGCCATCGGCAGCTTCGCGCCGCCACTGCGCTGACGCGCGCATTCGCCACCGAACGCGAGCAGGCACAGCATCGCCCAGCCCATCGCATGCGCGGCCCAGACGAGCAGCCCGATCGCGACGAACAGCGCCGCGCGCGTCCGCAGCTGCCCGAGCCTGCGCAGCCGCAGCCACAGCGCCCAGCCACCCAGCGCGAGCGCCGTGGCCAGCGAGAAATTCACGAAGCCGAAGTGGAAAGGGTAGTTATAGGCGAGCGGCAGCGCGAACAGCGCCCAAGGGCTGACCCGCCCGGTCAGCTCGCGGCTGATCCATAGCAGCGCGCCGGTGGTCAGCGCCGGGATCGCGATCACGACCGCTTTCACCGCGGGTTCCAGCCCGACCCACGGACCCAGCGCCGCGACCAGCAGATCGACGCCCAGATTGCCGGCCACCCGCCACTGGAAGGCGTAATAGCGGTTCAGCTCCGGCGCGTCGCCGAGCATCACCCGGTAGCGCCCGATATGCCCCGGCAGGTCGGTCAGCGGCGGCACCGCGGGCCACAGCAGGGGGACCGCCGCCAGCAGCATCGCGGCGAGCACGAACCAGCGCCTCTCCCACCAGCGCGCGCCGCTCATGGCACGACCGCATAGATGCGCGCGCCATCATTCCCGCCCGGCACCGGGCGCAGCCATGCGGGGCGCCTGCCTCCGCGCAACGCCGCGAAAAGCGACCCGGCGGGTGGGGTTCCCAGCTCGCCATATGCGCCGGGACAATCGACGAGATAGTCCACGCCCAGCCGCGCAGCCTCGCGATGCGCTGCATCGGGCGCCATCAACAGCATCCGGTAGAGCGCGCGATTGCCGGCTCCGTTACGATGATAGGGTGCCGCCAGCACGTCATGCGGCGTCGCGGCCAGCGCATAGGCGCCAAGGTCGATCGGCATCGCAACGGTCCCGCGCGGCTGGCGCGCCAGCACCGCCAGCGCCGCGCCCGCATCGCAGCCGGTACCCCGGCCCGCTTCCGGAGCATGCGACAGGGCAGCACCGGCGATCGGGTACAGCAACCCGGCCGACAGAATCCACGCTGCGGCCAGCGCCAGCGTTCCGCGCGCGCGCGCCGCTGCGATCAGTCCGGCCAGCGCTGGCGCCGCGAGCATCGCCCCGGCATAGGCGCCGCGAAGCTGCGCGAAGGCGATCAGCAACGACACGAGCTGGAGCATCCCGACGATCAGCCATTCGCGCCCGCGCGACTGGCGCCACATCAAGCAGGTCGCGCCCAACCCCACGACCAGAAGCCCGGCATAGCCGATTGCATGCGCGAACGGGGCAACCAGCAACGGCTGCGCCTCGGCGACATTGGCAAGCCAGATGCGCGCCAGCACGGGATCGACCCCGCCATAGGGCCGCAGGCAGGAAGGCGAGGCCGCCAGCGCCGCCGCCACGGCGCCCGCGCCGATCAGGCCCGCCGCCGCGATCCGGCCTCGCATCTCCGGCAGCCACGGCGTCAGCAGCGCCAGGAGTAGCGGCGCCAGCGCGCCGATCTGCGCAGCCCGCCACAGCGGGGTAGCGAAGCCGTCGCAGGCTGGATAATCCCATCCGCTGGTCCCCAGCAGCAGCGCTGCCGCGGCGAGCCCCACCGTCAAGGCCAGCCCGTATCCCGCCAGCCTCGCGCGCGCCCCGTCCTCCACCCAGCGAGCCGCAAGCACCGCTCCACCTGCAACAAGAAGCGGCGCCATCTCCATCCCGATGACGAGGCTCGCCGCGCTGGCCA
Organism: Sphingomonas sp.; assembly: GCF_036402235.1. GTDB lineage: Bacteria > Pseudomonadota > Alphaproteobacteria > Sphingomonadales > Sphingomonadaceae > Sphingomonas. The sequence continues at coordinate 54,872 of NZ_DASWTG010000070.1, read as the reverse complement.
GCCCGGCGGCGATGCCCTTGCCCCATGTTCCCTGGCCCAACAGCGCCGCCAGCAGCACCAGCAGCAGCACGAGCTGCAGGCCGTGATGGTCGATCCGCCCGGGCAGGAACAGCGCGCTCGCCGGATAGGCCAGCGCCGCCACCACGATCGCGGTCGGCGCCGACGTCCCCAGCGCCCGCGCAATCGCCCCGGTCAGCGTCAACGCCGCGGCGAATAGCAATGCCGGCCACACGATCACCGCAGCGATCTCCGCGGCATGCGCGCCGGTCAGCGGCGTCAGCAGGGCGATGATCGCCGCCGGCACCAGATCGGGTAGCCGCGACCAGTGCATCTCCAGCCCGCCCAGCCCCAGCCGATGCTGCGCCAGATCCCGGAACGCCTGCCCGCCCAGCCAGTCGCGAATCTGCTGAAGCCGCACGACATCGTCGGTATCGGGCAGATGCAGCGCCGACAGCGCCGGCCAGTGCATCGCGCACCAGGCGGCCGTCAGCAGGGCCGCGATCGCAACCGCAACGCCCCGGTCACGCCACACCGTCGATTGCCCCGCCGTCATCCCCGCAGCGTAGCGCGCCATGGTTAATATTTGACTGGGCAAATCCCTTGCAGCGGGGTCAGTTGAGCGCAGCCTTCAACGTCAGGCTCGGCATGAAGAAGCCGCGCTCGAACGCCTTGTCGGCCACGTTCGACCAGCGCCGCCGGTATTCGCCGCCAATGCCGATATCGATCGCCGTCGACATGCCGCGCGCCTGCAGCCACGCCGCGGGCGACAGCGCGGCGCGCAGCTTAACCGTCTTGTCGATCCGCTTGGCGCCGTCAGCATCGAGGACATTGTCGTAGCGGTCGAGCGAGGCGCTTGCCTCGAAGGTGAATTTGAGGTCCGCGTCGGTCAGCAGGATGAATTCCGCAGCCAGGCGCGGGGACAGGCGCTCCGAAGCATCGTCCGCCGAGATCGTCTGCGCGACTTCGGCGGACAGCTTGTACCCGATGCTGCCATCGCCGGTGCAGCCGCCCGCGGGTGTCTCGCCATCCTTGCACTGAACGAACAGATAGTCGGTCACCGCCATACCGAGCGTGACCTTGTGGGTGAGCGCGGTGTTGGTGTCGAACAGCCCCTTGAACGGCTGGGTCAGGCGGTAGCGCGCATAGACGAAGGTCTGATCCTTGCCCGCCACGTCGCGCCCGCCGCTGCGCTCGAGCGCGAACTTGTCGGTGCTCTCGATGCTGATCTGGCCGAACAGCCCGGATTCGCGGTCGCGATCGTCGAACAGATGCGGCGACATGGTGCCCCCGGCATCGAGCTTCCAGGTCAGTGCGTCGGTGCCGCGCTTGGCCTTGAAGGTGAAGCCGTACTCACCCTCGTCGACCAGGTCGTCGGCCGCCGTATCGAACGGGAGCGGCTTGCCGAACGCGGGCGCGGCGCTCGCCTCGAGCGTCACGGTCACCTTACCCGCTTCGTCGCCCCCGATCCCGACCGTGTCGAGCGACTTGCCGATGCTCTGCGCCATCGCCGAGGGCACGGCGATGCCCCCCATCACGAGGCAAATGATCAGTCGTTTCATTGTTCCCCCCGGAGCAATTCGACGACCCTATATCATTTCGTGCTCGTAATATCAGAGGAAATGCATCCGAAGCGGTCAACCTTCACGGCGGCCCAGCAGCCGCAGTCGAAGCGCGTTGAGCTTGATGAAGCCCGCCGCGTCACGCTGGTCGTACGCGCCCTGATCGTCCTCGAACGTCACCACCTTCTCGCTGTAGAGCGAGCCGGGCGACTTGCGGCCGACCACATTCACGCTGCCCTTGTAGAGCTTGAGGCGGACGGTGCCGTTGACGTTCTGCTGACTGTGATCGATCGCCGCCTGCAGCATCTCGCGCTCGGGCGCGAACCAGAAGCCGTTGTAGATCAGCTCGGCATAGCGCGGCGCGAGCTCGTCCTTGAGGTGCGCAGCGCCGCGGTCGAGCGTGATCGATTCGATCCCGCGGTGCGCGAGGTGATAGATGGTGCCGCCCGGCGTCTCGTACATGCCGCGCGACTTCATGCCCACGAAGCGGTTCTCGACCAGGTCGAGCCGGCCGATGCCGTGCTTGCGGCCGAGATCGTTGAGCGCCGCCAGCAGCGTCGCCGGCGACATCGCCTCGCCGTTGAGCGCGACCCCGTCGCCCTTCTCGAAATCGATCGTGACGTACTCGGGCGTGTCGGGCGCATCCTCTGGGTTTACCGTGCGCGAATAGACGTAATCGGGCACTTCCTCCCACGGATCCTCGAGCACCTTGCCCTCGGAGCTGGTGTGGAGGAGATTCGCGTCGGTCGAGAACGGCGCCTCGCCGCGCTTGTCCTTGGCGACCTGGATCTGGTGCTTCTCGGCGAACTCGATCAGCTTGGTGCGGCTGGTCAGGTCCCATTCGCGCCACGGCGCGATCACCTTGATGTCGGGGTTGAGCGCATAGGCCGACAGCTCGAAGCGGACCTGATCGTTGCCCTTGCCGGTCGCGCCGTGGCTGACGGCGTCAGCGTTCACTTCCTTGGCGATCTCGATCAGCCGCTTGGAGATCAGCGGCCGCGCGATCGACGTGCCGAGCAGGTACAGCCCCTCGTACAGCGCATTGGCGCGCATCATCGGGAAGACGAAGTCGCGGACGAACTCTTCCCTGAGATCGTCGATGAAGATGTGCTCGGGCTTGACCCCGGCGTTGAGCGCCTTCTGGCGCGCGGGCTCGAGCTCCTCGCCCTGGCCGAGGTCGGCGGTGAAGGTCACCACCTCGCACTGATACTCCTGCTGGAGCCACTTCAGGATCACGCTGGTGTCGAGGCCGCCCGAATAGGCGAGCACCACACGGTTGATCTTGTCGGCCATTGCGCAAAGCTCCAGAGGGAAAAGGTCGCGTGCGCCTCTAGGGCCGCGGGGGCGCTTCCGCAACACCAGTGAACAGCCGGGGCAGATAGGCGCCCAGCGAGATCGCCCGATAGAAATAGCTGGCGAGGAATGCGAGCCACAAACCCGTCGCCCCGAACGGCCGCAACAGCAAGTCGGTCCCGATATACAGGACTGTCGCCAGGATCGCGGCGTTGCGCAGCGCCCGGCCCTGCGTCGCGCCGATGAACACCCCGTCGAGCAGCCAGGCGGGCACCCCAAGCGTCGCGGTGAGCGCGGCGAAGGGCAGCATCGCATAGGCGGCGGCGCGGACCTCCGCATTGGTGCTCAGCAGGTCGACCAGCAGCCAGCCGAACGCCGCGGCGACCACGCTCGCGATCAGCCCGAAGCCAAGCGAGAACTCTCCTGTCAGCCGGATCGCGCGCCTGAGGTCCGCCTTCGATCCCGCCCCGATCGCGATCCCTACGCGCGATTCGGCGGTGAAGGCGAAGCCATCGAGCACGAAGGCGAAGATGCCGACCAGTTGGAGCAGCACGTGGTTGGCGGCGAGCTGAACCGTGCCCAGCCGTGCGCCGGCATTGGCGAGCCACAGGAACATCGCGAGCAGCGCGATGGTGCGGATCATGATGTCGCCATTGACCGCGAACAGCCGCTTCCACGCCAGGGGATCGAAGAAGCCCGCGCGCTGGCGCATCAGCGCCCCCGGCCCGGCGATACGCAGCACCATGACGATGCCAAGCGCCAGCGCGATCCATTCGGCCAGCGCGGTCCCGAGGCCCACGCCCCGCGCACCCATGCCGAAATGCCACACGAACAGCACGTCCAGCACGACATTGGCCGCATTCATCGCGATCTGGAGCAGCAGCGTGTCGCGCGTGCGGCCAAGGCCGTAGAGCCAGCCGTTGATCGCGTAGAAGCCGAGCGCGGCGGGTGCGCCGAGGAAGCGAGCGCTCGCGAACTCGCGCGCCGCGGCGTCGAGGCTGCCGCCCCCGGCCAGCGCCGCGAGCGCGAGCGGCACGAGCAGCAGTTGCAGCGCGACCAGCGCCACGCCGATCGCGAGGCCCGCCGCCAGTCCGCGTGCGAGCAGGGCATCCACCTCGGCGCCGTCGCCCCGGCCATGCGCCTGCGCGGTCATCCCGGTCATCCCCATGCGCAGGAAGCCGAACGCCCAGAAAATGAAGTTGATGATCGCGACGCCCAGCGCCACCCCCGCCAGCGCCGCGGCATCCCCCGTCCAGCCGATCACCGCGGTATCGACCAGACCGACCAGCGGCACCGTCGTCTGCCCGAGCATGATCGGCCAAGCCTGCCCAAGGATCGAGCGGCGCGTGAGGAGGAGGGGCTGGGACGCTTGCATGGCGCCTCCATGCGCATATGCTCGCGCGAAATCCAGCGGAGCGGCTCGATGACCGAGATCAAGACCAAGCCGACGCAGGTGACCGCGGCCGATTTCATCGCCGCGGTCGAGAACCCGGCGCGGCGCGAGGACGCGAAGATCGTCTGCGCGATGATGGAGCGCATCACCGGCGAGCCGCCCAGGATGTGGGGCCCGTCGATCATCGGCTTCGGCAGCTATCACTACAAGTACGAGAGCGGCCATGAGGGCACGATGTGCCGCCTCGGCTTCTCGCCGCGCAAGGCGCAGCTCGTGCTCTACATCCTCACCGAAGACCCGGGACAGGGCGCACAGCTGGCGCGGCTCGGCAAGCACAAGACCGGCAAGTCGTGTCTCTACATCAACAAGCTCGCCGATGTGGACATGAGCGCGCTCGAGGAGATGACCCGCGACGCGCTGGCTTACATGAACGCGAAATACCCGGCCTGACGGTTCAAGCGCCAGTCAGCCGGTTCGTGCTATGGCGCCGCCCATGCTGATTCTCTTCGCCCTCGCCGCCATCCAGACCGCGCCCGTGGGCGTCGCCCCCGGCCCGCTCCCCAAGGCCGAGGCCGAGCGCCGCGTCGCCGAGCGCTTCGCCGATCTCGATCTCAACGAGGACGGCGTGATCGAGCGCGACGAGGTGCGCGCCCGCTTCGATTTCGATGCGAGCGCCAACGCCACCTATGCCGCCGCGAGCAGGGCCAAGAAGGCAGGCGACCCACGGCCAGCGGTCGATGCGCGCCAGCCGCCTTTCGCCAAGGCCGACGCCTGGTTCGCGGCGGTCGATGCCGACAGGAACGGCAAGATCACCCGCGACGAGCTCACCCGTTACGCAGGCGCGGATATCGAGCAGATCGGCGTCAAGTAACCCCGGCAACGAATTGCTGGACTGGCGGACGATTCGCGATATCGTCCTGCGATGCTTCTGACAGCCACCCTCCTCGCTCTGTCCGCCGCTCCGATGCAGGAGCGCAGGATCCAGCAAACCGGCGGCGCCGCCGCGCGCGAGAAGGAGGAGAAACAGCAGCAGCAGCAGCAGCAGCCCGTTCGCGCCAAGCCGATCGGATCGCCGGGAGCCTGGGTGACCTCCGCCGACTATCCGCCCGAATCGCGCGCCGCGGGCGAAAGCGGCCAGGTCACCGTGAAGATCGAGATCGACGCGACGGGCAAGGTCAGCGGCTGCACCGTCGCCACGTCGAGCGGCTTCCCGCGCCTCGACCAGAAGACCTGCGAGCTCGTGACGCTCCGCGGAAAATATGAACCAGCGCTTTCGCCCAAGGGCAAGGCGATCCCGTCGACCTCGATGATGCGGTTCGGCTGGAGCGCCACGGACGGAACCTGATCATGCCACTGATCGCTGCCGTCCTCGCCACGATTGTAGGCCAGAGCGCTGCTGCGCCCGCGCCGCTGAAGCCGGCAGGCAGCTGGGTGGTCGATTATGCCGACAATGCCTGCAACGTCGCGCGCAGCTTCGGCGCCGGCGATCAGCAGGTGGTCTTCGCGCTGACTCTGATGCCGGGACGTGATCACAATCAGATTGTCCTCAACCGGCCCTATGACGGCAAGGAGAGGATCAGGAAGAGCGATCTCGTCATCACCACCGGCCCCGATTCTCCGCCGATCACGACGCCTGCGATCAGCGGATCGGTCAAAGCCGGAAACCGCCTGCTGCATGCCACCATCAGCGCCGAGGAACTGGCGCGGATCGAAGGCGCCAAATCGCTGACCCTCACGCACCGCGGCGAGGTCATCCACCTCGCGACCAATGGCATGAAGGCCCCGCTCGCCGCCGCGCTTACCTGTGAGGATGATCTGATCCGCAGCTGGGGCGGCGATCCCGCAGCCTTCCGGAGCATCGCCGTCCGAGCCAAGGCCGCCGAAAACCCGGCCAGATGGGTCACCAATGATGACTATCCCAGCGAATCCGTCGCGATGGGCGAAGGTGGCACCGTCGGCGTGCGGCTGGACATCGGCGCGGACGGAAAGCTGCTCAACTGCACCGTGATCAGCTCGAGCACCTTCGCACGGCTCGATCAACAGACCTGCGCCCTGATCCGCAAACGGGTCCGCTATGAGCCGGCCCGGTTGGCCGACGGCACCCCGGTCGTCTCAAGCTCGTTCCTGCGTTTCCGCTGGCAAGTCCTGGATTGACGGCATCAGCCGCCGCCCAGGGCCTTCTCCGCCTCCGTCATATAATTCCGCGTGATCGGCAGCGCGGTGCGCGAGCGCGAATATTGCAGCTGGTAGTTGACCAGCCCGCCGTTGCGGAAAGCGGTCAGCGACCCGGCGAGGTAGAAGGTCCACATGCGGAAGAAGCGCTCGTCGTACAGCGCGACAATCTCCGCCTTCGCCGCCGTCGCGCGGTCGTACCAGGCCTGGAGCGTGTAGGCATAGTGGAGCCGCAGCACCTCGACGTCGGTGAGGAAGAGGCGCATCCCCTCGTGCCCGCGCACGATCTCCGACAGCGCTGGAATATAGCCGCCCGGGAAGATGTATTTGGCAGTGAAGGCGTCGGTCACGCCCGGTCCGCCGGCACGGCCGATCGTATGGAGCAGCATCACCCCTTCCTCGTTCAGCAGCTCGCGGCACTTGCGGAAGAAGGTGCGGTAATGCGCCGTGCCGACATGCTCGAACATCCCGACCGAGACGATGCGGTCGAACTGACCGGTGACGTGGCGATAGTCGATCAGCTCGAACTTCACCTTGTCCGCGACGCCGGCCTTCGCCGCCCGCTCGCGCGCGATCTTGAGCTGCTCTTCGGACAGGGTGATGCCCAGCACCTCGGCACCGGTCTTCTCGTGCAGGTAGAGCGCCATGCCGCCCCAGCCGCAGCCGATGTCGAGCACCTTCATCCCCGGGCGGATCACGAGCTTCGCTGCGATATGGGCCTTCTTGTCCGCCTGGGCCTGCTCGAGGCTGTTCGACGGATCGGTGTAATAGGCCATCGAATATTGGCGGTCCGCGTCGAGGAACAGGTCGTAGAGCGTCGCCGAGAGGTCGTAATGGTGCGCGACGTTGCGCTTCGAGCGGCGCGCCATGTTGATGCGGTCGAGCCGGAAGCGGACATTGTCGAAACCGCGCTTGAGCAGTCCGGCATTGAGGTTGCCGGTCGCATCCTCCCATTTGTTGTTCGCGGTGAACAGGTTGAGCAGCGCGAGGATGTCGCCCTGCTCGATCACCAGCGATCCGTCCATGAACGCCTCCGCCGCGCCCAGCGAAGGGTCGGTGAGGATGCGCCGCGGCACGGACGGATCGGCGAAGCGGATCGTGACCGGTGCAATGTCCGGGTCGGGCGCACCGAAGCTGCGCGCCGTCCCGTCGGCATGGATCACGGTGAACTCACCGCGCTTCAGGGCGCGGGCGAAGAAATGGTCGATCAGGGCCATGCGCCTAGGCTAGCGGGCGAAACCTTGTTCGCAAGCGCGGAAAATGCACGGATCCGAAATAAATAATCTCAGATTCCCGCATACCATTCATAACCGGCGATATCCTCCCACAGCCCGCCCTTGCCGCCGTGGATGCCGTCGATCGAAGCCACCGCCTCGATCCGCATCACATATTTCGCGTGCTTGTAGCCGAGCTGCCGCTCGACCCGCAGGCGCAGCGGCGCGCCATGCTCGACCGGGAGCGTGCGGTTGTTCATCGCCCAGGCGAGGATCGTCTGCGGGTGGAAGGCATCGACCAGGTCGATCGATTCATAATAGGGCCGCCCATAGAGCGTATCGGCGCAGTGAAAGACCAGGAAGCGCGCGCTGTCCCTGAGCCCGGCGAGGTCGAGCACTGTCGACAGCTTCGGCCCGTGCCATTTGCCGATCGCGCTCCACCCCTCGACGCAATCGTGGCGGGTGATCTGCGCGCGCTGCGGCAGCGAACGAAGGTCGGCGAGCGACAAGCTGAGGGGCCGCGCCACAAGCCCGTCCACGCGTAGCCGCCAGTCGGCGAAATTGCCTCGCATCAGCGCGCGATAGGCCGAGTCAGCGGGAAAGATCGAGCCGTTGGCGCGGAAGCGCGGCGACATCTCCGCCTCAGTGAACTGCCGGGCCAGCGCGTTGCGGTCGGTGATCGCGCGCTGCAGACTCCTGTGCACCGCCTCCGCCTTGAACAGCAGGTCGCGGCCCGCCGCGCTCTCTCCAATTGCATCGCATCCGGCGACCAGCCCCCCGGCCCCGGCGACCAACAGCGAGCGGCGCGTGATCAGGCTCATGTCTCGGGCACCTTCCACTTGCCCGTGACCATCGACCGCACCTCGTTCCACACCCCCGCCAGGATGACGAGCGCGAGATGCAGAATCGTGAACCCTGCCAGCAGCATCGCGACGATGAAATGGATCGAGCGAGCGCTCTGCCGCCCGCCGAAGATATCGGTCAGCCACGGCCAGGCCGCGTTCATCCCGGGCGACATGGCGAGCCCGGTGAAGATCACCAGCGGCAGCAGCACGAAGATCACCGCGACATAGGAGAGCTTCTGGAAACCGTTATAGGCGCGCGGATTCTCGGGATCGTGGAAGCGCAGTGCCGCATGCGCCTTCACCTCGGCGGCGAGGTGAGCGGGCGTCAGCTCGTTCGCTCGCACGCGCAGGTCGCGCTGGAAATGCCGGTTGAGCAGGCTCACCGCCATGAACGCGAGCAGCGCGAACGCCAGCACCAGCGCGAAGAACAGGTGCCAGCGCCGCGCCAGCGCGAGGTCGTAGCTCGACGGGATCGTCAGCCAGCCGGGCACCCGCCCTCCCTCGAACACCCATGCCACGCGGAACCAGGGCCGGTCGTAATTCGCGCCATATTCGCCCCAATAGAGCTGGCCGTGCGCGTTGAGGATCATAAGGCCGCTGCCGAGCAGCACGATCACGCTGACCGCCGTCACCCAGTGCCACAGCCGGGTGGGCAGACGGTGGCGATAGACGGCGGGTTCACTGGCCACGCCCCCTTATGCCGCCGGCGCCGGGGAAGCGCCAGCGGCAAGACAGGTCAGGCGTGATCGCGCAGGATCTGCGCCAGCGGCACCTCGCCCAGCAGCGCGCCGTTGCCCGGCGGCGTCTCGCCGTCCTCGCGCGCTTGGGCGAAGGCGACCGCGGGGTCGGCCATCAGCCGCGCGATCAGGGCCTGGGTCCGGGGATAGTCGCCGGTCTGCACCGCCTGGTGAAAGGCGCCCCAACGCGCGACGCCGATGAACACGCCATCGGCCAGCGTCGGCCGATCGCCCATCAGATAGGGCGCATCGCCGATCAGCTCCTCCATCCGCGCATGCCGGTCGTTGACCAGCCCGTGCCCGAACTGGCGCAGCGCCGCCTTGTACGCCGGATCGCCATCTTCCATCTCGAGCGCCACCCAATAGGGGGTGAAGGCCGCGGTGAAGCCGGTGTTGATGAAGCCGATCAACTGGTGCATCCGGTCGGCCTGCGCCGTGCCGGGCGCGAAGCTGACGCGCCGCTCGTCGTCGCGCGCCTCGATCCAGGCGGCGATGGCCATCGTCTCGGTCACCGCGCGGCCGTCTCCGGGGAGCAGCACCGGGGTCTCGCCGCGCGGGTTCAGGCGCAGATATTCGGGCGTCTTCATCTCGCTCAGCATGTCGACGCGCGACAGCCGGTAGGGCTGTCCCAGCCATTCGAGCGAGGCGACGAGCCCCATCGAGCTCCCCAGCGGGAAGCCGTAAAGCAGGGTCGGTTCCATGATAGTCTCCGTGATCTTGGGGGATCACCGCGCGGTGTGACTGGCATTTAGGGAGCCGGGCGCCCAAGTAAATTACGCACAAAAATGTCACCTCAGGCGTGGAGCGAAGAAATGCAGGACGTGGTGTCGAGCTGCCCGATCGAGGATGCGATGCGCGTGCTGAGCGGCCGCTGGGCAACGCTGCTGCTCTACTATCTCAAGGACGGGCCGAAGCGTTTCAGCGAGCTGCAGCGCGACAATCCGAGCATCTCGCACCGCATCCTGACGCTCGAGCTGCGCAAGCTCGAGGATGCCGGGCTGGTCGCGCGCACCGCGTACGCGGGCTTCCCGCTGCGCGTCGAATACAGCCTCAGCGCGCCGGGCGCGGAGCTGATGCCGCTGATCGACGCGATCGGCGACTGGTGGGAAGCCTCCTTCCCGCGCCGCCGCGAATGCCGCGACGCGGCATAGACGCGGGCGTGAGCCGATGGCGGCTTGCCGAAGTTGACGAAATTACGCGGAACGCGGTTCATTGTGTCAACTTTGCCGCCTTTGTCGGGCCGGTTCGGCGAGCTCGCCCTGCTACGGGAATCGACGACATCAAAGAGCGGCCGGGACGCGACCCAGCGATGCAAGCAAATGAATTCCAACATTGCAAGCCAGGCGTCAGCTATTGAAGGGTGGCGGGCATTTTCTGACCCGAATGCACCCGGATGCCCGATAATCCCGGCCTTGCGCCCAACCTAGCCGTAGGCGCGCACGAAGAAGATCACCGTCGTCGAGGCCGTCACCAGCAGCGTCCAAACCCGCACCGCACGCGGCGACAACCGCTTGCCGATCGCCGCCCCCGCCCAGCCGCCGATGATCGATCCCGCGAGCATCGGCAGGCACGCCCACCACCACACCATCGCAAGGCCGACGAACACCATCGCCGCGGCGAGATTGGCGACCGACAGCATCAGCGTGCGGATCGCGAACAGCTCGCGCGGCTGGATATTGGCGAGCAGGCCATAGACCGCGGTGGTGATCAGCCCGACGCCGCCGCCGAAATAGCCGCCATAGATGCCCAGCACCGATTGCGCGCCGATCAGCGTCGGCGTGCCGATGGTGACGCGCGCGTGCAGCCAGTCCGCGGCGCTCCGCCCGAACAGCATCACGACGAAGGCGAACAGCAACAGCCAGGGGATGACGATGTCGAACGTGTCGCTCGGCGTCAGCACCAGCAACAGGCTGCCCGCGATCCCGCCGATGAAGGTGATCGCGGCGAGCAGCACCACCGACAGCCCCGCCACCGGCCCCAATTCGTCGCGAAACCCCCAGGCACTCGCCGCCGCCCCGGGCAGCAGCGCAACGTTGGAGGTCGCATTGGCGATATTGGCGGGCAGGCCCAGCGCGATCAGCGCGGGCAGCGTCGCGAACGACCCGCCGCCCGCCAGCCCGTTCATCGCCCCGCCGACGACCCCCGCGACGGCGGCAAGCAGAAGGTCGGGCCAGTTCATCGAAACGCCCTATGCCAGAAAGCCCGGCGCGCTCAATATCGGGATCGTTGAAGACGGAGACCCCGAATGGATGATGCGATCGCCGACTATGCCGCCAACGCGACCCCCGAGCTGATCGCAGGCTATGACGCGCTTCCGCCCGAACAGATCTATGCCGCGGTGCTCGACCTGTTTCCGGCGCCGCCTGCCCGCGTCGCGGATATCGGCGCGGGCACGGGCCGGGACGCCGCGTGGCTCGCGCGCAAGGGGTATCACGTTCTGGCGGTCGAGCCCGTCCCCGCGTTTCGCGAAGCCGGCGCCGCGCTTCATGGCGATGCGATCGAATGGCTCGACGATCAGCTTCCCGCGCTGGACGAGACCGAGCGCCGCGGTCCGTTCGATCTGGTGCTGCTGTGCGCCGTCTGGCACCATCTTGATACCGCGGACCGCGCACGCGCCCTGCCGGCCCTCGCCCGCATGACGGCCCCGGGCGGCAGGCTGATCCTCTCACTGCGCCACGATCCGGGCACGCTCCGGCAACACAGCTATCCCGCGCCGCCGCAGGAGGCGATCGATCTGGCATGCGCAGTCGGCTTCCAGCTGATCCGGCGGGCGGAAGCCCCCTCGGTCCACCCCGAAAGCCGGGCCTATGGCGTCCGCTGGACGTGGCTCGCCTTCGCTGGACCCCCGGCTGGGCACGGGCTGTTTTCACCGGTCAGCCGGGCGAGGGCGTATCGGCACGGCGGCAACCATAGTCAGAGGCGGAAATGATGAAGCTGGATCTGATCGACGTGTTCGGGGCGCAGGCGCTGCGTGGCAACCCGCTGGCCGTAATGCATGGTGCCGAGCAGATGACCGCGGACGCGATGCTCGCGCTCACCCGCTGGCTCGGCTTCTCCGAGACCACCTTCCTTCTCCCGCCCACCGATCCCGCCGCCGACTATCGCGTGCGCATCTTCTATCCGGCGGGCGAGCTGCCCTTTGCCGGGCATCCCACGCTCGGCACCTGCCATGCCTGGCTCGCTGCGGGCGGCATCCCGAAGAAGGCGGACCGCATCGTGCAGCAATGCGGCGTCGGGCTGGTCGAGGTCCGGCGCGACGGCGAGCGGCTGGCGTTCCGCGCGCCCCCGCTGATCGACGGCACACCGCTCACCGATGCCGAACGCGTCGAGACCGCTGCGTTCGCCAACGTCCCGGCCGACGCGATCGTCGATGCCCGCCACGCCGTCAACGGCCCGCGCTGGCGCCTGCTGCGGCTGCGCTCGGCGGAGGACGTGCTCGGCGCCGAGCCGCAGCCGCGCGCGCCGGTCGGCACCGATATCGGGCTGGTCGGGCCGGCCGCGCCGGGCAGCGGCGCGGACTGGGAAGTGCGTGCCTTCTTCGCCGATCCGTCGGGCAGGATGGTGGAGGATCCGGTGACCGGCAGCCTCAACGCCGCGGTGGCGCAGCATTTGTTCGCGGATGGGCTCGCCAGCGGCGGCTACATCGCGGCGCAGGGCCGCTGCACCGGCGCGGACGGCCGCGTCCATTGCAGCATCGACGGCGAAGGTCAGGTCTGGATCGCCGGACGCGCCGACACGATCGCGGCGGGCGCAGCGCTCGGTTAGGGTCTTAAACCCAATTAGAACGAGGTCGAGACGGAGCGGATTTTGGCGCCAGGCTAGGAGCGAGGAGGGAGCGATGGAGTTCCATCGTGACCGACGAGCGACGCCGCATGGCGCCAAAAGACGCCCGCCGCTACGCGGTCTAATTGGGTTTAGACCCTAACCCAGCGCGGCCTGCTTTTCCTCCGCCAGCCGGTCGAGCTCGGCGCGCGACTTCTTCTCCGCCGCGGTCTTGAGCTGGCCGCATGCCGCATCGATGTCGCGGCCGCGCGGGGTGCGGGCGGGCGCCGAGATGCCCGCGCCGAACACGATCTCCTGGAACGCACGGATGCGCTCGGGCGTCGAGCATTCGTACGGCGCGCCGGGCCAGGGGTTGAACGGGATCAGATTGACCTTGGCCGGCAGCTTGTACTGCTTGATCAGCCGCACCAGCTCGCGCGCGTCCGCGTCGCTGTCGTTCTTGTCCTTGAGCATCACATATTCAAAGGTGATGCGGCGGGCATTATTCGCGCCGGGATAGTCGGCGCAGGCCTGGAGCAGCTCCTCGATCCCGAACTTGCGGTTCAGGGGCACGATCTCGTCGCGCACCTCCTTGGTCACCGCGTGGAGCGAGACCGCGAGGTTGACGCCGATCTCCTCGCCCGCGCGCTCCATCATCGGCACCACGCCGCTGGTCGAGAGCGTGATGCGGCGCTTGGACAGCGCGAGCCCGTCGCCGTCCATGACGATCTTCAGCGCGTCGCGGACATTGTCGAAATTGTAGAGCGGCTCGCCCATGCCCATCATCACGATGTTGGTGAGCATGCGGCCCTCGGGCGTGCTCGGCCATTCGCCCAGCGCGTCGCGCGCCAGCATCACCTGCCCGACGATCTCGCCCGGCTCGAGGTTGCGGACCAGGCGCATCGTGCCGGTGTGGCAGAAGCGGCAGTTGAGCGTGCAGCCGACCTGACTGGAGACGCACAGGGTTCCGCGATCGGCGTCGGGGATGAACACCATCTCGTAATCCTGGCCGTCGTCCGAGCGGAGCAGCCATTTGCGCGTGCCGTCGGTCGAGACCTGCGCCTCGATGACTTCGGGGCGCGAGATCACGAAGCGCTGCGCCAGCCACGGCTGCATCGTCTTCGAGATGTCGGTCATCAGCGCGAAGTCGGTCACGCCACGATTGTAGATCCAGTGCCACAGCTGCTTGGCGCGCAATTTGGCCTGCTTGGGCTCGAGCTGCGACGTCTCCAGCGCCATGCGCAGGTCATGCCTGGACAGGCCGAGCAGGTCGATTCGCCCGTCCGCACGCGGCTTCAGCGTTCGCGGAACGGGCACGGGATCGATGTGCCCGGGAATGGGCATGGGGGCGGCCGAAGCTGTCTGCATCGCGCGCATATAGGCGAAAAGCGGGCAAAAATCCACACCCCAACTCATCCCGTCCACGGCTCGCCGCGTCGAAGCGGGATTGCGGCAACCGCATCGCGCTGGAAGCATTCGGGCGGGGGCAACCCGAGTTTGCTTTGGAGAATAAGACATGAAGTTTCGCCATGCCCTGCTGCTGGCCGGCGCCACGCTGATCGCCACGCCCGCACTGGCCCAGGACGCCACCGCGCCCGCCGCGCCCGCGCAGGAGGCTGCCCCGCCGACCTCGACCGCGGCGCCCTCGACCGTGACCGATGCGGAGCTCAAGCAGTTCGCCAAGGCCGCGCTGGCCGTGGACAAGGTGAACAAGGACACCGCCGTTCCGGCCGCCGACAAGCAGAAGAAGATGGCCGAAGCCGTATCGGGCAGCGGCCTGCCGCCCGCGCGGTTCAACGAGATCGCGCAGGCGTCGCAGGCCGATCCGGCGCTGCAGCAGAAGGTGCAGGCCGCGATCGTCGCCGAGCAGCAGGCTTCGCCCGCCCCGGCGCCGACCCAGTGATCGTCCCCCCCGGGTTGCGCGGACCGGCCTAGCGCCGCGCGCAGCCCATGGCGGCGGCGTCGATCGCGGTGGCTGCACCCTTCAGGGCGTAGGTATCCGCGAAGGCGCCGCCGCCACTCGCCAGGCTCT
This sequence comes from Sphingomonas sp., assembly GCF_036402235.1. Taxonomy (GTDB): domain Bacteria; phylum Pseudomonadota; class Alphaproteobacteria; order Sphingomonadales; family Sphingomonadaceae; genus Sphingomonas. The sequence continues at coordinate 39,865 of NZ_DASWTG010000070.1, read as the reverse complement.
CGACGCTCATGCTGCGGCTCGACCGCATCGCCGCGACGATCGCGGCATCGGTGCGCGGATCGGGCGCCCAGGCGTCATCCGGCCCGGCGATCAACTCGAATCGCCGCTCCCCTACCGATAGCGTGACCTTGGCGCGCGGATCGCGCGCGCGGCTAAGGCGGATGTGGAGCTGGTTGCGCGCGCCGCTGCCTGGCCAGTTGGCGACGCTGGCGAAGGCACCCCGCGCGTTCTGCGGCGGCTGGCTGATCGCATAGCAGCGCTGCGGCGCGGCGTCGCGGAACGCCCCCCAGCTGTCGAACACCCCCAGCGCTTCGCGGCCCTGTTCCTGGAGCGCGCCGATCAACAAAAGCGCGGCGGCGATCATGCCGGGGCCCGCCCGGTGCCGGTGTGGATCACCGTCTCGATCCCCGCCTCGATCATCACCACCGAACCCTGAGGCAGCCCGCCGGCAACCGGCGTCTCGAACTCGGGATGCACATCGCACCCGGTCATCACCCCGCGCAACACCCGGCTCGAGATGCCGTGCATGATCACCAGCCGGTCGCCCGCATCATCATCGGTATCGGCAAGCCAGGCCCCGACGCGTTTGGCGATCTCATGGTAATATTCGCCTTCGGGCGCGACCCGCAGCAAACCGCCCGCTGCGACCACCTCGCCATATTCGGCAGCCAGCTCGGCATAATAGCGTCCGCCCCATACCCCCGTGCCGATCTCGGTCAGCCGCGGATCGTGGCGCGCGCCGTGCCAGTCGAGCTCGAGATGCTCGGCAATCACCGCCAGCGTCTGAAGCGCCCGCCCGGTGTTGGAGGACCAGAGCGTCAGCTTTGGCCTTGCGCCCAGATGATCCCGCAGCGCCCGCCCCATCTCGTCCGCCTGCGCGAAGCCGGCGCGGGTCAGCGGCGTATGCGCATGATCGCCCTGCAGGCGGCGCGCGGCATTGAACACCGTCTCGCCATGGCGGGCGATGAAGTCGCGGCCCAGTCTCGCCATCTGCACTGGCCTCCCCCGTTGCCGCATATGCTGCGCCCGCGTTGCCCTGCCCGAATCTAGGGCGTGCTGTGGCCCAAAAGCAACGGTTTTCCGCGTTTATCCGGGGTTCATGCAACGCAGCATGATTTGGCGCATTGAGCCGGTTCCCGCCCAAGCGGGGTGTATCTGTACAGGAGTTCTTATGCGTAAACTGGTTCTGGCCGCACTGGCCGCGAGCGCGATGACGGCCCCGGCCTTCGCGCAGGACGCGACCTTCACCGGCCCTCGCGTCGAGGCTCTGGTCGGCTATGATGCGGCGAGCGACGGCACCGACGGCGATGCCGGATCGAGCGACGGCGTCACCTATGGCGGCGCGATCGGCTATGACGTCCAGCTCGGCGGCGCGGTGATCGGCGCCGAGGCCGAGCTGACCGGTTCGAGCGTCGACACCCGCGCCGACAGCCTGCTCGCCGCGGGCGACCGCCTGGTGGTCGACATGGGCCGCGACATCTATCTCGGCGCGCGCGCCGGCGTGGCGATCACCCCGACCACGCTGCTCTACGCGAAGGGCGGCTACACCAACGCCCGCGTCAACACGACCTACGAGACCGGCAGCAGCCGGACCGAGATCAGCGAGGACATGGAAGGCTTCCGCGTCGGCGCGGGCGCCGAGTTCAAGCTGAGCGGCAACGCGTATCTCAAGGGCGAGTACCGCTACTCGAACTACGGCAAGATCGATGGCTACGACATCGATGTGGACCGTCATCAGCTCGTCGCCGGCGTCGGCATCCGCTTCTGAGGCGGCCGCGACTCGGCACCGTCCACAGATGATGCCCAAAATGATGCGATACGAAGGGCCGGGGCGCTTGCTCCGGCCCTTTTTCGCGTTAAGGATATCTCGAACTTCCGACGGCTATCCGTGCGCCGTCTGGCAGCCTGTTGTCTTTGGGGGCCGCCGCCCCGGGGGTTTGAATACACATGAAAGCGACGATCGAACGCGCAACGTTGTTGAGGGGCCTGAGCCACGTCCAGTCGGTGGTGGAGCGGCGCAACACGATTCCGATCCTGTCCAATGTCCTGATCGAGGCCTCGGCCGAAGGATCGCTGCGGCTGATGGCGACCGATCTCGACCTGCAGATCGACGAGACCGTGCCCGCCGCGGTCGATCAGGCCGGCGCCACCACCGTGTCGGCGCATACGCTGTTCGACATCGCACGCAAGCTGCCTGAGGGTTCGCAGGTCGAGCTGACCGCGGCCGAGGGCAAGATCAAGATCAACGCCGGCCGCGCCAAGTTCGAGCTGGGCACGCTACCGCGCGACGACTTCCCGGTGATCGCCGAGGGTGAGCTGCCGACCGTCTTCGAGCTGTCGGCCGAAATCCTCAAGCAGATCATCGACAAGACCCGCTTCGCGATCTCGACCGAAGAGACGCGCTATTACCTCAACGGCATCTTCCTGCACGTCGCCGACGACACGCTGAAGGCCGCGGCCACCGACGGCCACCGCCTCGCCCGCGTCACCGTCGCCCGTCCCGACGGCGCCGAATCGATGCCCGACGTGATCGTGCCGCGCAAATGCGTCGCCGAGCTGCGCAAGCTGCTCGACGAGGTCGACGGCTCGGTCGGCGTATCGCTGTCGGGCTCGAAGATCCGCTTCGATCTCGGCGCCGCGATCCTCACCTCGAAGCTGATCGACGGCACCTTCCCCGACTACAGCCGCGTGATTCCCACGGGCAACGACAAGATCCTGAAGATCGATCCCAAGAGCTTCATGGAGGGCGTCGATCGCGTCTCGACCATCGCGACCGAGAAGACGCGCGCGGTGAAGATGGCGCTCGACCGCGACCGCATCACCCTGTCGGTCACCAGCCCCGACAACGGCACCGCCGCCGAGGACGTGCCCGGCGACTATGCCGCGCAGCCGTTCGAGATCGGCTTCAACTCGCGCTACCTGATGGACATCCTCGGGCAGGTCGAGGGCGATCTGGTCGAGGTGCATCTGGCCGACGCCGCCGCGCCGACGCTGATCCGCGAGAACGACAAGTCGCCCGCGCTGTACGTCCTGATGCCGATGCGGGTCTGACCTGGGGTCTTGAACAGCGCGCGACAATGGCTTATTAACACGCTTGTCAGTAAGGATAAGCGATCATGGCCACGCAAGCGCAGCCGCCCGTCCAGGCGATCGACTGGGGCAAGCCCCGCAAGCGCGAATGGGGCACGGCCCTGCGCGCCTTGCTCAAGCTGCTCGGCAATGCCGACGATACGGTCCAGGTGTTCCGCATCATGCGTGCGCTCAATGGCGACACAGCGGCGAAGAACTATCGCAAGCTGCTGACGACGCCGCAGGGCGGCCGCCTCGCCTATCAGCGGATCGAGCTGTCCGAACGCTTCTCGGATCGCGCGTGGATCGATTCGCTGCCCGAAGGCAGCGTCGGCGCCGCCTATCGCGCGTTTCTCGACCGCACAGGCTATTCGGCCCAGGGGCTGGCGGACGTCAGCTATGCCGACGCGGAGGTCGAGCGCAACGTCGAGCATCCGCACGCCTGGTTCGGCCGCCGCGAGCGTGACATCCACGACATCTGGCACATCCTCACCGGCTACCAGGCCGACGAGCCGCTGGGCGAGGCATGCCTCGTCGCCTTCTCCTACTCGCAGACCGGCGGGCTCGGCTGGGCGTTCATCGGCGCGGGCGCGGCGCTCAAGAGCCTCAAGATCACCGGCAAGCGCACCTTCGCCAAGGCCGTGCTCGAAGGCCGCCGCCACGGCAAGCGCGCCAAATGGCTTTCGGGCGAGGATTACGAGGCGCTGATGTACGAGCCGCTCGACGCAGCGCGCGAGCGGCTCGGGATCGAGGAGCCGAAGATCTATCGCCAGGCGCAGGCCGAACTGCAGGCGGCCGGGCTGATCGGGCTCTGACACTCCATTCAATCCTCCCCCGCCAGGGGGAGGTGTCAGCCATAGGCTGACGGAGGGGGCGGATACAGTGCGCTCAATAGCGTGCCGCCGCCCTCCCCCTCCGTCACGCTACGCGTGCCACCTCCCCCTGGCGGGGGAGGATTAAACACCTGCCGCCCTACGCCACCCCGAACGGCACCACGCGGTTGAGCGCGATGTGCCCGATCCCCGACCGGCCGAGATAGGGCACGCCCATCTCGCGGCACCAGCGGATGATCATCTGCTCGAGCGATTCTCCGAACGGCACGTCATTGTCGACGATATCGGTCACCGCACCCAGCCGCACGCCGGCGATGCCCTGAAGCTGTGTGGCGTGCGCCATCTGGAACAACATCCGGTCGATCCGGTACATCGGCTCGCCCACCTCCTCGATATGCAGCACATGGTCGGTGAGATCGGGCAGCCAGGGCGTGCCGATCATCGCTGCCAGGATCGCCAGATTGAATGCGGCGGCGGGCCGCCCGTCCAGCGTCGGCTCCAGCCCGCGGCGGTCGCCGTCGATCAGCCAGCCGAGCACCCAGCCCGCGTCCACGCCCTTGTCGTCGCGGCCCATCGCACTCGCCATTGATCCGTGCGCCTGGCGCCCGATCCGCCGGGCATAGAGCGCGCCGAGCATGAACCCCATGTCCGAATAGCCGATATAGGTCTTGTTGCGCGCCGCCGGGCCGAGCTGCGGCATCGCCATGTCGAGGATGCGGTTCGACCCATAGCCGCCGCGCGCGAACCAGATCGCGTCGAATGCGGGATCGTTGGCGAACTCCAGGAACGCCGCGGCGCGATATTCGTCCGGTCCGGCGAAATGGCCCTCGGTGACGAAGCATTGCGGGTGGAACACGATCTCGTGCCGCGGATAGGTCAGCGCCATGAACGCCTTCATCCGCACCGCCGATTCTTCGGTCACTGTTCTCGCCGGTGCGACGACGCCGATACGCATGCCCGAGCTACTCCGCCTGCCCGTTCGGGCTGAGCTTGTCGAAGCCCCGCCCTTCTTCCTCGAAGAAAGTACAGCCCTTCGACAAGCTCAGGGCGAACGGAGGTCGGGATAGCTTGCCCCGCCCTCTTTAAGCGGCGATAGCCCGGCATGATGCAACACGGCAAATCCTGTTTTTTCGTCGGGATCGGGGGCAGCGGCATGATGCCGCTCGCGATGATCCTGGCCGGGCAAGGCACGAAGGTCGCCGGATCCGACCGCAGCCTCGATTCCGGGCGCCTCCCTACCAAGTTCGATGCGTTGCGCGCGCTCGGCATCGATCTGTTCCCGCAGGACGGCAGCGGCATCGCCTCGCCTGATCAGACGGTGATCGCCTCCGCCGCGGTCGAGGATACCGTGCCCGACATGATCCGTGCGACCGAACTCGGTTGCCCGCGCATGACCCGTGCCGAGCTCAATGCCGCACTGTTCAACGCCGCCGGCACCTCGATCGGCATCGCCGGGACCAGCGGCAAGTCGACCGTCACCGGCATGATCGCATGGATCCTCCACGCGCTGGGCCGTGACCCAACCGTGATGAACGGCGCGGTGATGAAGAATTTCGTCCGCCCCGACGCGCCCTTCGCCAGCGCGCTGGTCGGCAGCGACGATTTCTATGTCAGCGAGGTGGATGAGAGCGACGGCTCGATCGCGCTCTACAGCCCGCATGTCGCGGTGCTCAACAATGTCAGCCTCGACCACAAGTCGCTCGAGGAACTGCGTACCCTGTTCGGCGACTTCGCCGCCAAGGCGCGCACCACGATCGTCAATGTCGGCGATGCCGAAAGCGCCGCGCTGGCGATGGCGCTCGACCGCAACCGCACGGTGACCTTCGCCATCGAAAGGGACGCCGATCTCTCGGCCCGCAACCTTGAGCTCGAAGCCTTTGCCGTGCGCTTCGATCTGGTGACGCTGGACGCCAACCTCCCCGTCCGCCTCGCCGTGCCGGGCCGTCACAACGTCGCCAATGCGCTCGCCGCGATCGGTGCAGCAGTAGCGGCGGGCATCGCGCTTCTCGACGCCGCGCGCGCGATCGAAGGCTTCACCGGCCTGCGCCGCCGCTTCGAGCTGGTCGGCACCGCGAAGGGCGTCGCGGTGATCGACGATTTCGGGCACAACCCCGACAAGATCGCCGCCACGCTCGACACGCTCCATGCCTTTCCCGGCCGCGTCCTCGCGCTGTTCCAGCCGCACGGCTACGGCCCGCTCAAGGTGATGCGCCGCGAGCTGGTCGCGATGTTCATCGACAAGCTCGCGCCCGGCGACCAGCTCGTCCTGCCGGACCCGGTCTATCAGGGCGGCACGGTGACGCGCGAGGTGACGAGCGCCGACATCATCGCGGATATCGCCGCATCGGGCCGCGACGCACGCCACATCCCTGATCGCGCCGCCGCCGCTGCGCACCTCGTCGCGCAGGCGAAGCCGGGTGACCGCATCGTCATCATGGGCGCGCGCGACGACACGCTAAGCCTGCTGGCGGCGGAAATGGTGGAGACGCTGGCGAAAAGCTAAATCCTCCCGGCACGGGGAGAGGGACCGTGCGGAGCACGGTGGAGGGGGCAGGCCACGAAGCACAGCGCTTGAGGAAAGCCCCTCCGTCAGCGCTTCGCGCTGCCACCTCCCCGTGCCGGGGAGGATCGGAATCAGCCGATTGTCTGGCCCGTCTTCGCCCAGTCGGCGAGGAAGCCTTCGATGCCCTTGTCGGTCAGCGGATGCTTGACCAGCTGGCGGATCACTGCGGGCGGCGCAGTCATTACGTCGGCGCCGAGCTTGGCCGCCTCGAGGATATGGATGGGATGACGCACCGATGCGACAAGGATCTCGGTCGCGAAGTCGTAATTGTCGTAGATCAGGCGGATATCGCTGATCAGCTGCATCCCGTCGAAACCGACATCGTCGTGGCGGCCGACGAAGGGCGAGACGAAGGTCGCCCCGGCCTTCGCCGCAAGCAGCGCCTGGTTGGCGGAGAAGCACAGCGTGACGTTCACCATCGTGCCGTCGTCGGTCAGCGCCTTGCAGGTCTTGAGGCCGTCGATCGTCAGCGGCACCTTGACCGCGACATTGTCGGCGATCTTCCGCACCACTTCGGCCTCGCGCATCATGCCTTCATGGTCGAGCGCGACGACTTCGGCCGAGACCGGACCCTCGACGATCTTGCAGATCTCCGCGACCACTTCGAGGAAGTCGCGACCCGCCTTGTGGATCAGCGACGGGTTGGTGGTGACGCCGTCGAGCAGCCCCGCCTCCGCCAGCTCGCGAATGTCGTTGGTGTCGGCGGTATCGGCGAAGAACTTCATGGGCTCACCTCGGATGAATGACAATTCGATGACGACGCGTTAAAGGCGCGACTCTGTTTCACGCGGCCTCTAACACCGGAAACCGATGCGCTCCATCCTTCTCGTCCTGCCGGTCACGCTGGTGCCCGCATCGGCGTTCGCCCAGCAGGTGGACGAGCAGCTCTGGCTGCAGACGAACGTCCACGTCCCCATCGCCAACAAGACGCGGCTGACGATCGAGGGGATCGCCCGCTGGAGCGACCGCAACGACGGGCTGTTCCATACGGAGATCGGCGGCATCCTGAGCTACAAGATCGCCGACAATGTCGAGATCGGCTTCGGCTATCGCCACGTCGCAGGGCATAACGGCAACACCGCCGATGATGAGGACCGGTTGCGCCAGCATGTCGTCGCGACCTTTGGCCGCATCTCGACCCGGCTGCGCGTCGACGAGCGCTTCCACCCCGATGGCGACGAGATCGGCTTCCGCGTCCGTCCGCTGGTCCGCTACAATCATCCGATCGGCAAGGGCTTTGCCTTGTTCGCCAGCCATGAGAGCTTCATCATGGCCAACAGCACGGATTGGGGGCAACGCTCGGGCTACGACCGGATGCGCAACATCGCCGGTGTGGTGATCCCCGTGTCGAAGAAGCTCAGCGCCGATGTCGGCTATCTCAACCAGTACCGGTTCGGCAAAGCCGGCGCGCGCGATCAGATGGATCACGCGATGACCGTTCAGCTCAGCCTCTCGCTCTGACTCTCACTCGGGCGCGACCAGCATCGTCTTCGCCGCCGGCTTGTCGAGCCTGGTGAGATAGAGCCGGTACAGGCCGGGCTGCAGATCGAAGCGCACGATCTTGCGGATCGTCGAGCAGTGCGGACCGTGGCCGTGCGCCATCGATTTGAGCGCGTCGCCGCCCGTCGTGCCCGGCACCACGTCGATCCAGCCGCGCTGGTCGAGCGCGATCCCGTAGCGGCCAGCCTTGTCGATCCTGAATCCGATCATCACCGCGCCGCCCGGCTTGGTGCCCGCCGGCACGCCGGAAAGCCTCGCGGCATCACCGGCCTGCAGCGTCACCGCCTTGTTGACCCCCAACCCTCCTGCCGATGCGGACCAGCCCGAAAGCTCCGCGGGCAGCGCCGTATCGGTCGCGGCGCATTGCGGCGCGGCGGATGCGGCCTGAAACAGCAACAGGGCGGCGAGCAGCATCGCGAGTCTCCTTCGCGTCGTGCGATAGCGCTTTCCTACGCGCGCCGGAATGTCGATATGACCTCTCAATGTCCCGCGCCCGCGTCATCGTCCTCAACTCAGCCCTCGGTCCGCTCGACTATCGCGTGCCGCATGGCATGGCGGTCGAGCCGGGGTCGATCGTCGTCGCGCCGCTGGGTCCCCGGCAGCTGGTCGGGGTGGTGTGGGAGGCGGAGCGGCTTCCGGTCGAGGAGATCGGCGACAACCGCCTGCGCAACCTGCTTGCGGTCGCCGATGCCCCGCCGGTTCCCGCGCCGCTCCGCCGTCTGATCGAATGGACGAGCGACTATTATCTCGCCCCGCTCGCCTCGGTGCTGCGCATGGCGCTTTCGTCCACCTCGGCGCTAGAGGGGGGCAGGACGATCGTCGAGTATCGCGCGAGCGGCGCGCTACCCGAACGCATGACCGCTCAGCGCGAGCAGGCGCTAGAGCGAATCGGCGACCGGCAAGGCCTGATCCGCGAGCTGGCGACGATCGCCGACGTCTCCGAGGGGGTGATCCGCGGCCTCGTCAAGACCGGCGCGATCGAGGGCGTCGCGGTCGATCTCGACACCCCTTACCCGATGCCCGATCCGGCCTTTGCTCCGCCTGAGCTGTCGGATGTTCAGGCCAGCGCGGCCTCGACCCTGCGGCAAGCGATCGCAGCCGAAGCCTTCCAGCCCTTCCTGCTCGACGGCGTCACCGGCTCGGGCAAGACCGAAGTCTATTTCGAGGCGGTCGCGGCTGCGATCGAGGCTGGCCGCCAAAGCCTCGTCCTGCTCCCCGAAATCGCGCTGACCGAACCCTTCCTCAAGCGCTTCCACGCCCGGTTCGGGGTCGAGCCGGTGGCATGGCATTCGGGCCTGCGCCAGTCGCAGCGCCGGCGCGCCTGGCGCGCCATCGCGGGCGGCGAAGCGCTGGTCACCGTCGGCGCGCGCTCGGCGCTGTTCCTTCCCTACCCCAATCTCGGCCTGATCGTGGTCGACGAGGCGCACGAGACCAGCTTCAAGCAGGAGGAAGGCGTCCACTATCACGCGCGCGACGTCGCGGTGATGCGCGGCCATTTCGAGCGCTGCCCCGTGGTGCTCGCCAGCGCCACCCCGGCGATCGAGACTCGCCAGCAGGTGGCGCTCGGCCGCTATGCCGAGGTCAAGCTGCCCGGCCGCTACGGCGCCGCGGAAATGCCCGCGATCGAGGCGATCGACCTGCTCGCCGAGCAGCCGCCGCGCGGCCGCTGGCTGGCGCCGCGCCTGGTCAACGCGATCGAGGCGACGCTGGAGCGCAAGGAGCAGGCCCTGCTGTTCCTCAACCGCCGCGGCTACGCTCCGCTCACCCTCTGCCGCACCTGCGGCCATCGCTTCCAATGCCCCAACTGCACCGCATGGATGGTCGAGCATCGCCTCATCAATCGCCTCGCCTGCCATCATTGCGGCCACACCATCCCCACCCCGCGCGCCTGCCCCGAATGCGATACCGAGGACAGTCTGGTCGCCTGCGGCCCCGGCGTGGAGCGCATCGCCGACGAGGTCGCGGCGTTGTTCCCCGAGGCGAAGACCGCGATCGTCACCTCCGACACCATCTGGTCCCCCGCCAAGGCTGCCGAGTTCGTCAATCGCATGGAAGCGGGCGACATCGACATCGTCGTCGGCACGCAGCTGGTGACCAAGGGCTATCACTTCCCCAACCTCACGCTGGTCGGCGTGGTCGATGCCGATCTCGGCCTCGAAGGCGGCGATCTGCGTGCCGCCGAGCGCAGCTTCCAGCAGATCATGCAGGTCGCCGGGCGCGCCGGGCGCGGCGAGAAGCCCGGGACCGTCCTCATCCAGACCCACAGCCCCAAGGCGCCGGTGATGCGGGCATTGGTGAGTGGCGATGCCGAGAGCTTCTACGCCGCCGAGACGGAAGCCCGGCGCGAGGCCGGCGCGCCGCCCTTCGGCCGCTTCGCCGCGATCATCGTCAGTAGCGAGGACAAGGACGCGGCGCTCGAGACCGCCCGCCTGATCGGCCGCGCCGCGCCGCGCGTGGAAGCGATGCAGGTGTTCGGCCCCGCCCCCGCTCCGCTTGCGATGCTGCGCGGCCGCCACCGTTTCCGCCTGCTGGTCCATGCCCGCCGCGCGCTCGACGTGCAGGACGTGATCCGCGACTGGCTGGGCGGGATCGAATGGTCCGCCAAGGTGCGCGTCGTCGTCGATGTGGACCCGTACAACTTCCTCTAGCCTTGCCGAACCGCTTTGGCTTAGCCTCGGGCGTTGAACGAGGGGGCTCGAGATGATTCAACGGATAATCGCGCTGGCGCTGGCGCTGCTTGCACCCGCCGCCGCGCAGGCGGAATGGCACGAGGCCAGCTCGGACCATTTCGTCGTCTATTACGAGGGCAGCGCCGAGCGCGCGGGGCGCTTCGCTGCCGATCTCGAGCGCTACGACAAGGCGTTGCGCGTCGCGCGCGGCATTGCCGATACGCCGCCGGGCGCCGCCAACCGGGTCACCGTCTATGTCGTCAGCGGGACCGATGCGGTCGAATCGCTGTCGCGCCGCGACAATGTCGCCGGTTTCTACATCGGCCGCGCGGGCGGCCCGCTTGCCGTCGTTCCGCGCCGTGCGGGCGACGGCGACAAGAACGATCTGTCCGCAACCATGGTGCTGCAGCACGAATATGCGCACCATTTCATGTTCAGCAACTGGCCTGGCACGGCGTTTCCGAGCTGGTTCATCGAGGGCTTTGCCGAATTCCACGCGACCGCGCGGATCGATGACGATGGCGGCGTGGTTCTGGGCGCACCGCCGCAATATCGCGGCCATTCGATCCTGAACGGCAACTGGCTTCCGCTCGACAAGCTGCTGGTCGCCGAAACGCTCAAGCTGACCCCGGGCGAACGCGGAGCGCTCTACGGGCGCGGCTGGCTGCTGACCCACTATCTGGTGTTCAGCCAGCAACGCGACAAGCAGCTCGCCGCCTATCTCAACGAGCTCAACGCCGGCAAATCGCCGCTCGCTGCCGGCCAGGTGTTCGGCGACCTGAAGCAGCTCGACCGGGAACTCGAGCGCTACAAGCTCAGCCGCTTCGCGATGCGCAAGGTCACTGCGGAGGCGATCAAGCTGGGCGAAGTGAAGGTGCGGACGCTGCGGCCGGGGGAGGCCGCGATCATGAGCGTGCGGATCCGGTCGAAAGTGGGGGTCAATGCAAAGACCGCGCCCGGCGTCTATGCCCGCGCAGTGAAGGCCGCCGCGCCCTATCCCAACGACCCCGCCGTACAGGTCGTGCTGGCTGAGGCCGCCTATGATGCGCGCGACTATGCGGCGGCGGAGGCCGCGGCCGATCGAGCGATCGCGGCCGATGCCAAAGCGATCGATGCGCATATCTACAAGGCGATGGCGCGGATGGCGCTCGCGCGTCAGGCCAAGGACCGCTCGCCGGCGACGTGGAGCGCGATCCGCAAGGTCATCACCGCAGCCAACCGTCTGGACCCCGACGATCCCGAGCCGCTGATCCTGTTCTACCGCAGCTATGGCATGGCCGGGCTGCCGCCGACCGAGAACGCCAAGAAGGGGCTGATGTACGCTTTCGGCCTTGCGCCGTTCGACATGGGCCTGCGCATGAATGCGGCGTTGATGCAATTGCGCGACGGCAAGCCCGACATGGCGCGCGCGATGCTTCGCCCGATCGCCTATAACCCGCATGGCGGCGCGCGCAGCGCTGCCGCGGCCAGGATCATCGCGCAGATCGATGCCGGCAACGCCAAGGATGCGGGCGTCGCGGCCGAGACGGACGAGGGTGCAGATGACGATGCGGACAAGGGCAAGGAAGGTCAGGGCGACCCGCCGGCCTGAGCGTCTTCCGCACCGCTTGGCCCCGCACCGCTTGAACCGGCGCGGCTTTTGACCGAAGGCATCGGTCATGGCGCTGCATCCAGTATCGAAGATTCGAAATCTCGCGGCTTCGCTGCTCGTTGCGGCGCTCGCATTGCTGACCCTGGCTCCCGTCCCCGCGCGTGCCGACGACATCTCGGCCGCCGGGCGCGGCGTGGTTCGGATCGTCACCATCGCCACCGCTGAGGGCGAGGTGGTCGGTTTCGGCCATGGCAGCGGCTTCGCGGTCGCGCCCAATCGCGTGCTCACCAACGCGCATGTGGTGGAAGCGGCGGAACGCTATCCCGGCAATGTGATGATCGGCATCGTCCCGTCAGAGGGCGACAAATCCTATCAGGGCCGGTTGATCGCGATCGATGCCGACCGCGATCTGGCGCTGGTCGAATTCGGCGGCATCCGCCTTCCCACGCTTACCTTCTACAACGGCCCGGTGAACGAAGGGGATGCGATGATCGCGCTCGGCTATCCGGGCAATGTCGATCTCGCCACCGCGCGCTCGGCCACCGACTTCATCACCCCGCTCTCGCCGATCCGCTCGCAGGGCGTGTTCTCGGGCCGGCGCAACCTGCAGGGGGTCAACGTCCTGCTCCACACCGCAGGAATCGCGCGCGGCAATTCGGGCGGCCCCCTGCTCGATCCGTGCGGACGCGTGCTCGGCGTCAACGCCGCGATCACCCGCAGCGAGGAAGGCGATGCCAGCTTCGGTTTCGCGGTGGGCAATGACGAAGTCGCAGCCTTTCTGCGCGAGGCGGGCCAGCAAATGCCCGTCAACGGTGTCGCCTGCACCAGCATCGCCGAACGGCTGGCGCAGGACCGCAGCGAGGCCGAGCGCGCGAAAGCTGCCGACGAAGCCAAGGCGCGCGAGGACGCCGCCCGCAACGCCGCCGACCGCGAGAGCGCGCTCGACAAGGCGCTGGTCGACAATTTCGCGGTGCGCGAGAATTTCATGGCGGGTGCCGGGCTGTTGCTGGTGCTGGGCGTCGCTAGCCTCGGCGTCGCCGGCTTCTTCCACACACAGGGGAAGCGCCGCGAGACGATCTGGGCGGCGAGCGGCGGCGGCGTGCTGGTCCTCGCCGCATTCATCCTGTTCTTCCTGCGCCCCGCTTTCGATCCGACTGCGATCGCGAATGCGGCACAGGTCACCCTCCCTCCGCCCTCCACACAGACGAGCGGTCTCGGCAAGATGGTCTGCACGATCGACCCCGCCCGGTCGCGCGTCACCGTGTCGAGCACGCAGGACGTGCACATCGACATCAACGCCGACGGCTGCGTCAACGGCCGCACGCAATATGCCGAGACCGGCCAGCGCAACTGGCAGCGGATCCTGGTGCCCGACGAGGAGCAGACCGTCTCGGTGCTGGAATATGCCCCCGCGACGCGGACCTATTCGACCACGCGCTACCTGCTCTCGTCGCGTCAGATGGCGGACGCGCGCAAGCTGCGCAGCGACGTGAAGATCAAGGCATGCTCGACCGACCCGGCGGCGCGCGCCGATCTCGCCGCCAAGCAGCAGGCGGTCCGCACCGCGCTGCCCCAGGTGTTCAACGAACGGCTGGTCTATGGCTGCAAGCCGGCGGGCTGATCTAGTCCGCCACGCCCTCGCGCCGCCGCAGCACCTTCTTGCGATCGACGCCATAGGCATATCCGCCCATGCTCCCGTCGCTCCTCTGCGCGCGGTGGCAGGGGATGACCACCGCGACATTGTTGGCACCGCATGCCGTACCCGCCGCGCGCACCGCGCCCGGGCTGCCCGCGGCTACCGCGAGCTGGGCGTAGCTCACCGTTTCGCCCGGCGGCACCGTGCGCAGCGCCTGCCACACCGCCTCCTGAAAGGCGGTGCCGCGCACGTCGAGCGGCAGGTCGGCATGGCGGCCGGGCTGCTCGACCTCCGCCACCACCCGCAACGCCAGCTCGGCGAGCGCCGCGCCGCCGGGAACGATCTCCGCCCGCGGGAATCGGGTGGCCAGGCTCAGGCTGTCCTCATCAAACGCGACGCGGCACAGCCCCTTGTCCGTCGCCGCGATCAGCAGCGGGCCGAGGCTGGTATCGGCCACCGTCCAGCGGATCGTCACCCCAGCGCCGCCGTTGCGCCATGCGCTCGGCGTCATGCCGAGGCGCGCATTGCTCGTCTCGTAGAAGCGGCTCGGTGCTGAGTAACCCGCCTCATAGATCGCGCTCGTCACATTGTCCTCAGCGGTCAGCGCCTCGGCCGCGCGGCGGGCGCGCAGCGAGCGGGAATAGGCCGCGGGCGTGACCCCGGTGGCGCGCTTGAACAGGCGCTGGAAGTGATGCGGCGCATAGCCGACCCGGGCCGCCAGCTCGTCGAGCGTCACCGGCTCCTCGGCCGCTTCCAATAGCGCCACCGCCTGCGCCACCGCGATCCGCTCGCGCCCGATCTCGTCGGGCTTGCAGCGCAGGCAGGCGCGCAGGCCGGTGGCGCGGGCGCTGTCGGCGTCGGGAAAGAAGACGACATTCTCGCGTTTGGGGTGCCGTGCAGGGCAGCTCGGCTTGCAATAGATGCCCGTGGTCAGCACGCCCGCGATCACCCGCCCGTCATAGGCGCGGTCGCGGCGCTCGAAGGCGGCCCAGGCTTCCTCGTCGGAGATCATCTTGCTCATGGTGCCGATATAGGCGCCCCGCACAAGCCTCGCTTCCCGCCGCTTGCTTCCAAAGCTTGATGCAATGCGCGCACGCCACTAGGGGGACGCTTTCCCGCAATGCAGGGGCAAGGAATGGCGGACGCACCTCTGGTCGGCATCATCATGGGCAGCACCTCCGATTGGGAGACGATGCGCCACGCCGCGGACGTGCTTGCCGAGCTCGGCGTGCCGCACGAGACCAGGGTCGTCTCTGCCCACCGCACCCCCCAGCGCCTCTATGATTACGCCACCGGTGCGGCGGATCGCGGGCTCAAGGTGGTGATCGCGGGCGCGGGCGGCGCGGCGCATCTGCCCGGCATGGCGGCGTCGATGACGCATCTGCCCGTGCTCGGCGTGCCAGTTGAATCGAAGGCGCTGAAGGGCATGGACAGCCTGCTCTCGATCGCCCAGATGCCCGGCGGCATCCCGGTCGGCACACTCGCGATCGGCAAGGCGGGCGCGATCAACGCCGGCCTGCTCGCCGCCGCGATCCTCGCCACCGCCGACACCGCCCTCGCCGACCGCGTCAAGGCATGGCGCGCGCGCCAGACCGACAGCGTCGCCAACGATCCCGAATAAGCCGAAGCCCAATGACCGCGATCCCGCCCGGCAGCACCATCGGCATCCTCGGCAGCGGTCAGCTCGGCCGAATGCTGGCGGTCGCGGCGGCGCAGCTTGGCTATCGCTGCCACATCTACGCGCCCGAAAGCGGACCCGCATGCGATGTCGCGGCGGCGTTCACCCAGGGCGATTATAACGATGCCACGTCGCTGGCAGCATTCGCCAAGGCGGTGGACATCGTCACCTATGAGTTCGAGAATGTCGACCCGCGGGGCATCGCACACCTCGCACCGATCGCACCGGTTCGCCCGGGCAGCCGCGCGCTCGACATTTCGCGCGAGCGCCCGACCGAGAAGGGCTTCGTTCGCGACCAGGGCGGCACCACCGCGCCGTTCCGCGAAGTCACCAGCCTCGCCGGGCTGGAGGCCGCGGTGGCCGAGATCGGCGTCCCATCGATCCTCAAGACCTCGATGTTCGGTTATGACGGCAAGGGCCAGGCGCGGCTCGCATCGCCCGACGACGCGACCGCCGCCTGGGAAACCGTGGGCGGCCAGCCTTCGGTCCTCGAAAGCTTCGTCACCTTCGCGCATGAATTCTCGATCATGCTGGTGCGCGGCCTCGACGGTGCCACCGTCCACTATCCCGCGCCGCTCAATGTCCATCGCGACGGCATCCTCGCCACCTCGACCATCCCCGCCCCCGCGCTGGTGCAGACGCAGGTCGAAGCCGCGGTGGCGCTCACCACCAAGCTCGCGCACGCGCTCGACTATGTCGGCGTGCTGACCTGCGAATTCTTTGCCACAGCCGATGGCCCGGTATTCAACGAGATGGCCCCGCGCGTCCACAATAGCGGCCACTGGACGATCGAGGGCGCGGTCACCTCGCAGTTCGAGAACCATATCCGCGCAATCTGCGGCCTACCGCTCGGCTCGACCGCGCTAACCGGCGCGTCGGTGGAGATGGACAACCTCATCGGCGACGAAGCCGATCAATGGCCCGCCCTCCTCGCCGAGGGCGATGCCCATCTCCACCTCTATGGCAAGCACGAGGCCCGTCCCGGCCGCAAGATGGGCCATGTCACGCGGGTGTGGCGCTAGCGTAGCACTGCCGCATTTTACGTGAACCTTTTCGGACCTGCAGCGACTACCCTGGAAACACTCCGGGGCGAACGATGCGGCAACCAGGCGGCAGTGAACGGCAAATGGCAGATGACGAGCTGCTCGTCATCCGTTGCCAACTGGGTGAGCGCGCTGCGTTCGACGCGCTGGTCGCGCGCTGGGCCGCTCCGGTTGCGGCCCATGCCCGGCGCGTGACTCAGGACGGCGATGCGGCGGCGGAGCTGACACAGGATATCTGGCTGCGTGTCTTCCGCGGGCTCGGCCGGTTGCGCGATCCGCAGCGGTTCCGGTCGTGGCTGTTCGGCATCGCCCACCGTGCCTTTGCCGACAGTCTGAGACGGCGCTATGCCGCCCCGCCGCTCGCCGGCGAGGATGCCGACACGCTGATCGACGAGATGGTCCCGGACCATGAGAATGTCGATCGCATCGAGCGGGGCCTGGCGCGGCTGCCGCCCGTCGAGCGCGAGATCCTGACCCTGTTCTATCTGCAGGAGCTGTCGATCGGGGAGATCGCGGAGGCGTTGGCGATCGCACAGGGGACCGTCAAGTCACGGCTGCATCGCGCCCGGAAGCTGCTCCGCGATGCATTCCAAGAAGGAGAAGAGCGATGATCGCAACCCTGGATGCGGATGCGCGCAACGCCGCCCACCGGATCGCCGAAGCGGAGCTTTCCTCCGCCCCTCGCCTGGCACATGGTGCATTACTGGCGGTGGCGCTGACGATGACGGTGGTGACCGCCTCGCTCGGCCTGACTGAGCCCGGCCTGCCGCCGCGGACGGCGATCGCGTTCGCGGTGCTGACGGCGATCGGCCTCGGCTGGACCGGCTATGCGGTCTGGGTGCTGACCCAGCGGCGCGTGCTCTATGCCCGGCAGCGCGTTATCGCCGGCTGGCTCGCCGTGACCTTCACCTCGATCTTCACGCTCGGCGCCTTCACGCTCGGCCTTGCCGCGGACTTGCCGGCCGGGCTGGCCGCCGGTGGACTCGGGTGCATGCTCATGGCAGCCGCGCTGCTGCTCCTGGCGCGCGCCCGGCGGCGCCTCGCGGCGCTTACCGATCGCCTGCGCCAGCTCGAAGCGGCGCGCGGGAGCGAGGCATGATGCGCGCGCTCCGTTGCCCCGGCATCGCCCTGGCGCTGGCAGCGGCCAGCCCGGAGGCGGCCGCCGGCACCTGCACGCCGGAGATGCGTCAGGCCGCCACCCGCATGCTCGCTGCGCCGGATGGCCGGCACATCGAGGTCGCGACGGGCTTCGTCCGCGTTCCCGAGCGACGGGGCGGCGCAGGCAGCGCCGCGCGGCACATCGACCTCGCCGTGATCCGGCTGCGCTGGGCGGACGCGGCGGCGACATCCGCCGCGAACATGCTGCTCGCCGGCGGACCGGGCGATTCGGGCACCCGCCTCCTCTCGGGCCTTGCCGCGCCGCAAGCGGCGGCGTTGCTCGATCTGACGGGCAACGACGTGATCGCGTTCGATCAGCGCGGCACGGGCCGCTCGCAGCCCGGTCTCGCGCTGCCCGACCCGGTGCAGCTCCCGCTCGACGCACCGGGATCGCCCGTGACATGGGTCCCGATCATCGACCGCGCCGCCCGGCTCGCCGCGGCCCGCTTCGCCGCGGAGGGCGTGCGCCTTTCATCCTACACCACCGTGGAAAGCGCCGACGATGTCGATGCCGTGCGGCGCGCCTGCGGCTATGAGCAGCTCAATCTCTGGGGCCGCAGCTACGGCTCCCACCTCGCGCTCGCGACCGTGCGGCGGCATCCCGCCAGCATTGCGCGCATCATCCTGGTCAGCCCCGAGGGTCCCGATCACACGCTCAAGCTGCCCGCACAGACCGATGCCGTGATCGCTCGCATCGCCGCGCGCGCCGGCGCGCCGGAACTGCCCGCGACCATGCGCGCGGTGTTCGGTCGGCTGCGCCGTTCGCCCATCACCCTTTCCGTCACCGATCCGACGAGCGGCGCGGCACGCGCGGTGACGATCGGCGAATTCGACCTGCAATTGCTCACCGCGCAGGCACTGGGCGACCCACGCCTGCTGGCGACCCTCCCGATCGCGTTTCGCGAGATGGCGGCCGGAAAGTTCGATCGGATCGGTCCGGCAGTGCTGACGATGCGCACGCGATACCGGCTGGGCTCGGCCATGAAGTACATGATGGACCTGGCATCCTATGCCAGCCCCGCGCGGCTCGCCCGGATCGGTACGCAAGCGGGCAGCGCGCTGCTGGGCAATGCGATGGACTTCCCGCTGATGGAGCTGCGCGGCGCGTGGCCCGACGCCGATCTCGGGGAGGCCTATCGCCGCACCGTGCGAAGCGACGTGCCCGCGCTCATTCTCGCCGGCGACCTCGACGCGCGCACCCCGGTCGAGAATGCGCGCGAGATCGCCGCCGGCCTTCCCCGCGCGCAGGTCGTGGTCGTCGAGAATGGGGCGCACGAGTTCGACCTGTTCGGCAATCCCGCGCTGCGGCCCGTGCTTCAGGATTTTCTGGCAGGCCGCCCGGCTCGCGTGAAGCAGGTCGCGCTGCCGCCGATTCCGTTCCAGCGGTGAGAGCGCCAGTCCTCGAATGAAAGGGCCCGCCTCCCTCGCAGGATGACGGGCCTTTCATCTCAGCGATTTACCTACGCTCAGGCGCGAACGCCCTCCATCGGGAAGCTGCCGAACGCGCCCGCGGTGACCGATCCCTTGATCGTGTCGCCATCGACCGTCGCTTCGATCGTCAGCGTCATCGGCATCGGCACGGTGATGTCGACCGCCCAGCTCAGCTTGTCACCATCGACCTTGCCGTTCACGTCGGTCGTGCCCATTGCGCCGGCATAGGTGCCCGTGAACGTGTCGCCCGCGCTGTTCACAGTCAGCGTCGCCTTCTGGTCGCCCATCGGCGAGTGGGTGACGGTGTCCCAAGTGCCATCGACATTCGCCATGCTCATCTCTCCTGTCATTCGGGTCGGTTCAAAAAAGAGTTCGGCCCTCAGTTCGCGGCGGCCTTGGCGGCGGCGCCGACGGACTCGGGCTTCACCACCTCGACAGGCAGGCCGAGGCTGTCAAGCTGCGCGCGGACCTTGGAAGCATCGCCGACCACCACCCAGATGAAGCGTTTCGGGTCGATTGCCCCGCGTGCCGCAGCGTCAACCTGCGGCATCGTCAGCGCACGATATTTTTTCGCAAGTCCATCCTGATAGTCGTCGGGGCGGCGCATGAAATCGTTGGCCTGCATCGCGCCCAGCACCGCGCCGGCGGTCTCATACTGGCCCGCCATCTTGCGCACGCTGCTGATCACCGAACGGTCGAACTCGGCCTGCGTGACGCCCCGGCTACCCAGATAGTCGCCGACCTCCTTCTGGATCTCCAGGATTGCCGGGCCGGTCTTGTCGGCCTGAACGGGGGCGGAGATGGTAAAGGGCACCGCATGCTCCATCCGCGCGACGCCCCCGCGCGCGCCATAGGACCAGCTCTTGTCCTCGCGCAGGTTCATGTTGATGCGCGACAGGAAGTCGCCGCCCAGCACCTCGCTCGCGGTGCCGAGCGCGATCGGATCGGCGAACGGATCGACCGGCGTCATCTGCGCGGCATAGATCAGCGACTGGGGCGAATCCGGCCGGTCGATCAGCAGGATTTTCGGCGCGGCCTGAACCGGCTTGGCGGCGAACACCTTGGCCCCCGCAGCGCCCTCACCCTTCCAGTCGCCGAAGCGGCTTTCAAACGCCGCCTTCACCTCGGTGAGCGGCCTGTCGGAGACGACGAAGATCTTCGCCTTCTCGGGCCGGATCCACGCCTTGTAGTAATTGACCAGGTCGTCGCGGGTCAGCTTCTTGACCGCCTCCTCGTCGCCGCCGATCGCCGCGGTCTTCGCATAGGGCGAATCCTTGCCGTAGAGCAAAGGCGGCATCGCCATCTGCGCCAGGCCCGCGGGGTTCGACTTGATCTGCTTGATCCCGGCCAGCATCTGCCCGCGCACGCGCTCGATCTCGGCCGCGGGGAAGGCCGGCTTGCGCGCGATGTCCGCCATCAGCTCGAGCGAGCCGGCGAGGTTGGGGCTCGGCGTGAACATCGAGATATAGGCGCGGTCGGCGCTGCTGCCCGTGCTCACGCCAGCGCCCAGCCGCTCCTGCGCCTCGGCGATCGCGATCGAATCGCGCGTCGCGGTGCCCTCTTCGAGCAGCGCCAGCGTCATGCTCTCGGTGCCGAGCGCGGACGGCACGTCCGATGCCACGCCCGCGTCGAAGCTGATCACCGCCTGAGTCACCGGCACCGCGTCGCGCTGGGCATAGACCAGCTCGATGCCGTTCGAGAGCCTGGTCCGCGTCACGGTCGGGAAGTCGATGTCCTTGACCTCGGCCACCGCGGGCAGCGCGCCGCGCGTGCCCTTGACCGGGGTTTCAGGCGCCGCGGCGGGCTTTTTCGGCGCCGCTGCGGCCTCGGCATAGGCCTCGCGCGGCCCCGGCTCGATCGTCAGCGAATAGGCGGGGCGCGACAGCCACTTGGCGGCGACGTCGCGCGCCTGCGCCGGGGTGACCGCGGCAAGATCGGCCAACTGCTTCTTATAGAAGCCCGGGTCGTTCATGTAGAGCGCGCCCGAGGCGAGCGTCACCGCCTTGCCGCCAAAGCCGCCCACCGACTCGAGGCCACGGATGCGCGACGAGGCGGTGCGGGTCTTGTATCGCTCAAGCTCCTCGTTGGTCGGCCCGTTCCTCAAATAATCGGCGATCAGTTCGTCGAGCCTCTTGCCGACCACTGCCGGATCGACGCCCGGCCGCACATCGGCGGAGATCAGCACCATGCCCGCCTGGGCAAGGCTCTGGTTGAACGCGCCGACGCTGACCGCAAGCTTCTCCTTCTTGACCAGCGCGTTGTCGAGCCGCGAGCTGGCGAGGCCGCCGAGCACGCCGGTCGCGATGTCGAGCACGGTCGAATCCTTGTCGCGCATCCCCGGCACCGCCCACATGCGGTAGATGCGGGTGACCGCGACGCGATCCTTCATCACCTCGGCCTTGGCTGCAGCCAGCGTCGGCACGTCGATCCTGGGATCGGCGGTCTGCGCGCCCTTCGGGATCGCGCCGAAATACTTCTCCACCAGCGGCCTCGCGGTCGCGGCGTCGATATCGCCCGCCAGCACCAGCACGGCGTTGTTCGGGCCGTAATATTGCCGGAACCAGTTCTTGACGTCGTCGAGGCTGGCGGCGTCGAGATCGGCCATCGATCCGATCGTCGAATGGCGATAGGGATGCCCTTCGGGGAACAGCCCCTCGCTCACCTTGTAGCGCAGCAGGCCATAGGGCTGGTTGTCGCCCTGGCGCTTCTCGTTCTGCACGACGCCGCGCTGCTCGTCGACCTTGCCCTGCGTCACCGCGCCGAGCAGATAGCCCATGCGGTCGCTCTCCAGGAAAAGCGCGCGGTCGAGCGCGGCGCGCGGGACGGTCTGGAAGTAATTGGTGCGGTCGGCATTGGTGGTGCCGTTATAGTCGGTCGCACCCACTTCCTTCAAAGGCTCGAAGAACTCGCCCGGCGAGTTCTCCGATCCGTTGAACATCAGATGCTCGAACAGGTGCGCGAAGCCGGTCTTGCCCTTGGGCTCGTGCTTCGATCCGACATTGTACCAGACCGCGACGCCCACCACGGGTGCCTTGCGGTCGGTGTGCACCACCACGCGCAACCCATTGGCCAGACGAAATTCCTCATAGGGGATGTCCACCCGCTTGACGAGGTCGGCGACCGGCACGGGCGCCGGCGCCTGCTGCGCGTAAGCGGGTGCGCCGAGGACGACCGCAAGCGCGGTCAGGCTGGCAAAGGCTGGCTTCATGGGGTGGGGCTTTCCGGAAACTTGTTTCGATGGAAACCAGCATAGCCGCGCGGCCCGCACGCGCAACGGGCTTGTAAGCGGTTCCGCTTTGGTTACGCTGGCGGCAACATAGGGGAATATATGCGCTTCAAACTTTTCGCCGCCGCGTTGCTCGCGGCCGCCTCTTCGCTTGCCGCCCAACCTGCCGACGAGCCTGCCTTCTCGCCCGATCAGATGCGCGCGCATGTCGAGTTCCTGGCCGACGATCTGCTCGAAGGGCGCGACGCGGGCACCCGCGGCTACGACATCGCCGCGCTCTACGTCGCCAGCCGCTTCGACGCGCTCGGCCTGAAGGCCGCCGGCAGCAAGGGCTGGTATCAGCCGATCGAGTTCGCCCGCGCGAAGTTCAGGAAGGACGCACCCGCGACCATCACGATCGGCGGCACCGCCTTCCAGAATGGCGTCGATGTGATGATGACCGCCAATTCGCGTGAGGCGGACCAGATCGTCGAGGCACCCGCGGTGTTCGTCGGCTACGGCCTCGATTCCCCTGCGCACGGCTTCGACGACTATTCGGGCATCGATGTCCGCGGCAAGATCGTGGTGCTGCTCTCGGGCGTGCCGGAGGGACGCACGTCGAGCGAGATCGCCGCGCATCTCAGCTCGGAGAAGGCGCGCATGGCCGAGCGCCGCGGCGCGATCGGCGTCATCACCGTCCCGACCCGCGCCTTTCTCGCGACCACGCCGTGGAAGCGGCTGGCGGGCTATTCCGGCTCCTCGCGCTATGTGTGGATCGGCACGGACGGCAAGCCATGGTCGCCGGCACCGGATATCCGCGCGACGGCCTATGCCCACGGCCCCGCCGCCGAAGCGCTGTTCGCGGGCGCGCGGATGAACCTCAAGCGCGTGCTCGACGCCGCCGCGCGCAAGCGTGCGATGCCGCGCGGCTTCGCGCTCAAGGCGCCGGTGCGGATCGAGCGCCACAGCGTGGTCGAGACGATCGCCAGCTCCAACGTTCTGGGCATGATCCCGGGCTCGGATCCCGCGCTGGCCAGGGAAGTGGTGATGATCACCGCCCACCTCGACCATGACGGCGTCGATCCCAGGCTAGAGGGCGACAAGGTCTATAACGGCGCGATGGACAATGCCGCCGGCATCGCCACGATGCTGGAGGTCGCGCGCGCCTTTGCTGAGGGCAAGGCCAGGCCGAAGCGCACCGTGGTCTTCGCCGCGGTCACCGCCGAGGAGGACGGGCTGCTCGGCTCGCAATATCTCGCCAAGCACCCGCTGGTGCCGGCGGGGGGCCGCGTCGCCGGCGTAGTCAATCTCGACATGCCCGTGCTGACCTATGACTTCAGCGATGTGATCGCGTTCGGCGGCGAGCATTCGACGTTGGGGCCGATCGCCGATCGCGCGGTGGCGAAGGCGGGGATCAGGGTCTCGCCCGATCCGATGCCCGAACAGGGCATCTTCACCCGCTCCGATCATTACAGCTTCGTGGTCGAGGGCGTGCCGTCGATTATGCTCGCCACCGGCTTTGCGGGCGAGGGGCGCGAGAAGTTCATGGGCTTCCTCACCAAGACCTATCACCGCCCCAATGACGACCTCACCCAGCCGTTCAACTGGCAGGCAGGCGCCAAATTCGCGCGGATCAACTATCTGATCGCGCGCGAGATCGCCGACGGGGCCGACGCGCCGCGCTGGTATGCGGGCGACTTTTTCGGCGATACGTTCGCGAAGGGCGCGCCCAGGGCGCCTGCCCCGACCAAGCCGAAGGTCAAATAAGCCCGTTTGCCGGGCCGGACTTGTTCCGGCCCCGGCCCTGCGGCAGCATCGTTCCCGTGAGTTTTGTGCGCGCGAGCCTTGTGTTGCGAAAATGCAACACTACCTCCCGCATGAAAAGCAACAGGGACACGCATGAACCTCGAGAAATTCACCGATCGCGCCAAGGGCTTCCTCCAGTCGGCGCAGACCGTCGCGATCCGCAGCAACCACCAGCGGATCAGCCCCGAGCATATCCTGAAGGCGTTGCTCGAGGACGAGCAGGGCATGGCCGCCGGCCTCATCCAGGCCGCAGGCGGCGATCCCAAGCGCGCATCGAGCGAGATCGATGCCGCCCTCTCCCGCATCCCCGCCGTCACGGGCGCCGGGGCGCAGCAGGCGCCCGGGCTGGATAATGACAGCGTCCGCCTGCTCGATTCCGCAGAGCAGATTGCGACCAAGGCGGGCGACAGCTTCGTCAGCGTCCAGCGCATGCTGCAGGCACTGCTCCTCGCGACCACCACCAATGCCGGCCGCGCGCTCGCTGCCGCAGGCGTGAAGCCCGACGCGCTCAACGCCGCGATCAACCAGCTCACCGGCGGCTGCGCCGCCGACACCGCTGGCGCCGAGGATCGCTACGACGCGCTCAAGAAGTTCGCCCGCGACCTGACCCAGGCCGCGAAGGACGGCAAGCTCGATCCGGTGATCGGCCGCGACGAGGAGATCCGCCGCACCATCCAGATCCTTGCCCGCCGCACCAAGAACAACCCGGTTCTGATCGGCGACCCCGGCGTCGGCAAGACCGCGATCGCCGAGGGCCTCGCGCTGCGCATCGCCAATGGCGACGTGCCCGACACGCTCAAGGATCGCGCGTTGATGTCGCTCGACATGGGCTCACTCATCGCGGGCGCCAAATATCGCGGCGAGTTCGAGGAGCGGCTGAAGGGCGTGCTCGACGAGGTGAAGGCGGCCGAGGGCCACATCATCCTGTTCATCGACGAGATGCACACGCTGATCGGCGCAGGCAAAAGCGAAGGCGCGATGGACGCCGGCAACCTCTTGAAGCCCGCGCTCGCCCGTGGCGAGCTGCACTGCATCGGCGCGACCACGCTCGACGAGTATCGCAAGCATGTCGAGAAGGACCCCGCACTCCAGCGCCGCTTCCAGCCGGTGTTCGTCGGCGAG
The DNA here is from genome assembly GCF_036402235.1 of Sphingomonas sp. Classification (GTDB taxonomy): domain Bacteria; phylum Pseudomonadota; class Alphaproteobacteria; order Sphingomonadales; family Sphingomonadaceae; genus Sphingomonas. The sequence continues at coordinate 14,561 of NZ_DASWTG010000070.1, read as the reverse complement.
CCGACGGTCGAGGACACGATCTCGATCCTGCGCGGGCTAAAGGAGAAATACGAGCTGCACCACGGCGTGCGCATCACCGACGGCGCGATCGTCTCGGCGGCGACGCTGAGCAACCGCTACATCACCGACCGCTTCCTGCCCGACAAGGCGATCGACCTGATGGACGAGGCCGCTTCGCGCATCCGCATGGAGGTGGAGAGCAAGCCCGAGGAGATCGAGACGCTCGATCGCCGCATCATGCAGCTGCAGATCGAGCGCGAGGCGCTGAAGCACGAGAAGGACGCCGCGTCGAAGGACCGCCTCGCCAACCTCGAATCCGAGCTCGCCAATCTCGAGCAGCAGTCCGCGGAGCTGACCCAGCGCTGGCAGGCGGAGAAGGACAAGATCGCGGGCGAGGCGAAGATCAAGGAGCAGCTCGAGCATGCAAAGCTCGAGCTCGAACAGGCACAGCGCGGCGGCGACCTCGCCAAGATGGCCGAGCTCAACTACGGCACCATTCCCGCGCTGACCAAGCAGCTCGAAGAGGCGCAGGCGACCACCGGCGTCGCGATGCTGCGTGAGGAAGTCACCGCCGACGATATCGCCGCAGTGGTCAGCCGCTGGACCGGCATCCCCGTCGATCGCATGCTCGAAGGCGAGCGCGAGAAGCTGCTCGCGATGGAAGAGCAGCTTGGGCGTCGCGTGATCGGCCAGCAGGCTGCGGTCAAGGCGGTCTCGACCGCTGTGCGCCGCAGCCGTGCGGGGCTGCAGGATCCCAACCGCCCGCTCGGCTCGTTCCTGTTCCTCGGCCCGACCGGCGTCGGCAAGACCGAGCTGACCAAGGCGCTCGCCGAATTCCTGTTCGACGATCCCCACGCGATGGTGCGCATCGACATGAGCGAGTTCATGGAGAAGCATAGCGTCGCGCGGCTGATCGGTGCCCCGCCCGGCTATGTCGGGTACGAGGAAGGCGGCGTGCTCACCGAGGCGGTGCGCCGCCGCCCCTATCAGGTCGTGCTGTTCGACGAGGTCGAGAAGGCGCATGGCGACGTCTTCAACATCCTGCTCCAGGTGCTCGACGACGGCCGCCTGACCGACGGGCAGGGCCGCACGGTCGATTTCACCAACACGATCATCGTGCTGACCTCGAACCTCGGCAGCCAGTTCCTCACTCAGCTCGATGAGGGCCAGGACGTCGCGACCGTGGAACCGCAGGTGATGGAGATCGTTCGCGCGCATTTCCGGCCGGAGTTCCTCAACCGGCTCGACGAGATCGTGCTGTTCCATCGCCTCGGCCGCAGCGAGATGGCGCCGATCGTCGACATCCAGGTCGCCCGGCTCGGCAAGCTGCTCGCCGACCGCAAGATCACGCTCGATCTCACGCCCGAGGCACGCGACTGGCTCGGCCGCGTCGGCTACGACCCGGTCTACGGCGCGCGGCCGCTCAAGCGCGCGGTCCAGCGCTATCTGCAGGACCCGCTCGCCGACGCGATCCTGCGCGGCGACGTCAAGGACGGCGCCACCGTCAAGGTCGGCGAAGGCGATGGCGAGCTGGTGCTGACCCCGGCATGACCGCAGGCTTCTCGCTTCACCCCTCGATTGATCCCGAGCGGCTGGCGGCGTGTTATGCCAAGGATCGGCGAGTCCAGATTGCCCCCTTTCTGATCGAGGAGGATGCGGCACGGCTGGCGGCGCATCTCTCGGGACGTGCCGACTGGCGGCACGTCCTCAACTCGGGTGACCGGGTGCTCGAGTTTGCGGCGTCCGAGCTGGATGCCTTGACGGCCGAGCAGCGCGACCGGCTCGACGGCGCGGTGCACGCGGCCGCGCGTGACGGATTCCAGTATCGCTTCGATTCGATCCGCGTTCCTGACCAGGCTGGGGAACGCGAGGCGCTCGGCGATCCGCTCGCCGCCTTTGCTGCTTTCCTCTCGAGCGCGCAGTTGCTCGCCCTGCTTGAGCGGATCACCGGCACGCGCGGCCTCGGCTTCGCCGATGCACAGGCGACGCGCTACACGCCGGGGGACTTCCTGACCGCCCATGACGACGACGTTCCCGGCAAGAATCGCCTCGCCGCCTATGTCTTGGGCCTCACCCCGCGATGGCGCACCGAATGGGGCGGGCTGCTGCTGTTCCACGGGGCGACGGGCGGCGTCGCAGAGGGCTATGTCCCCGGCTTCAACACGCTCAGCCTATTTGCGGTGCCGCAGGCGCACAGCGTCAGCCTGGTGACGCCGTTCGCGGGTCACCCGCGCCTTTCGGTCACCGGCTGGCTGCGCGCCGGCCGTCCCTGAACCAAAGAAAGGGGCTGAACCAAGGAAAAGGGGCGGCGCCTTCCGGCACCGCCCCTTCATTGTTCCGTCGAGACGCGCGATCAGTACTTGATGCGCGCGCTCACGAAGAACGACCGGCCCATCACGTCGTAATAGGTCGGGAAGGTGTTGGTCTGCTCGCCCGAGCCACCCGACTGCGCCGACGCCAGCAGCGGCGGCTGCTTGTCGAACAGGTTGGTGACGCCCAGCGACACGTCGAAATGATCGCTCGGCGAAGCCGAGAGGGTCAGGTCGAAATAGTCGGCCGCGGGCAGACGCTCGACCGCATAGACGGTCGCGCTGTTGTCGTCGTTGGTCGCACCCAGGTGGCGCCACTGGCCCGAGACACGGATCAGGTCCGTGCCGGCGGTCAGGCGCGCCGTGTGACGCCACTTCGGCTTGGGCGGCGAGGTGGTCGCGCCGACCGCGCAGAGACGGCCGAAGGTGCCCGCGCACTCGCGGACGATCGGCAGCCCCTGCACCGGGGTGACGTCATAGCTGAGCAGACGCGTCCCCAGGAAGCTGAAGCCCAGACGGAAGTCCTCGGCGCCGAACATCGATTCGAAGCGGTGGTTGTAGTTCACACCGATATCGAGGCCGTCGGTCTTGAGTCCGCCGGTGTTCGCGTTGCGGTCGTCGATACGCTCGATCTGGCCCACGGAGTTGCGGGTGATGAGCGAGCAGAAGGCCAGGTCACGCTGGTCGAAGCAGGCCGCGCCGATATTGGCGGTGCCCACGGTCGAGATATAGTCTTCGATCTCGATGTTGTAATAGTCGACCGTCGCGGTGAAGCCCGGCAGGAACGTCGGCGCAAGGATCGCACCCACAGTCCAGGTCGTGGCCGTCTCTTCCTTGAGGTCCGGGTTGCCGCCCAGGAACGTCGGCGGGTTCACGATCGTGGCGCTGGCGAGCGCGGCGCGCTGCACCGGATCGTTCAGCACCGCCACCGGAATGCCAAGGCTCTGACAGAAGGCATAGCGATCGCCGCCAGGGCCGGCATTGGCGCCGCCGCAGCCTTCGATATTACCCGCGAAGCTTACCGTGTTGCCGAGGAACAGCTCGTTGACGCTCGGCCCGCGGATCGCCCGCGAATATTGCGCACGGAACGTGATGTCCTTGACGGGGGCCAGAAGGCCACCGACCGCGTAGGTGTAGACGGTGCCCGGCGCGTTCGAGTAATCCGAGACGCGGCCCGCGGCGTTCAGCTCCAGCTTGTGGATGAAGCTGTCCTTGATCAGCGGGATGTTGAGCTCTGCGAACGCCTCACGCACCGAATAGCTGCCGGCGGTGGGTCGGCCCGGGTTGAAGCCCGCGACGTTGCCCGACGACAGATACTGGTCCGGCGTGATCGAGCCCGCTTCGCGACGCCACTCGACGCCGACCGCGAGACCGATCGGCCCGCCGCCAATGTCGAACAGCTCCGAATTGGTCAGCGACGCCGAAGCCACCTCGGTGGTGTATTCCTGCAGGTTGGTCGCGCCGATGGCGAGATAGTTGATCGCCGCCTGCGAGATGTTGCCGATGCCGAAGATGTTGGCCGGCACGCAGCCTGCAGCACGCGCCGACGCATCGGCGCAGACCAGGTTGCCGCCGCCCGGCACGCCCGCGAACGGGGTGGCCGAGATCGCGCCCGTGGTCGGGTTCTGGAACGCCGTGGTGGTCGCCGCGATGAAGTTGCTGATCGCGATGTTGCCGTTCTGACGCTGCGAGTTGCGGGTACGCGCGTACATGTAGTTCGCGTCGTAGCTCCACCCGCCGCCGATGTCGCCGCGCACACCCGCGAGGATGCGATAGGCGTTGCGGTCGTCCTTGTTCTGACGCGGCCCGAGCGGAACGGTGCGATAGCCGAAGCTGGCCAGACGCACGTAGCCGTCATTCTGCACGTCGAGGCCCGCAGTGGTCTCGCTTGCGTCGATCGCAGCGAGGCCAGCGCGGACGTTCGGCGCGAAGAAGGGCGAAGCGACCTGAACGCGCAGCGCGCCGAGCGAGCCGGTGCCGAACGGCGTGGTGTTGCCGATCGGGGTTGCCGCCAGCTCGGTATCGACGCGGTTGTTGATGAACTGCGCCTCGAGATACGGAACCACCGCCGGCGTGATTTCATAGTGCGCGGCGGTCGAGATCAGGAAACGCGTCTGCGGGACCGTCAGGTAGTTCACCGGCGCGAAGTTGTACGAATCGGTCGTGTCGATGAACGGCCCGATGGTGCCATCGGGGTTGAAGTCGAGGTTGGTCGCCGTGCCCGTGCCGAAGGACGCGCCAGCAGCCGCGGCCTGAGCCGACGACAGCAGGATGCGGGTCTGCGGGCCGCTCGGCGAACCGGCGTTGATCAGCGTGGGAACGCCGCCGACATTGGCGTTGGTCAGCGCGAGCCGGCCGAAGGCGCGCGCACCGGCATAGGTGCCCTTGCGGTTCAGGTAGCTGACATGCGCGACCACGTTGCCGCGGCCGTCGTCGAGATTGGCGCCGATCGTGCCGCCAATGTTCCAGACCTGACCGTCGCCACGCTCGGTGACGTCATAGCTGGAGGTGAGCTCGACGCCCGAGAAGTCCTTCTTGGTGACGAAGTTGACGACGCCCGCAATCGCGTCCGAGCCGTAAATGGCCGAACGGCCGCCGGTCACGACGTCGATACGCTCGACCAGGGCCGAGGGAATGGTGTTGAGGTCGATCTGCTGATTGACGTCGAACGACACATAGCGGCGGCCGTCGACAAGGACGAGCGTGCGCGACGGGCCGAGCAGACGCATGTTGACCGTGGCGACGCCGCCGCCCGGGTTGTTCGACGCGGACGTGGTCGTCGCGTTGATCTGCGGCATGTCGTTGAGGACGTTCTCGATGTTGGCCCCGCCGGCCTGGAGAGCGATTTCCTCAGCGCCGACCGATGCGACCGGAGCGGCGGACTCGATGTCGGGACGCGCGATGCGCGAGCCGGTGACGACGATCGTCTGGCCCTGTTCCTCGGCGACGCCTTCGACCGGCCCGGCATCCTGCGCATGCGCAGGCGCGACGAAAATCGCACCGGAAAGCAGCAGCGTCGACGTCAACAGCCGCTTGCGAGTGAGTGAAACCATTGATGAGCACCCCTTGATGTCGGCGGTTTTCCGCCTTCGTGACGATGCGCCGGAGGGACCGGACACAACATTGGGGATGAATAGGTCGGCTGGACGGTTGCTCACAATGGTGTTGTTCAGGGTCACGGCGCGATTGCTCCAGATCGTGACAAAATCGTCACACCTGGAACCAACTCTTTCAAGAATCACCTGAAAACAGATGCTTCCCGGCCAGCCACAGCTGGTTTAGGGTCTCATCCTCTCTGGGGAGGAACGGATGATCAGGACATCGGGCTTGCTGCTCACGCTCGCCGCCGCCGCGCTCGCGGCCCCTGCCGCGGCTCAGGAAGCGGGCGGCGGCAAAGTGGTGGACGCGGTCACGGCATGCCGCGATGTCGCCGATTCAGCCGCACGCCTTGCCTGTTTCGACGCGGCGGTCGCCAGGCTCGCCGCAGCGCAGGACAAGAAGGAGGTCGTTGTCCTGGACCGCGCCGAGGTACAGAAGACGCGCCGCTCGCTGTTCGGCTTCACCCTGCCACGCATCAAGCTGTTCGGCGGGGGGGACGACGAGGACAATCCGGAGGACATCAAGGAGATCAACGGCAGTGTGGCCGGCGTTTCAGCGGTTTCCGGCGATCGCTGGACGGTGACGCTGGACGATGACACGCGCTGGATCACCACCGAGTCCTCGCGTGGTTTCCCGCCCCGTGCTGGCGAGACGGTCCGGATTCGCCGCGCCGCGCTGGGCAGCTACGACGCCTCGTTCAACAAGCGACGCACGATCAAGGTCCGGCGGATCGGCTAGCCGCGCTCAGTCCGCCGTCACCGGCATCGATCCGGCGATCAGCAGCGGGTCGATCTTGGCGCCCCGCCAGCGCATCCCCCAATGCAGATGCGGCCCGGTCGCGCGGCCGGTCGCGCCGACCGCGCCGATCGTCTGGCCGCGGCGCACCACGTCGCCGACTTGCACGTCGATCCGCGAGAGGTGCAGGAACGCGCTGTTCAGCCCCATGCCGTGGTCGAGCATCAGCAGCCTGCCCTCCAGCGTGAACGACGAAGGCGTCGCCAGGATCACCACCCCGTCGGCCGGCGCCAGCACCGCGGTTCCCGCCGGCCGCGCGACATCGACGCCCGAATGATAGGAACCGGGCTCGCCCCGGTAGATGCGCTGCGACCCGAACAGGCCCGAAATGCGCCCCGTCACGGGCCACATGAAGCGCTGCCGCCAGCCATGGCTGTCGTGCGACTGCGCGCGCGCCGCGGTGATCTGCGCCACCTCGCCCGGGCGGCGGCGCTGGAACTCGGCGCTCGGCTGCGCGATGCGCGGCAGGCTGTTGAGCCGCTCGATCCGCCAGGCGCGCGGCTGCACGGTGAGCGTGCGGCGCACCGTGCTGCCGTCGACCCGCGTCGCGACGATCGTGGCGGAGGGGCCGGCATCGCGATCGAAGGCGATCAGGAAGCGGCCGTCCGGGGCGACCGGCACATCCTGCCCCTGAAAGCTGATCCGGCTGGTGAGCGCCGGCGCGGTGCCGAGCACCGTCCCGCCCTGAATCATCGGCCCGTCGAAGGTGAAGTCGTTGCGCGCCTGGGCCGGCCGCGCCTGCCCGCCCGCCGGGGGAACCGGCATCGCACCCGCAGCCATCGAGGCGAGGACAGCCGCCGCGACGACAAGCCCCCCCGCCGCCTTCATGACGTCATCAGCGCGCGCGTTGCGATCTCGGCGGTGGCATAGGGCTCCTGGCGCTCGACGCTCCAGTAGCGCAGCCCCTCGAGCGGGATCTTCTCGCCGCTCACCGCACACACGACATGATCGCCTGGCACCAGCACGCGAAAGCCGTTCGCCATATAATGGAGCCGCGCCGGACGGGCGGTGTTGGACGACATCAGCATATGCGTACTCGCTTCAGGTAACGATTCAGAACAGGTCGGGCTGTTCGGGCTTGTCCCCAGCATAGGATTTGGCGCCGCCGCGCTCAACCCGTGCGTCGACCGTGCCGTCGCGGAAGTGCAGCGTCACCGCCCCTGCCGCGCGCGCATCCGCTGCGCTCGCCACCACCTTGCCGCTGGCCTTGGCGCCGACGCGGACATAGCCGCGCTGGAGCAGATTGTCGGGATTGACGGCGTCGAGCAGCTTGCCCGCGCCTTCCAGCCGATGCCGCAGCGTATCGAGCTTGCGCTCGAGCACCGCCGGCCGCAGCGCCCCTGCCGCCCGGTCGAGCACGCCACGTGCGAGCGTCACCCGCCGCTCCAGCGCCCGGTCGAGCCGCGCGCCCATGTCGTCGGCCTTCTGCCGCTGCGGCCCCAGCAGCGCGTCGCGCTTGGGCAGCACGCGCACCAGCGCCTGCAGCCGCTCCCCGCCGCGCTCGTGATAGCGCAGCGCGCACCGCTCGGCGCGCAGCCCCATCGTCGCGATCGCATTGGCGAGCTCGGCGCGCACCGGCACCGCCATCTCCGCCGCCGCGGTCGGGGTCGGCGCGCGCATGTCGGCGGCATAGTCGCACAATGTCGTGTCGGTCTCGTGCCCCACCGCGGAGATGACGGGAATCCGGCATGCCGCCACCGCGCGCACCACCGCTTCCTCGTTGAACGCCCACAGATCCTCGATCGACCCGCCGCCGCGCGCGACGATCACCAGGTCCGGCCGCCGCACAGGGCCATCGCCCTCTCCTTCCGGCGCCATGGCGTCGAACCCGCGCACCGCCGCCGCGACCTCCGCCGCTGCGCCGTCGCCCTGCACCTTGACCGGCCACACCAGCACATGGCTGGGGAAGCGGTCGGCCAGCCGGTGGAGAATATCGCGGATCACCGCCCCGGTCGGCGACGTCACCACGCCGATCGTCAGCGGCGCGAAGGGCAGCTTCTTCTTCGGCTGGTCGAACAGCCCCTCCGCCTTGAGCTGCGCGCGCAATCTCTCGAACAGCGCCATCAGCGCGCCTTCGCCCGCCAGCTCCATCCGCTCGATCACGATCTGGTATTTGGAACGGCCAGGATAGGTGGTGAGCTTGCCGGTCGCGACCACCTCGATCCCGTCCTGCGGGGTGAATGGGATCGCCGCCGCGGCGCCGCGCCACATCACCCCGTCGATCACCGCGTCCGCATCCTTGAGGCACAGATAGACATGCCCCGAGGCCGCGCGCTTGTATCCCGAGATCTCGCCGCGCAGGCGGACATGGCCGAACTCGCCCTCCACCATCCGCTTCAGCTTCATCGACAATTCGCCGACCGACAGCGGAGCAGCGTTGTCCCCTTCCCGCCCCTCGGCTACGAGCCGCGGCGTATCGAAGTCGTCGAAGGGGTCTGACATGAACGTCCTGTTGCTTGGGTCCGGTGGCCGCGAACATGCGCTCGCCTGGAAGCTCGCGCAATCGCCCCGGCTCGATAGCCTCCACGCGATCCCCGGCAACCCCGGAATCGCGCAATATGCCGCCTGCCATGACGTCAAGCTGACCGATCACGCCGCGGTGATCGATTTTTGCCGCATCCATGCGATCGGCTTTGTCGTGGTCGGCCCCGAAGCGCCCTTGGTCGATGGCCTCTCGGATAGCCTGCGCGCCGCCGGCCTGCCCGTGTTCGGCCCGTCGCAGGCGGCCGCCCAGCTCGAAGGATCGAAGGGCTTCACCAAGGATCTGTGCGCACGCGAGAACATCCCGACCGCAGGCTATGTCCGCGTCGCCGATGTGGAGACTGCCCGCCTCGCGCTCGCCCGCGACTTCCCCCGCCCGGTGGTGATCAAGGCCGACGGCCTCGCCGCGGGCAAGGGCGTGACCGTCGCCTTCACGGACGAGGAGGCCGATGCCGCGATCGCCGCGATCTTCGAGAAGCCCGGCGGCGAAGCGGTGATCGAGGAGTTTCTGGAGGGCGAGGAAGCCAGCCTGTTCATCCTCACCGACGGCACCGATTTCCTGCCGCTCGGCTCGGCGCAGGATCACAAGCGCGTCGGCGACGGCGATACCGGCCCCAATACCGGCGGCATGGGCGCCTACAGCCCCGCCCGCGTGCTGACGCCCGAGCTGGAGCGCGCGGCGATCGAGACGATCATCAAGCCGACCATCACCGGCATGGCCAAGGCCGGAACCCCCTATTCGGGCGTGCTCTATGCCGGTCTCATGCTCACCCGCGCCGGCCCCAAGCTGATCGAGTACAATGCGCGCTTCGGCGATCCCGAATGCCAGGTGCTGATGCTCCGGCTCGAGGAGGATCTGCTCGATCTCATGCTCGCGACCGAGGCCGGCGAGCTCGCCGGCCGGGAGGCTCCACGCTTCGGCGCCGAGACCGCGCTCACCGTCGTCATGGCGGCAAAGGGCTATCCGGGCACGCCGCAGACCGGCGGCGCGATCCGCGGGCTCGACGCCGCCGAGGAAACCGGCGCGCAGGTGTTCCAGGCGGGCACGCGAATGGACGGCGGCCAGCTCGTCGCAGCGGGCGGGCGCGTCCTTACCGTCACCGCCACCGGCGCGACCGTCAGCGAAGCGCAGGCCGCCGCCTATCGCGCGGTCGAGGCGATCGATTTCCCCACCGGCTTCGCCCGCCGCGACATCGGCTGGCGCGAGGTCGCGCGCGAGCGGGCCTAGCCCGTTTTCGCGATCGCCCGGTCCGCATCTCCGGTCAGGGCGGGATCGCAGCGCAAAGCCGCTTCCACCGCGCTTAACCATCGGATAGGCTTCGGCTTTCCCAGCCGGAGCCGCCGATGGAAAGCAACCAGCAATCCCTGACGCTGAGCAGCATGGGGCTGGATTGGGTGACGACCACCCATCTCGTCTTCATCGTGCTGTTCGCGATCGGCGCCGTCGCGATCCTGATCTGGGGCCGCCATCTGCGTCGCAAGCGGCAGCAAGCGGATGCGCGGATCGAGGAGAATAACGAAGCGGTCGATGACGACGCGCCTTCGCCGCCGCCCACGCCTTAGGCGCCGCGCTCCCTGCCCACCTCGCTCAGCAGCAGCTTGTCGATCTTGTGCCCATCCATGTCGACGATCTCGAAGCGCCAGCCCTGCTCGACGAAGCTCTCGCCCTCGTTGGGCAAATGCTTGAGCACCGCGAGCGCGAGGCCGGCGACGGTCGCATAGTCGCGGTCCTCGGGCAGCTCGATCCCGATCCGCTCGGCCAGCGCATCGGCGGCGAGCTGGCCGGAGACGAGCAACGAACCGTCGTCGCGCACCACGATCGAGGGATCCTCGCCCGGATCGGCGTCGGATACGAATTCGCCGGCAATCGCCGCGAGCAGGTCGGCAGGCGTCACGATCCCCTCGAAATGCCCGTATTCGTCATGGACGAAGCCCATCGGCACCGCCGCGCGGCGCAGCGCGCCCAGCGCGTCCATCGCATCGACCTGATCGGGCAGCACCGGTGCCGGGTGCATCAGCGCCTTGAGGTCGAGCGGCTGGCCGAGGATCAGCGCCGTCACCACGTCGCGCGCCTGCACCACGCCCACCACCGCATCGACCGACCCTTCGGCCACCGGCAACCGCGTGTGCGGCGTCTCGGCGAGCAGCTTGCGGATCGCCGCCTCGTCGAGGCTGGCGTCGATCCAATCGACCTCGGTGCGCGGCGTCATCACCTCGCGCACCGGCCGGTCGGCGAGCCGCACCACGCCCGAGATGATCGAGCGCTCATGCTCCTCGATCACGCCCGAGTGCGTCGCCTCGGCGACCAGCATGTGCAGCTCCTCGGCGGTGACGCGATTCTCCGATTCGCGGTTCATGCCGAGCAGGCGGAAGACGAGACCGCTGCTCTGGTCGAGCACCCACACGATCGGCGCAGTGATCCGCGCCAGCCATTTCATCGGCGCCGCCACCAGCACCGCGATCGACTCGGGCGATCGCAGCGCGAACTGCTTGGGCACCAGCTCGCCGACGATCAGCGAGGCATAGGTGGTCAGCGCGATGACGATCGCGAAGCCGATCGTCTCGGCGGTCTCGTGCGGGACGCCCCACGCCTCGATCCGCGCCGCGGTCGGCGTGCCGAGGCTCGCGCCCGAATAGGCGCCGGCGATGATGCCGATCAGCGTGATGCCGATCTGGACGGTCGACAGGAACTTGCCCGGATCGGCCGCCAGGTCGATCGCGGTGCGCGCGCCGCGCTTGCCCGCGCGCACCATCGCCTCCAGCCGCGCCTTGCGCGCGGAGACGATCGCGAGCTCGGACATGGCGAACACACCGTTCAGCGCAACCAGCGCCAGGATGATCGCGACGTCGATCCAGGGAAATGGGGGAAGCGGGTCCATTGGCCTGCGGTTCCCATAATCGCATTCAGGTGGGTTTCACAATGCCCAGCTAGACCGCTGGTCGATGCGAAGGTGGAACAACGCCGCCGATCGTGCGATTCTGTAACCAAGGTTTGACTGGAGGAACCCATGCGTAACTGGCCCCTTATCCCCGCAATCGCCGCGCTGACGCTGACCGGCGCATGCGTCACCGATCCGGTGACTGGCGAGCAGCGCATGTCCAAGGCCGGGATCGGCGCACTGGGCGGCGCGCTCGGCGGCTATCTGCTCGGCGACATCGTCGGCGGCCGCCGCGACCGCACCGAGAAGATCCTCGGCGCCGGCATCGGCGCGATCGGCGGCGCCGCGATCGGCAGCTACATGGACAACCAGGAGCGCGAGCTTCGCGAGCGCACCGCCGGCACCGATGTCGAGGTGATCCGCAAGGGCGACGATCTCATCCTGTCGATGCCCTCGGGCATCACCTTCGCCACCGACAGCTCGACGATCGAACCGCACTTCCGGCCCACGCTCGATCGCGTCGCCGACGTGCTCGACCGCAACAACCGGACCTATATCGACGTCTATGGCCACACCGATTCGACCGGCAGCGACGCCTATAATCAGGCGCTGTCGGAGCGTCGTGCCGATGCGGTCGCGAGCTATCTCGTCTCGCGCGGGGTCGAATCCGCCCGGCTCGAGGCCGTGGGCTATGGCGAGACCCAGCCGATCGCCTCCAACGACACGGTCGAGGGCCGTGCCCAGAACCGCCGGGTCGAGATCAAGATCGTGCCGATCCGCGACAGCGACATGCGCTGACATGCTGCCGGGGGGAAAGGTGCGGCGCAGGCTGTGGCTGGCGGCGCTGTTGACGGTGGCAACGCCACCGCTCGCTGCCGCACAGGCCAATGATGCCCCTGCGCCGGGCGCGGAACTGATCGAGCAGGCACGGGCCCAGTTCGCGATCGACGATATCTCGGGACCTGACGGCAAAGGCCGCTATCGCATGCCCGAGGCATCGAGCGGAGGCGCCCGCGCCGCCCGGCGGCTGCTCGAACAGGCCATCGCCGCCGGAAACGCCGATGCGCACCGCTTGCTTGGCCGGATGGTCGAAGCGGGCGCCGGCGGGCCGCAGGATTTCGCCGCGGCGCGGCGGCACTATGCCTTGGCGGGCGAAGACCGTATCGCCTACTGGCGGCACGGACTGCTGCTGCTGACCGATAGGGGCGGCGTGAGCGATCCGGCTCTGGCACGCAGGCTGTTCCAGCTGGCAGGCGGCAAGGGCCTGATCGACGCGAGCTATGAACTGGCGCGCATGACCGAACTCGGCCTCGGCGGCCCCCGCGACGAAGCCGCGGCGCGAAGGGCGTACGAAGATATGTCGGAATGGTGCCATGGCGACATGGCGGACCGCTATTCGGTCATGCTGATGCGCGGAGTGGGCGGTTCGGTCGATCGCGAACGTGCTGCCACGCTGCAGATCAAGGCATTCGAGTGCCACAACAGCAACTTCAAGGTCCCGGCGGCCCTGTCGCGCCCGGACCTTTTCGACCCCGAGACCATCGCGGCGATGCAGAAGCAGTTGCAGGGATCCGGCTATGCCGGCTCGCTCGACGGCAGCTTCAACCCCGCGACGAGGGCGGCGCTGCGGAGCCTGAGCAGCGAACCCTTAGCGCCTGGCGGCGAAGAAATCCCTGAGTAGCGCCCCCGCCTCGCCCTCGCCGATCCCCGAATAGATCTCCGGCCGGTGATGGCAGGTCGGCTGGGCGAAGAAGCGTGGGCCGTGCTCGACCGCTCCGCCCTTGGGATCCGCCGCGCCATAATAGACCCGCGCGATTCGGGCATGGCTGATCGCTCCGGCACACATCGCGCACGGCTCCAGCGTCACCCACAGGTCGCAATCCTCCAGCCGCTCGCGGCCGAGCTTCTGCGCCGCGGCGCGAATCGCCAGCATCTCGGCATGCGCGGTCGGATCATGCAGCGTGCGCGGGGCGTTGGCGGCGACCGCGACGACCGTCTCGCCCTGCATCACCACCGCGCCCACCGGCACCTCGCCGCCCGCCGCCGCCTCGCAGGCGGCATCGAGCGCGGCGCGCATCGGTTCGGGCAGCGGGAACATCGCCCCGCTATGCCCGCGCCCGGCCGCTTTGGCCATGCCGCGCGAAATCGCCCTTACTGCGCCTTGGCGGCAGGCTCCGCCGGCGCCGCCTTCTCCACCTCGACCGTCGGCACCTGAATCACCTTGTTCTCCATCACCACGGTCGGCACCTGGATCGTCTTGTTGGTGTAGCCCATGCCGACCTCGCCGACGTCCGCCTTCACCGCGGGTGCCTGCCCGCCTTCCAGCTTGAGGCTGGGCAGCGAGCCCGACTGCATGTTGACGCTCAGCATGCCGAGCGAGATCATGGCGATGATCACCACCGCCGCCAGGCCAAGTATCGCCAGGATTGCACGCATCGCTCCGGTCTCCTCAAACTCGAATCGTTTGCGTAATAACGCGTCATCGATCGCCGAAGTTGCATCGGCGGGTGGGAACGAGGTTGACGAAAAGCCCTCGTACCGGTATCGGGCCGCACTTTCCGGGACAACCGGAACAGGCATAAACCTAGGATCAAGCGATGTCGCGCATTTGCGAGCTGACCGGCAAGGGCCGGCAGGTGGGTCACAATGTTTCCCACGCCAACAACAAGACCAAGCGGACGTTCCTGCCCAACCTGCAGAACGTGACGCTGATGTCGGAAGCGCTGGAGCGCTCGATTCGCCTGCGCGTCTCGACGCACGGCCTGCGCTCGGTCGAGCACAATGGCGGCCTCGACAACTGGCTGCTCAAGACCAGCGACGACAAGCTCTCGCTGCGTGCCCGCCGCCTGAAGCGCGAGATCGCCAAGAAGGCGACTGCCGCCGCGGCCTGAACCCGTTCGGGTGTGCCGTTCTGACCGGCCCGCTCCCGCAAGGGACGCGGGCCGTTCGGCGTTTTGGCAGGCTCGGTGCCGGCCCGCGCCCCCCCCCCGCCCCCCCG
>NZ_DASWTG010000069.1:0-56062 GCF_036402235.1 Sphingomonas sp. | reverse complement strand
GATGGACAAGAAGCTCCACCGCATCGCGTGCGGTACGGTGGACCCCGGCACAGGGCCGGGATGACGATGTGAGGGAGAAGACCATGACGCTCCAGACCTGGTGGCTCTTCGTCACCGCCCTGTTCCTGATCGCCGCGACGCCGGGGCCGAACATGCTGCACGTCATGGTCCAGAGCATCCATCATGGCACGCGCCGCTCGATCGTGTCGATGGCGGGGCTGATGACCGCCAACCTCACCTATCTGTTCGCATCGGCCCTCGGGCTCGGCGCGTTGCTCAAGGCATCGCCTATGCTGTTCGAGGTGTTGCGCTATGCCGGCGTCGCCTATCTCGTCTGGCTCGGCATCAAGGCGTGGCGGGCGCCCGTCGGCAGCGATGACGCGGAGGCGGTGAAGCCCGCCCTGCCCTCGCTCCGCGCAATGTACGTGACGGGCCTCGGCACCGGCCTGTCGAACCCCAAGCTGATCGTCTTTTCGACGGCCCTGTTCCCGCAGTTCATCGATACCGGCCGCCCCTTCGCGCCGCAGCTCGCGATCCTGATCGGCACGTTCATCGTGATCGAGAGCTTCTGGTTCGTCGCCTATGCGCTCGGCGGCCGCTCGCTCGCCGCATGGCTAGCGCCGGCCAACCGCCAGCGGCTGTTCAACCGGGTCACCGGCGGGATGTTCGTCGCGTTCGGCGCGGCATTGTTCGGCAGCCGGGTGTAGGCAACGGATTCTTAAGTCCGTCATTCCCGCGAAGGCGGGAATCCATTCTGGCTAACGGTGTGGTTCTTTCGAGAGGACAGAGCGAATGGATCCCCGCCTTCGCGGGGATGACGAAGGGAGGGGATGGAGTGGAGAAGCAGCCGTGCGTTTACATCCTCGCAAGCGGGCGCGCCGGAACGCTTTACACCGGCGTCACGTCCGACCTTCTCGGTCGCCTCCATAAGCACCGCGAAGGTATCACCGGAGGGTTTGCCGGGAAGTACAAAGCTTTGAAGCTCGTCTGGTACGAGATGCACGGCGACATGGAATCCGCGATCATCCGGGAAAAGCGGATCAAGAAATGGAATCGCGACTGGAAACTAAACCTGATCGAGCAATCCAACCCGGAATGGGTTGACCTTGCCATCGGGCTGGGCTTCGAGCCGCTTTGATTGGATTCCCGCCCGCGCGGGATGACGGAGTAAGACATTGACCACCGATCTCGACCAGCTCAAGGCCGAACTGCTCGCCTCGATCGATGCCGCGGCCGGCGTCGACGCGCTCGACGCGGTGCGCGTCCATGCGCTCGGCAAGCAGGGCGCCGTCACCGGCCTGCTGAAGACGCTCGGCGGCATGAGCCCCGAGGAGCGGCAGGAGACCGGCCCGCGCATCCATGCGCTGCGCGAGGCGGTGACCGAGGCGATCGCCGCGCGCAAGGCGGCGCTGGAGGGCGCCGCGCTCGAAGCGAAGCTCGCCGCCGAGACGCTCGACATGACGCTGCCGGCCGACGGCGTGCCGGCGGGCAGCGTGCACCCGGTGAGCCAGGTGATGGACGAGCTCGCCGAGATCTTCGCCGACCTGGGCTTCGCAGTCGCCACCGGTCCCGAGATCGAGGACGACTGGCACAATTTCACCGCGCTCAACATCCCCGAGACGCACCCCGCGCGCGCGATGCACGACACCTTCTACCTCGCCGGCGAGCATGCGACGCCGATGGTGCTGCGCACGCACACCTCGCCGGTTCAGATCCGCGCGATGAAGGCGGCGGGCGGGCAGAAGCCGGTGCGCATCATCGCGCCGGGCCGCACCTATCGCAGCGACAGCGACGCGACCCACACCCCGATGTTCCACCAGGTCGAGGGGCTGGTGATCGACAAGGGCATCACGCTCGGCCACCTCAAATGGACGCTGGAAACCTTCCTCAAGGCGTTCTTCGAGCGCGACGACATCGTGCTGCGCCTGCGCCCGAGCTATTTCCCCTTCACCGAGCCGAGCGCGGAGGTCGATGTCGGCTTCAGCATCGTCAACGGCAAGCGCGTGATCGGCGGGTCCGAAGGCTGGATGGAGGTGCTGGGCAGCGGCATGGTCCACCGCAAGGTGATCGCGGCCGGCGGCTATGATCCCGACCAGTGGCAGGGCTTCGCCTTCGGCTGCGGGATCGATCGCCTCGCGATGCTCAAATACGGGATGGACGATCTGCGCGCCTTCTTCGACGGCGATCTGCGCTGGCTCAGACATTACGGCTTCTCGGCGCTCGACGTGCCCACGCTGAGCGGGGGAGTCGGCGCATGAGTCCGAATCGTCACCCCAGCGAAAGCTGGGGTCTCCCCGTTGCCGCGCGACGCCCTCTCCTCACAAAGACCCCAGCTTTCGCTGGGGTGACGGGTATTTGATATGAAGTTCACCCTGAGCTGGCTCAAGCAGCATCTCGACACCGACGCGACGCTCGACCAGATCGACGCGGCGCTGACCCGTATCGGCCTCGAGGTCGAGGGCATCGAGAATCCGGGCGAGAAGCTCGCGGCGTTCCGCGTCGCGAAGGTGCTCACCGCCGAACGCCACCCGCAGGCCGACAAGCTGCAGGTGCTGACCGTCGATACCGGAGACGGCGTCCCGCTTCAGGTCGTGTGCGGCGCGCCCAATGCGCGTGCCGGGCTGGTCGGCGTGCTCGGGCTGCCCGGCGCGACGGTGCCGGCCAACGGCATGGTGCTCAAGGTCGCCGCGGTGCGCGGCGTCGAATCGAACGGCATGATGTGCTCGAGCCGGGAGCTGGAATTGGGCGACGATCATGACGGCATCATCGAGCTGCCCGCGGACGCGCCCATCGGCACCAGCTTCGCCGACTATGCCGATCTCAACGACCCGGTGTTCGACGTCTCGATCACGCCCAACCGCCAGGACTGCATGGGCGTGCGCGGCATCGCGCGCGATCTTGCCGCGGCGGGGCTGGGGACGCTCAAGCCGCTCGACGCCACCCCGGTGAAGGCCGAGGGTCCGGGGCCTGAGGTGCGGATCGAGGCGCCCGAGGGCTGCCCCGCCTATTTCGGCCAGACCGTGCGCGGCGTGACCAACGGCGCCTCGCCCGACTGGATGCAGGCGCGGCTCAAGGCGGTCGGCCAGCGGCCGATCTCCGCGCTGGTCGACATCACCAATTACGTGATGATCGACCATGGCCGCCCGCTCCATGTCTATGACAAGGCCAAGCTGTCGGGCGCGCTTACCGTGCGTAAGGCGAAGCCGGGCGAGCAGGTGCTGGCGCTCAACGAGAAGACCTACACGCTCGACGAGAGCATCACCGTGATCGCCGACGACAATGGCGTCCACGATATCGGCGGGATCATGGGCGGCGAGGATACCGGCGTGTCGGAGGCGACCACCGAGGTCGTCATCGAATGCGCCTATTTCGATCCCGAGCATATCGCGCGCGCCGGGCAGAAGCTGCTACTCACCAGCGATGCACGCAGCCGCTTCGAGCGCGGGGTGGACGCGGCGTTCCTCGAGGACGGCATCGCCATCGCCGCGCGCCTGGTGACGCAGATCTGCGGCGGCACCGCCAGCGAAGTAACCCGCGCGGGCACGCCGCCGCAGGTCGGGATCACCACCGGCTACGACCCGGCGCTGGCCGAGACGCTGGGCGGCCTCGCCATCCCCGCGGGGCGCCAGAAGGCGATCCTCGAATCGCTCGGCTTCACCGTCGAGCCGCTCGACGCAAACGGCGATCCGGTCGAGCTGTCCGAGGGCTTCGACGCCTTCCGCGTCACCGCGCCGAGCTGGCGCCGCGACATCGATGGCCCCGCCGATCTGGTCGAGGAAGTGATCCGGATCGAGGGGATCGACAACGTCCCTTCGACCCCGCTGCCGCGTACGCCCGGCGTCGCGACGCCGACCGCGACGCCTGAGCAGAAGCTAGAGCGCCGCATGCGCCGCACCGCCGCCGCGCGCGGCTTCAACGAGGCGGTGACGTGGAGCTTCATCGCCGAGAAGGAAGCCGCGGCCGTGGGCGGCGGCGCATGGGCGCTCGCCAACCCGATCAGCGAGGACCTGAAGGTCATGCGCCCCTCGCTGCTGCCCGGGCTGCTGATGGCCGCGGGCCGCAACGCGAAGCGCGGCGCGACGAGCGTGCGGCTGTTCGAGATCGGCCGCCGCTACCTCGCCGACGCCGAGAAGCTGACGCTCACCGCGCTGCTCGCGGGCGACAAGCGCGCGCGCGGCTGGCAGGCGGGCAAGGCCGCGCCGTTCGATGCCTATGACGCCAAGGCCGAGGCGCTGGCGCTGCTCGAAGCCGCGGGCGCGCCGGTCGGCAATCTCCAGGTGATGGGGGAGGCGGGCGAGGCCTGGCATCCCGGCCAATCGGCGACGCTGCGGCTGGGCCCCAAGACCGTGCTCGCCGCCTTCGGCATGCTGCACCCGACACTGCTCAGGCAGTTCGACCTCGACGGCCCGGTCGCGGCGGTGGAGGTCTTCCTCGACGCGATCCCCGCCAAGCGCTCGACGGGCTTCATGCGCCCGGCCTACACGCCGCCCCCGCTTCAGGCGGTGACGCGCGACTTCGCCTTCATCGTCCCGGCGGAGCTCGCGGCGGGCGACCTCGTTCGTGCGGTCAGGAACGCCGACAAGGCGGCGATCACCGACGCGCGCCTGTTCGACCTGTTCACCGGCGCTGGCGTCGAGGAGGGCAAGAAGAGCCTCGCGATCGAAGTGACGCTGCAGCCCGGCGAGAAGAGCTTCACCGATGCCGAGATCAAGGCGGTGGCCGACAAGGTCGTCGCCGCGGCGACGAAACTGGGAGCGACGCTGCGGGGCTAGGCGATCGCCGCTCGTGCTGAGCTTGTCGAAGCACCGCTCTTTCTTCTAACGGCGGTCGAGGCGACAGGCAGCGCTTCGACAAGCTCAGCGCGAACGGAGTATGGCAATATGCGCACCGCCCTCATCACCGGCGCGACATCGGGCTTCGGCGCGGCCGCTTCGCGCGCCTTCACCGCCGCGGGCTGGCGCGTGATTGGGACCGGACGGCGTGCTGACCGGCTCGAGGCGCTCAAGGCCGAGCTGGGCGGCGACAAGTTCCACCCCGCCGTGTTCGACATTCGCGACGCGGCGGCGCGCGACGCCGCATTCGACAGCCTGCCCGAGGCGTTCCGCGGCATCGACCTGCTGGTCAACAATGCCGGCCTCGCGCGTGGCACCGAGAAGGCGCAGGAAGCCCTGCTCGACAATTGGCGAGTGATGATCGACACCAACGTCACCGCCCTGGTCGAGATCACCCACAAGCTGCTGCCGCTGCTGATCGAACGCAAGGGCGCGATCATCAACCTGTCCTCGGTCGCGGCGACCTATCCCTATCTCGGCGCCAACGTCTATGGCGGGACCAAGGCGTTCGTGCATCAGTTCAGCCTGTCGCTGCGCAGCGACCTTGCCGGCACGGGCGTGCGCGTCACCTCGATCGAGCCGGGTATGGCGGAGACCGAGTTCACGCTGGTGCGCACCGGCAGCCAGGAAGCCTCGGACAAGCTCTATGGCGGCGCCGACCCGATGACCGCGGAGGATATCGCCGGCATGATCCTGTGGGTTGCGCAGCTCCCGCCGCACCTCAACATCAACGTGATGGAGATGATGCCGGTCAACCAGTCGTTCGCCGGCTTCGCGGTGCACCGCGCGGGATGATCGAGATCCGCTCCGGCGCGCTGACCGCGGCGATCGATCCGCTCGGCGCGGAGCTGGTCAGCCTGCGCGACGCGCAGGGCCGCGAATGGATGAGCGACGGCGATCCGGCCTATTGGGCCGGCCGGGCGCCGCTGCTGTTCCCCATCGTGGGCAAACTCAACGGCGACATCTACCGGCTCGACGGCCACGAATATGCCCTGCCCCAGCACGGCTTTGCGCGGCGGCGGGAGTTCACGCTGATCGAGCAGACCGCGGACCGGGCGGTGTTCCGGCTGACCGACGACGACATCACGCGCGCCGTCTATCCGTTCGCCTTCTCGCTCGATGCCGCCTTCACGCTGAACGGCGCGACGCTGGCGATGAAGATCACCGTCACCAATCGCGGCGACGTGCCGATGCCGGCGAGCTTCGGCTTCCACCCCGCCTTCGCCTGGCCGTTGCCGGGCAGCGAGGCAAAGGAAGCGCATCGCATCGTGTTCGAGCGGGACGAGCCTGCCCCGCTCAACCGGATCGAGGGCGGGCTGATCGGCCCAGCCGACCGCGCGACGCCGGTCGAGAGCGACACGCTGTGGCTGCGCGACGATCTGTTCACGCACGACGCGCTGGTGTGGGAATCACCCGCCAGCCGGTCGCTGCGCTATGGCTGCGAGGGCGGACCGGAGTTGGCGATCGCCTTCCCCGGCATGCCGACGCTCGCGCTGTGGACCAAGCCGGGCGCGCGCTTCCTGTGCATCGAGCCGTGGCAGGGCCATGCCGACCCCGCCGGTTTCGCCGGCGAGATCCGGGACAAGCCGGGGATGCTCCTCCTGGAACCGGGCGAGCGCCGCGCCTTCGCAATGAGCGTGACGCTCGCCTGATCCCGCTCAGCCTTCGATGAATGCGAGCAGATCGGGGTTCACCACCTCGGGATGCGTCGCGCACAGGCCATGGGGCAGGCCTTCATAGGTCTTGAGCGTGCCGTTCTTGAGCAGCTTGATCGCCTTCAGTGCGCTGTCATGGATCGGCACGATCTGGTCGTCGGTGCCGTGCATCACCAGCACCGGCACCTCGATCGCCTTCAGATCCTCGGTGAAGTCGGTTTCGCTAAACGCCTTGATGCAGTCGTAATGCGCCTTGGCGCCGCCCATCATGCCCTGGCGCCACCAATTGTCGATCAGCCCCTGGCTGACCTTCGCGCCCTCGCGGTTGAAGCCGTAGAAAGGCCCCGCCGGCAGATCGATGTAGAATTGCGCGCGGTTGGCGAGGAGCGCCTCGCGCAGGCCGTCGAACACCTCGATCGGCAGTCCCTCGGGGTTGCTGTCCTTCCTGACCATCACCGGCGGGACGGCACCGATCAGCACCGCCTTGGCGACGCGGCCCGGCTCGGCACGCGCGACATAGTGCGCCACCTCGCCGCCGCCGGTCGAATGGCCGATATGGATCGCGCCCTTGAGATCGAGCGCCGTCACCAGTGCCGCGACGTCGGCGGCATAGGTGTCCATCTCGTTCCCCTCCCAGGTCTGCGACGAGCGGCCATGTCCGCGCCGGTCGTGCGCGATCACGCGATAGCCGCGTGCCAAGAAGAACAGCATCTGGTTGTCCCAGTCGTCCGCGCTCAATGGCCAGCCGTGATGGAAGACGATCGGGGTGGCGTCCCTGGGGCCCCAGTCCTTGTAGAAGATCTCGGTGCCGTCGCTGGTGGTGATGGTGCTCATGGCTCGCATCCTTGGCTGTGACGCCTGCGGAAGTCGCGGCGCGCCTGCATCGTTACGCACCCGTCCGAGTCGCACAAAGTGCAACGTTTGAAAGCGATCGTTTCACAAATCGAAACACTCGATTCGCGGACCGCTTGCCGCTAGAGGGCCGCGATGCCCGAGACTATTCCCGATCGCCGCACCTTCGCGATCATCTCCCACCCCGACGCCGGCAAGACGACGCTGACCGAGAAGCTGCTGCTGTTCGGGGGGGCGATCCATCTGGCCGGCGAGGTCAAGGCGCGCGGCCAGGCGCGGCGCGCACGATCGGACTGGATGAAGATCGAGCAGCAGCGCGGCATCTCGGTCACCTCGAGCGTGATGACCTTCGAGCGGGACGGGGTGACCTTCAATCTGCTCGATACGCCGGGCCACGAGGACTTTTCCGAGGATACCTATCGCACGCTGACCGCGGTCGATTCGGCCGTCATGGTGATCGACGTCGCCAAGGGCATCGAGAGCCAGACGCGGAAATTGTTCGAGGTGTGCCGCCTGCGCAACGTGCCGATCATCACCTTCGTCAACAAGGTCGACCGCGAAGGGCGCGAGGTGTTCGAGACGCTCGACGAGATCGCCGACCTGCTCCAGCTCGACGTGGCGCCGATGACCTGGCCCGTCGGCATGGGCGGGACGTTCGAGGGCGTGTACGACCTCGTCGCCGACCGCCTGCTGCTGCCCGAGGGGGACAGCCGCGAGTTCCAGGGCAAGGTCGTCCAGACCAGCGGCCTCGACGATCCCCAGCTCGACGCGATCGTCTCGCCCCAGAATCTCGCCAAGCTGCGCGAGGACGCCGAGCTGGCGATGGCGGGCTATGCGAGCTTCGACGGCGAGGCGTATCGCAACGGCGACCTGACGCCAGTCTATTTCGGCTCCGCGCTCAAGGAATTCGGGGTGGATTCGCTGATCGACGCGATCGCCGCGCACGCCCCTCCGCCGCACGCGCTGCCCGCCGAGCCGGCGCCTGTCTCGCCCGACAACGCCGAGGTCACCGGCTTCGTGTTCAAGGTGCAGGCGAACATGGACCCGAACCACCGCGACCGCATCGCGTTCATGCGGCTGGTGTCGGGAACCTTCAAGCGCGGCATGAAGCTGACCCCGACCGGGCATGGAAAGCCGATCGCGATCCATTCGCCGATCATGTTCTTCGCGCAGCAGCGCGAGCTGGCCGACGAGGCCTTTCCCGGCGACATCATCGGCATTCCCAATCACGGCACGCTGCGCGTCGGCGACACGCTGTCGGAGAAAGCGGATATCCGCTTCACCGGGCTTCCGAACTTTGCGCCCGAGATCCTGCGGCGCGTGGTGCTCAAGGACCCGACCAAGACCAAGCAGCTGCGCAAGGCGCTCGACGACCTTTCCGAGGAGGGCGTGATCCAGGTCTTCTATCCCGAGATCGGGTCGAACTGGATCATCGGCGTGGTCGGCCAGCTCCAGCTCGACGTGCTGCTCAGCCGCCTCGATGCCGAGTACAAGGTCGGCGCGGTGCTCGAGCCGGCGCCGTTCGACACCGCGCGCTGGATCGGCGGCGAGGCGGGGGACGTGAAGGAATTCATGGACTTGAACCGCGGCGCGATGGCCAAGGACCGCGACGGCAACCCGGTATTCCTCGCCAAGTCGGCTTGGGAAGTCGGCTATGTCGCCGACCGCTATTCGCGCGTGAAGTTCATGGCGACGCGGGAGCGCTGATCGTGCGCTTCAGCTTTGCTGAAGCGGTTCGGCGCCAGCCCGCTCCCCCACCCGGCCACCCATTCCAGAATATCCTGCCGATGGGTGGCCGGGTGGGGGAGCGGGCTGGTGCCGCATCCACGCAAGTGGATCAAACGACATGAAGACACGGCCGGGAATCTGCGCGCGCAAGCGGCGGTTCCGGACCGAGCAGGAAGCGATGCGGGTCGCCCGCGACGCACAGGTGAGCTTGCGCGTCTATCGCTGCGCCTTGTGCCGCGACTGGCCCCTCACCAGCCGCACCAAGGGGATGCGGCTGCCGGGCTGATCAGGCTGCATCGTCGACCCAGCCGCGACGCAGCGGCTTGACCGCGAGCAGCATCAGGATCGCGGCAAGGGCGTAGAATATAAGGCAACCGACAGCCGCATAGCGCAGCGATTCGATCCCGTAGCTCGACTTCAGCGCGTCCGAAAGCGCCCCCATCAGCAGCGGACCGACGCCCAGGCCGATCAGGTTGTTGATCAGCAGGAAGCTGGCCGAGGCGGTCGCGCGCATCTCGCGCGGGACGAGATGCTGGACCGCGGTCGTCACCGGGCCGAGCCACAGGATGTTGAGCGCGTTGGGGATCAGCAGCAGCAGCCAAGCCAGCGTCGCGGAGGGGCTGAGCAGACCGAAGGCGAAAGTCGGCACCGTGATCGCCCAGGCGATCGCCGGGAGCTTGGCGTACCAGCCGCGGTCCTTGCCGCCCAGCCGGTCGGCGAACCAGCCGCCGGCGAACACCCCGGCGACACCGCCGACCAGCAGGATCGATCCCATGAACTGGCCGGTGGTGATCAGGTCGAAGCCGAAGCTGCGCATCAGGATCGACGGCGTCCACAGCGCAAGGCCGTAGCCGCAAAGCGAGCTGCAGGATGCGGCGAACGCCATCAGCCAGAAGGCGGGCTTCCTCGCGAGCAGTGGGAAGACCTGCGCAACCGGCGTGGCCTGCGTCGTCGCAGCCGGGCGCGGCAGATCGCGCACAATATATTTGAAGATCGGCGCCAGCACGATGCCGGCCACGCCCATCACGATGAACGCCGTGCGCCAGTCGACCAGCGCGGCGATGTAGGCGCCGAGCAAGGTTCCCCCAGCAAGGCCAACCGGGATGCCGAGCGAATAGATCGCCAGTGCCCGGGCGCGCTTCTCGGGCGGGAAATAGTCGGCGATCAGCGCATAGGAGGGCGCGACGCCGCCTGCTTCGCCCACACCGACGCCAAGCCGGTAGAGGAACAGCTGCCAATAGCCGGTCGCGGTGCCGCACAACGCGGTGAAGGCGCTCCACACGGCGAGGCTGCCCGCGATCACCGCGCTGCGGCTGGTGCGGTCGGCGAGATAGGCGAGCGGCACGCCCAGAACCGAATAGAGCAGGGCGAAGGCAAGCCCGCCGATCGCGCCGAATTGGGCATCGCTAAGGCCGAGGTCCGCCTTGATCGGCACAGCGAGGATGCCAAGGATCTGCCGGTCAAGGAAGTTGAAGGTGTAAACCAGCAGCAGCATCGCCAGCACGACGCCGCGATAGCCGGGCGTTGCCTCGCGCAAGGGCGCTCCCTGGCTGACGTTCATCCCCGTCCCTCCCTTTCGAGAACATTGGCCGGGCGCCCCTGCGAGACGCCCGGCCGGATCAATGTGCCAAACTCAGGTCGGCATGGCGATCAGAACTTCACCTCGAACGTGCCGGTCACGGTGCGCGGCGGGCCGTAATAGCCGATCACCGAGTTGCCGGTGAGCGCGCCGGGGAAATTGTAGCCGCCGACGCGATAGCGCGCGTCGGTGAGGTTGCGCGCGGCGACGCCGATGCGATAGCGGCCGCTTCCCGAGGTCCAGTTGAGCGACGCATCGACCAGCGCATAGCCATCCTGATCGAGCGCCGGGGTCGCCAGCTCGAACATCTGCGTGTCGCTGCGCAGCGAGACCGAGGGGGTGAAGGCGATCGTGCCGCCCGCCAAGTCCTCCGACCAGGTGACCGAGGCGTTGGCGGTCCACTCCGGCGTGTTCTGGAACGCGCGCTGGTCCGACACGTCCACCGGGGTGGTGCCGCCGCCGATGAAGGTGAAGAACTCCTTGTAGTCGGCATTGGTGTAGCCGACGACGAGGCTGGCCGAGAGGTTGCGCGACGGCACCACGCGCGTCTCCAGCTCGAAGCCGTAGATCACGCCCTTGCCGGCATTGTCGACGAAGCTGGCGATGCCGCTGGGCAGCGCGGGCACCTGGATCGTGACCTGCTGATCCTTGTAATCCGAATAGAAGCCGGCAAGGTTGACGAACAGGGTGCGGTCGAGGAACGCGCCCTTCATGCCGAGCTCGTAGCTGTCGATCGTCTCGGGGTTGTAGCCGTTGACGGTCGTCGGGGTCAGCACGACGTCGCCGCGCATGTCGAACCCGCCCGATTTGAACCCCTTGCCGTAGCTGGCGTAGAAATTCAGGTCCTCGCGGGGCTGATAGCTCAGGCTCACCCGCGGGGTCAGCTTCTCGAAATCGCGGCTGTTGGTGTAGTTCGAGCGGATCAGCCCGGGCACCGCTGCGGCATTGCCGAAATGCGGGCTGCGGATGCCGGTGAAGTTTTGGCGGAAGACGGTGCCGGTCTTCTCGTCGCGGGTGTAGCGCAGGCCTGCCGAGATCTTGAACTGTTCGGTCAGGTCGAAGCTGAAGTCGCCGAATGCGGCATAGCTCTTGGTGAACACCGTGCCCGAGGTGAGCGTGGTGGTGTTGATCGCGCCGACCACGGTATCGAACGCGCCGCTGGCACGGCCGTTGAGGTAATAGACGCCGAACACGCCCTGGATGCGCTCGCCCTCGTAGAGAAGCTGGAGCTCCTGGGTGAACTGGCGGTCCGAATATTCCGCCGGAACGTCGAGCGTGGGCAGCACGGTGTTGTCGAAATCGATCACCGTGTCGGTGCTGCCGTCGCGCCACGCGGTGATGGTCTTGAAGGTCAGCGCGTCGGAGAGGTTGATCTCGCCGGTCACCGACAGGCCGCGCGTCTCGACCCGGTTATGGTCGCCGATCCCGGCGCGCGTGTCATAGACGCTTTCAGTCGGAAGATAGCGCGGATCGGCGCCGTTGGGCAGCAGGCGCGTGCCGTGGCGCGGGTTGGAGCGGTCGAGCACGCGATCGCCGGCGACGCGGATGAAGATATTGTCCGAAGGCGTGAACTCGGCCGAGAGGCGCGCGGCGAGCACGTCCTTGTCATAATGCTCGGCGCCGGTGGTGAGGTTGGTGCCGAACCCGTCGCGCCAATATTGCGCGACCGCCGCGCCGAGCGAGAGCATGTCGCCGACCGGCACGACCACCTGACCGACCAGATCGACCTGGTTGTACGAGCCGTATGAGCCGCGGAACGACGCCTTGTAATCGTTGCCCAGCCGGCGCGTGACATATTTGACCGCGCCACCGATCGTGTTGCGGCCATAGAGCGTGCCCTGCGGTCCGCGCAGCACCTCGACCCGCTCGACGTCGAAGATGTCGAGCACCGCACCCTGCGGCCGCGCGACATAGACGTCGTCGATATAGAGCGCGACGCCCGGCTCGAACCCCCAGAGCGGGTCCTGCTGGCCGACGCCGCGGCTGAACGCGATCAGCGTCGAATTGGAGCCGCGCGCGATCTGGAGCGTCAGGTTCGGGGTCTTGTCCTGCAACGCGGTGATGTCGGCCGCGCCGCTCTTCACCAGCGAGTCGCCGGTGACCACCGACATCGAGATCGGCACGTCGATCAGGCTTTCCTCGCGGCGGCGGGCGGTGACGACGATCTCCCCTTCGGCGGCGGGGGCGGCTTCCTCCGCCGCGGCAACGGGCACGTCCTGCGCGAGCGCGGGACTGGCGGCGAGCGCGCCGAAGGCGGCGCCGGCATAAAGAATGGTGCGGGCAGACGGAATCAGGCGCATCAAGGCTTCCTCCCCAGAATTCAGCCGGGGTGAGCCCCGGCTTGTCAGATGTTGGGGGAGGCTATAGTGAAACCTGAACCGGGTTTCAACTTCCGGATGCGGGAGAGGGGCGAATGGCGCAGGATCGTGGCACGGCCGCCACAGTTGGGGAGACGGCGCGGGGCGAGAGTGCGGCGAGCGAAGGCAAGGAGCCGCGCACCGCGCGCGGCCGCCGGACGCTGCGCGCGATCCTCGACGCCGCCGCCGCCGAATTCGGCGAGAAGGGCTTCCACGAGGGATCGATCAGCGGGATCACGCGCCGCGCCGGCGTCGCGCTAGGCAGCTTCTACACCTATTTCGATTCGAAGGACGCGGTGTTCCGCGCGCTGGTCCGCGACATGAGCGAGCAGGTGCGCGAGCATGTCGCCCCCGCGATCCGCGCCGCGCCCGAGCAGATTTCAGCAGAGCGCGCCGGCCTCGAGAGCTTCATCGGCTTCGTGCGCAAGCACAAGGAGATCTACCGGATCATCGACGAGGCCGAGTTCGTCGATCCCGAGA
The DNA here is from genome assembly GCF_036402235.1 of Sphingomonas sp. Classification (GTDB taxonomy): domain Bacteria; phylum Pseudomonadota; class Alphaproteobacteria; order Sphingomonadales; family Sphingomonadaceae; genus Sphingomonas. The sequence continues at coordinate 42,579 of NZ_DASWTG010000069.1, read as the reverse complement.
GCTTCAGGCTTCACTATGCCACGACCGCCGAGCGCATCGAGAAACGCCTACGCGCCGCCGCCGAGCGCGGCGAGGTCCGCGAGGACGTGTCCGAGGTCCATGCCTGGGCGATCATGGGGATGAACGTGTTCCTGGGCCTGCGCTACGGCGTGTGGAGCGAGGATCGCGATGCGGGCGAGGTGGCGGACACCGTGGCGGAGATGCTGGCGCGGGGATTGGGGACGCGGTAGCGGGCGAGGCCCGCCCGCCTGCTTCAGCCGCGCTTTGCCGGACGCCGATCCGCAAGACGGAGCGACTTGATGACGAAGCGGTCAAGCTGGCGGATCAGATCCAGCTCGATCTCCGCTTCCTGATCGTCTTCACTTTTCGCCGGCTCGTTCCAGTAGACGACCTTCCCCCGCGCGACCACATGATCCACGTCGATCGCCCTTGGAGAGTCGAAGTAGATCGCGCTGGCTTGCTGGAGCAACGACCAGAGCACCGGTTGGAGAGCCTTCGCATCGCTGGACAACAGCCAATCGCTTTCCTGCCGCGTCATTTGCCCGCGCGCCCGTTGCAGCTTGCCGAGCGTAGCCAATGCCTCCCCCGCGGCGGGACGGTCGCCCTGCAAGCGCTTGCACGTAGCCAGCAGGGCCGGAATATTTCGCACCGAACCACGTTCGATCGAGCGGCATTCGGGGAGCGCGGCATAGGCGATATCGGCAAGGCGGAACGCGAAGGTGATGCCCAGCCCGCCGCCACAGGCGCTTTCGGCATCGCGCCGCATCCCCGCCGCGTTCGCCTGCTCGCCGACGATGTTCTGCGATAGCCGTGCGGCATCCCCGGCCTCGCTCACCGCGAACCAGGCGTGCAGGCATATGGGGGGCTGCTGATCCTTCAGCGGTGCGACATCCCGGTCGAAATTCGCCGAATCCGCAAGAACGCGTTCCCAGGTCTCGATGTCCAGCACGGCCTGAAGCGGCGCATAGGCATCACCCTTGGGTGCCGGCACCTGAACCTCCACCATGGGAGGGCTGCCGGGAGACCGGTGAGCCGTGATGGCAACAACGTCCTGCCCGTATCCGTCGACGAGCATCACACGCCGGAAGGTGACGCCCCGATCGACAAGCTCCTGCGCTGCCGCGATGTTGTAGCGGGCACGCATATCCTTCTGCACCGAATCGGCGCAGCGATCGATCCCGCGGTCATCGCCGCAACCGCGCGCGAAGACGTCATCGGAACTGGTCTTCGAGGCCTGCTGGGCAGTGGCTGGCCCGCAAAAGCATGCGAGAGCCAGGAAGGGCGCCACCAATACGGATCGTCTCATTCCACCTCCCTCCCAAGGCGCCAGCCTATCCGGCCTCGGCCAGCCACGCCTTCGCGGTCTCGCCGTCCCAGTCCATGTCGCCCGCAACGCGCCACACCTCACGGCCCTGTGTGTCGTAGAGCACGGTAGTGGGCAAGTTGACGCCAAAATGGGTAGACAGGCCGACATCGGGGTCGAGCCAGGGCTGAAGGGCCTTGAACCCGGCCTTCTGGAAATAGGGCGTGACCTTGGTGGCGCCCTCCAGGTCCTGGCTCACCGTCACCACCTGAAGCTTGCCGCCCTCGCGCTGCGCGAGCCGGTCGAGCGCGGGCATTTCGCGGACGCACGGCGCGCACCAGGTCGCCCACAGGTTGAGCAGCAGCGGCTTGCCCCTGAACGCGGCGAGCGTCGTCTTCTTGCCGTCGGGCGCGGTGAAGGCGATCGTCGGTGCGGCTTCGCCCTTGTGGCTGCGGTCGATCTGGCCGATCCGCTCGACCTCACCGGCGGCGTTCGCGGGCGCAGCGGTGCTTTCGCCCGCAACAGCGGCGTTTGCTTGCTCGTCCGGCTGCTTGGCCGTATCGCAGCCGGCGATTCCAAGCGTCAGCACGGCAAGGACAGGGAGAAGCGCGATCGTCGAGCGCAAGACAGACTCCAACAGCATGTGGGGCGGGCGCTTCGCCGAAGGCCCGTCATCGGTGATGCGCGAGATTAACGCCTCCATCCCGTTCGACAAGCGCATGTGGCGTCAGGACATCGCCGGCTCCAAGGCCCATGTCGCGATGCTGGGCAAGCAGGGCATCGTCGATGCGGCGGATGCGGCGGCGATCTCGGCCGGACTCGATCAGGTCGCCGCCGACTACCAGCGCGACGGGGTGCCCGAGGATCTCGCGCTCGAGGACATCCATATGCTGACCGAGGCGCGGCTGGCCGAGAAGATCGGGCCGGTCGCGGGACGCCTGCACACCGCGCGCAGCCGCAACGACCAGGTCGCGACCGATTTTCGCCTGTGGGTGCGCGACGCGACCGATCAGGTGCTCGCCGCGCTCGCCGCGTTGCAGGATGCGCTGCTGACGCGCGCCGAGGAGCATGCCGACAGCGTGATGCCCGGCTTCACGCATCTCCAGAGCGCGCAGCCGGTGACGCTCGGCCATCACCTGATGGCTTATTTCGAGATGATCGCCCGCGACGTCTCGCGCTTCTCGGACAATCGGACGCGCGGCAATCTTTGCCCGCTCGGCTCGGCGGCGCTGGCCGGAACCGGCTTCCCGCTCGACCGCGAGGCGACAGCCGCCGCGCTCGGCTTCGACGGGCCGACGCGCAACTCGCTCGACGCCGTCAGCGATCGCGACTTCGCGCTCGATTATCTGATGGCGGCGGCGCAATGCAGCCTGCATCTGTCGCGCCTGGCCGAGGAATTCGTGATCTGGGCGAGCCAGCCCTTCGGCTTCGTCAAGCTCTCCGACCAATGGTCGACCGGTAGCTCGATCATGCCGCAGAAGCGCAATCCCGACGCCGCCGAGCTGGTGCGGGGCCATTCGGGGCGGATCGTCGGCTGCCTGACATCGCTGATGATCACGATGAAGGGCCTCCCGCTCGCCTATTCGAAGGACATGCAGGACGACAAGCCGCCGGTGTTCGAGGCGCACGACCTGCTCGCGCTGTCGATCGCGGCGATGACCGGGATGGCGGAGAGCGCGCAGTTCCGCACCGACAGGATGCGTGGTCTCGCCGAAAGCGGCTTTGCAACCGCGACCGATCTTGCCGACTGGCTGGTGCGCGAGGGCGGCATCCCGTTCCGCGAGGCGCACCACATCACCGGCCGCGCGGTCGCCGCGGCGGAGGCGAAGAATGTGCGGCTCGACCAGCTCGCGCTTGCCGACTTGCAGGCGATCGACCAGCGTATCGATGCGCGAGTCTTTGATGTGCTGACCGTCGATGCATCGGTCGCGAGCCGGACGAGCTTTGGCGGGACCGCACCGGTTCGGGTGCGGGAAGCAATTGCGGCGGCACGCGCCGCGAGAGGAGAATGAGAATGCGAACCCTGGTGGCGTTCACGGCGCTTCTGTTGGCTGCTTGCGGCAACAAGGGCGACCTGAAACCGGCCGCCGGGGGATCGCTGCCGCCAAAACCCTATGGGGCGGTGGCCACGCCGACGCCGGCTGATTTGGTGAAGGCGCCGCCCCAGACCCGACCGACGCGCAGCGACGAAGTGCTGCGCAGCTCCGAAGAACGCCGCGGCGACGAATTCGAACTGCCGCCGCAGAACTGAAAAGACGCAATTTCCCATGGATCATTTCAACCGCAAGAACGGCGTGCTGCACGCCGAGGACGTTTCGATCGTGCAAATCGCCGCGGACGTCGGCACGCCGGTCTATGTCTATTCGACCGCCACGCTCGAGCGCCACGCCAAGGTGCTCGACGACGCGCTGTCGGGCCTGCCGAGCTATCACATCGCCTTCGCGATCAAGGCCAATCCGAATCTCGCCGTGCTCGGCGTGCTCGCCAGGCAGGGCTATGGCGCCGATGTCGTCTCGGGCGGCGAGCTCAAGCGCGCGCTGGCCGCGGGGATGAAGGCGCAGGACATCGTCTTCTCGGGCGTGGGCAAGACGCGGGCGGAGCTGCAGCTGGGCCTCGACGAAGGCATCGGCCAGTTCAACCTCGAGCTGGAGGAGGAAGGCGAAGTCCTCGCCGACCTCGCCCATGCGCAGGGCAAGACCGCGCCCGCGGTGCTGCGCGTGAACCCCGATGTCGACGCCGGCACGCACGCCAAGATCTCGACCGGCAAGGCCGAGAACAAGTTCGGCGTCGCGATCGACCGCGCCGCCGAGATCTTCGAGCGGCTCGCCGGGCGTCCCGGCCTCGATCTGCGCGGCGTCGCGATCCATATCGGCAGCCAGCTCAAGGAGCTCGCCCCGCTCGAGGCGGCATACAAGCGCGTCGGCGAGCTGGTCGCCCAGTTGCGCGCAGCCGGCCACACCATCACCCATGTCGATCTCGGCGGCGGCCTTGGCGTGCCCTATCGCCCGGGCGAGACCGTCTCGACCGCCGAGGAGTTCGGCGCGATGGTCAAGCGCGTCACCGAAGGCTGGAACGTCACCTTGATGTTCGAGCCGGGCCGGTTCATCTGCGGCAATGCCGGCGTGCTGGTGACCGAGGTGATCTGGGTCAAGCCGGCGAGCATCAACCCCTATGTCATCGTCGATGCAGCGATGAACGACCTTGCCCGCCCGGCGCTGTACGACGCCTATCACGAGTTCGAGGCGGTCGCGCCGACCGGGGAGAAGTTCGTCGCGAACATCGCGGGGCCCGTGTGCGAGACCGGCGACACCTTTGCGATGGGGCGCGAGATGGACGTGGTGAAGTCGGGCGACCTCGCCGTGTTCCGCACCGCGGGCGCGTACGGCGCAACCATGGCCTCGACCTACAACAGCCGCGCGCTGGTGCCCGAGGTGCTGGTGTCGGGCGACAGGTTCGCGGTGGTCGCCGACCGCATCCAGCCCGAAACCATCATGGGCGCCGAGCGCGTGCCCGAGTGGGTGCGGTGAAACGATCGGGGCTGCCCGTCTTCGTCCAGCTGGACGGGCGGCCCGTGATCCTGGTCGGCGCCGGCACGACGGCAGACGCCAAGCGCCGGCTGCTCGAACGCGCCGGGGCGGTGGTCGCCGATGAGGCGGGCGATGCCCGCCTCGCCATTATCGCTTGCGACGATCCCGAGCCGGTCGCGGCGCGGCTCAAGACGCGTGGCATCCTCGTCAATGTCGCCGACCGGCCGGACCTGTGCGACTTCACCCTCCCCGCCATCGTCGAGCGCGATCCGGTGACGATCGCGATCGGCACAGGCGGCGCATCGGCGGGGCTCGCCGCGGCGCTGCGTCAGCGGCTGGAGGCACTGCTGCCGGCATCGCTCGGCGGCCTGGCCGATGCATTGAAGAGCGCCCGTGACCTGATCCGCAGGCGCTGGCCCGACGCGGGGGAGCGGCGTCGGGCGATCGGCACGGCATTCGCCGGCCCGCTCGACCCGCTCGCCGATCAATCCGAAGACGCTGTCGCGCGCTGGCTCGCCGCGATCGGCGACACGCAGACCGGAATCATCCACATCGCGCTGCGCTCGGCCGATCCCGACGACCTCACCCTGCGCGAGGCACGGCTGCTGGCGCAGGCCGACCGGATCACGCATCGCCCCGACGTGCCGGAGGCGATCCTGACCCGCGCGCGCGCCGATGCGGAGCGGATTGCATGCGATGCACCGTCCGCTAACTTGCCGGGCCTGACCGTGGACCTGGAGATGGGTGCGTGAGCGGCTTTGCCTATGTCGTCACCCGCAGCGGCGTGCGCGCGGTCGATCCGCATGACGCGGTCCGGTTGCGGCGCGGCTTCGTGTGGATCCACCTCACCTCGCGCGATGAGGAGGTTCAGGCCTGGCTTCGCGAGGTGGCGCGGTTCGACCGTTTCGTCATCGATGCGCTGACCGCGCTCGAAACGCGGCCGCGCTGCGACCAGATCGACGGTTCCGCGGTGCTCAACCTGCGCGGGATGACGCAGGCGGCGATGCAGAGCTCCGACCCGCTCGCGTCGATCCGGCTGCATGCCGAGGGGATGCGGGTCATCTCGGTCACGCGGCTCCCGCTCGACGCGCTTGCCGTGGCGCGCACGGCGACCGAGGCGGGGGATGTGCGCGACGCCGGCGACCTGATCGCCACGCTGGCCGAGGCGATCACCGAGCAGCTCGACCCGCAGGTCGCCGATCTCGGCGATTCGCTCGACAGCTGCGAGGAGCAGCTCGACGCGCGCCAGGCGTTCGAGCTGCGCAAGAAGGTGAATGTCGTGCGGCGCCAGGCGATCGGCTATCGCCGCTTCCTCTATCCCCAGCGGGTCGCGCTCGAGAAGCTGTCGGCCTTGCCCGTGCGCTGGCTGAGCGATGACGACCGGCTGCATATCGGCAGCGCCGCGGACCGCGCCGCGCGCATGGCCGAGGAACTGGAGAGCATCCGCGAGCGCGCCGCGCTGATTCATGAGACGCTCACCGACCTGCGCGCCGAGGTCATCGATCAGCGATCGCTGCTGATCGCGGTTGCGGCGATGGTGTTCCTGCCGCTGACCTTCATCACCGGGCTGTTCGGAATGAATGTCCAGGGCATCCCCTATGACGACCATCCGACGTCATTCTGGGTGATCACGATCTTCTGCCTCGGCGTCGCCGCGGCGGTCACGATCTACTTCGTCAGGCGCCACTGGTTCCGCTGAGGCGCTCGACCTCGGCATTGAGCGAGCTGATCGAGCTGACCAGCCGCGCCCGGTCGGCACGGGTCACGGCGAGCTCGGTGCGCGCTTCGCCAAGCTCGATCGCGCGGGCCGCGACGCGGGCATCGAGCGAAGCGACCATGCGCTTCAGCTCGGCGATGCGGCTCGCGCGGCCCAGAGTCCGGTCGATGCGCGCGAGCAGCACGTCGAAGTCGAACGGCTTGGCGACATAGTCGTCCGCCCCCGCTGCCAGCGCCTCGACCACGGCGCCGCTGTCGCTGCGCGCGGTGATCATGATGACGGGAAGATCGGCGGTGCGCGGGGCCGCGCGCAGATCCGCCAGCACCTCGATCCCCGACATGCCCGGCATCATCATGTCGAGCAGGACCAGGTCGAAGCCGCGCCCGGCGATCAGGTCGAGCGCCTCGCGCCCATTGTCGCTCAGCACCACCAGATATCCCGCCTGCCCCAGCCGCGCGCCCATCACGTTGAGATTGGTGCGGCTGTCGTCGACGATCAGCACCGTGGCGGCGCCCCGGCGCGACTCGCTCGGAGAGAGGCTGTGCTTCATGCGCGCGAGCCTAGGGCGAAAACCGTCACGATCGCGTTAATGCGCCGGCAACCACATATGGGGGCCCCCGTTCAGCGCCGCAGGAAGCCCAGGACCTGATCGACCATCACGCCAAGCTGCGCCGACGCCTCAGCCACCGCATCGCCGGTGCCGGGCCCGGTGTTGATCGCGACGCCCAGCGGGGTCGGCCAGCCGCGCAGCGCGTGGATCACCGTGCGCAGCGCCGCCAGCGTCGACACCGCCGCCTGCCAGCCCCCTGCGGTCGCGACCAATCCCACCGGCATTCCGTCGAAATAGACCCGCGCATCGCCGCGCAGCAGCTCAGCATAGTCGAGCGCGTTCTTGACCATGCCCGAAAGCGAGCCGTGATAGCCGGGCGATCCGACGATCAGCCCATCCGCATCGCGCAGCACCGACACGAAATGCGCGACCCGCGGATCGCCGGTGGTGCAGCCCAGCTCGTAATGCGGGAAGTTGATCGCCTCACCGGTCAGCAGCGTGACGCGCGCGCCCCTTGCCTCGGCCAGCGCGAGACAATGGGCGAGCGCGCGGCCGGTTGCCGATTCGGGACGCGAGGTGCCGCCCAGGGCGACGATGTGCGGCTTGCTCATGCGCCCGCGCTAGCCGAAACAGCTGCCCTGAGCCACCCATCGCGGGTGAGGGAATGGAGAGAGGCATGCGGGCACCGTTGGCCGGGATGCGGGTGATCGAGATCGATGCGATCGGCGCGGTGCCCTTCGCATCGATGCTGCTCGCGGATCTGGGGTGCGAGGTGGTGCGCGTGGTCCAGCCGGGCAGCGGGACCAGCGCGATCGTTCCGGCGCTCTATCGCGGGCGGCAGGACGTCACGCTCGACTTTCGGGAGCCCGCCGCTATCGCCGAGATACTGGCCCTTGCCGCCCATGCCGACGCGCTGGTCGAGGGGATGCCGCCGGGGTCGATGGAGGCACTGGGGCTTGGCCCCGACCGGTGCCGCGCACGCAACCCGCGCCTCGTCTATGGCCGCGCCAGCATGTGGGGGCAGACCGGGCCGCTGGCAGGGCGGCCGGGAAGCGACATCAACGTGCTCGCGCTGACCGGCGCGTTGCATGCGATCGGCGCGTCCGACGCGCCGACGGTGCCGCTCAACCTGCTCGGCGACCATGCCGGATGCGGGCTGTTCCTGGCGCTCGGCATGGTCTCGGCGATGCTGGGCGCGCATATCGAGGGCGAAGGCCGGGTGGTCGATGCCGCCGCGATCGACGGCGTCGCGACGCTGATGGCGCTGACCCAGAGCCTGTTCGCGAGCGGCCGCTGGATCGACCGGCGCGAAGCCAATCTGATCGACGGCGGAGCACCCTTCTATCGCAGCTATGCCTGTGCCGACGGCCGGCATGTCGCGGTCGGCGCGATCGATCCGGGGCAGTTCGAGGCGCTCTGTACGGGCCTCGGCTTCGGTGCGGGCAGCTTCGTGCAGCTCGACCGCGCCGGCTGGCCTATAATGACCGCGCGCTTTGCCGAGCGCTTCGCGGCGCGCACCCGCGACGAATGGGTGCGAAGCTTCGCGCAGGGCGAGGCGTGCGTCACGCCCGTGCTGTCACTGGCGGAAGCCGCGCGCCATCCGCACACGCTGGCGCGACGGCCCATCGCCGCAGGGCCCGAGGGCGCAGCGACCGCGCCGCAATTCGATCCGCGCGCCGGGGTGGCGCCGCGCGCGCGTGCCGTATCCGTGGATGATGTCCTGGCGCGCTGGTCGCGCTGACCGTCAGGCGGCGCGCGCTTGGCTCCACGCGCCGGCGATATCCTCCAGATCGTCGGCGACCGCGCGGAACGGCGCGGGATCGCCGCCGATGCTGGCGTTGAGGATCTGTGCGCGCAGGCCGTGATAGAGGGTGGCGAGCGTGCGCGAAACCTCGCCCCCGCGCTCGAAATCGAGATTCGATTCGAGCGCGAACAGGATCGCGGTGGCGCGCGCGATGCGTTCGCTCTTGATCACCATCTGCCTTTTCTCGGTCGCAAAGGCAGCGGCGCGCAGCGCGGCAACGCACTCCTTGTACATGATCTCGACCAACTCGTGCGGATCGGCGGCGGCGGTGCGCCCGACCGCGTCGATCGAGCGATAGGTGGCGGCCGCATTGGCGCTGAGGCGCATCGGGGCCTTCATCGCATCAGCCCTGCTTGTTCCACGCGTCGATCTGGTTCTCGAGGAAGGTCTGGGTCGATTTGTACGCCGCGACCCGCGCGTCCATGCTCGCGAACTGCCGCGTCATCCGCGTGCGGACATCCTCGGTCTTGGCGAGCACCTCGGCCTTGTCCTCGTCGAGATCGGCCTTGGCCTTGGTGTAGCCGGCCTCGCTCGCGCCGAGGCCGCGCGTGGTGCTCGCGGCCGCGGATGCGATCGCATCGAGCGCAGCTGACAGGCCGTTGGCAGCGCTTGCGCTGCCGCTCGGCTCAGCGAACATCTTCTCGACCGCCTCGGGATGGTTGACCAGCGCCTTGGTGAGCAGCGCATTGTCGAGCATCAGCGTGCCGTCGCGATTGGTCTTGATCCCGATCTCGGCAAGGTTGGTGAGCGCGCCGCCCGCGATCGGGGCCAGGGTGAGCTGTTGGAGCTGGCGCTTGAGCTCGCGCGCGGCAAGGTCGGTGCGCAGCGATCCGGTCACGGGATCGAGATCGGTACGCAGCGCCGTGTAGAGCTCGTTATAGGTGGCGATGAAATCCTGCACGGCCTGAGTCAACGCAGTCGTCGGCAGCGTCTTTCCGATGCTGACGATCGTGCCGGGCTGCGCGCTCATGAGATCGAGCTTCACGCCCGGGATCAGGTCGCTGATCGCGTTCGAATCGCGCTTGAGCTGAACCCCGTCGATCGCGACCAGCGCGTCGGCGGCGGCGCTGCCGATCGTGGTGCCGCTCGCCCCGACGCCGATATCCAGCGCGGCGAGCCCTTCCTGTCCCGGTGTTTCGGTGGCGGTGAGGGTGAAGGCGCGGTCGGCGCCGGTCGCGCCCTTGACCACCAGCCGCGATCCGTCGGCGTCGGTGAGGACCGATGCGCTGACCCCGGCATTGGCGGCGTTGATCGCGGCCGCGATTCCCTCGAGGCTCGAATTGTCCGGCCCGATCGCGATCTCGACCGGCGTGCCGCTGCCTGGGGTGAAGCCGGTCATCGCGCCGTCCGCCACCGTCGCGGTGCCGAAAGTGAGCGTGAGCTTGCCCTGCCCGATCGGCGCGGCCTTGTCCGCGACCGGCGCGGCATGCGCGGTCTGCGCCGCGGCGAGCTGGCGCACCTCGATCCGCGCGTTGAGCGTGGTGAGATTGGCGCCGCTCAGGCGCGAGACATTGACGATGCCGCTATTCGAGCTGGTCGGCTGGGTAGCCAGGCTGCCGCCGCGCGAAAGGCTGGAGAGCGCGCTGGCGAAGCTGGTGATGTTGCTCTTGTGAGTCGCGGCCGCGCTGATCTGCGCGGTCAGCGTCTCCTCGCGCTTCTTGAGCGCGGCGTTGCGGTTCTCGAACTGCGCATCGACCAGTTGCTGGACGAGCGCTGTGGTGTCGATGCCCGATCCCCCGCCGAGCGTCTTGGTAATCGATTCAACGGCCACGTGAACGCCCCCCTCTATGCTGGTTAACGGCCATTACGACGCCACCTTAAGGCCGGTTTGGACCCCGTTTTCGTCAAACAGCGCCGTCTCGGGCAGATTGATCGCTGGCATGCGGCTACCCGCCTGCCTGTTCAGCCCGAAGACGAACGCCAGCACGGTCGCGACCGCCATGTAGAGATCGTCGCGGATCTCCTGATTCTCGCGGCTGGTGAAATAGATGGCGCGGGCGAGCGGCGGCAGCTCGAGCCGCGGCACGGCGAATTCGTCGGCGAGCTCGCGGATCGCCAGCGCGATCTCGCCACGGCCCTTGGCGACCACCACCGGCACCAGATCCTTGCCGCTCGAATAGCGCAGCGCGACCGAGAAGTGAGTCGGGTTGGTCAGCACGACATGCGCGCCCTGCACCTTGGAACGCAGACCGCCCTTGGCCATCTCGCGCTGACGCGCGCGCTGGGCCGACTTGGCTTCGGGCGAACCCTCGCTTTCCTTGTGCTCGTCCTTCACTTCCTGAAGGCTCATCTTGAGGCGCTGCATGTGGCGGAAGATCTGGATCGGGAGGTCCACGCCCGCAATCAACAGCAGCCCGCCCGCCATAACGAAGACGAGGGTGGCGAAGGTATCGCCAAGCGACTTCACCGCGGTGCCGAGATCGGACGAGACCAGCCCCATCGTCGGCCCCGCCGATCCCCACAGCGTCCACGCACCGATCCCGCCGAGCAGCACGACCTTGAGCAGCGACTTGAGCAGCTCGATCCACCCGGTCGGGCCGAAGATGCGCTTGAGGCCGGAGCCGGGGTTGATGCGGTTGCCCTTGGGGGCGAGCAGCTTGCCGTTCCAGTGCAGCGCGCCGAGCGCGGCCTGGCTGGCGATCGCACCGACGAAGGTGATCGCGAGCAGCGCGCCGAGCGAGGGGGCGAGCTTCCACCCGGCCGTCGTGAGCGGCTTCCACGGCTGGAAGCTCTCGATATCGGCGCGGCCGAAGGTGAAGCTCGCGCCCATAACCTCCTTGATCGCACCGAGCAGCTGCGGCCCCATCAGCACCATCCAGCCGCAACCGAGCAGGATGATCAGCGCCGCGCCGAAATCGCGCGACTTGAGCAGGTCACCTTGCTCGAGCGCCTTCTCCTTGCGCTTGGGTGTTGGTGCTTGTGTCTTTTCGCCCGCGCTCTCCGACATCAGCCGAGCACCAGGGTCTGGGCTGCGCCGAGCGCCTCGCGCACGATCACGAGCATGTAATCGCCCATCGCGGGCATGCCGACGAGCAGCGCCAGCACGCCCATCGCGAGGCTGGCGGGAATGCCGATCGCGAACAGGTTGAGCGCCGGCGCCGAGCGCGAGAGCATGCCGACGACGATGTTGAGGCAGAGCAGCAGGAAGCCGACCGGCAACGCGAGCAGCAGCCCGGCGAGGAAGGCATAGCCGCCGAACAAAGCGATGTTCTGGAGCTTGCCGGGCGTCAGCCACGCCTGGCCGGGCGGGAGCAGCTCATAGGAGCGCACCACCAGCTCGACCAGCACGAGATGCCCGTCGACGGCGAGGAACAACAGGGTCAGCAGGATCGTCAGGAACTGACCGAGCGCCGGGGTCGACTGGCCGGTCTGCGGGTTGACCGCGGTGGCGAAGGAAAGGCCCATCGACACGCCGATCACCTCGCTCGCCACCAAAGGCGCAGCGAAGGCGATCTGCAGGATGAAGCCGAGCGCGAGGCCGACCAGCACCTCGGCCGCAACGGCAAGGAAGGTCGCCAGCGCGAACACCTCGCCCGGCGCTGCGATCGGCACCGCGTTCATCGACAGGATGCCGATCGCCCCGGTCAGCAGGATGCGTACGTTGAGCGGCACCGACACCGCACCGAACACCGGCGCCGCAACGAACGCTGCCCCCACGCGCACCATCGTGAACAGCAGCGCCCAGAGCTGCGGCTCGATCGAGAGGCCGAAGCCGAGCATCAGATTCCCTCTCCCTTTGGGAGTGTCGGGTGGACAGCGCCCCGCGCTGTCCAGGCCATGCCGGGGGCATGGCCGACCCGACACTGGAGGGAGCCGCCGACGGCGGCGGAAGGGTGAGGGTGAAACGGTGAGGTGGTCGCCCTCACCCTCCCCATCGCTGACGCGACGGGTCCCCTCCCTCTCCCAAGGGGAGAGGGCGCTTTCAACGCACCAGCTCCGGGATGCGCTCGAAGATGCCGACCGTGAAATCGCCAAGCAGCGTCATGATCATGCCGCCGAAGATCACGAGCGACACGCCCACGATCGCCAGCTTGGGCACGAAGGTCAGCGTCTGCTCCTGGATCGAGGTCGCGGCCTGCACCATGCCGAGGATCAGGCCCGACAGCAGGGCCGGAATCAGGATCGGCGCCGACGCGAGCGCGAGCACCCACATCGCCTCGCGCGCGATCGTCAGGAAATATTCTGCGTCCATCAGAAGTTCCTAGGTAACGAAGCTGGAGGCGAGGCTGCCCATGGTCAGCGCCCAGCCATCGACCAGCACGAACAACAGCAGCTTGAACGGCATCGAGATGATCGTCGGCGACATCATCATCATGCCAAGGCTCATCAGCACGGTGGCAACGATCAGGTCGATGACGATGAAGGGCAGGAAGATCAGGAAGCCGATCTGGAAGGCGGTCTTGAGCTCACTGGTCACGAACGCCGGGAGCAGGATCGAGAAGGGCGTATCCCTGGGGTTAGCGATCGGACCGACCTTGGCCATTTGCGCGAACATCGTGATGTCCTTGACCCGCGTCTGCTTGAGCATGAAGGCGTGAAGCGGTTCGCCCGCCTTCTCGATCATCTCGGTCGCGCCGATGCGGCCTTGCGCATAGGGCTGGATCGCGGCGGTGTTCATCTGGCTGATCGTCGGCGCCATCACGAAGAAGCTGAGGAACAGCGACAGGCCGACCAGCACCTGGTTGGGCGGGGTCTGTTGAAGTCCCAGAGCTTGGCGCAGGATCGCCAGCACGATGATGATCCGCGTGAAGCTGGTCATCATCAGCAGGATGCCCGGAAGAACCGTGAGCAGCCCCATGATGATGAGGACCTGAAGCGACAGGCTGAGCGGCGCGTCGCCGCCGCCAAGATCGCCCAGCGCGCGATCGACCGCATCGCCGACACCCGGAGCGGGCGCCGCCACCGGCGCGGCCGGTGCAGCCGCCTGTGCGAACGCCGGCGCGACCAGGAACAGCGCAAGCGCGAACGCGCCCAGCGCGAGCGCGAGATGACGGAAGGCGGCGGTCACGGGTCGATCCGGTCGATCAGCGAAACGCCGTTGCGGCTGACCGAGACGAGGATGCGCTTGCCCTCGACCTCGAGCACCGCGATGCGCGTGCCGGTCGAGACCATCATCGTCTCGCGCACCTTGAGCATGCGGTCGCCCTGGTTACCGGGCAGCCGCGCTTCCAGCTTGCGCCACAGATAGAGGCAGCCGATCAACAGGCCGCAGACCAGCGGCAACAGCACGACCAGCTTGAGGATGTAGGACCACATCATGGGTCTGGCTCAGCTCCGCTTCTCGGGCGCGACCAGCTCGGTCATGCGGATGCCGAACTTGTCGCCGACCGTGACCACCTCGCCGCGGCCGATCAGCGTGCCGTTGACGAACACGTCGAGCAGCTCGTCGGCCTCGCGGTCCAGCTCGATCACGCTAGACTCCCCCAGCGCGAGCAGCTCGCGCAGCGTCAGCGTGGTCGATCCGATCTCGACCGTCAGCTTGACGTCGACATCCTGGAGCAGGTGGAAATTGGCCGCGACTGCGGCTTCGGCGGCAACGCCCCCGGTCATCTCGTTCATCGTGCGTCCTCGGGCTGGAAGGATTCGAAACGGGTCAGGCGGATCGCCGCCTGGCCATTGGCGGTGCCGACGGTGCCGGCGCCGATCTGCTGGCGTGCGACCATCACCGGCACGTCGGGGCCGAAGCTGATCGGGATCACGTCGCCCGGCTTCAACGCCATCAGCGTGGTGAGCGGCACCACCGGCTCGGCGAGCACCGAGCGGACCGGCAGGCGCAGCGCCATCGCGGCGCGCGTCAGGCCATTGCGCCATTCGGGCTCGGGCTCGGGCTCGCCGCCGATCACCTTGGCGGTGAGCGACGGTGTGTAGGGTTTGAGCGCCGACACCGGATAGAGGATGTCAATCCACTGCGGCTTGGCCTCGCCCGCGGCGACGCCGAGACGGGTGACGACCATCGCCTCGCCCGCATCGATCTCGGGCACCACCGAAAGCGGCGCAAAGGTCTGCGCGGGCACGAAATCGATCTTCGCGAGCAGTTCCCAGGCAGGCGCGAGCTGCTGCGCCAGCGTATCGGACAGGCGCGTCAGCAGCGTCTCGGCCGATCCGGTGAACTCGGCGGGCAGCGGTTGCGGCGCCTCGCCCTCGCCCCCGAAGAAGCGGTCGAGCATCTCGAAGCCGAACTTGCCGTCGATCACCACCAGCGCGCGGCCGCGGCCCGGCATCATCGCCAGCGGGAGCCATGCGGTCAGCATCTGCGGGCGCTCGGCGCGATAGTCGCCGAAACGCTGCACGCTGAGCGGCTCGGCCCAGCAGCGCGCGCCCTCGCCGACCAGCGGCTCGAAGCTGCCCTTCAGCGACTTGGCCAGCCGCGCCGAGAGATGCTGCACCGAATGCAGATCCCCGAACGGGTTGAGATTCGCGGTGCCCAGCGCCGGCGCGTGCTCCGCGCCGCTCCGGGGCCGTTCGCGCCTCTCCGGCGTCGTCAGTTCTGAAGGGCTGTTAACCATGCCCGTTCACTGAACAATGAAATTGGTAAAGTAGACGTTACCAATTCCCCCGAAGCCCTCTTTTTCCTTCAAAACCGCGTTGATCGCGGCCGTCAGGCGTTTCTGCAGCTTCTGCTTGCCCTCGGCGGTGAAGACCTCGTCCTCGCTGGTTTCGCCGAGCGAGAGCAGCACGGCCGAGCGCACCGCCATCTCGTGGGTCTTGAGATTCTCGATGACCCGGTTGTCATAGGGCGTGGAAACCGCAAGCCCGACCTGGATGAAGTGCACGCTCTCGCGCAGGTTGGAGGTGAACTCCTTCTCGAGCTGGTAGTAGGTCGAAGCATATTTGTCGCCGCCCGAGCCTTCAGGAGTCTTCATCCCCTTGCCCGCGCCGCCCTCGCCTTCCTTGCCCTCGCCCTTGGCGCGAACCTCCTCGCTCTTGGGGACAAGGCGCGGGGTGTCGGCATCGGCCGATTCCTCGGCCTTGCCGCCGAGCAGCCCGGCGCTGGAGGCATAGAGTCCCCCGCCGACGCCACCGCCGACCAGCGCGATCAGGCCGGTGCCGATCAGGATCCACTTCATCGCCCCGCCCTTCTTCTTGGCCGGCGCGGCCTCTTTCTCGTCACTCATGGCTCAATTCCCCCCGAGATGGTTCAGGCGACGCGGTCGTCGCGGTCGGATTGCGTGGTGCGCGCCGCAACAGAGGCCGGACGCCCGGGCTGATGGGATTGCGGCTGGCTCGACTGGCCCTGCGATTGGCCGCCGGCGCCGGCATCGACGCTGGTCTGGCCGAGCTTCACGCCGCGTGCCTCGGCCAGCTCGGCGAGGCGCGGCGCGGCTTCGGTGAGCAGCTGGCGTGCAGCCGGGTTCTCGGCGGTGAAATGGACGTGCAGCCGATCGCCGTCGCGGCGGATCGAGACGTCAACATTGCCCAGATTCTCGGGCGCAAGGCGGATACGCGTGTCGGCCGCCTCGGCCGCCTCGCGCAGCGTAGCGATGCGGTCGACCATCTTGCCCGTCCAGTCGTCGCGGCTGAGGTCGAGCGGCGCCTGATCGGCCCCCGCCATCGCCTGCACCATGGTGCGTAGCTGTTCGGTCGCGCTGGCCTGAGCCTGCACGGCCACCGGATCGGCGGTGCGCGCAGCCGGCGCCGCGATCGAATCGAATGATGCGGAAATCGCCGCGGCGAAGACCTGGCCCGCCGTCTGCGTGGCGGGCGCATTGGGAACGATCGTCTGCGGCGCCGCGATGGGTGCGAGCAACGCGCGTGCGAGGCGCTCGCGGACGGGCGCTTCCGGCTTCAACTCCGGCTCGATCGCAACGGGGGGCAGTTCGACAGGCGCGCCCTCGACATCCGCCGCGACGAGCGGAACAGCGTCGGCCGGCGCAGCCGGTGGCGTCTCGACCAACGGGACGGCATCGAGCTGGACCGGCATCGCTTCGGTCAGCGGCGCGATCGCCTCGGGCGCAGTCGCAGGCGCCACCACGGACGCTGCATCCGGCAAGGCCACCGGCTCGCCCGGCATCGGGACGAGACCGGCGGGAAGCCAGGCGATCACGGCATCGCCCGCGTCCTGGTCCTCACCGGCAATCCCGCCCTCGACCGGCAAATTCTTGCCGTCACCGGCAATCGTCTGCCCCTTGCCGCCTTGCAGCTTCGCGCCGGGCGGAAGCAGCAGCTCGCCCAGCATCGCCATGAAATCCGCCACCGCGGGCATGTCAACGGAGGCCGTACGCACCGGAATCGCGGGCGTCAGCGGGAGCAGCGAAGCGGAGGCAAGCAAGTCGGGCATTGCGGGCGAAAACTCCTTCGCCCGCTAATCAGCAAGGATCGTGCCGTTTCCTCGGAATGGCCGGCATATCCTCGAGCGCGCGCATCGCGCGGCGCGCGGCATTGGCTTCGGCGCGCTCGATCAATTTCTCGATCGCGCTCTGGTCGCGCTTGGCCTCGCGCGTCGCGGCGCGGGCGGTGTCGAGCCCGCGCTGCGCCTCGGCGACGCGGCGGTCCGCGGCGAAGGCGGACTGGTGCAGGCGCTCGCGATAGTGCGCCGCAGCGATCAGGCTGGTCGCGCTGCCCGGCTTGGGCGCCGGCGTCGGTGCGACGCCCTGCGCCAGCTGCGCGATGCGCGCGCGCAAGGCCTCCTCGTTGTTCACCTTCTGCTGTGCGGCCACTTCGCCGGCACGAACCATGTCGAGCTGCAGCGTGCGGACGCGCAGCAGACGGCCGAGCTTCTTCTGGTGCTTGTCAGCCATCCCCGTAACCCAGATCCTCCCCGGAACGGGGAGGGGGACCGCCAGCCGAAGGCTGGTGGTGGAGGGGGCCCGAGGCACGCGAGTCCGGTGGGGCGGCCCCCCTCCACCATGCCTGCGGCATGGTCCCCCTCCCCGTTTCGGGGAGGATATTCGGAAGCCTACGCATCGCCGAAGACGCCGACCAGCTCCGCGATCGCCTCTTCGAGGCTGACCGTCTCGTCATAGGCCTGGCGGATATAGTCGAGCACCGAATCGTGGCAGGCGATGGCGGCGTCGATCGCCGGGTCGGCGCCCGCGCGATAGGCGCCCATCAGCACCAGATCGCGATTCTCCTCATAGGTCGCGAGGTGGCGGCGCAGCACCCGCGCGGCGGCGACATGCTCGCGATCGGCGATGTCGGTCATCACGCGGCTGACCGATGGGCCGAGGTCGATCGCGGGATAGACCCCGCGCTCGGCCAGCGCCCGGCTCAGCACGATATGCCCGTCGAGGATCGAGCGCGCCGAATCGACCACCGGGTCGTTGCCGTCGTCGCCATCGGCGAGCACGGTATAGATCGCGGTGATCGATCCGCCGGTATGGACGTCGGTGCCCGCGCGCTCGATCAGGCTCGGCAGCATCGCGATCGCGCTCGGCGGATAGCCGCGTGCCGAGGCCGGTTCGCCGAGTGCCAGCCCGATCTCGCGGCCCGCATGCGCGACGCGAGTGAGCGAATCCATGATGAGCAGGACCTTCTTGCCCTCGTTGCGAAAGGCTTCGGCGATGGCGGTGGCGCGCAGCGCGCCGCGGATGCGCAGCACCGGCGAGTGGTTGGCGGGGACCGCGACCACGACCGAGCGCGCACGCGCCTCGCCAGCGACCTTGGTCTCGAGGAAGTCGGATACCTCGCGCGAGCGCTCGCCGATCAGCCCGATGACGATGACGTCGGCCTTGGCCGCGCGCACCATCATGCCGAGCAGCACCGACTTGCCGACGCCCGATCCCGCCATGATGCCGACGCGCTGGCCCTGGCCGATCGTCAGCAGGCCGTTGATCGCGCGCACCCCAACATCCATCGGCTGGAGCACGCGGCCGCGGTCGAGCGGCGACTGGATCTTGCCCGCGAGCGGCCATTTGCCCGCTCCCCGGATCGGGCCGAGCCCGTCGATCGGCTTGCCCGCGCCGTCGACCACGCGGCCAAGCATCGCGGCGCCGACCTCCGCCTCGCCTGGCGGACCCACCGGGCGCACCGGCGCATTGGGCAACAGGGCAGCCGGGCCACCCAGGTTCATTAGCAGCGTCTTGCCGCCGCGAAAGCCGATCACCTCGGCCTCGACGCGGCTGGCGCCGGTGCCGATCGCGCAGACCGTGCCGACCGGAAGCGAAAGACCCACCGCCTCCATCAGCAGCCCGTCATAGGACGACAGCCGGCCCGAGACCTTGGGCCGCGGGCGGAAATCGCGGCAGGCGAGGCCGTCGAGATAGTCGGCGGTGAAGCGATTATACATTCTGCGCCCTCAGACGGCGGGTGGAATGGGAACGCGGTCGATCGCCTGGGCGAGCTGCTCGAGCCACATATCGGGGCCGTCCTCGACGATGGTCGAGGCGCTTTCGATGACGAAGCCGCCACGGGCGAGGTTCGGGTCGCCGACCGGGAAGACGGTCTTGGGGAGATGCTCCTGGACCAGTGCGACATCGTCGGGATGCAGCCGCAGGATGGCCGATTCGGCACTGTCGGCGAGCATGTCGGTCGCCGCCTCGATCCTGCCGGCGAGTATGTCGGGCGCGACGCCGGATTCGCCGATCATCTTGCTGACGAGATGCAGCACGGTCTGGCGCAGATGCCCGGCCATGCGCTCGCGGTCGAAATGCGCGCCTTGCGCCAGCGCGTCGCTGACCTGCTGGAGCAAGGCCGCCTGCTGCGCGGCGGCGGCATCCGCCTCGGCGCGGCCCGCGGCCAGCCCCTCGGCATAGCCGGCGGCGCGCGCGGCCGCGATCGGATCGACGAATTCCCTGGGTTCGGGCGCGGGCTCGGGATCGAACGGGTCCCAGCCCTCGGTCGGCTTGTTGCCGGGGTCGGCCGGGCTGAAATGCTTCGGCTCGACCGGCGCCGCATCGCGCGGGCGCACCTCGCGCGGGGCGAATTCTTCCGGCGGGGCAAAGGCGCGCTGGAGCGCCTCGGCAATCCCCGCGCTGCGTGCCGCGAGACCCGGAACGAAACCGGCCGGATCAGACATAGTCGTCGTCTCCGCCGCCGCCCGGCATGGTGATCGTGCCATCCTTCACCAGCTGGCGCGCGATGGCGATCATCACCTTCTGCGCCTCCAGCACTTCGGACAGCTTCATCGGGCCGCGCGCTTCCATCTCGTCGCGGATCGTGTCGGCCGCGCGGCTGGACATGCACGACAGGAAGCGGTTGCGCGCTTCCTCGTCCGCGCCCTTGAGCGCGCGCACCAGCACGTCGCTCTCGATGTTGCGGAGCAGCGTACCCATATTCTTGTCGTCGAGCTCGAGCAGATTGTCGAAGACGAACATCGCCTCCTCAATCGCCCTGGCGACCTCGCGGTCGAGCTTGGCCAGCTTGGGCATCACCTTCTGCTCGGTGACCTTGCGCACGCTCGACATGATCTTGGCCGCCTCGCGCGTGCCGCCCATCTGCACCCCCGCGGCGCGGCGCGGCTGGCTCGAATGGCGCTCAAGCAAGGCGGTGAGCGTGGCAAGCGCCTCGGCTGTCACCGGCCCCAACTTGGCGACGCGGCGCAGCACCTGCGGCTGAACCGCCTCGGGCAGCATCTCCAGCACCTGACCCGCGGTCGCAGGTTCGAGATGCGCGAGCAGCACCGCCGCGATCTGCGGATGTTCCTCCTCCAGCATCGCCGCGATCTCGGTCGCATCCATCCATTGCAGCGCCGAGATCGATTCATTGGGCTCGGGCGGCAGGATGCGCGACAGGATCGTGCTCGCGCGCTCCGGGCCCAACGCCTTGGTGACGACCGATTCGAGCTTGGGGCGCGGATCGAACTGGATCGCGCTGCGCTCCTGCGCGCGGCCGGTGAAGTCGTCGAGGACCTGCGCCATTTCCCATTCGCTGACATCGGCGACGCTCATCATCGCAGTGCCAAGCTGGCGCACCTCATCGGGATCGAGCTTCTGCAGGATGGCGGCCGCCTCCTCGTCGCCTACGACCATCATCAGCACCGCGGCGCGCTCGACGCCGGAAAATTTGCGGCCAGAAAAATTGGAGGGCGCGTTCATCTCAATTGCCTTCCGCCTTGATCATGTCCCGCACGGCGAGTGCAGCGCGCGCGGGATTGTCGCGGGTGAAATCGCGCACCAGCCCGACCCGCTCCCCGAGCGGAACCCCGCCAGCGCCGAGCATCTCGGCGCTGACCGGCGCGGGCATCGCCACGCCATCCGCGCCGCCCATCGGCAACGCGCCGCCGCGGCCCGCATCCTCGCGTTTCTTGAGCAGCGCCTTGGCCAGCGGACGCACGCCGAGCAGCAGCACCAGCAGCGCGATCACCACCGCGGTGACGTTGCGCGCGACCATCGCGAACCAGCCGCTCTCGTAGAAGGCCGGGCCTTCGCTCGCCGCATCGGCGGTGGTGCTGAACTTGCGGCTGACCACGGTCACCTGATCCTGGCGCGCGGCGTTGAAGCCGACCGCGGCCTTCACCAGCTCGTCGATCTGGCGGATCTCGACCTGGCCGCGCGGCTTGCCCGGCTCTTCCTTGAGCAGCACCGCGACCGACAGGCGCTTGATGTTGCCCGGCGCGGCACGGGTGACCGAGATTTCCTTGGCGTTGTCATAGGTGCGCGTGAAGCTGTCGCTCTGCTTCATGCCCGGCGCTGCGGCCGGCGTCGCCGGCTGACCGGCAGCGGGCGCGGCACCCTCGGGCGTCGGCGTCGCGACGGTGCTGGGCGCCGGGGCAACGTTGGACAGCGCACCGGGGATGCCGCCGGGCGCATTGGCGCCGTCACGCGGCGCGCCGGTCCAGTTGCCCTGCTCGGCACGCACCACCGCGCCGGTCTTGTCGAAGCTCTCGCGCGTCGCCTGGCTCTCGTCCAGATCGACATCGGCCTGCACCTCCGCCGTGAAGTTGCCCGCGCCGAGCAATGGCGTCAGCAGCTGCACGAGCTGCTGGCGATACTTGTCCTCGACGCGGCGCTGGAAATCGATGCGCGCATCGCCCGCGCTGCTTTCCTGGCCCGACTTGCTGAGCAGCGCACCCGCCTGATCGACGATCGTCACCGCTTCGGCCTTCATCCCCGGCACCGACGAGGCGACGAGGTTGACGATCGAGCGGACCTGCGCGTCGGAGAGCGTGCGGCCAGGCTGCAGCTTGACGATCACCGAGGCCGAAGGATCGGCCTTGTCGCGGACGAACACGGTCGCTTCGGGCGTTGCGAGATGCACGCGCGCCTCGGCGACGGTGTCGATCTCGGCGATCGAGCGGGCGAGCTCGGTCTCGCGCGCCTGGCGCAGCCGCTCGCCCTCGACGGCGCGGCTGACGCCCATCGGCAGCTGGTCGAGCAGCGCATAGCCACCGGGCGCCGCCTTGGGCAGGCCTTGCCCTGCGAGCAACATGCGCGCCTTGTGATAATCGTCCTCGGCCACGGTGAGCGAGCCCGCGCCATCGATCGCATTGGGGATGCTCGCCGCGGTGAGCGCCTCGGCCACGGCGGCCTTGTCGCTCTCGGGCAGGCTGGCGAACAGCACGCGCTGCGGCGGGGTGGCCAGCGTCATCCAGGCAAGCGCGGCGGCGCCGATCAGGCCGACCATGAAGATCAGCGGCAGGCTGCGCCTGACCGCGGGCTGCGACAGGATCGAGCGCATCTGGCTCAGAGGATTGGCGAAGCCGCCGGCGCCTGCGGTGACAGGAACGGCGGGTGCGTCGGAGACGGAGATTGCGTTGCTCATAGCGATCAGACCGGCATGCTCATGATGTCACGATAGGCGGTCAGGAGCTTGTTCCTGACCTGAAGCGTCGCTTCGAAGCCGACCGACGCTTCCTGGCGGGCGAGCATCACCTTGGCGATGTCGACCGTCTCGCCGCGCTCATAGGCGGCGGAGAGATCGCTGGCGCGGTTCTGCGCGCCGTTGACCTGGGCGAGCGCACTTTCCAGCGTGTCGGCGAAGCTCGCCGGGCCTGCCGGCTGCGCGATGGGAGCCGCCGCCGCGCCGCTGGTCGCGCGCTGGAGCGCCTCATTGCGCTCGAGGATCTGGGCACGGAGCTGCATGACGCGGTCGATGCCGGCCGCCCCGCCGATGCCACCGATGCCGCTCATGCCGTGGCCCTCCGGACGATGTCCTCACCCTGCTCGCGTGCCTTGGCGAGGCGGTAGCGCAGCGTGCGCTCGGAGATGCCGAGGCGCCTGGCGGTCTCGGTGCGGCTGCCGCCGCATTGCGCCAGCGTCTCGCGGATCGCCGCGAACTCGCTGAGCTGAACGATGTTGCTGAGCGTGCCCTCCGCCTGCGCCGGCGCGGCGGCGGGGGCACGATCGAAGATCAGGTGATCGGGGAGAATCGCATCGCCCGGGCACAGCAGCAGCGCGCGCTGGATCACATTCTCGAGCTCGCGGACATTGCCCGGCCAGCTGTGCGCCTTGAGCACGGCGAGCGCGCCTTGGGTCACCCAGGGCAGGCGGGCGCGGCTGCCGGCATGGCGCAGCACCATCGCGGCGGCAAGCGCGGCGATATCGCCCGGCCGCGCGGCGAGCTCGCGCGTCGAGAGCGGGAAGACCGAGAGGCGGTAGTAGAGGTCGGCGCGGAACCGGCCCTCGGCGACCTCGGCCTGCAGGTCGCGGTTGGCGCAGGCGATGACGCGGACGTCGATCTTCTCAGGGGAAGTCGCGCCGATCGGCACCACCTCGCGCTCCTGCAGCGCGCGCAACAGCTTGGCCTGCAGCGCGAGCGGCATCTCGGCGACCTCGTCGAGCAGCAAGGTGCCGCCGTTCGCGGCGCGGAAGAAGCCCTCGCCCGCGGCATTGGCGCCGGTGAACGAGCCCTTCACATGACCGAACAGCAGCGCCTCGAGCATCGTCTCGGGCAAGGCGGCGCAGTTGACCGCGATGAACGGGCCGTCGCGGCGGGTGCTGCCCATATGGATCGCCTTGGCCAGCACCTCCTTGCCGGTGCCGGTCGGCCCGTTGATCAGCACGGTGATGTCGGCGGCCGCGACCCGTTCGGCCAGCGCATAGAGCGCCAGGCTCTCGGGGTCCGCCGCCACCGGGGCGTGCGCGCCGCGCAGCATCGCGCTGGCGAAGCCGCTCGCGATCTCGGCGTCCTCGGGGCCAAAGCTCAGCCGCGCGGGGTTGCCGTCGTTGAAGGGGGTGGCTGCGACCGGCCCTTCGGCCAGCACCAGCGTGCGCGCCGAAACCGGCGGCGCCTCCCCCTCGACGATCATGAAGAGATCGCCGGGCATCGGCTTCACCTTGTCGGCGGCGCCGATCGCGAAGCCCTGCGCGCGCAGCGAAGAGACCAGCGCATAATGCTGCCGAAGTACCGCGGCTGACGGAAAGATCGTCTGCATTCATTCCCCCTGTTGGGAGCGTGATGCAGGATTGTTGGTAAACGAGAGGTAAACCATCCGGCAAAAATCGGCCGAGCCGGCTTCAGATTGCCGCGCGCGCCCTCCCGCGTACGCGCGAGGGGCCGATCCCCGTGGTTCAGAAAATTGCTTAATCCCCGCCTCAGCCTGTCGTTCTCCCCTGTGGCGGCTCGAGCTCCTTCGCATTCAGGGGGGTAAGCGGGGACGCCGGACTGAACGGAGACTAGACATGACTGTTATCGGAACGAACATCGCGAGCCTTCGCGCCGCGAACGCGTCCAAGCTGGCGTCGTCGAGCCTGCAGACCGCCATGGAGCGTCTGTCGACCGGCAAGCGCATCAACAGCGCCAAGGACGATGCTGCGGGCCTCGCCATTGCGAGCCGCATGACCGCCCAGGTCAAGAGCATGGCGGTTGCGATCCGCAACGCCAATGACGGCATCAGCCTTGCCCAGACCGCCGAGGGCGCGCTGAGCGAGGTCACCAACATGCTTCAGCGCATGAAGGAGCTGGCCACCCAGTCGGCGAGCGGCACGCTGCGCGACAGCGACCGCACCACGCTGCAGGCCGAAGTGTCGCAGCTCGTCGCCGAGATCGGCCGCGTTGCCGAGACGACCAACTTCAACGGCGTCAACCTGCTCGACGGCACCTTCGGCGAGATCAAGCTCCAGACCGGCATCAACGCCGGCGAGACGATCTCGATGTCGATGGTCAAGACCACCACCTCGGAGCTGGGCCTTCAGGCCAAGGTCGATGGCGGCGTCGTCAATGCCGCGCTCGCGGCCGGCGACCTGGTGATCAACGGCGAGGACATCGGCGCGGTCGCCGCTGTCGATGCCAAGGCGGTCGCCGATGCCATCAACGCCAAGTCGGGTGACACCGGCGTCAAGGCCGAGGCCACCAACGAAGTGACGGCGGACGTCGGCTCGATCGCATCGGGTGACGAGATCTCGATCAACGGCACCACGGTCACTTTCTCGACCGAGGATACCGCAAGCGAGGTCGCCAATCGCATCAACCAGGTGCTGGGTGCGGGCAACAACGTCCAGGCGAGCCTGACCGACGATGGCAAGATCAAGCTCACCAGCAAGAACGGCTCGAACATCAGCCTGGCCGATGGCGACGGCGTGCTCGCCAACGTCAAGGACGCGGGTGGCGCTTCGGTGACGCTGAGCGGCACCGCTGCCGATCTCGAAGGCAAGGTCACGCTGACCGCTGACCCGGGCAAGAACATCGCCATCACCGGTGCCGGCGAAGCCGATGCCGGCTTCACCGAGGGCACCTCGGCGGGCATCTCGATCGCTACCCAGGGCGGCGCTTCGGCGGCGATGGCGGTGATCGACGCGGCGCTCGACAAGATCTCGGCCGGCCGCGGCGATCTCGGCGCGGTGCAGAACCGCCTCGAATCGACCGTTGCCAACCTGACGACCACCACCAGCAACCTGTCCGAGGCGCGCAGCCGGATCGAGGACGCCGACTTCTCGGCCGAGACGACCGCGCTCGCCAAGGCACAGATCCTGAGCCAGGCATCGACCGCGATGCTGGCGCAGGCCAACCAGTCGCAGCAGGGCGTTCTGTCGCTGCTTCGTTAAGCGTGTGCCGGTCGGGGTGTCACCCCCCTGACAGGCATCACGGCCGGTCTCCCTCCGCTCCGGCGGAGGGGCATGCAAGGAAGCCCCGGTGGCCGCCCCCAGAAATGGCGGCTTCCGCCGGGGCTTTTCTTGTGCGCCCGGCGCAGGCGGGTAGGCCCGCGGCACCGCCACACCTTACCCGTCGCCTCGCTTGAAGACCCGTGAGCGCGCCGGTCATCATCATACCGTCAGCGCCGGAACGGCGCATTGCAGGAGGGTCCGATGTCTGTCCGCGCGCTTTTCGTCACCGCTCTTTTCACCTCCGCGGCGGCCGCCGCGCAGATCGCGAACGACCCGAGGGAAAAGGAGGTGATCGAGACCGCGGCAAAGCCGGACAGCTGGTTCGCCGACCAGCTCGGCGGCAAGCGGATCGAACTGGACGGCCAGACGCTCGACCTCCGGCTCCAGTACCGGCTGCAACAGGGATACAGGGCCGACGCGGCGGAAGCGAAGGCAAGACCCGCCGATGCGCCTCGGATGACGATCGATCAGGCCTTTGCCGACCCCGGGATCGTCGCCGGGATCCGCGCCGAGGCCAATCAGGAATGGATCCGCCAGACCCATCCCGGCCCCGAGCTCGCCTGGACTCGCGACGAACAGGTGACGTCGCGCGCCGGCGAGCCGATCCCCGTGCGCATCTACCGCCCGAAGGCCGAGGGGGCATTGCCGGTCCTGGTCTATTATCACGGTGGCGGCTGGGTGATCGGCAATATCGCGGCGATCGACCGATCGATGCGGCTGCTGGCGGACGTCGCGAAGGTGATGATCGTGGCGGTCGACTATCGCCTCGCGCCGGAGCATCCCTATCCCGCACCGTGGAACGACGCGGAGGATGCCTTCGACTGGGCCGTCGCCAACGCCACGCAGCTGGGCGGCAGCGCCTCGCGCATCTGCGTCGGCGGCGACAGCGCGGGCGGCAACATGGCGGTGGTGGTGACCAGCCGCACGCGCAAGGCGGGCAAGCGCAGCCCCGCCTGCCAGCTGCTCTACTATGCCGCGGTCGACAACCGGCCGGTGCCCGAGATGCGCGAACACTATCTGTCGGCGCGGCTGTTCTGGCAGGGGTTCGGCCTCGACGTGCCGTTCACCGACTATGTCCATCGCGCGGTGTTCCCGGGCATGAACCTGTCGCAGCCCGAGATCTCGCCGATCTTCGCCGGCGACATCGCAAGCATGCCGCCGACGCTGGTGGCCGCGGCGGGATTCGATCCGCTGCGCGATTCTGACCGGGCCTATGCGGCAGCGCTCAAGAAGGCCGGCGTACAGACCGTCTATCTCGAATACCCCTCGCTGCGGCACGGCTTCCTCCAGCACACCCGCGTGACCAAAGAGGCCGACCGCGCGTCGCGCGAGAGCGCCGCCGCGTTCGGCAAGCTGGTGCACGGCCTGAAGCGCTAGGCTTCGGGGCGCGTCCAGATCCAGCCGCCGATGATCGCCGCAGCGCCGATCGTCACCAGCGGCCAGGGCATGGGCGAGAAGATCAGCGTCAGCACGATGCTCGCCGCAAAGGCGACGCTCGCGGCGATCTTGCCGCTGCGGCTGATCGCGCCCCTCTCGCGCCAGCGTCGAATATGTGGCCCGAACTTCGGATGCTCGAGCAGCTTGCGCTCGAGCCGCGGCGAGCTGCGCGCGAAGCACCAGGCGGCGAGGATCACGAACACCGTGGTCGGCATCACCGGCAGGATCGCGCCGATCACGGCGAGGCCGAGGCTGACGAACCCCGCGGCGAGATAGAGGTGGCGGCGCATCGCCACGCGGTAGCACAGACAGGCGCCCGCCGAGCCACGCAATCCTATTTGCGTTGACAGAAATCCGGCAGCGCTTGAAAGGGATCTGCATGGGGGCGGCGGTTCCCCCACGAGGCGTCAGGCCGAAGCACCGCGTCCACGATCTTCTGGGGCGCTCCATGCTGATTCGATGTTTCCTTGCAACCGTCCTTCTGACAGCCGGCCCCGCCCTCGCGCAGACGAAAGGCCACGGCGGGCTTGAACTCTCGGGAACGATGCGACTCCGTTATGAGCGCATCGATGGTCAGCCGCGCACCGGTTTCGACAAGCGCGACGACCTGATCAACCTGCGCACGACGCTCGCCGCCGGCTATGACGCCGGGCCAGTGCGGTTCGACGCCGAGCTGTGGGACAGCCGGGTCTGGCTGGACGGTCCGGGCACCCCGGTATCGACCGGTGAAGTCAACACGCTGGAGCTGGTGCAAGCCAATGTCAGCGGTGAGATCCCGGATGCGTTCGGCAAACGCACGAGCCTCAGGATCGCCGCTGGCCGGTTCACCCTGAATCTCGGTTCGCGCCGGCTCGTCGCGGCCGACGACTATCGCAACACGACCAACGGCTATACCGGCGTGCGCGCGGACGTCGGCACAGCCGGCGGGTTCACGGCGACGCTGGTCTATGTGCTCCCCCAAGTGCGCTTGCCCGACGATCCCGCCGAGCTGCGCCGCGGGAAGATCCGCCTCGATCGCGAGGGGTTCGATCTCGTGCTGTGGGGCGGGATCGCGGCCAGGCGCAAGGCGATCGGCGAAGCGCTCGCGGAACTCAGCTTCTTCCATCTCGGCGAGCGCGACACGCCCGGCCGCGCGCCGACGCGCGACCGCTCGCTCAACACCGCAGGCGCACGTCTCGTCGCCGACCCCGCACCAGGGCGCTTCGACTATGAGGTCGAGGCCTTCTACCAATGGGGGCGGGCCTCTGCCGGAACGGGATCGGCCTCGCCTCGCCTGCCGGTGAGCGCGACCTTCGTTCATGCCGAGGCCGGCTACAGCTTCGCCGGCGGATGGAAGCCGCGCATTGCCGTCGAATTCGACCGCGCCAGTGGCGATGCACCCGGCGGCTCCTATGGCCGGTTCGACACGCTGTTCGGCATGCGCCGCGCCGATCTGGCACCTTCGGGGCTGTACAATGCCATCGGCCGCGCCAACATCGTCGCCGCGGGCGTCCGGGTGGAGGCGGCGCCCGGCAGGGATACGGACTTCTTTCTCGCCGCGCGCCCGCTCTGGCTCGCCGCATCCCGCGACAGCTTCTCGACCAGCGGCGTCCGGGATGCGAGCGGGCGCGCGGGCAGCTATGCCGGCCTGCAATGGGACGCGCGCGTGCGCCATTGGCTTCGCAAGGATCGGCTACGGTTCGAGGGCAACATGGTGGTGCTGCGAAAGGGACGTTTTTTCCGACAGGCGCCCAACCGCAATCCCGGCGGCGATACCCTGTATCTGTCGCTCAACCTCACCGCGTCGTTCTGAAAAGAAGGGGCGGGAGCGGCCCCCCGGCACGCTCCCGCCCCTGCCCCCTATGGGTCCGACGCCCCCCGGCACCGGACCCGTCTTATCCCAGTCGGCGCATCAGCCCCTTCTTGAGCCGGTCGTGCGCGCTCTTCTTGACCTGGCAGACCCGCGCGGCGCCGACGCCGAGCACCTGGCCGATCTCCTCGAGGTTCAATTCCTCGACATAATAGAGCTGGATCACCAACTGCTCCTTCTCGGGCAGTTCGGCGATCGCCGCGATCAGCGCCTCGCGCTGGTCGGCATCGGCGAGCTGGTCGAAGGCCGACGGCTCGTCGGACATGAACCATGGGCCTTCGTCCGAATAGACCTCGTCGATCGAATCGAAGCGCACCGCCTCGGCGCTGGCATAGTCGCTGCGCAGCTTGTCGATCGTGACGCCGAGCTTCGACGCGATCGTGGCCTCGTCGGGCCGCTTGCCGGCCTCGTCGGTCAGCGCCGCCACGGCATCGTTGTAGATGCGCCGCCGCTTCATCGCGCCGCGCGTGATTGTCGCCTGCCGCCGCAGCTCGTCGATCATCGCGCCGCGCACGCGGGTCTGAAGATACTGGTCGAAGCTGACCAGGCCGCGGTCCTCGAAGCTCGCCGCGGCCTCGACCAGCGCGACGAGGCCGATCTGCACCAGATCCTCGACGTCGATCAGACTGCTCATCGATCCATGGACGTGCCACGCCAGCCGGCGGACCAGCGGCATGTGCTTGCGCACCAGGCCGTCCATGTCGCGCTTCGTTTCGCCGGTGCGGCCATAGGTCAGCGCGAATTCATTGGGAGATGGCTGGAAGTTCATGCCGGAAGCGCCTCCGGCGCGCCAATGACCGCAACGACCTCGACCGACTTGTCCTCAGGCACTTCGAAGAAGCTCATCACGGGCGTATCCGGCAGACAGGTCTTGACCAGCTTGCGGATCGCGATGCGGATCGACGGCTGGACGACCAGGGCGAAGGGCTTGGCCTCGGCGACGAGCGGCTGCGCCGCCCGCTGCAGCGCATCGACGATGCGGCGGCCGAGATCGGGTTCGATGGTGTGGCGCTTGGCCGGATCCGAGCGGATCGCCTGGCCGAGCAGCGCCTCGAGCTGGCCTTCCAGCGTCATCACGCGCAGCGGCTCGCGCACCCCGCACAGCCGCTGGATGATCAGCGGGCCGAGCTCGGGACGGATCGCCTCGATGATCTCGTCGGCGTCGTGCGTCTTCTGCGCGGCCATCGCGATCGCGGCGGCGATGCGGCGGAACTCCTTGAGCGGGATGTTTTCCGCGAGCAGCCCGCGCAGCACTTGCGTGAGCGTGGTGATCGGCAGCGGGTTGGGCGACAGCGCCGACACCAATTGCGCCGCGCGCTCGCGCAGCCCGTCGAGCAGCGCCTGCACCTCGTCCGGGCCGAGCAGGTCGGCGGCGTTGGTGATCAGCGCCTGGTTGAGGTGAGTCGCCATCACGGTCCCGGGATCGACCACCAGCCAGCCCTGGCCGGTCGCCGCATCGGCATCGGCGGGCGAGATCCACATCGCGTCGAGCCCGAAGGTCGGGTCCTTGGCGGGCTTGCCGGCGAGCGTGCCGACCGCCTGGCCGGTGTCGAGCGCGAGCACCTCGTCGGGCGAGACCGTATCCTCGCCGATCACCACGCCGCCGACGACGATGCGATAGGTGAAGGGATTCAAGTTGATGTCGTCGCGCACCCGCACCTGCGGCACCACGAAGCCGAGCTCCTTGGACAGCTGGCGGCGCACGCCGGAGATCCGTCCCATCAGCGATCCGCCGCGGCGCTCGTCGATCAGCGGCACGAGACCGTAGCCGATGTCGATCATCACCTGCATATTG
Organism: Sphingomonas sp.; assembly: GCF_036402235.1. Taxonomy (GTDB): domain Bacteria; phylum Pseudomonadota; class Alphaproteobacteria; order Sphingomonadales; family Sphingomonadaceae; genus Sphingomonas. Next base: position 11,678 of record NZ_DASWTG010000069.1, on the reverse strand, counting down.
TCGGTGACCTCGTCCCAGCCGATCCTCGACGGATCGGCGGGTTCGGCGTCGATCATCTCGACCGGCGCGGGCGGGCGCTTGCTCGCCTGGTACATGCGCCAGGCCATGTAGCCCGAACCGGCCGCGGCGGGCAGGATGATGAAGGCGGGCATGCCGGGCAGCAGCCCGAGCAGGCCCACGATCACCGCCACGGGAGTCCAGGTCTTGTGGCTGCCGAACTGGCTGCCGATCTGGCCGGTCAGGTCCTGGTCCTTGTCGGCGCTGACGCGGGTGACGATCGCGGCGGCGGCGATCGACAGCAGCAATGCGGGCAGCTGCGCGACCAGCGCGTCGCCGATCGCGAGCAGCACATAGGTCTGCGCCGCCTCACCGATCGACAGGCCATGGCTGAGCGGGCCGAGGATCAGGCCGCCGATCACGTTGATGAACAGGATCAGCAGGCCGGCGATCGCGTCGCCCTTCACGAACTTGGACGAACCGTCCATCGCGCCGTAGAAATCGGCTTCGGTCGCCACCTCGACGCGGCGCGCCTTGGCTTCGTCGGGGGTGATCAGGCCGGCGTTCAAGTCGGCGTCGATCGCCATCTGCTTGCCTGGCAAGGCATCGAGGGTGAAGCGCGCCGACACTTCGGACACGCGGCCCGCGCCCTTGGTCACCACGATCAGGTTGATGATGATCAGGATCGCGAACACGAACAGGCCGACGACATAGTCGCCGCCGATCATGAAGTGGCCGAACGCCTCGATCACATGGCCGGCCGCAGCCTCGCCCTCGTGCCCGTGCCCCAGCACCACGCGCGTCGAGGCGACGTTGAGGCCGAGGCGGAACAAAGTCGCGAACAAGAGCACGGTCGGGAAGGCCGAGAAGTCGAGCGGCTTCTGCGCGTTGAGCGCCACCATCAGCACCGCGAGGCTGATCACGATGTTCATGATGAAGAAGGCGTCGAGCAGGAAGGTCGGCACCGGCACGACCATCATCGCGACGAGCACGAGGATGGCGATCGGCAGCGCGAAGCTCTTGAGCGCGGGGGCGACGCCCCCCTTGAGTGCGAGTGCGGTCACTTAGGTTACGCTCCCAGGCGCGCGAGCATGAGGTAGGCGAGCTTGGCGGTCTCCGGCGTCGGCCGCAGCGGATTGACCGGCGGCAGCGCATTGTTCCTGAGCCGCCCGGCGCTTTCGAGCCGGTCGATCGTGGCGAGCCAGTTGCGGTCCTGCCCCTCCGCCTCGTTGCCCAGCACCACTTCGGCATCCGGGCCGAGCGACTGGACGAGCTGCTGGAACTTCGCATCGAGCTGGCCCGAGGCGAGTCCCGTCGCACCCGCCGAAGCGGCGCCCTTGTCCAGCTTGCCCGCGAACCGCTCATAGATCTGCCCGAGCGACCGCGGCGTACCGTTCGGCGTGTAGAAAACGTTGCGGTTGGCGCGCGCCGCTGCCGGGAACAGGCTCGCCCCCGATTGCGACGGATTGGCATCCATCGCGCGCAGGAACTTCCGCGCGCCGCCGATGCCGAGGAAATGCGCCATATAGAGGTCGGTCCCGGTCGCCTCGCGGCCGAGCGCGCTCTCCAGGCTATCCTTGTTGTCGCTGGCATGCTCGGCGGCCATCAGCGATGCGGCTTGCGGATCGTTGCGCATCGACAGGATCGCCTGGCGCGCCGCGGGATCGCTCACGACGAAGCGGCCGGAGGCGGTGCGGCGGATGCTGTCCGACGCCCAGCCCAGGCCGTGCTTGTCGCCATGCTCCTTGACCACGCCGAGCCAGCTCTGCTCGATGAACTGATAGAGGCCGCTCGCCGAGGAGGTGGTAGCGCGCGCGTTGCTGCGCATCCCGCTCTCGACCTGTGCCTGGCCGAGCAGATAGTTGAAGTCGATACCGGTCTTCTGGCTGGCCGCCGCGATCGCCGTGGTGACGTTCGCCCTGGCTCCGATCGAAGGTATGCTCATCGGCCCTTGCTCTTCTTCCCCCTGGGTAGGAGGCATTTAGCAAGAGGCGTGCCAAGAATGATGTTGGTTTACGCAAAGGCGCGAAGGCGCAAAGATTTCAGCCCTTGCCGCTCGTCGTTCCGCCGCGCCAGCGGCAGCAACTGTCTCCACGTCGCGGATGAAAGGCCGCTGACGCGGCAAGCCAAACCTCTTTGCGCCTTCGCGCCTTCGCGTGAACCAAAAAGAGGATCAGGCAAACGCCCTGGCAATCCCGGGCCGGTAGGACGGCAAATTGTTGCCGGTCAGCGTCTGCAGCCGCCGCCGCACATTGGCGGCCATCAGGTTGACGTAGATGCGGCAAGTCTCGTTTAGGCGGTGCGCCTCCTCGGCCAGCGCCTTCAATTCGGGCGAGAGCGCGGGATCGTCGTCATTGGCGGCCCCCACCGCCTCGATCCCGATCAGCTTCTCGCGCGTCGCACGCTCGAGCGCCGCGACGTCGTTCGCCTTCAGCGCATCGATCTCGGCATGCAGCGCGTCGATCACGCGCACCAGGGCGTCACGCCTTGTCATTGGGATCCCACTGAAGCTTGAGCGCGAGCAGCCGGTCCGCGACGGTCGAGGGGACCAGCGGGAACTTGCCGTCCGCGATCGCCTTCTTGATCCGCGCGACGCGCTCGGCATCGACCGGCGCGCTCGCGGCGGCGGCCTGGGTGATCGAAGCGGCGGTGCTGGTCTGGGCAGCCTGCGTCACGCCGTCCGCCGCCCTGACAGGCGCGGCCGGGGCTACCGGCGTCAGGCGCCGGTCGGCAATCGATGCAGGCTTGAAGCCGACTGGATCAACCATGTCTGCAACCCTTTATTCTGCGGACATACGCAAGAACGGCCGTGCGCGCAGAAGCTTTAGCAAAAAATCATTCGCCGAATCCGGGCAGCCGCGCCCGGCCCGGCTCGAGCGCGATCGCGGCGACCGGCGGACGCTTGTCGTCGACCTTCACCAGCACGCGCGCACCCGCTGCGGCATCGGCCATCGCCAGCCCCTCACGGCTGATCGAGAAGCCCGCGGCGCCGGCCTCGACCAGCACGGGGTCGCCGCGCCTGATCACCGCCTCGGCCTTCACCGGCACTACCGGGCGCACCGCCGCCACGGCCGTTGGCGCCGCCTTGGGCAGGGCGTTGACCGGCACGAACACGCGCCATTGCTGCGGCCCCTGGCAGCGGATCACCACCGCATCCTCGGCGGCCGAGCGCCAGCTCAGCTGCGGCGCGTCGCACGCGGCGAGCTTCAGGCGCGTGTCGATCGGCGCGCGCGCGCCGCCCTCCCTGCCGATCGGCGCTCCGGCGAACTGCTCGACCAGCCGGTCCAGCGTCTCGGTGGACTGGAACGCGCCCGGGCTGCTGCTTGCGGCGAGGGCGGAGAAAAGAATGGCGATCATCGTTGCCTCCGGTTCAGTTGACGCCGCCGGCAAAGCCGACGGAAAGGGTGACGGCCCGGCGCTTGCCGGGATCGGTGAGAATCGCGATGCGCGCCGGGTCGGCGGCGCCGCTGCGGGCCAGCGCGGCGGCAACGCCGCGCGCACGATCGGCGGCGAGGATCGCCGCACTGCCGGTCATGGCATCCACGTCGCGCGCACCGTCGGTCGATCCGGTGATGGTGATGCGCGTGCGCTTGTCGCGTGCCAGGTCGCGCGCCCAGAGAATCGCGCCGCGCGGATCGGCAATCGCCGAACCTTCGGCGAACCCCTCGACCCGCGCCATCGCCACCGCCATCGGCGCGGGCGTGGCATCCTCGACCCCGAAGCCCGCGCGCAACCCGGCGAGCAGGGTCTCGCGATCCAGCTCGCGATTGGCCTGGAGCAGCACGAAGAAGCCGACCAGCAGCAGCGCAAGGTCGGCAAGGGTGATCACCCACACCGATCGCGCGGGCGCGATCTCGTCCCACATGTCCAAGTTCAGTGGCGCGCTCAAGCCGCCATCTCCCGCTTGCGCGCGCGTTCGAGCGTCGCGAGCTGCGCAAGCGGCGCAGCGAGCCGCAGCCGCTCGCTCGCCTCGGCGCGCGCCAGCCGCTTGAGCCGCGATGCGACCGGCATCGCGACCAGGTTCGCGACCAGCGCGCCGTAAAGCGTGGCGAGCAGGGCGACGGCCATCGCCGCGCCGATCGTCGCCGGATCCTGCATCGACGCGAACATCTGAACGAGGCCCAGGATCGTGCCGATCAGCCCCATTGCCGGCGCCGCCTCGGCCGCGCCGGTCCAGACCTCGATCGCGGCGCGATGCCGCTCGGCGCGCGCCGTCACGCGATCATTGACCAGCCGCGCGACCTGCTCGGGCTCGGCGCCGTCGACCGCGGCCTCGACCGCCGCCGCCATGTCGGGATCGGCGATCACCGCACGATCGAGCGAGAACAGGCCGTGACGGTGCGCGATCCGCTCCTGCGCCGCGATCTGGCCAAGCAGCGCGTCGGCGCTGAACGGGCGCCGCCACAGCACCGCCAGCGCCGCCAGCGCGCGCCCGACATCGGCGAGGTGATTGCGCAGCACGATGGTGAGCGCGGTGCCGCCCAGCACGATCCCGATCGCGAGCGGATCGAGGAAGGTACCGGGGACGAGCGCCGTCGCGGCGGTGGCGGCGGGTTGGGAGATCGCGGCAATGTTCATGCGCGATTCTTTGCAAGCGCCGGGCCAAATGGACTTGCGCATATCCTCCCCGGCACGGGGAGGTGGCAGCGCGAAGCGCTGACGGAGGGGGCTTCCGCACGGGCCTCCCTCTCCGCCGACCCCTTTGCCGCGCTCCTCCCTCCACCACCGCTTCGCGGCGGTCCCCAGCGTCGGGGAGGATATTAGTTCGCCACCCAAACCCCACCGGCAAAACCGGCAAGATCGATTGCCGCCCCCGGCAACATCTTGCCGCTCTCTCGGCGTTTCCCGGCAATTGGAGCGATTTCAGCCGCAAACCCCGAAACTGGCATGCCCATTGCTAGGAAGGCCGCGAACAAATGTGCGGAGGACGCATAGCATGGGTCAGGACAGTCTTTTCGGGGTGCACGGTGCGGCGCTCGCGGTGCGCTCGCAGCGCATGGGCGTGCTCGCGTCGAACATCGCGAACGCCTCGACGCCCGGCTACAAGGCCAAGGACATCGACTTCAAGGAAGCGCTGAGCGCGATCGAAACGCCCGGCATTGAAGGCGCCGATCCGATCGAGGCCGCGACCAAGTTCCGCGTGCCCCTTCAGCCCAGCCTCGACGGCAACACCGTCGAGCTCGCGACCGAGCAGACCGCCTTCGCCGAGAACGCCGTCGCCTACCAGACGACGCTCGCGTTCCTCAACGGGCGCATCTCCACCATCACCCGCGCGCTGAAGGGGGAATAAGCAAGTGTCCGACCAGCCGCTCAGCATCTTCCAGGTCGCGGGCCGCGCCATGTCGGCGCAGCTCGTGCGGATGAACACCACCGCGTCGAACCTCGCCAATGTCGGCCAGGTCGCGTCCTCGGCGGCCGAGGCCTATCGCACGCAGAAGCCGGTGTTCCGCACCGCCTTCGACGCCGCGAACAACCTCGCCACGGTCGATGTCGAGCGCGTCGTCACCGCGGGCGAGGCGCCGGTCAAGCGCTACGACCCCGGCAACCCGATGGCCGACAAGGACGGCAACATCTGGGAAAGCGCGGTCGACGAGACGCGAGAGCTGGTCGACATGATGGAGACCGCCCGCACCTATCAGAACAATGTCGAGGTGATGCAGACGGCGAAGACGCTGATCACCCAGACGCTCAACCTGGGACGCAGCTGATGGCGACGAGCTTTGACACCACGCTGGCCAATCTTGGCATCAACCGCACCGGAACCGGCCGCGCGAACACCAACAAGCTCGGCTCGGAAGCGATGGACCAGTCCGACTTCCTGACGCTGATGACCGCGCAGATGAAGAACCAGGACCCGTTCGATCCGGTCGACAACACGCAGATGGTCGCGCAGATGGCGCAATTCTCGTCGCTCGCCGGCATCAGCGAGATGAACACGACGCTGCAGGCGATCGCCGCCAAGCTCGGCGCGACCTCGACCACGGACCTCGTCTCGTGGGTCGGCCGCACCGTGCTGACCGAGGGCAATACCGCCTATCCGCGCACCGACGGCACGCTCGGTGGCGTGATCGAGCTCGGCGCCGATGCGGCCGAGGTCAATGTCGTGATCGAGGGGCCGAACGGCGAGATCCTCAAGAACGTCTCGCTCGGCAGCGCCAAGGCCGGCCAGATCGAGTTCGAATGGGACGGCTCGACCGACACCGGCGAGGACGCCGGCGACGGCCCGTTCAAGATCCGCGTCGCCGCGCAGAACGCCGATGGGGGCGCGGTCACCGCCAAGCCGCTCGTCTGGGCCCCGGTCACCGCGGTGGGGATGGGCAGCGACGGCAATCCCGTCCTCACCCTGCCCGGCATCGGCCAGGTCTCCACCACCGCCGTCCGCAAGATCGGCTGAGAACCCAGTTTCCAAGGAGCATAAGCAATGTCCTTCTACACCTCGCTCTCCGGTCTTCAGGCGGCGCAGACCGACATGTCGACCATCTCGCACAACCTGTCGAACGTCTCGACCAACGGCTTCAAGAAGAGCCGCACCGAGTTCGCCGACGTCATCGCCTCGAGCGTGTCGCTGAACCCGAACCAGATGATCGGCTCGGGCACCACGGTGAAGGCGATCCGCCAGCAATTCGGCCAGGGCGGCACGCAGCAGTCCTCGTCCAGCCTCGACATCGCGATCTCGGGCGACGGCTTCTTCGCGGTCAAGCCGAGCCTCGACGCTGCCGGCGTCAACTTCACGCGCAACGGCAGCTTCCTGGTCGACAGCGAGCGCTATGTGACGGATTCGCAAGGGTCCTATCTGCAGGTCTATCCCGTCGACGGCTCGGGCGCGGTGATCGCGACCGGCATGGGCTCAACCGTCAACCTGCGTCTGCCGCAGACCAGCGGCGTGCCCGAGGCGACCAAGAATGTCGGGCTCGCGCTCAACCTCTCCGCCTATTCGTCGGTGCCCTCGGAAGCGTCGCGCTTCACGCCCGAGACGCCCTATGCGTTCGATCGGTTCGATCCGGGCACCTACAACAACTCGACCCAGACCACGATCTACGACGCCAGCGGCAACCCGCTGACGATGACCAGCTATTTCGTGCGCGAGACCACCGACGCGCCGAGCACCTGGTCGGTCTACACCTTTGTCGGCGACAAGCAGCTCGGCACCGATCCGGCCAATCCTGAGCCGATCACGCTGACCTTCGACAGCAACGGCGCGCTGAGCTCGCCGACCGCGCCGACCCAGTTCGCGCCGTTCACGGTCGGCACCAGCACGACCGAGCAGCAGATCGCGCTCGACTTCGGCAGCGCGACCACCCAGCTCGGCCAGCCGTTCAGCGTCAACAACCGCTCGCAGGACGGCAAGGCCGTCGGCCAGCTCGACGGCGTGACGGTGGGCGAGGACGGCACGGTCCGCGCCAGCTTCTCCAACGGCGACAGCCTCGCGCTGGGCAAGATCGCGCTCGCCAACTTCTCCAATCCCTCGGGCCTGCGCCAGCTCGGCAACTCGACCTGGGCCGCCACTGGTCTCTCGGGCGAGCCGCGCCTCGGCGAGCCGGGCACCAACGGCTTTGGCGGGCTGATGTCGGGCGCGATCGAGCGCTCGAACGTCGACATCACCGAGGAGCTGGTCGGGCTGATCGCGGCGCAGCGCAACTTCCAGGCGAACGCCAAGGCGCTCGATACCGCGAGCCAGATCTCGCAGACGATTTTCAACATCCGCAGCTGATTTCTCGGGGTTAGGAGGCACAAGCGATGGACAGGCTCGTCTATACCGCGCTGTCGGGGCTCAAGGGCCAGATGGACGCGCAGGCGACGATCGCGAACAACATCGCGAACGCCTCCACGATCGGCTTCCGCGCCGACCGGGTCAATTTCGAGCGGCTGATGGTGAAGGGCGAAGGGCACGACAGTCGCCTGCCCAGCGCCGAGACCGTGGTCGACATGGACCGGCGCGCGGGCACGGTCGTTCAGACCGGCCGCGGGCTCGACGTCGCCATCACCGGCGACAACTGGCTCGCGGTGCAGGCGGCCGACGGCAGCGAAGCTTATACGCGGCGCGGTGATCTGCGCATCGCACCGAGTGGCGTCTTGGAAACCGGCGACGGTTTCCCGGTGATGGGGTCGGGGGGCCCCATCACCGTGCCGCCGCACGACAGGATCATGATCGCTGACGACGGCTCCATCTCGATCGTCGCCCCCGGCGCCGACCCGAGCCAGCCGCCGCAGGTGATCGATCAGCTGAAGCTGGTCAGCGACCAGGGCAGCCGCACGGTCAAGGGGCTGGACAATCTGCTCCATGTCCGCGGCGGCGGCGCGCTGCCCGCCGATCTCGACGCACGCGTCCAGACCGGCGCGCTCGAGCAGTCGAATGTCAATCTCACCCAGGCGCTGGTCGACATGATCGAGAACCAGCGCAGCTACGAGGTGCAGGCCAATCTGCTCCGCGAAGCGAAGAACATGGACGAGAGCTCCGCGTCTTTGATGCGGGTGAGCTAAGTATCTAGGGAAGGACCAGGACCATGGGTTCCGCAGCAATGCACATCGCGCGCACCGGGCTCGACGCCCAGGACATGCGCATGCGGGTGATCTCGAACAACCTCGCCAACGTGAACACCACCGGCTTCAAGCGCGACCGCGCCTCGTTCGAAGCTTTGGCCTATCAGGTCGTGACCGCGCCCGGCTCGGCGAGCACGTCGGAGACGCAATACGCCACCGGGCTCAACCTCGGCACCGGCGTGCGCGTTCAGGGCACTGCGCGGATCGACACCCAGGGATCGTTCCAGACCACCGGCAATGCGCTCGACATGGCGCTCGACGGCAACGGCTTCTTCCAGGTCCAGCTGCCCGGCGGCCAGCTCGGCTACACGCGGGCAGGCAACTTCACGCGCAGCCCCGAGGGCCTGCTGGTGACGGCCGAGGGCTATCAGGTGATGCCCGGCATCACGATCCCCGAGGGCGCGACCGCGATCACCGTCGGCACCGACGGCACGGTCAGCGCGACCGTCCCCGGCCAGACCGAGGCGTCGCAGGTCGGCCAGATCCAGATCGCCGCCTTCCCGAATTCGGCGGGGCTTCAGGCGATCGGCGACAATTTCCTGGTCGAGACCGCGGCCAGCGGCGCGGTCAATCTCGGCGTCGCCGGGCAGGACGGCCGCGGCAACATCCGCCAGGGCATGCTGGAGGGCTCGAACGTCAACGTCGTCGAGGAACTGGTCGACATGATCGAGACCCAGCGCGCCTATGAGGTCAACTCGAAGATGATCTCGGCATCCGACGAGATGCTCAAATATGTCAATCAGAACATCTGAGGGGCAGCTGATGAAGTTCGCCGCAGGCCTGCTCACCGGCGCCGCGATCGTCGCGGCGATCGCCATCGCCCAGCCCGCCAGGGCGCAGCTGTTCGGCAAGAAGGGGCCGAAGGAGGACTTCAGCGCCTCGCTTCCGGTCGCCCCCGCCGCGGCCGCGCCGGCCAACGGCTCGATCTTCCAGGCGGCCGACGGCTATGCCGCGCTGCACGAAGGCATGCGCGCGCGCCGCGTCGGCGATCCGCTGACGATCGTGCTGGTAGAGCGCACCAGCGCGTCCAAGTCGGCCGGATCGCAGCTCGACAGCGGCGGCGGCTTCTCGCTCACCCCGCCGAGCACCGGCGCATTGTCGCTGTTCAGGGAAAGCGACGCCAGCGTCAGCGGCAAGCGCAACTTCAAGGGCGCGGGCAGCGCCGACCAATCGAACGCGCTCTCGGGCGAGATCACCGTCACCGTCGCCGCGGTCTATCCCAACGGCACCATGCTGGTTCAGGGGCAGAAGCGCGTGACGCTCAACCGCGGCGACGAGTTCGTCCAGATCAAGGGCGTGGTCCGCGCGACCGACATCGATGCCAACAACCGCATCGCCTCGACCCGCGTCGCCGATGCCCGCATCGCCTATACCGGCAAGGGCGATGTCGCCCGCGCCAGCCGTCAGGGGTGGCTCAGCCGCTTCTTCCAGGTCATCAGCCCGTTCTGAGGATGAGCATCATGCGCAACCTTCATCCGTTCGCCCTGAGCTTGTCGAAGGGCTGTTCTTTCTTTCGCCGCTCAAAGAAAGTCGGTGCTTCGACAGCCCCGGATCAGGTCCGGGGCCGAACGGTTGCTGGGTTGGTCGCCCTGTTTCTCGCCATGTTCGCCCAGCCCGTCGCGGCCGAGCGGATCAAGGACCTTGGCGCGTTCCAGGGCATCCGCTCGAACCAGCTGACCGGCTACGGCATCGTCGTCGGGCTTCCGGGCACGGGTGACGACAATCTCGAATATACCGTCCAGTCGATGAAGGGTGTCACCGCCCGCTTCGGGCTGGCGCTGCCGCCGGGCGTCAACCCGGCGCTCAAGAATGCCGCGGTGGTGATGATCACCGCCGAGCTCCCGCCCTTCGCCAAGCCGGGGCAGAAGCTCGACATCACCGTCTCGTCGATGGGCAAGGCCAAGTCGCTGCGCGGCGGCACCCTGGTGCTTACCCCGCTGATCGGTGCCGATGGCCAGATTTACGCGATGGCGCAGGGCAACCTCGCGGTCGGCGGCCTGGGCGCGGAGGGCGCCGACGGGTCGAAGATTGTCGTCAACACGCCCTCGTCGGGCCGCATCCCCGAGGGGGCGACGGTCGAGCGCGCGGTCGAGACCGGCTTCGCCGACACGCCGCTGCTCACCTACAATCTTGCGCGTTCGGATTTCACCACGGCGCAGCGCGTCGCGGATGCGATCAACGGCCGCTTCGGCTTCGGCACCGCGCGCGCGGTCGACGGCGTTTCGGTCGCGGTGATGGCCAAGCCCGGCGCCGACGTGCGTGCCCAAATGATGAGCGAGATCGAGAATCTCGCGGTCGATGCCGCCGAGGCGCCGGCCAAGGTCATCGTCAACGCGCGCACCGGCACGGTGGTCATCAACTCGGCCGTCCGGGTCAGCCCGGCCGCGGTAACACATGGTAAACTGACCGTTCGTATTGATGAATCCCAGCGCGTCAGCCAGCCGGCGCCGTTCAGCCAGGGTGAAACCGCCCTTGAACAGCGCAGCGCGGTCGGCGTCGAGGAGGAGAAGCGTCCGATGTTCCTGCTGGAAGCGGGTCCGAAGCTTGCCGATGTGGTCAAGGCGGTGAACGCGATCGGCGCGTCCCCGGCCGATCTCGTCGCGATCCTCGAGGCCTTGAAGCAGGCCGGCGCGCTGAAGGCGGAGCTGATCGTCCTGTGACCGATCTTCGCGCGCCTTCTCCCGCTACACTCAAGCTCAGCGGCAGTGTCTCGACCGACACTGCGCGCCTGGGCACGCGTGACAATCTCGACAAGGCGGGCGAGCAGTTCGAGGCGATCTTCACCAGGATGATGCTGTCCTCGATGCGCAAGGCAAAGCTCGCGGATTCGCTGTTTGAAAGCCAGGCGCTCGACCAGTTTCGCGACATGCAGGATCAGAAGCTCGCCGAGAACATGGCGGCGCACACGCCGATTGGCATCGGCAGGGCGATGACGGAGTTCCTCGCGAAGGCCGGCATCGACACCAATCCTCCCCCGCCAGGGGGAGGTGGCAGCCGCAGGCTGGCGGAGGGGGAGGATGCCAGAACCAGCGCTGGGGAGTCGTAGGGCGCCCGAGCGCGGGGGGGGGGGCCGCCCCCAGGGGGGGGGGGGGGGGGGGGGGGGGGGGGACGCGGGCAGGGCGGGGGGGGGCGAGAGGGAA
>NZ_DASWTG010000068.1:0-96256 GCF_036402235.1 Sphingomonas sp. | reverse complement strand
CGGGCTGGCACCGAAATTCAGCGAAGGTGAATCCAGATTCTAGAAATCGACGAGCAGGAAGTTCAACCGCGCGGCGGCGACCGGGCGGTCCCGGTCGTCCTGCCAGGCGATCGCCTCGACATTGGCGACGCGCGTGCCGAGCCGCGACACATGCCCTTGCGCGCGGGTGACCTTCTCACGCCCGCCGCGCATGAAGTCGACGGTCACGTTGATCGGCTTGATCCGCGCTTCGGCACGGCCGTCGGCCTCCAGCGCATGCTTGAGCGCGACGATCGCCGCCATCTCGAGCAACCCGGCGAGCGCGCCGCCATGGACGAAGCCGGGACGCCCGACGACATCGGCGCCGAAGGGCATCGCGAGGACCGGCGCCCCCTCTTCGGGCTCCCGCGTGATCCCGAGCAGGTCGGCATAGGGCGGCAGCGTCATGCGGGCACGCCCGTGAACATGAACGTGCCGGCGACGTGCGCGACCGGATCGTCCGGATCGCCATCATGCGCGATGCCCCGCACGAACGCGACCGAGCGCGTCACCCGATAGCATTCGCCGCGCCCGATCACCTCGCGCCCCCGCGTCGCGGGCCGCAGATAATCGACGCGCAGGTCCAGCGTCGCGTGCGGCAGAAACCCGCCGCGCCTCATCCATACGGCGACGCTGGTCGCCATATCGAGCAAGGCGACGATCGGCCCCGAGGCGATCACGCCGCGTGCCGGATCGCCGATCAGATCGTCGCGCCAGGGCAGGACGAGCTGGCACCAGTCCGCGCCGTGCGAATCGTAGCGAATGCCCAGCCGCCGGCCATGCCCCGCAGGCAAGGCGGCGAAGAATGCGGCCGGATCGAACGGGAACGGCTGGGATTCCATTGCAGGCGGCGTAGCGGGCGGCGAGAACCCCGGCAAGCGGGCGTGCCGCGGCGCAACGTAAATTCGATTTAACTCTGCCGCCGGTTGCCCCGGGCGTAGCGTGCGGCAATCCAGCACGGGGGAACATGCGATGATCACCTTACCCTTGGCCGAAATCGCCGCTCTTAGCACGCAGGTCGCCACGCATGGCGCGATCCGCGCCACCGAGATCGCCGGCGACGATATCTTCGAGACGCTGATCGCGATCGCGATCCTGGTGTACGAAACCTATCCCAGCCCGCTGCAGTGACCGCATCGTTCGCGGCCGTACAATGCCGCGGCCTTGCCGGTGCGCGCGTCCGGTCGGCAGCCGTCAATGCGCGCTGGCTCGCGGGCCCGGCCGCAGAGGCCGTGAAGACGTTCGCGGAACTTCAGGATGCCACCGCGATCGAGCAGCGCGCAGCGGCGTGGATCACCGATCCACGCCGGGTGGCGGCGCTGCTGGCTCCGCTCACCGACGCATTGCGCGCCGATCCGTGGTTCGAGCCTCCGTTCAAGGCCAGCCGCGACCGCCTTCGAACGGGGGTGGTGCTGCTCGATTGCGCCGCAGTCACGATCTCCGCCACGGTCACCCGCGCGGCGGACCTCAACCAGCTCGCGGCGCCCGCCACCGTGGTGCTGCCGGGACGGGTGACGCTCACCTGCTATGTCCGGGGAGGCGAAGCACGAATGCGGCGCTGGCGCGCGGAAGCGGCGGGGCGGGCGTTCAGCGCGGCTACGGCTGCGCCTGCCCGGGAGATCACGCCGCTCACGCTGAAGGACGGCACGCTGATCCGTCAGGACGGGCGGACCACCGGCCATCTGCTCACCGATGCCAAGCGCGACATCGTCACGCTCACCGCGACGATCAAGCCGGATGCAGACCCGTTGATGCGCGAGTACTCCGTGACCGATGGCGCGTTCGTTCGCGCAGCCTGCGCAGACGACACAGCATCGCGGATCGAGATGCTGCTCACCTTCCTGCGCGTGAGCGGACGGACCGACGCCACGACATTGTTCGACAATGCCTCGCACCATCCGGCCTTCCACCTGCGCTGGGCAGCGATGCGCGAATGGCTGATGCTCGATGGCCGCAGTGCCCGCAGCCGACTTGCGGAAATGTGCGCGGACGACGCCAATGCCGAGATCCGCGCGGCAGCCGCGGCGACCTTGCCGATTCTCGACCAGCGGCTGGAGCCGTCATGCCCCGCCTGATCGAGCCGGGCGAGGACGCGGCGATCACCCTCGAAGAACTGGCCGATAGGCTCGATTCGACACCGTTCGATCCGCATGACGAGGAAAGCTTCGCGGCGCTCGGCCCGTTGCTCGCGCGACTTGGCCGCAACCGCCATTTCCTGGCCGACCTGGCGATCGAGGAGCTCAAGCTGCGCTGCGCGCGACAAAGCGCCGCCAACGGCTATGGCCCGCAGGTCTTCCTGTTGCGCCCGCCCAATGGCCGCTATGTGATCCGTGCCAATTTCTGGCCCGCGGCGGACGATGCTGTCGTGCAGGCGAGCGGCACCGCACCCTTTTTCTACGGGCTGCCGCATGATCACAACTTCCCGTTCCTCACCTACGGCTATCTGGGACCGGGCTATTGGAGCGACTATTTCGAATATGACGGACGGGCCGTGTCCGGCGCGGCCGGAATTGATGCCGGTCTGCGCTTCGTCGAGCGCAGCCGGCTCGATCCCGGCAAGCTGATGCTCTACCGCATGCAGCGCGACGTGCACGTCCAGCTGCCGCCCGACCGTTTCTCGGTATCGCTCAACGTCCTGGGCCAGCATCCCAGCCATCCGTGGATCGACCAGTACCGGTTCGATATCGCCCGCGGCACGATCGCCGAGGGGCTGACCACCGCGCCGTCCGAGGGGCTGGTCACGCTCGCCGTCCATCTTGGCGGCGGCAACGGCCTCGACCTCGCCGCGCACCTCCTGCGCCATCACCCGCATCCGCGCATGCGCCGCACCGCTGCCGCCGCGCTTGTCTCGGCCAACGCAAGCGCGCCGGACCGCCGCGCGCTGCTCGAGCTGACGGCGGGAGACCGCGACTCGCAGGTCCGGCTCACTGTCCACAGCGAACTCGAATCCGGCGCGCATAATCGATCCGATGCGGACCAGTTTCCGGCAGACTCAGGAGGTGTGGCGCGTAGATTCCCGAGGCGTGGGGCATAAGATTCTCTCCGAAATCGATATACCCCTGCTGGATCAAGCCATTGCCCAGCGGGGCTATGCGCTCGTCCTGGGCAAGCCGTGCGCCGCCCCCGACCGGGAGGTCGCCGCGATCCTGCGCGCATGGGGACCCGGGATCCGCATCCGCAGCACCCATGTGCCCGAGATCGCCGTCGCCAGCTGCCACGCCTGGCTGACCGCGGCGCTCGATGCCGGCGCTGCCGACGCGGTCTCGCATCCGGTCGATCCCTATGAGCTCGCTGCGCGCGTCGACGTGCGCGTGCGCAGCCATATGCCCGGCGACACGCGCATCGGCGAGCTGCGCATCGATCGGGTGCACCGCATAGTCGAGCGCGCCGGCCTCCCGATCCCGCTCCTTCCCCGCGAGTTTGCGCTGCTGCTCTATCTCGCCGAGCGGCGCGGTGAGTTCGTCTCGCGCCGCGAACTGCTCGAGCAGGTGTGGGGGTTGCGGTTCGATCCGGGGACCAATGTCGTCGCCGTGCACGTCTCCAAGCTGCGCGCGCGGATCGACCGCGGCTTCGCCAGCCCGATGATCCGCAGCGCCAAGGGACTCGGCTATCGCCTCGACGCGGTCTAGCGTGCGCAAAAGCCGAGAGGATGGCCAATGAGCGAGCAACGCGTTTCGATCGAATTTCATGACGGCGTCGCCGATGTGCGGCTGACGCGGCCCGACAAGATGAACGCCCTCGACCCCGCGATGTTCGCGGGAATCGCCGATGCGATCGGGCAGCTGCATGGCATGGCCGGGCTGCGCGCGGTGGTGTTGTCGGGGGAAGGCCGCGCATTCTGCGCCGGGCTCGACATGGCGAGCATGGCAGGCGGCGGCACGGGGCTCGACCTGGGCGAGCGCAGCCATGGCGACGCCAATCTGTTCCAGCAGGTCGCCTGGGGCTGGCGCATGCTGCCCGTGCCGGTGATCGCCGCAGTGCACGGCATCGCCTTTGGCGGCGGATTCCAGATCCTGTCCGGCGCGGATATTCGCATTCTGGCGCCAGGCACGCGCTGCTCGATCATGGAAATGAAATGGGGAATCGTCCCCGACATGGCGGGCTTCGCGCTGTGGCGGACGACGGTGCGTGACGACGTGCTGCGCGAGCTGACCTACACCGCACGCGAGTTCGGCGCCGAGGAGGCACTGGCGCTGGGCTTCGCGACGCGCCTGGCGGAGGATCCGCATGCCGACGCGATGACGCTGGCGCGCGCGATCGCTGGACGGAACCCGCATGCGATTCGCGCCGCCAAGCGTCTCGCCAACCTTGCCGCCGAAGCGCAGGCACCCGCGATCCTTGCCGCGGAGAGCGCGGAGCAGGCGCAGTTGATGCGCTCTCCCAATCAGATGGAGGCGGTGATGGCCAACATCCAGAAGCGACCGCCGAAATTTACCGACTGAATCTTCCAATGTTGACCAATGCGGATTACGGAGAAGCCATACCCAAAATACGAATGAGGATGACATGCGCGAGGCCGCGATCGTTTCCACCGCCCGGACCGGGATCGGCAAGGCGTATCGGGGGGCGTTCAACGCGACCGAAGCGCCGGTGCTTGCCGGGCATGTGATGAACGCGGTGGTGGAACGGGCTGGAATCGACCCCAAGCGGATCGACGACATCTTCTGGGGCGTGGGCAACCAGTGGGGCACGCAGGGCGGCAACGCCGGCCGCATGGCGGTGTTCGCCGCGGGGCTGCCGCGGAGCGTGCCCGCCTTCACCCTCGACCGAAAATGCGGGTCGGGGTTGACCGCGCTCGCGCTGGCGGCACGATCGATCGTCGCCGGGGATATCGATGTCGCGCTTTCGGGCGGCATGGAATCGGTCAGCCTGACGGTGAACAAGGACGCGCCGCGCTTCGCCAACCGGTCGGTGCTGGCGAGCGAACCGCACGCCTATATGCCGATGATCGAGACCGCCGAGATCGTCGCCGAACGCTATGGCATCACGCGCGCCGCCCAGGACGAATATGGCGCGATGAGCCAGCAGCGCGCCGAAGCGGGTCTGGCCAGAGGCGCGTTCGCCGAGGAGATCGCGCCGATCACGGTCGAGAAGGCGGTCTTCGACAAGGAAGGCAACCGCACCGGCAGCGAGACGGTGACGGTGAGTCGGGACGAGGGCATCCGCCCTGGCACCACCGTCGAAGCGCTGGCGGGACTCAAGACCGTGTGGAAGGACGGGCAGGTCGTCAAGGAAGGCCGCCATATCACCGCAGGCAATGCCAGCCAGCTGTCCGATGGTGCGGCCGCGCAGATCGTGATGGACCGCGCAATGGCGCAGGCCGAGGGCAGGGAGGTGCTGGGCGTCTATCGCGGCTTTCAGGCCGCAGGCTGCGCGCCGGACGAGATGGGGATCGGCCCGGTCTTCGCGATTCCCAAATTGCTCGACCGGGCGGGCCTCACCATCGCCGACATCGGTCTGTGGGAACTCAACGAGGCGTTCGCGAGCCAGTGCCTCTATTGCCGCGACACGCTGGGCATCGATCCGGAAAAGTACAACGTCAATGGCGGCGCGATCGCGATCGGCCATCCGTTCGGCATGACCGGCGCGCGGCTGATCGGCCATGCGCTGATCGAGGGGCGCAAGCGCGGGGTGCGCTGGGTGGTCGTCTCGATGTGCACCGCGGGCGGGATGGGCGCGGCTGGGCTATTCGAGATTCCCTGAGGCGTTCGACAGCAGCAATTCGAGCCGCTAGAGCGCCGCGCATGCTTCGTCTCGGCACCCGCGGATCGCCGCTCGCGCTCGTCCAGGCCAATCTGGTGCGTGACGCGCTGCTCGCTACGCATGGCTGGGCGCCGGAGAGGGTCGAGATCGTCCCGATCCGCACGACCGGCGACAAGGTGCAGGACCGCCCCCTCGCCGAGATCGGCGGCAAGGCGCTATGGACCAAGGAGCTCGACCGCGCTTTGCTCGACGGTGAGATCGACCTCGCCGTCCATTCGATGAAGGATGTCGAGACGATCCGCCCCGACACCATCGCCATCGCCGCGATGTTGCCGCGCGAGGACGTGCACGACCGGCTGATCGGCGCGGACTCGATCGAGGCGCTGCCGCACGGCGCGCGGATCGGCACCAGCTCTCCGCGCCGTGCCGCCCAGATGCGCCGCATTCGCCCCGACCTCGCGATCGTGCCGCTGCGCGGCAACGTCGATACGCGCCTGGCCAAGGTGCGCGACGGCGAAGCCGATGCGACCCTGCTCGCCGCCGCTGGCCTCGAGCGGCTCGACCGGCCCGAAGTGGGCGCTCCGATCCCGCTCGACCGGCTCCTCCCCGCCCCTTCGCAAGGCGCGGTCGGGATCGAGGTGCGTGCGGACGATGTCGCGACCCGCATGCTGGTCTCCGCAATCGGCGATCCCGAGACCGAGCGCTGCGTCCTCGCCGAGCGCGCGCTGCTCGCCGCGCTGTCCGCCGATTGCCACTCCCCCGTCGCCGCGCTTGCCACGATCGAGGCGGAGGGACTGCGTCTGCGCGCCGAGATCCTGAGCGAGGACGGCAGCGAGCATGTCCGTCTCGATCGGCCCGGGCTCGAAGGCACGGCGCACGAAGCCGCGGCAATTGCGCACGATCTGCTCGCCGCCGCTAGCCCGCGCCTGCGCGCGCTGTTCGGGCATTGAGCCGCCGCATCGCGATCCTGCGGCCCGAACCGGGCAACAGCGCCACCGCAGAGCGGGTGCGCGATGCCGGCCTTGAGCCGCTCGCCTCCCCCCTGTTCGAGGTCCGGCCGCTGGCCTGGACGCCGCCCGATGCAACCGGCTTCGACGGCCTGCTCCTCACCAGTGCCAATGCGGTGCGTCATGGCGGGGCCGCGCTCGCTTCGCTGCGTGGCATGCCCGTGCTGGCGGTGGGAAGCGCGACCGCCGACGCGGCCCGCGCCGCCGGCTTCGCAGTCGCCCGCGCCGGATCGGCCGACCTTGCCAGCCTGCTGCGCGATTCGCCGGATTTCACCCGCCTGCTATGGCTGGCGGGGCGGGACCGGACCGCGATCGAACATCCGGCACTCGCCGCGATCGTCCCCATCTATGCCAGCGAGCCGCGGGTGCTGGCGGCCGCCGGCGCCGCGCAACTCGCGGGAAGCGTCGCGCTGATCCATTCCGCGCGCGCCGGCATGCAGCTGGCTGCCGAGCTGGCGCGCCACCGGATTTCGCCCGCCACCATCCGGATCGCGGCGATCAGCAGGAAGGCTGCGATCGCCGCGGGGCCGGGCTGGAGCGCAGGCGCGATCGCCATCACGCCCGATGACGATGCGCTGATCGCGGCAGCACGCCCGCTCGCGATTGACCCCTGACCGCATCGGGAGAATAAGCGGACCCATGATCTCCGATACGCCGATTGAGACGCCGGTTCCGGCGCCCCCCCGCGGCAACACGCTGACCGTCGCACTGATCGCCGGATTGATCGCCTTTCTCGCGGGCCTCGCGGTGATGGCGGCGATCTTCCGCTTCGGCGGCTGGTGGGGCACCGGCACCATGCCGATCGCCGATCCCACCCCGCCCGCGCGCACGTCGGCGCCAGCTGCTCCGGCCACCGACCTTGCGACGCTGGCGGCCCGCGAGCAGGCGCTCGCGGCAAAGCTCGACACGCTCGACAACCGCATCCAGGCGAGCGACGCGGACGCGCGGACCGCAGCAGGCTATGCCGGGCGCGCCGAGGCGATGATGCTGGTGTTCGGCGCACGCCGCGCGATCGAGCGCGGCCAGCCGCTCGGCCCGATCGCCGGCGAGCTGCGCACCCGGTTCGGCGAGATCGACGGACGCGCGGTCGCCACCGTCATTCGCGGCGCGAACGAGCCGGTGACGCTCGAGGAGCTGCGTCTTGCCTTCGACCAGATTGCCCCGAGACTGTCGACCGGCGTTCCCGGCGAGAGCTGGTGGGACGGATTGCGTCGCGAGGCAGCCACGCTGGTGATCGTGCGTAAGGAGAATGCGGCCAGCCCGCACCCCCGCGCCCGGCTGGCGCGCGCACGCCGGCTGCTGGGGCAAGGCCATGTCGAGGCGGCGCTCGCCGAAGTCGCCCGGTTGCCCGGTGCGCAGGGCGCGGAAAGCTGGATGGCGGCCGCCAGCCGCTATGTCGAGACCCGCGGCGCGCTCGACACGCTCGAGACCGCGGCGATCCGCGGGCCGGTAAAGCCGGCGGCCGGGGCGCAGCAGCCGTCCGCGCAACCCGCGCCCACGCAGTAAGATCAATTCAGGGAGAGATGTCATGGCCGCGATGGGCCGTTTCGACTGGGCCGATCCGTTCGCGCTCGACGCGCAGCTGACCGACGAGGAGCGGATGGTGCGCGACGCCGCGCGCGCCTATGCGCAGGAGCGGCTGCTGCCGCGCGTCACCCGCGCGTTCCTCGACGAGGATTTCGACCGCTCGATCATGTCCGAGATGGGCCAGCTCGGCCTGCTCGGCCCGACCATTCCGGAAACCTATGGCGGCGCGGGCCTGGGCTATGTCGCCTATGGCCTGGTCGCGCGCGAGGTCGAAGCGGTCGATTCGGGCTATCGCTCGGCGATGAGCGTACAGTCGAGCCTCGTGATGCACCCGATCAATGCCTATGGGACCGAGGAGCAGAAGCGGAAGTACCTCCCCAAGCTCGCGAGCGGCGAATGGGTCGGCTGCTTCGGGCTGACCGAGCCGGACGCGGGCAGTGATCCGGGCAGCATGCGCACCCGCGCCGAGAAGATCGACGGCGGCTATCGCCTCACCGGTTCCAAGATGTGGATCACCAATTCGCCGATCGCCGACGTCTTCGTCGTCTGGGCGAAGAGCGATGCACATGGCGGCGGGATCAAGGGCTTCGTCCTCGAAAAGGGCATGAGGGGCCTGTCGGCGCCCAAGATCGAGGGCAAGCTCAGCCTGCGCGCCAGCATCACTGGCGAGATCGTGATGGACGGCGTCGAGGTGGGCGAGGACGCGCTGCTGCCCGACGTGCAGGGGCTCAAGGGGCCGTTCGGCTGCCTCAACCACGCGCGCTATGGCATCGCCTGGGGCAGCATGGGCGCGGCCGAGGCCTGCTTCCACGCCGCGCGGCAGTATACGCTCGATCGTCAGCAGTTCGGACGGCCGCTCGCCGCGACCCAGCTGGTCCAGCTCAAGCTCGCCAATATGGAGACCGAGATCGCGCTCGGCCTTCAGGCGGCGTTGCGCGCGGGGCGGATGTTCGACGAGGGCGAACTGGCGCCCGAGGCGATCAGCATCATCAAGCGCAACAATTGCGGCAAGGCGCTGGAGATCGCGCGCATCGCTCGCGACATGCATGGCGGCAACGGCATTTCGGCCGAATTCCATGTGATGCGCCACGCGATCAACCTCGAGACGGTCAACACCTATGAGGGCACGCACGACGTGCACGGCCTGATCCTCGGCCGGGCGATCACCGGCATCGCGGCGTTCTGATGGACTTCCAGCCGACGCTGACCGGCGAGCTTGCGATCCTTCGGCCGACCGTGCCGGCGGATTGGGAAGAAATGTTCGCGGTCGCGTCGGATCCGCTGATCTGGGAGCAGCACCCCTTCCACAATCGCTGGCAGGAGCCGGTGTTCCGCGCCTATTTCGACGACGCGCTGGCGAGCGGGGGCGGACTCACCATCCTCGACAAGGCGAGCGGCGCGATCATCGGCGCGAGCCGCTATGCCTTCCCCGACGCGGCGCGTGACGAGGTGGAGATCGGCTGGACCTTCCTCGCGCGGACCTATTGGGGCGGGATGTGGAACCGCGAGATCAAGCGGCTGATGCTCGATCATATCCACCAATATGTCGGCGGCGCGGTGTTCGTGGTGGGCGAGAACAACCACCGCTCGCGCCGGGCGATGGAGAAGATCGGCGGCGTGCTGCAACAAGGCCGGGTCGAGCGCGGCAACGGCCATATGCTGCCCGGCCATTGCTATTACGTCATCCGCCGCGGGGGCTTTCGCGGGTGAGACCCCTCGCAGGCATCAAGGTGGTCGAGCTGGCCCGCATCCTTGCCGGGCCGTGGTGCGGGCAGCTGCTCGCCGATCTCGGCGCCGAGGTGATCAAGATCGAGCGGCCGGGCGCGGGAGACGACACGCGGCACTGGGGGCCGCCCTTCCTGCACGACGCAGACGGGAAGGACCGCGACGCCGCTTACTATCACGCCGCGAACCGGGGGAAGACCGCGCGCTTCATCGACATCGCCACGCCCGACGGCCAGGCCGCGGTGCGCGCGCTGGTCGCCGAGGCGGACGTGGTGATCGAGAACTACAAGGTCGGCGGGCTGGTGAAGTACGGGCTCGATCATCAGAGCCTCTTGGCGGTCAACCCGCGGCTGATCACCTGCTCGATCACCGGATTCGGCCAGACCGGACCCTATGCCCACCGCGCCGGATACGACTTCATCATCCAGGGGATGGGCGGGATCATGTCGCTGACCGGCGAGCCGGACGGCGCGCCGCAAAAGGCGGGGATCGCCTATGCCGACATCTTCACCGGCGTCTATTCGGCAGTGGCGATCCTGGCGGCGCTGCGGCGGCGTGACGCGACCGGAGACGGCGCGCATATCGACATGGCGTTGCTCGACACCCAGGTCGCGGTGCTCGCCAACCAGGCGCTCAACTGGATGGCGTCGGGCAAGGTGCCGCACCGCATGGGCAACGGCCATGCCAACCTCGCCCCCTATCAGGCGTTCACCGCCAGCGACGGTGACCTGATCATCGCGGTGGGCAATGACGGGCAGTTCGCGAAGCTGTGCAGCGTGCTCGACCTCGATCTTCACACCGATCCCGATTTCGCGACCAACCCGGCGCGGGTGCGCAACCGTGCGCGGCTGATCG
The DNA here is from genome assembly GCF_036402235.1 of Sphingomonas sp. GTDB lineage: Bacteria > Pseudomonadota > Alphaproteobacteria > Sphingomonadales > Sphingomonadaceae > Sphingomonas. The sequence continues at coordinate 85,421 of NZ_DASWTG010000068.1, read as the reverse complement.
CGCCGATCCAGGCGGCGGTGGCGGGCTGGACCAAGCAGGCGCTGTCGGACGCGCTCGAGGCGCAGGGCGTGCCCGCCGGACCGATCAACGACGTCGGGGAGGTGTTCGCCGATCCGCAGGTGGTGGCGCGCGGCATGCAGATCGCCGCGGGCGGACTGCCGGGCGTCGCCAGCCCGATCGTGATCGACGGCGAGCGGATGGTCTCCGACTTGCCGAGTCCGGCGCGGCCCGCGGGCTGACGCCGCGGAAAGGCGCGATCGTCAGGACGTGCGCTCGATCAGTGCCTTCGCCGCCGCCGGCGCGCGGACCTTGCCGCCATGGATGAAGAAGACGAAGGTCTCGCGCAGCGTCTTGGGCGGTGCCTTGTCTTCGACATAGGGCAGGCCTTCCGGGCGGCCACCCGAGGCCCATAGCTTCGCGGCATCGGCCCAGCGGTCGATATCGCCCTCCGGATAGCAGAGCGGGTTGTCGTCCTCGCCCTTTTCCAGCCGGGCATAGACGAAGTCGCCGGTGATGTCGGCGAGTCCCGGATATTCGGGCGAATCGGCGAAGACGATCGCGGCGCCGGCATCGCGGCACATCGCAACGAATTCGGGGACATGGAAGCTGTCGTGCCGCACCTGGATCGCGTGGCGCAGCTTCACGCCCTCACGGCTGGCCGGGAGCAGCTTCAAGAAGGCGCCGAAATCGTCCGGATCGAACTTCTTGGTCGCCATGAACTGCCACAGGATCGGGCCGAGCCTGTCGCCCAGCTCGACGATCCCCTGCCCGACGAACTTCGCGACCGATTCGCCGGCCTCCGCCAGCACCTTGCGGTTGGTGCAGAAGCGCGAGGCCTTGACCGTGAAGACGAAGCCGTCGGGCACGGTCGCGGCCCAGCCGGCGAACGTCGCGGGCTTGAAACCGGAATAATAGGTGCCGTTGATCTCGATCGCCGTCAGCTGGCGGCTGGCATACTCCAGCTCCTTCTTTTGGCTGAGGTCCTCGGGATAGAAGGTCCCGCCGCGCCAGGGCTCGAAGGTCCAGCCGCCGATACCGATTCGAATGGGTGCCTGGTTGTGCTTGCTTGCCATGCGGACGAGACTAGCGCCCGCGCGGCAAAGCGCATCACGAAATGCGCGTCCAAACCTGCTGCTTGCAGATCAGCCCGGCGAGCACGCAGCCCTTGCCGATCATCGAATCGCCCTTGATCTCCATATGGCCGGAGAAGGTGCGGTTCATGTCCGGCACGAACACATGGCCCTTATACTCGCCGGGCGCCACGCGCTTGAAGTTGCGGAACAAATTGGTGCCGACGAGTTGGTCGGTGCCGCCACGGCGGGCATCGGCCTTGGCCTTTTCGCTCGCCCAGGTGACGACGCCGCACATCCGGTCCTGCCCGCAGGGGGCGAAGCGGATGCGCACGCTGTCCTTGGGGTTGCGCCATTCGCTCGCGGCCGCGAGCATGGCGCCGCCGCCCGCCTGCGCGGTGAGCGGGGCCGCGATCATCATGGCACCGGCCAACGCGGCCATCCAGCGAAGCGGACGCGAAGTGCGCCGCACCTGATCCCTGCTCTGCATGGTTGAACCTCCTGTACCTTAAGTCCCCGATACACAGGGGACATTCCTTCGAGGGGGTCAGATAGGTAGGGGGCAGGGCCGGAAAAGGGCGGGAAGGGGGCAATTTCCGAAACGATCGGTTCAGAAATGCGGCGAAGCAATTCAAGGCTTTGGTACACGCGCCCGCTTGCGGATGTGTCTCGATTCGCGATGTCGGATCGATTTGCCGCCATGGCGGCCTGGAGCGGGCGAAGGGATTCGAACCCTCGACCCCAACCTTGGCAAGGTTGTGCTCTACCCCTGAGCTACGCCCGCTCTCTGGCGCCTTGTGTGCCCGCTCGGGAACCGAGGGGGCGGGGCAAGGTGGCGGCCTCTAGCAGCGGGTTCCGGGGTCCGCAAGCCCCCAATCGCGCCTGAATGCGAACGGACCGACCCGCTCCCCCATCCGGCCACCCACGCGAGTGTATCTTGATGGGAGTGTGAGGTCGGTCATGCCCCCGGCATGACCTGAACAGCGCGGGGCGCTGTTCACCCCACACTGGTGGGGGAGCGGGCTGGTGCCGCCGCCAATGCAGCCGAAAAGGGTTGGCCAGAGCCTTGCCAGCGCCCACATAGGGCGCCGGTTTTTCGTAATAGGGATTCGCCGTGGCCACGCTGGGACTTTCCGCCGCCGACAAGGACGCCGTCGAGGCGTTCCGCAAGGACATTGTCGAGCCTTCGATGACCAAGCTGGTCATCCTCGATTTCTGGGCGGAGTGGTGCGGGCCGTGCAAGGCGCTGGCGCCGATCCTGGAGAAGGTCGCGGCCGACTATGCCGACAAGGGCGTGGTGCTCGCCAAGATCGACGTCGACGCCAACCAGTTCATCGCGGCGCAGTTCCAGGTGCGCTCGATCCCCACCGTCTATGCGATGTTCCAGGGGCAGCTGGTCGCGGACCTGACCAATGCCCGCACCGAAACCCAGCTGCGCGCCAATCTTGACCAGATTCTCCGCCAGATCCCGGTCGAGAGCGACGCCGCGGCGCAGGAGGCGGAGCTGGAGCCGCTGCTGGCAATGGCAGCCGAGGTGCTGGCGGGCGGCGAGCATGAGCGCGCGCTGGTGATCTACGACCAGATCGGCGAGATGGCGCCCGAGCATCCGCAGGTCGCGGCGGGGCGCGCGCAGGCGCTGATCGCGCTGGGACGGCTCGACGAGGCGCAGGCCGCGCTGGACGTGCTGCCCGACGATGCCGCAAAGGCTCCCGAGGTCGAGCGCGCGCAGGCCGCACTGACGCTGGCGCGCGAGGCGCCGGCCGATGACGAGCTGGCCGCGATCCGCGAACGCGCCGCCGCCAATCCGCAGGACATGGACGCGCGCTACGAGCTGGCCGGGGCGCAGATGGCGGCGAACGACCGCGACGGTGCGGCAGCGACGCTGCTGGCGATGATCGCCGAGGACAAGGAATGGAATGACGGCGCCGCGCGCGCGCGCCTGCTCAAGCTGTTCGAGGCGGTGGGGCTCGAGGACCCGTGGGTCTCGGCGCAGCGCCGCAAGCTTTCCGCCATCCTGTTCGGATGAGCGAGTTGGGGAAGATTGGGCGGCTTTCGATCTTCCCGCTGACGGGGGCGTTGCTGTTCCCGCGGATGCAGCTGCCGCTGCACATCTTCGAGCCGCGCTATCGCGCGATGGTGACCGACAGCCTCGCGCGCGACCGGCGGATCGGGATGATCCAGCCGCGCCCGGGCTTTCGCGAGACGCCGGGCCAACCGGTGCCGCTGTTCGAGATCGGCTGCGTCGGCCGGATCGCCGAGGTCGAGGCGCTCGACGACGGCAAGTTCGACATCGTGCTGGAAGGGCTGTCGCGATTCCGCATGATTCGCGAACTGGAGGTCACGACGCCGTTCCGGCAGGTCGAGGCCGAACTGATCGCCGATCCCGAGGACGAGGTGTTGGCGATGGGCGAGCGCGCCTCGCTCGAGCTCGAATCACGCCGTTTCGCCGAACGTCAGGGCTATGCGGTCGACTGGAACGCGGTGTCGCGGCTCGACGACGAGGCGCTGGTCAACGGCATCGCCCAGATCGCGCCATTCGATCCCGCGGCGAAGCAGGCGTTGCTGGAGGCGGACACGCTGAGCGGCCGCGCCGAGCTGACGGTGCAGCTGATGCAGTTCTTCGGCCGCCACGACAGCGACGAGGGGACGCTGCAATAGGCGTTACGCCATTTCCCCATGCAGCAGCTTCGGCGTCGCGCCGCTCTCGCCGCGCGCCTCGGCCATGAACCAGTTCTTGAGCGCGGGCAGCTTGTCGACCGCCGACAGGCCGAAGCGGCGCGCAGCGTGGGCGGTCTTGCCGGGGATGCCGAACAGGTGCGTCAGCGCATCGGTGGCGACGCTGACCATGAAGGTGTCGAGGCTGCGCCAGCGCTGGTAGCGGGCGAGCAAGGCGGGATCGCCCATGTCGAGGCCGAGGCGCTTGCCCTCGACCAGCACCTCGACCAGTGCCGCCACGTCGCGGAAGCCGACGTTGACGCCCTGGCCCGCGATCGGATGGATGCCGTGCGCGGCGTCGCCGACCAGAGCGAGGCGGCCGGCGGTGATCTTCGCGGCATGGTGGAAGCCGAGCGGATGGCTGAAGCGCGGGCCGAGCGGGCCGAGCTTGCCGAGGAAGCCGCCCATCTTCTTTTCCGCTTCGCCGAGGAAGCCGCGCTCGGAGAGCTTCATCATCCCCGCTTCCTCGTGCCGCTTGACCGACCACACGATCGCCGAGCGGTGGCCGCGATCGTCATCGACCAATGGCAGGATCGCGAACGGGCCCTGGGGGTAGAAGATCTCGAACGCGGTATTTTCGTGGCTGTGCTCGTGATGGAGCGAGGTGACGATCGCCGAGTGATCATAGGTCCAGCGCGCGACGTTGAGGTGCGCGGCGTCGCGGGTGGGCGAGTTGCGGCCTTCGGCGCCGATCAGGAGTTGGGCCTTGATCACCTCACCGCTGCCGAGCGTGGCGGTGACGCCGTGCGGGCCGCGTTCGACGTGCACGGCGCGGGTCTGCATGCGGATGTCGGCTAACGGCGCTTCGGAAGCCGCGGCCATCAGCGCGGCGCGCAGATGGCGGTTCTCGAACATCGTACCGAGCGCGCCCTCGCCGTCGAGCGGATCGAAGTCGAGCTTGCCCGGCTCGAGCCCGTCGCTCACGCGGATGCTCTGGATCGGGCAGCCCTTGCCGGTGAGGCGATCCGCGACGCCGATCGCCTCGAGCATGCGCATCGGCGCGGCGGCGATCGCGCTGGCGCGGCCGTCATGCGCCGCGGCCAGGATCACCGCCGGGTCCGCCGGATCGATCACGATGCTGGAGATACCATGGCGGTCGAGGGCGACCGCAAGCGCGCTCCCCACCAGCCCGCCACCGAGGATGAGAAGGTCTGCCTGGCTCATGCCGCCGCATTACGCCAGCGGCTGCCTTGACGCCAGAGTCCGCAGGGTGGATGATTCCGGGCAAGCGGGAATTCGGGACTTTCAGGGACATTCGATGGCGAGCCGGGTGCAGCCGATGCTGTGGCGTGACACGATGAAGGCGGGGGCGAAACGCAGCGGCGCGCTGATCGGCGCGATCGCGCTGTTCGTGCTGACGCTGGCCGCGGTGCTGGCGATCGGCACCTATAGCGGCGGCGATCCCTCGCTGAACACGGCCGCGGGCGGGCCTGCCAAGAACCTGCTCGGGGCACCGGGCGCATGGCTCGCCGATCTGCTCCTCGCGATCGGCGGCCTGCCGGTGGTGCTGCTCGCCCCGGTCGGGCTGATCGTCGCGACCCGGCTGTGGAAGGGCAACCCGGTCGGCGCCTGGGGGCGGATGCTGGGCGGCGCGGCACTCGGCGTCGCGCTGATGGGCACCGCCTTCGCCTTTGTCTCGAGCCGGCCCGTGCTCGATTGGGAGCTGCCCGGCAGCTGGGGCGGCGTGGTCGGGCTCTCGATCGCGAACCTGCTGCGCTGGGGCCTGAACCTTGCCGGCGAACCGGCAATTGCCTTGTGGGGCGGCCGCGCGCTCGGGCTGATCGCGGGAATTGCGGGCGCGATCGTCTGGGCACGCAGCGTGCAGCTCGAAGTGTCGCAGCTGCGCCTGCCGCGGCGCGAGCGGACGGGCGCCGCTGACGGCGAGACGGACGAAGGCATCGACGATGCCCCCGACCTGTTCACGCCCGCCGCGGCGCCGAAGCCGCGCAAGATGGCGCTGCCCGACACGCGGCCGGGGCCGGTGATCGCCGATCCCGCGCCGCCGCCGAGTCCGCCCAAGGCGAAGCCGGTGCAGACCAGCCTCGACTTCAAGGGTAGCTACAAGCTCCCCCCGCTCGACCTGCTCAAGCCCGCGCCAAAGAGCGGCAGCGCGGCGGTCGACAAGGCAGGGCTGGAGCGCAACGCGCGGCTGCTGGAAAGCGTGCTCGACGATTTCCACGTGAAGGGCCAGATCGTCGAGGTGCGGCCGGGTCCGGTCGTGACGATGTACGAGTTGGAACCCGCGAGCGGGATCAAGGCGAGCCGCGTGATCCAGCTCGCCGACGACATCGCGCGCAACATGTCGGCGGTGTCCGCGCGCGTCGCGACCATCCCGGGCCGAAGCGTGATCGGCATCGAGCTGCCCAACGCCAAGCGCGAGACGGTGAGCCTGCACGAACTGATCGGCAGCGACAGCTTCGAGGACATGGGCGCGCAGCTGCCGATCGTGCTCGGCAAGAACATCGCCGGCGATCCGGTGATCGCGGACCTGGCGCCGATGCCGCATCTGCTGGTCGCGGGCACCACCGGATCGGGCAAGTCGGTCGGCCTCAACTGCATGATCCTGTCGCTGCTCTACCGGCTGACCCCGGACCAGTGCCGGATGATCATGATCGATCCGAAGATGCTGGAACTCAGCATGTACAAGGACATCCCCCACCTGCTCGCCGACGTGGTGACCGACCCGCCCAAGGCAGTGCGCGCGCTCAAATGGGCAGTCGAGCAGATGGAGGAGCGCTACCGGATGATGGCCTCGGTCAACGTCCGCAGCCTCGGCAGCTTCAACGACAAGGTGCGCCAGGCGCTGGCCAAGGGCCAGAAGCTCGGGCGCAAGGTGCAGGTCGGCTATGATCCCGAGACGCGCCAGCCGCTGTACGAGGAGGAGACGCTCGACCTCAACCCGCTGCCGCAGATCGTGATCATCGTCGATGAGCTCGCCGACCTGATGATGACCGCGGGCAAGGAGGTCGAGTTCCTGATCCAGCGCCTCGCGCAGAAGGCGCGCGCGGCGGGCATCCACCTGATCATGGCGACCCAGCGCCCGTCGGTCGACGTCATCACCGGCGTGATCAAGGCGAATCTGCCGACGCGAATCAGCTTCCACGTCACCAGCAAGATCGATTCGCGCACGATCCTGGGCGAGCAGGGCGCCGAACAGCTGCTGGGCAAGGGCGACATGCTCTACATGCCCGGCGGCAAGCAGATCGCGCGCGTCCACGGCCCGTTCGTGTCTGACGAGGAAGTGCAGGCGGTCGCCGATCACTGGCGCGCGCAGGGCGCGCCTGACTATATCCAGGCAGTCACCGAAGAACCCGAGGGCGAGGAGTTCGCGCTGGACGGCGCGCCCGACGGCGAGGACAGCCCGGAGGAGCAGCTGTATCGCCGCGCGGTGCAGCTGGTCGCGGAGAGCCAGAAGGCCTCGACCAGCTGGCTGCAGCGCCAGTTGCGCGTCGGCTACAACAGCGCCGCCCGCCTGATCGAGCGGATGGAGAAGGACGGCCTCGTCTCGCGTCCCGACCATGTCGGGCGGCGCGAGGTGCTGATGGATCAGGACGGGCGGCCGCTGTGATCCCACCCGTTACCCCAGCGAAAGCTGAGGTCTCGTGCCACAAGTGCTGGACTCGCGGACGGAGACCCCAGCTTTCGCTGGGGTGACGTTAGTCCTCCAGCTCGATCGTGCCGATCATCCAGTCGTGGAACAGCTTGACCGGGCGCTGCTCCAGCGCGCGCGGGCGGCACACGAACCAGTAGGAATAGGGACTCTTCACCACCGGCTCGAACAGCGTGGCGATGCGGGGATCGTCCTTGGGAACGACGTGCGAATCGAGCATGAAGGCGATGCCGACCCCCTGCGCCGCGGCCTCGAGCAGCAGCGAGCCCGAATCGAACAGATCGACGGCGACCGGCTCGACATCAGGGAGCCCGAGCGCGTCGCGCCAGATCTCGAAGCTGTCGGCCATATCGCGATGGACCATCACGGTCATGCCGTCGAGCTGCTCGGGCCGGGTGATCGCCTGCGGCCCCTCGACCAGATGCCGCGCGGCGACCAGGCGGATGCGGTTGCGGTCGAGGCGGCGGCCGTAGAGCAGCGTATCGATGTCGCGCGCGAGCACGATCGCCGCATCGAGTCCGTCGCCGAGGCGCGACATGCCATGGCCCCCGGTGTCGATGTCGAGATGGAGCTGCGGATGCATCGCACGCAACGCACCCAGATGCGGGAGCAGCCGTTGCGTCGCGAACAACGCCGGTGTGCCGAGGCGAAGGCGCAGCAGCTCGACCCCGCTGGTCATCCCCTCGATCGCGTCGCTCATCGAATCGAGTGCGGGCGCTATCAGCCCGAGCAGCCGCTCGCCCTCGGCATTCAATTTCATCGCCTGGTGCCGGCGCTCGAACAACTGCTTGCCGATGAAACGCTCCAGCGCCTGCACGCGGCGGCTGAGCGCAGGCGAGGAGAGCGCAAGCTCTTCCGCGGCGGCCTTGACCGAGCCGAGCCGCGCGACCTGAACGAACGCCTCGATGGCGGTAAGGGGTGGCAGCCTTCGCATGTCTTTTTGTGTGGTGCAGCGTATCCGTTTGCAACTGGTTATCAGGGTAACCAACCTGACAACGGTTACATTGGCAGTAAACCGCGATTGTTACAGATTGCAGAAACTGCAATCATCATACGATCTTTTCGCACTTGCACAAAAATTCGCCGCACTGCACATAGGGCGTGCCTTTCAGGCATCCTCTCCTAAACCTTTCATGGGCTGGCTCCCTTGGGCCGGCCCTTTTTTTTGCCCGAATCGCGCGCGAAACGTTTAGCTCCTAGGCGATCCGGAACTGCGTGCCTATCTGGCGCGCTCACCCGCAGTCCGCAGGGAAGGAGAGCCGATGGCCGATACCGAAACCCCGACACGCAAGCTCCAGGTCGCCAATTCGCGGCCCGAGGACAGTGGGCGCGGCCTGGCGCACCTGCCGCGCACGCTGATGGCCGAGCTGGGGCTACAGCAGGGCGACGTGATCGAGATCGTCGGCAAGCGCACCACCCCCGCGCGCGCCGTGTTTCCCTATCCCGAGGATGAGGGGCTGGAGCTGCTGCGCATCGACGGGCTGCAACGCGCCAATGCCGGAGTCGGATCGGGCGATTTCGTCGAGATCCGCCGCGGCGAATCGCGTCCGGCAACGCGGGTGGTGTTCGCACCGGCACGCAAGGATCTGCGCCTCGAAGGCTCCGCCAATGCGTTGAAGCGCACCTTCATCGGCCGCCCGCTGTGCCAGGGGGACACCGTCTCCACCGTCGGGCAGCAGCGCGTGGCGGACATGCCGCCCAACGTGCTGCAGCATCTGCGCGCGCCCGCCTATGCGTTGCAGGAGATCCGTCTGACCGTAGTGTCGGCGGCGCCGCGCGGCATCGTCCATATCGACGAGAATACCGAGATCGAGCTGCGCGCCGATTATGAGGAGGCGAAGGAATTCCGCCGCGCCGACGTCACCTATGACGATATCGGCGGGATGGCCGCGACGATCGACCAGCTGCGCGAGATGGTCGAGCTGCCGCTGCGCTATCCCGAGCTGTTCCAGCGCCTGGGCGTCGACCCGCCCAAGGGCGTGCTGCTCCACGGCCCGCCCGGCACCGGCAAGACGCGCCTCGCGCGCGCCGTGGCGAACGAGAGCGATGCGCAGTTCTTCCTGATCAACGGACCCGAGATCATGGGCAGCGCCTATGGCGAGTCGGAGAAGCGACTGCGCGAGGTGTTCGAGGAGGCCAACGCCAATTCGCCCGCGATCATCTTCATCGACGAGCTCGATTCGATCGCGCCCAAGCGCGGCCAGGTGACCGGCGAGGCCGAGAAGCGCCTCGTCGCGCAGCTGCTGACGCTAATGGACGGGCTGGAGGCGCGCGCCAATGTGGTGATCATCGCCGCGACCAACCGGCCCGAAGCGCTCGACGAGGCGCTGCGCCGGCCAGGCCGGTTCGACCGCGAGATCGTGGTCGGGGTTCCGGACGAGCGCGGGCGGCGCGAGATTCTGGGCATCCACACCCGCGGAATGCCGCTGGGCGAGAAGGTCGATCTGACCGAACTGGCGCGGACCACCTTCGGCTTTGTCGGCGCGGACATCGCGGCGCTGGCGCGCGAGGCAGCGATCGAAGCGGTGCGCCGGATCATGCCCAGGCTCAATCTCGAGGAGAAGACGATCCCGCCCGAGGTGCTGGAGACACTGGCGGTCACGCGCGAGGATTTCGTCGAGGCGCTGAAGCGCGTCCAGCCCAGCGCGATGCGCGAGGTGATGGTTCAGAAGCCCAATGTCCATTGGGAGGATGTCGGTGGCCTAGACGACGCGCAGATGCGCCTGAAGGAGGGCGTCGAGCTGCCGATGAAGGATCCCGACGCCTTCCGGCGCCTCGGCATCCGTCCCGCCAAGGGCTTCCTGCTCTATGGCCCGCCCGGAACCGGCAAGACGCTGCTCGCCAAGGCGGTGGCGCGAGAGGCGGAGGCGAACTTCATCGCCACCAAGTCGAGCGACCTGCTGTCCAAATGGTATGGCGAGAGCGAGCAGCAGATCGCACGGCTGTTCGCGCGTGCGCGGCAGGTGGCGCCGTGCGTGATCTTCATCGACGAGCTCGATTCGCTGGTGCCGGCGCGCGGCTCGGGCCTGGGCGAGCCGCAGGCGACCGAGCGGGTGGTCAACACCATCCTGGCCGAGATGGACGGGCTGGAGGAACTTCAGTCGGTCGTGGTGATCGGCGCGACGAACCGGCCGAATTTGATCGATCCGGCGCTGATGCGGCCGGGCCGGCTCGACGAGCTGATCTATGTCGGCGTGCCCGATGCGCCGGGGCGCGAGCGCATCCTCAGGATCCAGACGAGCAAGATGCCGCTGGCGGATGATGTCGACCTGAGTTCCATCGCCGAGCGGACCGAGCGCTTCACCGGCGCGGATCTGGAGGATGTGGTGCGCCGGGCAGGCCTTGCCGCGCTGCGCGAATCGCTCACCAACCGGAACGTCACCATGGCGCATTTCGAGGCGGCACTCGCCGATTCGCGCGCGACCGTGACGCCGGAGATGGAGGCGGAATACGCACAGCTCGTCGCGCGGATGAAGCAGGATGCGGTGGCGTTGAACCCGATCGGGTTCATTGCTCCGGGGATGCTTCAGGCTCGCCCCAAGTCCGGAGACTGAACCAGCCGTAGAGGACGAGGAGCGCTAGTGCGGCGGCCGCAGCGAAATAGGGCAGCGGCCGCCACACGCCGTAAAGCGCGACGCCGATCGACGGACCGAGGATGAAGGCCGCGCCGTTGATCGACGTCACCTTGCCCGCCACCGATCCCTGCGCCGCCTGCCCCACCGCGAGCGAGGAGCCCGCGGTGAATCCGGGCCGCGAGAAGCCGAAGCCGAGCGTCGCCAGCGCATAGCCCGTGGCGATGCCGTAGAGCGAGGTCGCGTTGCCCGTGGCGAACGAGCCCAGGGCGCTCAGCACCAGCCCGATCAGCATCAGCTGGCGCGGGTTCAGGTTGAGCAACGGGATGATCCCCCATTGCGCGAGCAGGGCCGATCCAGCGCCGAGCATCAGGACGAGGCCGGTCGCCTCGATCGCCTCGATCGGCGGGACGCCCAGCCGGTCGATGATCAGGAACCCGATCACCTGCCCCGCCATCGCCTGGGCATGGCCGAGGATCAGCCCGCAGATCATCCATGCACGCACCCGCGGGTCGAGAAAGCCGACCGGCTCGATCTTGTCGGCGGTGGCGGCGGTGACGCTCGCCCCGCTCGCCTGCCCGCCGATCGAGGGATAGCTCGACGCCGCGCCGTGGCTGACCGGGGCATCGACGTCGCGCGGCAGGAAGCGCGCAACGGTGAGCATCATCGCGAATGCCGCGACGCTGAAGATCAGCGCGGGGCCGGCGAGGCCGATCGTCGGGCCGCCGCGCCACAGGTCGCCGACCACCAGATAGGGCGCGATCGCCGGGCCGAGGATGGTGCCGAGGCCGAAGGCGGAGCCGAGCAGGGTGAGCGCCCTGGTGCGCTCCTCGCGGCTGGTGCGCGCAGCGACGATCGCCTGCACCGCAGGCGGCGCGGCCGAGCCGAAGCCGCCATAGAGCATGCGCGCCGCGACGAAGAAGGCGAAGGCGGTGGCAGGCGCGATCCAGCCATTGATCCCGGCGGCGAGGAACAAGCCGCAGAAGAACAGCGATCCGGTGAGCCCCATCTGCCCGAGCAGGACCATCTTGCGCCGCCCGTGCCGATCAGACCGGTTGGCCCAGAAGGGCGCGACGAGCGTCCACAGCAGCGCCGAGACCGAGAAGGCGGCCGCCACCGCGGCATCGTGCACGCCGAGCGAGCGGCCGAGCGCGGGCAGCACCGATTGCAGGGCGGTATTGCCGGCGGCGATGGTGAACATCACCATGAACAGGATCACGAAGGTGCGGTCGCGTGAGAAGCTCATGCCGCCGCACTCATGCGCGCGACCAGCGATAGCCGCGCTCCACCCGAGTCACCTCCAGCGCATACCAGTCGTACCAGCGCGCCCGGCCGAGATCGCGGATCCGCGCATGTTCGGGATTGTCGCGCCATGCCTTCGCGCTCGCCTCGTCCGCCCAATAGCTGACCGTGATGCCGAGGCCGCCACTGTCGCGTACGCTCTCGACCCCCGCATAGCCAGGCTGCGCGGCCGCAAGCGCGCCCATTGCCTCGGCCGCCGCGGCATAGCCCTCCGCATCCTCGTCCGTGCGTTGCGAGACGAAGATCACCGCGACCAGGCCTTCGCGCGCATGCTCCATGGGTTGCTGGATGAAACGTTTCGGCGGCGCGCGCAACCGTCGCGGCGCGAAGAACGTTAAGATGCGCACGTACCTGATGACAGAGCGGTGGCAACTGTCCTACAGGAACGTGACACCGACAGAGGGAAGTTGATGACCGGTTCGACCACGATTGCCCGCGCGAAGCGCAAGCCTTCGCGCCCCCTCTCGCCGCAGGCGCTGTTTCTCCAGGGATTCTTCAAGCATCCGGTGATGGTCGGATCGATCATCCCCTCGTCGCGCAAGCTGATCCGCAAGATGCTGTCGCGCGTCGACTGGGAGAACACCAAGGTGTTCGTCGAGTACGGCCCGGGCGTCGGCACCTTCTGCCGCCACATCCTTGACCGGCTGGGCCCGGACGCGAAATATATCGCGATCGACACCAACCCCGATTTCGTCGCCTATCTACGCCAGACGATCGTCGACCCGCGCTTTTCGGCGATTCACGGATCGGCCGCGGAGGTGAACGCGATCGTCGCCGATCATGGCGAGGACCATGCCGATTACGTGCTGTCGGGCCTGCCCTTCTCGACCCTGCCGGCGGGCGTGGGCGACGTGATCGCGGAAGCGACGCAGCGCGTGCTCAAGCCGGGCGGCGCGTTCCTGGTCTATCAGTTCAATCCCAACGTCCGCAATTTCCTGACTCCGCACTTCCCGCGCATCGACGCCGAGATGGAGTGGTGGAACGTGCCGCCCGCACAGCTCTGGTGGGCGTGGAAGGACGAAGCCGCCGATTGACGACGGCGCCCTGCCGCATCACATCGGGGTCATGGATCAGCTCAATCTTTCCGAATCGGAGTGGCGCCAACGGCTCACCCCGGCACAATATCACGTGCTGCGCGAAGCCGGGACCGAACGCGCCTTTTCAGGCCACTACACCGACAACAAGGCCGACGGCGTCTATCGCTGCGCCGGCTGCCAGCTCGAACTGTTCGACAGCGACGACAAATATGATTCGGGATCGGGCTGGCCGAGCTTCACACGGCCGGTCGCGCCCGATCATATCAGCGAGCATGGCGACCAGAGCCACGGCATGGTCCGCACCGAGGTGCGCTGCGCGCGGTGCGACGGGCATCAGGGCCATGTCTTCCCCGACGGGCCACCCCCGACGGGGCGGCGCTATTGCATCAATTCAGTCGCGCTCGAATTCCGGCCGCGCGGCGAGGGCGGCGACGCCTGAATCGCAAGCGATCGGCCTGCCCATCGACCAGCTTGTGAGCCGCGCGGTTCGTCGGTAGGTTCGCGTCACTTCCGATGCCCAGAAAATCCCCCGCCCGCCCCGGCAAGTTTCGCCGCATCCTGAAATGGGTGCTGATCGGCGGCGTCGCGCTCGCGCTCGCCGGCATCATCGCGCTGACGATCGCGGTCTATACCGCGCGCGCCAATCTGCCGAGCTTCGAGGAACTCAAATCCTCGCCCAACGGCCAGATGATCCGTGTCCATGCCGCCGACGGCACGGTGATCGTCTCGCTCGGGCCGAGCTATGGCGAGTGGATCGAATATTCCAAGATTCCTGCGCCGATGCGCGATGCGATGGTGTCGATCGAGGATCGCCGCTTCCGCTCGCACTGGGGCGTCGATCCGGTCGCGCTGGCACGCGTCACCAAATTCGCGTTCGACAATCGCGGCACCGACCGCCGCCTGCAGGGCGCGTCGACGATCACGCAGCAAGTCGCGCGGACCATCTTCCTGTCCAACAAATATGATATCGGCCGCAAGCTGCGCGAGATGGTGCTGGCGCTGGCGCTGGAGCGCAAGTTCACCAAGGATCAGATTCTCGAGCTTTACCTCAACAAGGTCTATTTCGGCGGCGGCGCCTATGGCATCGACGCCGCCTCGCGCACCTTTTTCGGCCATCCGGCGACCAACCTGACGCTGTCCGAGTCCGCGGTGATTGCGGGCCTGGTCAAGGCGCCGTCACGCTATTCGCCGACCGCCGACGCCGAGGCCGCGATCGGCCGCGCCAGCGTGGTGCTCGACGTGATGGTCGAGACCGGGGCGCTCACCCGCGCGCAGGCCGACGCCGCGCGCCCGGCCGAGGTCAAGCTCGCTGCCGCGCCCAAGCAGAACAGCGTGCGCTACTTCACCGACTGGGCGCTGCCCCAGCTCGAGGTGCTGATCGACGAGACCGAAGCGCCGCTCGACGTTTGGACGACGATCGATCTCAAGATGCAGAACGCCGCGACTCAGGCGATCCAGGCGAACACGCCCGCCGGGGCGCAGGGCGCGCTGGTCAGCCTCGACCGTGACGGCGCGGTGCGCGCGATGGTGGGCGGGCGCGACTATGTCTCGTCGATCTACAACCGCGCGACTCAGGCGACGCGCCAGCCGGGATCGGCGTTCAAGCTGTTCGTTTATCTTGCCGCGCTCGAGGCGGGGCACAAGCCCGACGATCAGGTCGTCGATGAGGCAGTGACGATCGGCGGCTGGAGCCCGCGCAACAATTCGGGCCGTTTCTCGGGCGAGATGTCGCTGCGCTCGGCCTTTGCCTATTCGATCAACACCGTCGCGGCCAAGCTGGGCCAGGAAGTCGGCTTCAGCACGGTCGCCGACATGGCGCGCCGCTTCGGCATTACCACCCCGATCAACACCCAGCCGGCGATGGTGCTGGGCACCAGCAACGTGCGGCTGATCGACATGACCCGGGCCTACGCCTCGGTCGCGAACAAGGGCGTCGGCGTCACCCCCTATGCGATCACCCGCGTCACCGCCAACGGCGCGGTGATCTACCAGCATGAGGTGGATACCTCGCGCGTGCTGGTCGCCCCCTATGTCGCGGCGCAGATGACCGACCTGATGCAGACCGCGGTCGCCACCGGCAGCGGCAAGGCCGCGCAGATCGGCCGGCCGGTCGCGGGCAAGACCGGCACCACCAGCTCGAACAAGGATGGCTGGTTCCTGGGCTTCTCCTCGGGTCTCACCACCGGCGTGTGGATGGGCCGCGACGACGCCAAGCGCGTCGGTGGGCTGCAGGGCGGCACCGCGCCCGCCCGCGCCTTCGCCGCCTTCATGCGCCCCGCGGTCGCCGGTCGCCCGGTCGAGGCATTCGAAACCGAGGTGACGCTGCCCGAGTGGCAGATCGAGCCCGACGAGGAAGTCTATGGCGCGCCGGACAACAGCGTCTTCGTCGACGAGGACGGCAACCCGGTTCCGCGCGAGGAGATCAATCCCGACGCCCTGCAAGGACCGGACGGGCCGATCGACGGCGAAGGCGACGGCACCATCGACCAGGACTGGCTCGACCGGATGACCGGCCGCAACCCGCGTGAGCTGCCCCCGCCGCGGCGCGAGCCGATCGACCGCGCCTTGCCTCGCGAGCCGCAGCGCTTGCCGCCACGCGAGTCACCGCGCGATCCGCCCCGCGACCAGCAGCGCCCGCTTCAAGAATCGCGGCCGTACGAGTGAAGCCGCATCGCATTGGCGCGCAGCCAGGCGCGCTCGCGCGTCGGCTCCTTGCCATAGATGTCGCGCACCACGGCGTGAAATGCCGGGCTGTGGTTCATATGCACGCGGTGCGCCACTTCGTGCGCCACCGTGGCGCGGCGCACCGCAGGCGGGGCAAGGATCAACCGCCAGCTGTAGCGGATCACGCCTGACGAAGCGCAGCTTCCCCAGCGGCCCTTGGGATCGCCGATCGCGACGCGGGCGACGGTGACGTCGGCCCGCGCGGCGAATTCGGCGGTCTCGGCGCTCAGCGTGTCGAGCGCCATCTTGCGCAGCCAGCGTTCGATGCGGCGCTCATAGCCCTCGCGCGGGCCGCCCCCGATCAGCTGGCCGTCGTCGAGCAGCGGCGTGCGCGGGAAGCCGCTGTCCCAGCCGAGGCCGACCTCCTCGCCAAGATAGAGGATCGTCGCACCCGGCACGAACGGCACCGGCGCTGTGCGGCGTTCGAGCGCCCGCGCGATCCATTGATGCTGCTGCTGCGCCCAGCGCATCGCCTCGCCCACCGGCGCGCGCGGCGGGAGGGTGAGGCGAACCTGACCGGTGGCATTATCGACCGAGAGCTTCATCCGCCGCGCGCGCGGATGCCGGACGACCTCGATCTCGTGCGTCACAACAGCCTGTCGACCATATGGTGCTCGAGATCGCCGGCAAGATCCTCGGAGATCGTCCAGCCGCGCACCGATTCCCCGGCGCGGTGCACCGCCTCGCGGTCGCCGCTCACCAGATAATGCCAGGCGGGCAGCGGCTCGTCGTTCGCGCGCAGGCGATAGGCGCAGGTGCGCGGCAGCCACACGATGTCGTCGACATTGCTGGCGTTCAGCCGAACGCATTCGGCGACATAGGCGTGGCGGTGCTTGTAGTCGCTGCAGAAGCCGGTCTGGCGATCGAGCAGGCGACAGGCAACGTTGGTGGCGTAGAGCTCGCCGCTATCCTCGTCCTCGATCTTGTGCAGGCAGCATTTGCCGCAGCCGTCGCACAGCGCTTCCCACTGCGCGCGGTCGAGGGTGGAGAGCGGTTGCTCCCAGAAGGGCTTCACCCGATCCAGCGCTCGATCTCCGCGACGATCGCCTGCGGGCTCTGATCCTGCGGCAGCAGCGCGATCGGCTCGCCCCTGGGGCCGATCAGATAGGCCTGGCGGCCATGATCCATCAAATAGCCGCTCGGCGTCTCGCGCTTGGCATAGGGGACGCGATAGGCCTTGGCCGCAGCGTCGATCTGCGCCGGCGTGCCGGTGAGGCCGACCATGCGCGGATAGAAGGCGGCAGTGAATTCCTTGACCACCTTGGGCGTATCGCGCGCGGGATCGACGGTCACGAAGATCGGCACGATCTGCGCCGACAGCCCGGGGTTGCTCGTATCGAGCAGCTTCATCGCGCCGCCGATATTCTGGACGTCCACCGGGCAGACGTCGGGGCAGAAGGTATAGCCGAAATACATGATCCGGTACTTGCCGGCGAAGTCGGTGTCCTTCACCGTCTTGCCATCGCCATTCACCAGCGTGAACGGCCCACCGATCGAGGCGCCGGCCAGCGGCGCGTTGGCGGTGGACTTCTCGCCGGGTGTGCCCGCGCCGCAACCGGCAAGGGCAAAAGCGAGGGCGAATGCGGGGACAAGCAACCTGTTCATGGCGCCGCCCGCAATGATCTGATACGGGGCGGGTTGCAAGGCTTCCCATTCATCAGGGGCATCGTCCGACCATGACTTTCCGTCCGTCCCGGCCTGTTTTCGCCGCGGCGCTGCTTGCGCTGGCACTTCCAGTGGCCGCCCAGCAATTTTCCGAGAGCTACAATTTCCTGAAGGCCGTGCGCGAGCAGGACGGCAACAAGGTGACCGAGATGCTAAACCAGCCCGGTCAGACGATCGTCAACGCACGCGACGACAAGGGCGAGGCCGCGATCCACATCGTCACCAAGCGCCGCGACCGCACCTATCTCAATTTCGTCCTCGCGCGCGGCGGCAACGTCAATCTGCAGGACGGCGCGGGCAACACCGCGCTGATGCTCGCGGTCGAGGTGAACTGGCCCGAGGGGGTGACGCTGCTGCTGTCGAAGCGGGCGAACGTCAACCTCGGCAACAATGGCGGCGAGACCCCGCTGATCCGCGCCGTGCAGCGCCGCGACGGCGACCTGGTCCGCACGCTGCTGAACGCCAAGGCGGACCCCGACCAGCGCGACCGGCTCGCCGGGATGAACGCGCGCGACTATGCGGCGCGCGACACGCGCTCGCCGTTGATCGGGCAGCTGCTCAAGGACGCGCCCGCGGTGCAGAAGCGCGCGGTTTCGGGGCCGAGCTTCTAGAGTCGGGTTCAGCTTTTGCTGAACCAAACTCTAGAGCGCTTCTATCCGCCCCAGGCCAGGCCTTCCGCATCGGGATCGGTGAGCGCGATCACCCGGCGCGCGGCGCGGCGGGCAAAGGCGAGCGTGCATTTGCGCCGCGTGGCGCTGGCCAGCGGCGCGGTCTTCGCCTCGCGCAGGATCGCCGCGTCGTAGCGATCGGCGACGATCACCCCGCACCGGTCGGGGAGGAAACCCGGCGTCTCGAACGGCGCAAGGTCGAACCCCGCGGGCACCGCCCAGAAGAAGCGGTCGCAATGCGCGAGATAGTCGGCCCATTTGCCGTCGCCCATCAGGTCGGCGCGCGACACCTTGACCTCGACGATCACGATCTCGCCGCGCGCGTTGAGTGCCATCAGATCGGCACGGCGGCCATCGCCGAGCGGCACTTCGGCCATCGCCGTGCAATCGTGACGCAGCAGCATGCGGCACACGCCGCGCGTCACCTCAGCAGTGAGCTGCGCGGCGGTGGGCGGGGTCAGATCCGGATTCGACTCGGCAGCGGGAACGGTGGAAGCCATGCCCGCTGCCTAGAACATTTATCGAACGAACGGAAGGTTCGGCGTTCGTTTGGGGCGTGCGGCACCAGCCGGCGGAATGCGCCTTGCGCATCCCGAACCGTCTTAGCGGTAGAAGACGTGGTTGCCGACGCTGCCCACGCGTGCGCGGCGCCAGCCTGGCGAGACGTAACGCGCGTGGAAGTAGAGCGCGTTCGAGACCTTGCTGTCCCACATGTCGCCGCGCGCGACCTTGGCGACGGCGAGCGCGGTCTTCCATGCGCGCGCGCTTTCTGGCGGCTGCGGCAGCTGGCCGCCGCGGACGAAGGAGAACTGGCCGCGCTGCTTGAGCACGCCGCACACGCTGCGCGGGAACCGGCCCGATTCGGTGCGGTTGAGAATCACCTCCGCCACCGCAAGCTGGCCTTCGAGGGGCTCGCCCTTCGATTCATAATAGACGCCGATGGCGAGGCAGTTGAGTTCCTCGTCGTCGACGACGAGCGGCTGCGCGGCGACCGCGGCGGCAAGCGTCG
This sequence comes from Sphingomonas sp., assembly GCF_036402235.1. Lineage (GTDB taxonomy): Bacteria > Pseudomonadota > Alphaproteobacteria > Sphingomonadales > Sphingomonadaceae > Sphingomonas. The sequence goes on along the minus strand of NZ_DASWTG010000068.1, from coordinate 66,049 downwards.
CATAGTCGGCGTCGTCCTGGACGAGGGCCTCGGGCGCGGCCGGCGCATCCGCTTCGAGATCGGCGAGCGCTTCGGCCATGGTCGGAACCTGTGCGGGGTCCGGGGTGTTGTTGCTGGAGGACGGCGCGGTCTCGGCCTGCCGGGCCACACCCGGAGCGGTCGCGCCAATGCCCGCGGCAAAGGCAAGGGTCACAGCCGCGATGATCGCGGCGCGAGCGGAAAAGGACATTCAACTTCGATACTATGCGGTTGGCGCGCGATCCGGTCCGTTTCCTTGTTCTGAACAAAGGACCGGTCGGGCATTCCCCCCGACTGCGTAACCGGCGGTCTCACACCCCGACGGCACAACGCTACTTAACGTGCGCGCGGCTTTGGCCAAATGGTTACGGAGTGTCAACCAGTTGCCAGTGTTTCAGCGGCGAACCGTTCCGCCCCCGCGATATCCAGTTCGACCACCCACAGGTCGGAATCACGGCTGCGGCGGCGCTGCCAATAGTCCCAAACCGCGGCCGCATCGGCAAATTCGGCCGGGCCCGAGCGGACCAGCGCGGGCGTGCCATCCGGCCCGATTCCGCGCTCGAAAAAGCCCGGATCGCCGCCGCGCTCCAGCGCCAGGACCAGGATCGCGCCGGCCTCCGCATCGCCCTTCGCCAGCACCATCGCGCTGCCGCCCGCGGCGTTGACCCGCCGCACGAGCGCGTTGACGAGGAGGCTCGCCGCGAGCCGCGCCATCAAGGCCGATAGCCGGGAAGCCCGGCGAGCGGGATGCGCGATTTCATGAAGGTGCCGGTGCCGCGCGCCGCCTCCTCGCCCGCGGCATCGATCAGCCGCGCCTCGGCGACGAACACGCGTCGCTGGCCGCTCACCCAGCGCCCTTCGGCGACCACCGGCCCCGGACCGAGCGGCCGGGTGAAGAGCAGGTTGAACGCGGTGGTCAGCAGGAAGCGGTCGGTCACCAGGCTGTTGCAGGCATAGAAGGCGGCATCGTCCAGCATCTTGAAATAGCTGGTGCCGTGCGCCGCGCCGCCGGCGTGGAAATGCCGTTCGTCGATGGTGAAGTGGATGCGCGCCTGCCCGCTTGCCGGAATCTCCAGCCGCGAATCGAAGAAGCGGTTGATCGGGGCGGCGACGTAGAGCGATTCGAGCGCGCGATAATGCGCCTCCGCCCCGACAGCCGATTGGGCCAGCTCAGGCGGCGGCGTCACGCGATTCCGCCCCCGCCCACAGCGCATAGAGCGCGTCGGCCGATCCCGCGCCGCGCAGCTTGGCGGTGAACGCCCGATCGCGCAGCCGCCGCGAGACGCGCGCCAGCGCCTTGAGATGCTCGGCCCCGGCGTCGGGCGGCGAGAGCAGGGCGAACACCAGATCGACCGGCAGATCGTCGACCGAGGCGAAGTCCAGCGGCTTGTCGAGCCGCACGAACAGCCCGCGCACGCCCGCAAGCCCGGCGATCTTGCCGTGCGGAATCGCGATGCCGCCGCCAAAGCCGGTCGAGCCGAGCTTCTCGCGCGCGGCCAGCCGCCCGGTGACCTCCGCCGCATCGAGCCCGTAGGCCGCGGCCGCGGCTTCGCCGAGCAGCGCGAAGAGCTTCTTCTTGCTGCCGGCCGGGGTTCCCGAGCGCACGGCTTCGGGTTTCAAAAGATCGCTGAGATCGTTCATCGTGCGGCGGTCAGGCGGCCCGGTTGGGCTCGACCCAGCCGATCGTTCCGTCCGCGCGACGATAGACCATATTGTAGTTGCCGGTGCCGCTGTTCTTGAACAGCAGCGCATTGGTGTTGCGCAGGTCCAGCATCATCACCGCATCGGACACGCTGGCATCGGGCACGTCGACCCGCGTCTCGGCGATCACCGGGGGCGCGTCGGCGACCTCATCCTCATCCTCGTCGAGCTGGAAGACGGTGTAGCCCGCATCATAGGCGCCATCGAACGCCGCCTGGGCATGACCGTTGTTACGATCCTTGAGGCGGCGCGTGTAGCGGCGCAGCTGCTTCTCGATCTTGTCCGCAGCGCCGTCGAACGCGAGATGCGCTTCCTGCGCGGCGTGCGATCCCTTGAGCACCAGCCCCTGCATCACATGCGCCACGATGTCGCAGGTGAATCCGTAATCATGCGGCCCCTTGCCGAACGTCACCTGAGCCGAAATTGCGCGGGAGAAATATTTGTCGGCGATACCCTGGAGCCGGCCTTCAACGTGCTGCCGGATGGCGTTGCCCGTATCGACCCGATGACCCGAAACCCGGATATCCATATCTTCCTCCGTCAATATGAGGAGCAGCTAGGAACGCACGCGGCAGCCGTCAACCGGACGCCGGATTGCCCCAAAGCGGCTCCTCGAACCCGGCCATAAACGCCGAATGGCGGGCCAGTTCTTCATCGCTCGGCACAAAAATCCGTGCCGGGCGCGCGTTGCTCTTCACCGCGGCGGCCTCCACCCGCCCGCTCGCCGTCGCCGCCGCCTCGACCGCGAGGCCGAGCGTGATCTGCCGGCCGCCGGTCAGCTCGATGAACACCTGCGCCAGCAGCTGCGCATCGAGCAATGCGCCGTGCAGCTCGCGCGCCGAGAGATCGATGCCGTAGCGCACGCACAGCGCGTCGAGCGTGTGCTTGGCGCCGGGATGGCGCGCGCGCGCCATGGTCAGCGTGTCGACGATCCGCTCGACCTGGAGCAGCGGCTTGCCGCAGGCGCCCAGCTCGCCATTGATGAAGCCGAAGTCGAACATCGCATTGTGCGCGACCAGCGGGCAATCGCCCAGAAACTCGATCAGCTCGTCGCAGATCTCGTGGAAGCGCGGCTTGTCGGCCAGGAACGCCGCCGACAGGCCATGCACGGCGAACGCCTCGGCCGGCATGTCGCGGTCCGGATTGAGGTAGCGGTGGAAGCTGCGCCCCGTCGGCACGCGATTGACCAGCTCCACACAGCCGATCTCCACCAGCCGGTGCCCTGCATTGTAGCTGAGCCCGGTGGTTTCGGTATCGAACACGATTTCCCGCATGCGCTGGTTATCGGCCTTCCGCGCCCGCTAAGCAAGCGATGACCGCGCGAACCGACGCGCGCGTCTCCTCCAGCGTGCCGCCCGTCGGGATCACGAAATCGGCCCGTTCGCGCTTTTCCGCATCGGGCATCTGCTTGGCCAGAATCGACTCGAAGCGCGCTTGCGTCATGCCCGGCCGGGCGAGGACGCGCGCGCGCTGCACCTCGGCGGGGGCAGAAACCACCGCGATTCGATCCACCTGCCGCCAGCCGCCGGCCTCGAACAGCAGCGGGATATCGAGCACTACCAGCGCAGAACCGCGATTCGCGTCCAGAAATGCGCGGCGTTCCCGGGCCACTGCAGGATGGACGATTGCCTCCAGCCGCCTGAGCGCATCCGGACTACCGAACACGGCCTTGCCCAAACGCGCCCGGTCTACGCCCGAATCGCCGGTGGTCCCGGGAAAGGCCGCCTCGATCTCCGCGACCAGCCGTCCGCCCGGCCCCTGCAGCTTGTGGACCTCTGCATCCGCATCGAACACCGGCACGCCCTCGCCGGCGAACATCGCCGCGACGGTCGACTTGCCCATGCCGATCGATCCGGTGAGGCCGAGGACGAGCATCAGGACGTCAACAAGGCCCGCAGCTCGGCGTCATGCTCGCGCGGGGCGGGCTTGCCGAAGAACAGCTCGAAGGCGAGCGCGGCCTGGCCGATCAGCATCTCCAGCCCGTCGACCGTTTCCAGGTTCCGCGCGCGCGCCGCGGCGAGCAGCCCGGTCTCGAGCGGGGCGTAGACCGCGTCATAGACCACCGCATCGTCCGGCAAATTTGCCAGATCGAGATCGAGCGGCGGCTGGCCCGCCATGCCGAGCGAGCTCGCATTGACCAGCAGCGCCACCGGCGGCACCGGCGCGTCGAGCGGCACGGCATCGCCCTTGAGGCCGAAGGTCGCGAGCAGCCCCATCGCCTTGAGCGGCGATCGGTTGAGGATCGTCACGCGCTCGACCCCGGCGCGTGCCAGAGCGAACAGGATCGCCCGCGCCGCACCGCCCGCGCCCACCACGGCCACGGGCGCGCCTTCGAGGTCGAACTCGGCGAGCGGGGCATAGAATCCGGCGGCATCGGTGTTTGTGCCGATGAGCTGGCCATCCGCGCCACGGAACACCGTGTTGATCGCGCCTATCGTGTCGCGCACACCACCCGGATCGGGGATATGATCGAGCGCGGCGACCTTGTGCGGCGCAGTGATGTTGCAGCCGCGCCAGGCGGGATCGTCGCGTCGCGACGCGAAGAAGACCGCCAGCCCTTCTGCGGTGACATGCGTCTTGCGATAGGCGGCGGCGAGGCCGAGCCGGTCGAGCCAGAAGCCGTGGATCACCGGCGATTTGGATTGCGCGATCGGATCGCCGATCACTTCCGCATAGGGGTTTGTCATGACGTCAGCACGCCTCTCGTGCGCAGATAATCGAGGATATTGAGCAGCGGCATGCCGAGGATCGTATAATGGCTGCCCTCCATGCGGGAGAAGAGCTGCACGCCCGGTCCCTCGACCCGATAGCAGCCGACACAGCCCGCGATCGCCGGCCATTCGACGTCGAGATATTCGGCGATGAACTTGTCGTAGAGCGGGCGCACAGCCAAGCGCGCGCGATCGACATGGCGCCAGACGGGGCGGCCATTCTCGGCGAACACCGCGGCGCTGTAGAGATCGTGGCGCCTGCCCGAGAGCAGGCGCAGGTGCCGTTCGGCTTCGGCACGGTCGGCGGGCTTGTCGAGTAGCGTCCCGTCCTCGATCGCCACGACCGAGTCGCAGCCGAGCACCAGTGTCCCCGGCACGCGCTGGCTGACCTTCAATGCCTTCAGCTCGGCGAGCGCATCGGCCAAGTCGCGCGGCGCGACTCCCTGCATCGCCGCCTTGGCCGCATCCTCGTCCACATGCGCAGGCAGGGCTTCGTGCGGCACGCCGGCGGCGGTGAGCATCGCGCGGCGCGATGCGCTGGTGGAGGCGAGGACGATCATTCGGCGCGGGTCCCGGACCCTGTCTCGCGCTCGTTGCACAGGGTGATGATCGCCGCGGCGGTCTCCTCGATCGAGCGGCGGGTGACGTCGATCACCGGCCAGCCATTGTCGGCGAACATGCGGCGGGCATAGGCGACTTCGCGCTGCACCGCTTCCTGCTCGACATAGGAGGTCTCGTCCTGCTGGTTGAGCGAGAGCAGGCGGTTGCGGCGCACTTGGATCAGCCGCTCGGGGCTGGTGGTGAGGCCGACGACCATCGGGTGCCTGAGGGCGAACAGCGTCGAGGGCGGCGGCGATTCGGGGACGATCGGGATGTTCGCGACCTTGTACCCGCGATTGGCGAGATAGATCGAGGTCGGCGTCTTCGAGGTGCGCGACACGCCGGCAAGCAGGATGTCGGCCTCCTCCCAATTCTCCCAATTGACCCCGTCGTCGTGCGCGATGCTGAACTGGATCGCATCGACGCGCGCGAAATAGGCGGCGTCGAGCGTGTGCTGGCGGCCCGGGCGCGCCTTCATCTCCTGCCCCAGCATGCTGGAGAGCGCATGGTTGACCGGATCGAGCGGCGCCACCGCGGGCAGGCCGATCGCTCGGCAGCGCGCCTCCAGCGTACGGCGGATCTCGGGATTGACCAGGGTGAAGATCACCAGGCCGGGATTCTGCGCGATCTCGCCCAGGATGCGCTCGAGATGCGTCTCGCTGCGCACCATCGGCCAGAAATGGCGCAGCACCTCGACATCGTCGAACTGCGCCAGCGCCGCCTTGGCGATATTCTCCAGCGTCTCGCCGGTGGAATCGGAGAGCAGATGGAGGTGAAGCCGCATCAGTTGGACGGATCTGTGGAAAACATGCGGAAAATCGCTAGCGCAACGGCAAGGGCGCGCCAAGCGGCCCGATCGGCCAACGATCCGGCAAGGTCATCCACAACGCGTTCCACACGCCTTCCGATGCACGCACAGCCTGTGGATGACGTGGACAGGCGACGCGACTCTGCAGCGAATCGCGGGCATTTGCGCCGTCAATCTGTTGGCAGAATGGGCACGAACGCCTAAGCCCCGGCATCCACGCACCAACATACAACAACATCCTTCTTTGAATCTTTTCTTCTTCTAGAAGATGGAATGAGCGGTCCTGTGAAGTTGAACCCCCAGCCCACCAAACCCCTTCTCGATGTGCTTTCAGGGAAGCGCATCGACGCCCCGCCGATGTGGCTCATGCGGCAGGCCGGGCGCTATCTTCCCGAATATCGCGCGCTGCGGGCGGAGAAGGGCGGGTTTCTCGAGCTGGTCAACGACAGCGAAGCGGCGGCCGAGGTCACGCTCCAGCCGATCCGGCGCTTCGGCTTCGACGGAGCGATCCTGTTTTCGGACATCCTCGTCGTACCGCATGCATTGGGACAGGATCTGTGGTTCGAGGCGGGCGAGGGGCCGCGACTGGCGCCCAGACTTGTGGATCATGCGTTGGAAAGCCTCACAGCGGCCCCTGAGCGGCTGAATCCGGTGTACGAGACCGTCCGCCGGGTCGCAGCCGCGCTGCCGCCCCAAACCACCTTCCTGGGCTTTGCAGGCAGCCCCTGGACCAACGCGACCTATATGGTCGCAGGGCAGGGCAGCCGCGACCAGGGCGAGACGCGCCGCATGGCCTATGCCGATCCGGGTGCGTTCGGTGCGATCATCGATGGGATCGTCGAAATGTCGATCGACTATCTGGCGAAGCAGATCGAGGCAGGGGTCGAGGCGGTCCAGCTGTTCGACAGCTGGGCCGGCTCCTTGTCGCCGGCTCAGTTCGAGCGCTGGGTGATCGCGCCCAACGCGGCGATCGTCGCCGGGCTGCGGGCGCGCTGCCCGCAAGCGAGGATCATCGGCTTTCCCAAGGGCGCCGGCGGCAAGCTCGCCGCCTATGCGCGGGAGACCGGGGTGGATGCCATCGGCCTGGACGAGACGGTCGATCCGGCCTGGGCGCATCGCGAACTGCCTGCAGACATGCCGGTGCAGGGCAATCTCGATCCGCTCGCGCTGATCGCCGGCGGCGCGGCGCTGGAGACGGCGGCAGGCCGCGTGCTTGATGCGCTGTCCGATCGCCCCCATATCTTCAATCTCGGGCACGGCATCCAGCCGGATACGCCGATCGCCCATGTCGAGCAGCTGATTGGGATCGTGCGGGGGACAGGGGGATGACCGGATTTCTGGGCGCCGCATGGCTTTGGGTCAAGGCCGCGCACATCATCTTCGTGATCTTCTGGATGGCCGGGCTGTTCATCCTGCCGCGCTATCTGGTGCATCATCAGGAAGCGCTCGGCGATCCGGCGCAGGCCAAGGCCTGGGCCGACCGCGAGGCGAAGCTGCGCCGCGTGATCCTGGTGCCGTCAATGGCATTGGTGTGGATCCTCGGCCTCGCACTGGCGATCAATCTCGGCTTGCTCGAGGGCGGCACGGGCCTTGGCTGGCTGCATGCCAAGCTGCTGCTCGTGGTTCTGCTTTCGGGCTATCATGGCTGGGCGGTGGGCTATTCGAAGCGCCTCGCCGCCGGACAGGGCAGCCTCAGCTCGCGCCAGCTGCGGATGATCAACGAGATCCCCGCGATCTTCGTCGCGTTGATCGTGATCCTGGCCGTGGTCCGCCCCCTCTGACCGCTTGACTTGAATCAAGCCCGAACCTAACGCGCAACTGTCGTGCCGCCCTCCCGGCGGCCGCGGCATCCTTCCTTTTTCCTCAAGCCATCGCTGCGCGTCCCAACGCCCGAAAACCCTTAGAGCGATCGCCACACGGACTCCCCAAATGCATTTGAAAGACCTCAAGAAAACTCCCCCCGCCGAGCTGGTGACGATGGCCGAGGAGCTCGGCGTCGAAAGCGCCTCGACGCTCCGCAAGCAGGATTTGATGTTCGCGATCCTCAAGGCCCAGGCCGAGAATGGCGAGCAGATCATGGGCGAGGGCACGATCGAAGTGCTGCAGGACGGCTTCGGCTTCCTGCGCAGCCCGCAGGCCAATTACCTGGCCGGGCCCGACGACATCTATGTCTCGCCCAACCAGGTGCGAAAATTCGGCCTGCGTACCGGCGATACGGTCGAAGGCGAGATCCGCGCGCCCAAGGACGGCGAGCGCTATTTCGCGCTCACCAAGCTGGTCAGCGTCAATTTCGACGATCCCGATGCGGTGCGCCACCGGGTCAATTTCGACAATCTGACGCCGCTCTATCCCGAGCAGAAGCTGACGCTCGACCCGGCCGATCCGACGATCAAGGACAAGAGCGCGCGCGTCATCGACATCGTCTCGCCGCAGGGCAAGGGCCAGCGCACGCTGATCGTCGCCCCCCCCCGCGTCGGCAAGACGGTGATGCTCCAGAACATCGCCAAGGCGATCACCGACAATCATCCCGAGGTGTTCCTGCTCGTCCTGCTCATCGACGAGCGGCCCGAGGAAGTCACCGACATGCAGCGTTCGGTGAAGGGTGAGGTCGTGTCCTCGACCTTCGACGAGCCCGCGACGCGCCACGTCCAGGTCGCCGAAATGGTGATCGAGAAGGCCAAGCGGCTGGTCGAGCACAAGAAGGATGTCGTCATCCTGCTCGACTCGATCACCCGCCTTGGCCGCGCCTACAACACCGTCGTGCCGAGCTCGGGCAAGGTGCTGACCGGCGGCGTCGACGCCAATGCGCTCCAGCGGCCCAAGCGCTTTTTCGGTGCCGCGCGCAACATCGAGGAGGGCGGCTCGCTCTCGATCATCGCCACCGCGCTGATCGACACCGGCAGCCGCATGGACGAGGTGATCTTCGAGGAGTTCAAGGGCACCGGCAATTCCGAGATCGTGCTCGACCGCAAGGTCGCGGACAAGCGCATCTTCCCGGCGCTCGACGTCGGCAAGTCGGGCACCCGCAAGGAAGAGCTGCTGGTCGAGAAGGGCACCCTCAGCAAAATGTGGGTGCTGCGCCGCATCCTCATGCAGATGGGCACCGTCGATGCGATGGAATTCCTGCTCGACAAGATGAAGGATTCGAAGACCAACGAGGACTTCTTCGATTCGATGAACCAGTAAGCGGCTTCGGGGGTTTAGCAGGGCATGTCGGAACTCTGGGGGCACATCGTCCACGATTTCGCCGGGCTGTTCGCGGGCAATGCCAGCGCATGGTTCGCGTTCGGCCAGGTGATCCTGATCGATATCGTGCTGGCGGGCGATAATGCCATCGTCATCGGCGCGCTGGCGGCGGGCCTGCCCGCGGACCAGCGCAAGAAGGTGATCCTGATCGGCATCGTCGCCGCGCTGGTGCTGCGCATCGGCTTTGCGCTGGTGGTGACTCAGCTGATGGCGGTGATCGGCCTCGTCTTCGCGGGCGGCGTACTGCTGCTGTGGGTGGCGTGGAAGATGTACCGCGAGATCGTCACGGGCGGACACAGCCCGGGATCGCCGGAGATCGAGGGCGACGAGCATTCGGGCGTGAAGCCGGCCAAGAGCTTCGCAGGTGCGGCCTGGGCGGTCGCGGTGGCCGACGTGTCGATGAGCCTCGACAACGTCCTGGCGGTCGCAGGCGCGGCACGCGCCCACCCGGGCATCCTGATGGTTGGCCTGGTCATCGCGGTCGCGCTGATGGGCGTCGCAGCGAACATCATCGCCAAATATATCGAGCGCTATCGCTGGATCGCGTGGATCGGCCTGCTGGTGATCCTCTATGTCGCCGGGTCGATGATCTATTCCGGCGTCGTCGACAAGGACATCGGGATCCTGCAGCTGTTCCAGTAAGCTATTGATCTGGAACAAGAAGGGGCGGCGTCCATTGCAGGCGCCGCCCTTTTCCTATCAGCCGATATGCTCGGCGAAGAACGCCTCGGTGCGGCTGTCGGCGAGCTGGGCGGCGGCTTCCGAGCGGCGCTTGCCCATCTCGGTCGCGAAGCCGTGATCCTCGCCCGGATAGTCGTGCAGCGTCACCCGCGGGTGATCGTCCAGCCCTTCGTGCATCTTCGCCTGGACCGCGGGCGGCACGAAGCCGTCGTCACCGGCGATATGCAGCATCAGCGGCCTGGCGATGGCGTGCTTCTCATTGAGCAGCCCGTCGATCCCGACCGCGTAATAGCCCACGCTGGCATCGCTGTCGGTGCGCGCCGCGGTCATATAGGCAAGGCGGCCGCCGAGGCAGTAGCCGGTGACGCCGACCTTGCCGCCGGTTGCGGCGCGGGCGGCGCGGATCGTCGCCTCGATATCCTCGATTCCCTTGTCCTGATCGAACTTGCCGAACAGGTCGAGCCCGCGCTGGAACTGGTCGGGCAGGTCGGGGTCGAGCTCGATGCCTGGCTCGATCCGCCAGAACAGGTCGGGCGCGAAGGTGACGTAACCCTTCGACGCCCAATAATCGCATTTGCGGCGGATTCCTTCGTTCACCCCGAACACTTCCTGGATCACGACGATCGCGCCGCGCGCGGTTCCTTCGGGATCGGCGCGGTAGGCAGTGAAGCTGCCGGTGTCGGCGAGGCTGCGGATCGTGGTGGTCGCCATGCTGATCTCCCGTCAAAGATGGCGCTGCTCATGTTCGAGCAGCCATTGCTTGGTGGCGGGGCCTTCGCCCGCTGAATAGGAACCCAATGCCCCGCCTGCACCCAGAACGCGATGGCAGGGAACGACAATCGGGAACGGGTTGCGCGCGCAGAGCTGGCCGATCGCACGCGGCCCAGAGCCGAGCCGCCGCGCGAGTGCGCCGTAACTCGCCGTTTCACCGTAGCGCAGCGCGATCAGCCCGTCACGCAGCACGCGTCCGCGCGGCGATGCGATCGCTGGGAGCGGAAGGTCGAACATCTTGAGATCACCCGAGAAATAGGCGCGAAGCTGGTCGGAGGCTTCACGAACCGCGACGGTGTCGCCGGATCGGGGCGAGCCTTCGGCGCCCAGGTGAATGCGCAACAGCGATGTCGTATCGCCTTCGATCAGGATCGGACCGATGGGCGTTGCGATCAGGGCATGGTCGCGCGCATACATGAGTGCAGCGTAGGGCAGGGCAAGCGTCCGGCTCAAGCGGAGAAGAGCCTATGAAGATCAATGTCGAAATCGATTGCACGCCCGAGGAAGCCCGGCGCACGATGGGTCTGCCCGATTTCACGCCCGTCCATGAGCATTATATCAAGCTGCTGCTCGATTCGATGGACAAGGGGATGGTGAACCCAGAGATGATCGAGACGATGATGAAGGGCTGGATGCCGATGGGCGAGGCCGGGATGAATTTCTGGCGCGGGATGTTCGACATGACCAAGTTCGAAGGCGGCAAGCGCGGCGAGTGACCGACACGATCTTTGCGCTTTCCAGCGGGCAGCCGCCCGCGGCGATCGGCGTGATCCGCATTTCAGGACCGGACGCGTTCGCGGCGGTAGAGGCGCTGGCGGGAAATTTGCCGCCGCCGCGCCGCGCTTCGCTGCGAAGCTTGCGAAGGTCGCCCACAGACGGGACGCATCTCGACCGAGCGCTGGTGCTGGTGTTTCCGGGACCGGAAACCGCGACCGGCGAGGATCTGGCCGAGCTGCATCTTCATGGCGGCCGCGCGGTGGTGCGTGCGGTAGAGGCGGCGCTGGCGGCGATCCCCGGCCTGCGGGGCGCTGAGGCGGGGGAGTTCACCCGCCGTGCACTTGCCAATGGCCGGATCGACCTGACCGAGGCCGAGGGGCTTGCCGACCTGCTTGCCGCCGAGACCGAGGCGCAGCGGCGCGCCGCGATGCGCGTGGCGGAAGGCGGCATCCGCCAGCGGATCGAAGGCTGGGCGGCGCGGACGCTGCAGCTCTCTGCTTCGGTGGAGGCGTTGCTCGATCATGCCGATGAAGGGGATGTCGCGGCGGAAGCGGGAATGCTCGACCGGTTGGGGGAGGGCGCGCGGGCACTCGCGGGCGAGATCGACGCCGTGCTCGCCGAGCCGGGAGTCGAGCGGTTGCGCGACGGGATTCGCGTCGTGCTCGCGGGGCCGCCCAATGCCGGCAAGTCGACCTTGCTCAACGCGCTGGCGGAGCGAGAGGCGGCGATCGTCTCGCCGCTCGCCGGCACTACGCGCGACAGGATCGAGGCGCCGGTGATGCGCGGAGGCGTCGCCTATCTGCTGACCGACACCGCCGGGCTGCACGATGCACCATCGGATATGGTCGAGGAGATCGGCATCGCGCGCGCGCAGGAGGCACTCGACCAGGCGGACCTGATCCTGTGGCTCGACGACGCATCCCCGCCAGCGCTGACGGCGCCGCACATCCTGATCCATGCGCGCGCGGATGATTCGGCGCGTGCGACTGCGGTCGCGGGCCGGCTGGCCGTGTCCGCGCATACCGGGGAAGGGATCGCCCGGCTGTGGGATCGGATCGCTGGCGCGGCGCGCGCGATGCTGCCTGCGAGCGACGCGATCCCCCTCAACCGCCGCCAGCGCGACCTGGCTGCGCGCGCTTCAGCTGCCTTGCGCAGTGCAGGGGAGGAGAGGGATCCGCTCCTGGTAGCCGAGGATTTGCGCCAAGCATTGCGCGTCTTCGACCGCATCACTGGCGCCGCCGATGTCGAAGCGATGCTCGACACGCTGTTCGGGCGCTTCTGCATCGGCAAATGATGTTCCACGTGGAACGCTTTTGACCGCAGCACCGCACGGCGCTATTTCGACAGCCATGCGGACATGGGATGTGATCGTGATCGGCGGCGGGCATGCCGGCACCGAAGCGGCGGCTGCGGCTGCGCGCTGCGGCGCGCGCACTGCGCTTATCACCTTCGATCCCGCGACGCTGGGTGCGATGTCCTGCAATCCGGCGATCGGCGGGCTGGGCAAGGGTCATCTCGTCCGCGAGGCCGATGCCCTTGATGGCCTGATCGGCCGCGCTGCGGATCAGGCCGCGATCCACTATCGCCTGCTCAACCGCTCCAAGGGGCCGGCGGTTCAGGGGCCGCGCGTCCAGGCCGATCGCAAGCGCTATGCCGCCGCGATCCAAGCCATGCTCGCGCAGCAGCCGGGCCTTGATATCGTTGCCGGCGAGGCGATCGGGCTGATCGTTGAGCGGGGGCGGGCGACCGGTATCCGGCTCGCCGACGGTGAGAGCCTGATCTGCGCCGCGGTCGTCATCGCGAGCGGAACCTTCCTGGGCGGCCGCATCTTCCGCGGCGAGGAACGTGAGGCTGGCGGTCGGGTGGGAGAGCGCGCGGCGACGGCATTGGGCATGCAGCTTCGCGAGCTCGGGCTGCCGGTCACGCGCCTCAAGACCGGAACGCCGCCGCGGCTCGATGGCCGCACCATCGACTGGGGAGCGCTCGAGGAGCAGCCTTCCGACTCCGAACCCTGGCGCATGTCGCCGCTCACCGCGACGCCACGTCTGCCGCAGCTCGCATGCGCGATCACCCGCACCACGCAGCAAACCCACGATATCATCCGCGGGGGACTCGACCGCTCGCCGCTGTTCAGCGGGGCGATCGAGGCGGGCGGCCCGCGCTACTGCCCGTCGATCGAGGACAAGATCTTCCGCTTCGGCGATCGTGACGGCCATCAGGTCTTTCTGGAGCCGGAAGGGCTGGACACCAACCTGGTCTATCCCAACGGCCTCTCGACGTCGCTCCCCGTCGATGTGCAGGCGGCGATGATCGCGTCGATCCCGGGCCTCGCCCGTGCCGCGATCGTCACGCCGGGCTATGCGGTCGAGTATGACCATGTCGATCCGCGCTCGCTTGAGACGTCGCTCGAGAGCGGCGACGTGCCCGGCTTGTTCTGTGCGGGTCAGATCAACGGCACGACGGGCTACGAGGAAGCTGCCGCGCAGGGACTCGTCGCCGGGATCAACGCCGCGGCACTGGCGCTGGATCGTGCGCCCGTGATCTTGCCGCGTGAACTCAGTTATATCGGTGTGATGATCGACGATCTGACGCTGCAGGGCGTGACCGAACCCTATCGCATGCTCACCGCGCGCGCCGAGTACCGGCTGCGCCTACGAGCCGACAATGCCGAAACCCGGCTCGGCGCGATCGGTGAGGCGGCGGGATGCATCGGTGAACAACGCCGCGTGCAACTGGCCCGCCGCCGGGCGGGGCGCGCCGCGCTGGATATGCAGTTCGCCGAACCGCGCACCGCGCATGAACTTGGCAAGGCGGGTGCTCCGGTGTCGCAGGATGGCGCGCGCCGCAGCGCCTTTGAATGGCTGCGTTTCCCGGGCGTTACCATCGGCCATCTCGGGATCGACGTCAGCGGGGACGACCCCGATCTGCTCGCCGAGTTGATCGAGGATGCCCGTTACGCGCCTTATCTCGAGCGACAGGCGGCCGAACAGGAAGCGATGGCGCGCTCCGACGCCACGCCGATCGCGGCGGCACTCGACTATGCCGCGATTCCGGGCCTGTCGAACGAAATGGTCGAGCGTCTGTCGCTCGCCCGCCCGGCGACGGTCGGCGATGCGGCGCGGGTGCGCGGGATCACTCCGGCAGCGCTCACCGCGATCATGCTGCACATCCGGCGTGCCGCATGACCGAGGAGGAGGCGAAGGCGTGGATTCGTGAACGCTACGGTGTTTCACGTGAAACACAGCTCGCCGCCTTCGTCGATTTGCTGCGTGACGAGGCGGCGAGGCAGAATTTGATCGCGCCGTCGACGCTCGGTCAGATCTGGTCGCGGCACATTGTCGATTCGGCCCAGCTCCTCGCATATGCCCCTGAAGAGGGGGCATGGCTCGATATCGGCAGTGGGGCCGGGCTGCCTGGACTTGTCGTCGCATTGCTCCGTGACGCGCCAGTCGAGTTGGTCGAACCGCGCAAGCTGCGCACCGAGTTCCTGTCGCACGTCGCGACCTTGCTGGGCCTCGCCAATGTCACCGTCCACACCGCCAAGATCGAGCGCTCCGCAGGCCCCGCAGCGGTGATTTCCGCGCGGGCGGTTGCGCAGCTCGCCGATCTGTTTCGCATGGCCGCACATCGATCCACGTCTTCCACAGTCTGGCTGCTGCCAAAGGGCCGAAACGCGCAATCGGAGGTGGAAGAGGCACGCCGCAAATGGCATGGTTCGTTCCACGTGGAACCGAGCATTACGGCTCCCGATTCACTCATCGTCGTCGCCAGGGAGGTGCGCCCGAGATGATCTGCATCGCCATCGCGAACCAGAAGGGCGGGGTGGGCAAGACCACGAGCGCGATCAACGTCGGCACCGCGCTCGCCGCGACGGGCCAGCGGGTGCTGCTGCTCGACCTCGACCCGCAGGGCAATTGCTCGACCGGGCTCGGCATCAGCCGCGCCGATCGTGAGCGCTCGACCTACGATCTGCTGGTCGGCGACGTGACGCTGGAGGAGGTCGCGGTCGCTACGCGCGTGCCGGGACTCGATATCGTACCTGCCACCGTCGATCTTTCCGGCGCGGAGATCGAGCTGATCGAGTTCGACGCGCGCACTCATCGGCTCGACAATGCGATCGACCGCAGCGAGCAGCGCTGGGACGTGATCCTGATCGATTGCCCGCCATCGCTGGGGCTGCTGACGATCAACGCGATGGTCGCGTCGGATGCGCTGCTGGTGCCGCTGCAGTGCGAGTTCTTCGCGCTCGAAGGATTGAGCCAGCTGCTCAACACGGTCGAGCGCATCCGCAGCCGGTTCAACCCCGGCCTGTCGATCCTCGGCGTCGTTCTCACCATGTACGATCGGCGCAACCGCCTCACGGACCAGGTCGCCGACGATGTGCGCGCGGTGCTGGGCCGGGTGGTGTTCGACACGGTGATTCCGCGCAATGTCCGGCTTTCCGAGGCGCCAAGCCATGGCTTGCCCGCGCTGATCTACGATCATCGCTGCGCCGGATCGGAAGCCTATATCGCGCTCGCCCGCGAAGTGATCGATCGACTGCCCAGGCTGAGGAAGGCCGCATGACCGACGAAACCCCCGCATCCGCTTCCGTCACCCCGCTGCGCAAGCCGCGCCCCGGCCTCGGCCGCGGGCTCAGTGCGCTGCTGGGCGATGCCGAGCGTGAGGAGCCGGTCCGCCCCGGCGCCGAGCATTCGCCGGGCGTGCGGATGCTCCCGGTCAGCTCGCTCGCCCCGCACCCAGAGCAGCCGCGCCGCCATTTCGACGAGGATGCGCTCGACGAGCTCGCCAAGTCGATCGCCGCCCGCGGGCTGATCCAGCCCATCGTCGTCCGGCCGCACGGCAAGGAATACCAGATCGTCGCCGGCGAACGCCGCTGGCGCGCCGCCCAGCGCGCGCGGCTGCACGAGGTGCCGGTCATCGTTCGCGACCTGGATGAGGCCGAGACGCTCGAGATCGCGATCGTCGAGAATATCCAGCGCGAGGATCTGAACGCGATCGAGGAGGCGGAGGCCTATGCCAAGCTGATCGGCCAGTTCGGGCACACGCAGGAAGTGCTGGCGAAGATCGTCCACAAATCGCGCAGCCACATCGCCAACCTGCTGCGCCTGCTCGATCTGCCGCAAAGCGTGCGCCAGCGGGTGGTCGAGGGCGCACTGACCATGGGCCATGCCCGCGCGTTGATCGGCGCACCCGATCCCGAGAAGCTCGCGCGCATCATCGTCGAGCGCGACCTGTCGGTGCGCGAGACCGAGAAGCTCGCGCGCGAGGCCAAGCCGCGCATGGCGGGGAAGGGGGGCGCATCCGCCGATCTCGGCGCCAATGCCGATATCGCCGCACTGGAGCGCCAGCTTGGCGACGTGCTCGGGCTTAACGTCCGCATCAGCTATGGCGACAAGGGCGGAGCGATGACGCTGGCTTATTCGACGCTCGACCAGCTCGACATGATCTGCCAGCGGCTGACGGGTGAGAAAATATAATTAAATCAGATATTTGATTGAAGGTGAGGCGTTTCAACCCTCAGGTCTTGATCAGCTTGAGGTGCCTGCGGCCAGCAAAGGCTGACCGGGCGCTACCCGCCGCTGACCGATGATATCCTCCGCCGCTCCGTGATCTCGGTCCGTGTTTCACGTTCGGTTTCGCCATCGGCGTGTTTGGTCTCCAGCGTGGTGATGGCGGTTCTTCGCAGAACCGCTCCAGCCGAATCCGTCTCGAACGTCACCGACATGGTTCCGGAAATCTGCTCCTGGGCACGCTTGCGCTGCGCCGCTTCCAGCGTCTCCGGTTTTCCGGTGATCTCGCCTACCACCACGTCGGATTCGGCACGGCCGAGGCGCACGGCGTCGGGATCGATCTGCAGCATCACGGCAAACATCGCGCCATCCGGCCGGGTTTGGGTGCGGCTCAGCGTTCCCGGTCCAAGTGCGTGCGGTTCCCGGTATGGCGCACCTTCGCGCAGCGCGACCGACCGCAGATCATAGCTTTCGATCGTGGCCAGCACCGATTGCGGGTCGCATTCGATCCGAAACGCATTCCAGGTGAAGATCCAGCGCCCGCAATCGGTGCGTGTCAGGCCTGCGGCTTTCAGCCAGGCCGTGATGCGGGCCTCGATCTCCGGGCGATTGCGCAATTCGGCCGGGCCGTTCAACGGCTTCAGCACCCGTGCGGGGAATTGCCATTCACGCGCACGATCCTCGGCCGTGGCGCTGGGCGGCAGATCATATTCCAGTTCGATGCCATCGCTATGCGTCGCGATCACGCGCTCGACGATGGAAGCTCTGCCCTGCGAACTGCCGGACCCGCCATCGGTCGTCTCCGACGCGGTTTGATAGCTCCGCGTGATCTCATAAGCGTCGCCAATCTCGGGTGCGGATTGCGCGGAGGCGGGCGGAGCGAGCATCAGCAGGATTGCCACGATCCGCATTCCCATCACCGCCCCCTTGCCGCCGCCCGCGCCAGCGTCACCAGCGCCTCGTCGGCGACCACTTGCCCGGCATTGCCGCCCGCCCGCGTCATGCCGCGCTCGGCCTCGCGCACGCGCTCCACGGCGCGCGCAAGCATCGGGCTGGTCCAGCGGCGCAGCGCGATCTTGGTGCTCATCTCTTCCTTGAAGAAGACGCGGTGCTTCTTGACCACCTCGTCGGCAGAGGCGCCGCGATCGATATCGGCGCGCATCTCGGCGAGGCTCATCAGGCGCCGGACGAGCTGGCGCAGCAGCGGGATCGCGGAGACCCCGGCCTGCTCGAGCCGGGCGAGCTCGACGCCGATCTCGGCCGTGCGGCCCTCGACCACCGCCTCGATCGCGCTCTGCATCTCGGCGTCGCCCAGATCGGCGCCGATCGCCTCCAGCGCGGCGAGCCCCGCCTCGCGCGGGCGGTCGGGCGCTGCGTCGAGATAGATGGAGAGCTTCTCGATCTCGCGCGCCAGCACCGCGCGATCGCCGCCCGACAGCGCCGCCAGCCGCTCGGCGGTGCCGTTGACCAGCCGAAGCCCGTTCTCGCGCGCGATTCCCGCGGCAAGCTGGGCGGCGTTGCGCGCGTCGGGGACATAGCAGGCGTGCGCCATCGCATTGGGTGCGGCAAGGACCAGCTTCAGCAGCCGTCCGGTCCCCTTGAGGGCGCCGCCGACGGCGACCACCGGATTGCCCGCCACCTCGGCTTCCAGCAGCAGCCGGATCGCCTCGGCCCCGTCATCATCGATCCCCGCGACGCGAACGTACCGCGCGCCGCCGAACAGCGAGAGCGACGCCGCTTCCCCTGCCAGCCGCCCGGGATCGCCCTTGAGCGAGGAACCCTCGATATCGACCCGCTCGGCCTCGGCGCCCATCGCCCGGCCCAGCCGCGCGGCGAGGTCGTTGGCGCCGGCCTCGTCCGGGCCATAGACCAGGAACAGGCGGATATCCGGCCCGGGCTTGTCCAGCCGGGCACGGATCTGCGCTTCGCTGGCCTTCACTTGGCTTCGGCGGCGCGCGCGTAGCGGGCGAGGCGCGCGACGATCTGGTCGGCGACGATGCCCGACAGCCGCTCGAGCGCGCTCTTCTCGGCTGCGATCGTCGCATATTCCGAACCCGCGACGTCGATGCCGGCGTCGGAGCCGGCGGTGGCGTCGAGCACCACCTGTCCCGTGGCCAGCTCGACCAGCTGGTAGCGTGCGCGCAAGGTGCGCCGCTCGCGCGTCACCACATCGTCGCGGCGCACGCCCAGGCCCTCGATGCGGTCGTCGAGCTTGATGTCGAGCCGGTAGGCGGGGGTGCCGCTGCGCGTCGCCTCGATCCGGTCGCGCACCGCGTTGGCGACCAGCCAGCCGGATTCGCCCTCGATCGGCGCGACCTCGACTCCCGAGAGCATCGTCTGCACCGGCCCGTCGACGCCGCCGCCATAAAGGGGACGCAACCCGCCGCAGCCGCTCAATGCGAGCGCCGTGAGCGCGAGCAGGGCGGGGGCGATCCTCATGCGACGATATTCACCAGACGGTCGGGCACGACGATCACCTTCCTCGGAGCGGCACCGTCCAGAATGCGCTGCACATTCGGGTTTGCCAAGGCCATCGCCTCAAGGGCGTCCTTCGCTTCGCCCTTCGCGGCCTTCACCGTGTCGCGCAGCTTGCCGTTGACCTGGATCGCGATCGTCACCTCGTCATCGACCAGCAGCGCGGGATCGGCCTGCGGCCATTCGGCATCGGCGATCAGCCCGTCATTGCCCATCGCGGCCCAGGCTTCCTCGGCCAGATGCGGGGTCATCGGCGCGGCGAGCAGGATGATCGTGCGGACCGCATTGGCGCGCGAAGCGCTGGCCGGCGCCTTCTCGATCGCGTTGACCAGCGCATAGAGCTTGGCGACGGCCTTGTTGAACTGAAGCCCCTCGATATCCGACGCGACGCCGGCGATCGTCTGGTGGAGGATGCGGTCGAGTGGCTTGTCCTCGCCCTGCCAGTCGCCGAGGCCGTCGAACAGGCGCCACAGCCGCTGGACGAAGCGCCATGCCCCCTCGATCCCGTTCTCGGTCCACTCCAGATCGCGCTCGGGCGGCGAATCCGACAGCACGAACCAGCGCACCGCGTCCGCGCCATATTGGTCGACGATCGGCTCGGGATCGACGGTGTTCTTCTTGGACTTGGACATCTTCTCGATGCGGCCGACGCTCGCCGGATTGCCGCTCGATTCCTCGATCCAGATCTCGCCCTTGCGCACCACCTCGCCCGGCGACAACCAGCGGCCGTCGGCGGACTTGTAGGTCTCGTGCGTCACCATGCCCTGGGTGAACAGCCCCTCGAACGGCTCGGCGATGTCGATCATGCCGATCCGCTTGAGCGCGCGCGTCCAGAAGCGGGCGTAGAGCAGGTGCAGGATCGCATGCTCGACCCCGCCGATATACTGGTTCACCGGCAGCCATTGCTCGGCGACCGCGCGGTCGAACGGCTTGTCGCCGGGCTGGCTGGCGAAGCGGATGAAGTACCAGCTCGAATCGACGAAGGTGTCGAGCGTGTCGGTCTCGCGCCGCGCCGGCTTGCCGCAGCTTGGGCAATCGACGTGCCGCCAGGTCGGGTGCCGGTCGAGCGGGTTGCCGGGAATGTCGAAGCTGACGTCCTCGGGCAGCACCACGGGGAGCTGCTTCTTGGGCACCGGCACCACGCCGCACGCTTCGCAATGGATGATCGGGATCGGCGTGCCCCAATAGCGCTGGCGGCTCACGCCCCAGTCGCGCAGGCGCCACACGGTCGTTCCGGTCCCCCAGCCCTCCGTCTCGGCCCGGCGGATCACCTCGCGCTTGGCCGCGTCCACATTGAGGCCATCCAGGAAGCGGGAATGGACAAGCGTTCCCGGGCCGGACCAAACTTCGTTCGTTACTTGTTCCACTTTTGTGTTTTCGCCCTCCGCGACGACGCGGCGGATCGGCAGGCCGTATTTGGTGGCGAACTCGAAGTCGCGCTGGTCGTGCGCGGGCACGCCGAACACGGCGCCGGTGCCATAGTCCATCAGCACGAAGTTCGCGATATAGACCGGCAATTCCCAAGCCGGATCAAAGGGATGGACCGCACGGATGCCGGTGTCGAAGCCGAGCTTCTCCTGCGTCTCCAGCTCCGCCGCGGTGGTGCCGCCGAGCTTGCACTGCGCGATGAACGCCTCGGCCTCGGGGCTGGTCTCAGCTAGCTTGCGCGCGATCGGATGGTCCGCCGCGATCGCGACGAAGCTCGATCCGAAGATCGTGTCGGGCCGGGTGGTGAAGACCTCCACCTCCTTGAAATCGCCAGAAAGTTTGAACCGGAACTGCAGTCCCTCGGACTTGCCGATCCAGTTCTCCTGCATCAGCCGGACCTTGTCGGGCCACTTGTCGAGCGTGCTTAAGCCGTCGAGCAACTCGTCGGCGAAATCGGTGATCTTGAGGAACCACTGGTTCAATTTCTTCTTCTCGACCAGCGCGCCCGAGCGCCAACCGCGGCCGTCGATCACCTGTTCATTGGCGAGCACGGTCATGTCGACCGGATCCCAGTTGACCGTCGATTCCTTGCGATAGACGAGGCCATTGACGAACAGGTCGAGGAACAAGGCCTGCTCGTGCCCGTAATAATCGGGTTCGCACGTTGCCAGCTCGCGGCTCCAGTCGATGGCGAGGCCGAGGCGCTTCAGCTGCGCGCGCATCGTCGCAATATTGTCGCGGGTCCAGCCGCCAGGGTGGACCTTCTTCTCCATCGCCGCATTCTCGGCAGGCATGCCGAACGCGTCCCAGCCCATCGGGTGGAGCACTTCCATGCCGCGCATCCGGCGATAGCGCGTCAGCACGTCGCCCATCGTATAGTTGCGGACATGCCCCATATGGATGCGCCCCGAGGGGTAGGGGAACATCTCGAGCACGTAGGACTTGGGCTTGGGCGAGCTGTCGTCCGCGGCGAAGGTGCCGCGTTCCTCCCACAGCTTCTGCCACGCAGAATCGGCTTTCAGCGCGTTGAACCGCGACACATTCATTCCTTACATTTCGGAGCGGCGGGCCATCCCGCCCTTCCTTAATCCTCGACGATCGCCGCGCGGCGCAGGTCGCGGGCGCGGGTCAGGATGATATCCTCGATCTTCTGCACCGTGGACGCCTCGACCGGCGAATCGACCCACTGGCCGTTCCGGTTCACCTGACGCTGCGCGCTGACGCGAAGCGCATCGGCGCGAAGATCCTGGTCGAGGATCGCCACCGTCAGCTTGGTCCGCTCGGTCTGGAGGTTCGGGTTCACATACCAGTCGGTGACGATCACGCCGCCGTTCGAGTCGGTCTGCATGATCGGCGCAAACGAAACGGTGTCGAGCGCCGCGCGCCACAGATAGGCGTTGACGCCGATCGTGGTCACCTTCGACGCGGCGAGATCCGCGCGGGGGCGATCCTTGCCGCCGCCGCATGCGGCGAGCGGAGCCGTGAGGCTCAGGGCAACGCTGCCCAGGATCGCGGTGCGCAACAGGCGGTTCATCGGCATCTTCCTATGGGAAACTCTAAGGGTGGCGAGCATCTATAGATCGTCATGCGCCCGCCGCAAGCGCAAGCCGCCGTGCGCCTCTCGAGGCCCCCTATGTGCGCCTTGTGCAACACATATGACGAAAAGCGATTCCGGCGGTGGAACATTGCGGCGGAATCATGGTAGGCGCTGAGTCACGGTAGGGGATGAAATGAGCGTTCGGCGACTCATGACTGGCTTCGGGATCGGCGCGCTGGGCGCAGCCGGCTTGGTCGTCGCGCCTGCGCTTCTCGCACAAACCGCGCCGCAGCAGCGAATCGCCACTGCGAAGCGCGCCACGTCGATCGGCAGCATTGGCACCTTCACTCCTGCCGCCGCAGATCCCAAGCTTGCTGCAGTCCTTGCGCGTAGCGGCCTGAGCGGCAGCGGCTTCCGGTTCACGCCGGCCGATTCGGCGCGTGCGACCGGCCGCAGCGTCACCGTCGCGGTGCGCGCACGGACCGCGCGTCCGGCTGCCGCGCTGGCGGATCGCGGTGCAGCGGCGCCCGCCGCCGTCACGCTCCAGCCGATCGCGTATAATCTGGGCGTTTCGGTGGGGTGGAAGCGCTTCGCCGTCTCGGGCGATCTCTCCAAGCTTGATCTGGCAGGCCAGCCCGGCAGCCGCGAAGCGGTCGATCTGGGTCTTAGCTATACCGGAAAGCGCGCGTCGGGCCGGATCAAGGCCGGAGCCGAGCGTCCGCTTGACGGTGCGCCGCGCCTGATCGCGGCCGATCCCAGCTATTCGATCGATGTCGGGGGCTCCTATTCGCTGACCCGCAACCTCGATCTGACCGCGGGCGTGCGCTACAAGTCCGAAGAGAACCGCCTGCCGCAGCTGACCGACAACCGCCGCGACAGCCAGGCGGTCTATGTCGGCACCGCGATCCGTTTCTGATCCGCCCAGGCGTCGATACCCGCCCAGCCATGAACGCCTAGCGGCCTGAGCGCGCGCCAGCGGCGTTCGTTCATTCCGCCGAGAGCGATGACGGGAGCGTTCAGTCCGCGAATCAGGAATCCGAGCCGTGCGGGTCCGAGCGTCCGCGCGCCCGGGTGCGAGCGGGTCGGATGCACCGGCGAGACGAACAGCATCGCTGCGCCGTTCCGAATCGCCGCGATCGCCTCGCGCCGCGAATGAACCGGTGCGGTCAGGGCGCTGCGGTGACGGCCATGGGCAGGCGCATGACCCAGCCGGTCCGTGCCGGCGACGACCAGCATCAAGTTCCGCCGCCGCGTGAGTCGCGCCACCCGTGCGAACAGCGCGCGGCGTTCGGGCGGCGGCAGCGCATAGTGGCGCAGGATCACGCCCGACCCCTTTGGTAATGCGGCAAGGGCGTCCCAAAGCCCTTCCCCCAGCCGCTCGTCGGTCATCAGCCAGCGCCGGGGCAATTCCGTGGCAAGGGAGGGGTGGCGGCGGCGCATCGCCCCTCCTATAGCCGCGCCCATGGCATCCGACACCGCTGACTCGCGCCTTTCCGCCATCCGTGACCGAATCGCCCGCGCCGCGAAGATCGCGCGCCGCGATCCGGATGACGTCACGCTCATCGCCATCTCCAAGACGCACGAGGGTGATGCGATCCGCCCGCTGATCGTTGCGGGCCAGCGCGTGTTCGGCGAGAATCGCGTGCAGGAGGCCGCGGTCAAATGGCCGGCGCTGCGTGAGGAGACGCCGGGGATCGCACTTCACCTCGTCGGCCAGCTCCAGTCGAACAAGGCGGAAGACGCCGTGGCGCTGTTCGACGCGATCCATTCGGTGGACCGCCCTTCGCTCGTCACCGCGCTCGCCAGAGCGATGGACAAGGCGGGCCGGCGCCCGCCCTGCTTCATCCAGGTCAATATCGGGGACGAACCGCAAAAGGGCGGCTGCGCGGTCGCCGACCTTCCGGCGCTGCTCGGCGAGGCGCGCGCTGCCGCCCTGCCGGTTGCCGGGTTGATGGCCGTCCCGCCCTTCGGGGTCGACGCGGCGCCCTACTTCGCGCTGCTGGCCAAGCTCGCCCGCGACCATGACGTCACCGGCCTCAGCATGGGCATGTCGGACGATTTCGAGGCCGCGGTCACGCTCGGCGCCACGCATGTCCGCGTCGGAACTGCCCTGTTCGGAATGCGTGCATGAGCCTGCCGATCCGTTTCGACGCGCTGATCTTCGATTTCGACGGTGTGCTGCTGGAAAGCGAATATGCCGGCAACAAGCAGGTCGCCGAATATCTCACGGGAATCGGGCATCCAACCACGCCGGAAGAGTCGATGGCCAATTTCATGGGGCTGTCGGGCCGCGAGTTTCTCGACGCGATCGAGCGCTGGATCGGCCGCCCGTTGACGGAGGACTTCTACGCGGCACGCGCTGTCGAGGACCAGCGCGCGCTCGAGGAAGGGATCGAGGCGGTAGTCGGCGCGGTCGCCTTCGTCCGCTCGCTTCCCGAGGAGCTTCCGCGCGCGATCGCCTCATCGAGCAGGACGTCGTGGATCAACGGGCATCTCGACCATCTCGGCATCCGCGATGCGTTCGAGGGCCGTATCTTCAGCGGCCGCGAGCATGTGACGCGCGGCAAGCCGGCGCCGGACATCTATCTCCACGCGGCTGATGCGCTCGGCGTCGACATCACTCGCTGCGCGATTCTCGAGGATTCGCCGGTCGGCGCGACCGGGGCGGTCGCCTCGGGCGCGCATGTCATCGGCCTGTGCGCGGGGAGCCATTGCGGCGTCGGGCATGACGAGCGGCTGCGCGCGATCGGCGTCCACGACATCGCGCATGATTTCGGCGAGGTCGCCCGGCTGCTGGCTTAGCTGTGCGAGAGCATGAATTCGCGCAGCGCGATGGCATCCGCCAGCGCGTTGTGCGGCACCGCGCTGGCGGATGCGGCATCGAATCCCGGCGCATCGCACAGCTCGAAGGTGATCCGCGCGACCGGGTGGCGGTATCCCGGTCGCGCGATCAGCGCCATTGCGGCATGGGCGATATCCTCGGGCCAGTCGGCGATCACCACCGGATCGGGATCACCGGCGAGAAAGGTGGCGAGCGCGCTGCCCAGTGCCTCGCGCGTCACCGGTGTGGTGCCGAGCACGGGGAGGACATGTGTTGCCACCCAGGGAGTCGGATCGGGGCAGTCGAGCGCAGCATAGAAAGGCGCGCTCCCATCCTCCGGTGCCAGCGCCAGCGCGATCAGCGCTCCGCCGAACCCGTTGAACTCGGCATCCAGATAGTAGCGCACTAGAGCTGGTGCCCGGTGCGGTCGCGCTTGGTGGCGAGGTAGCGTTCATTGTGGGGATTGGGCGGGAGCCTGTGGGGGACGCGCTCCGCGACGGCGATCCCCGCCGCTTCGAGGCTCGCGACCTTTGCAGGGTTGTTGGTCAGCAGCCGGACGCGATCCTGCCCGAGCAGCCCGAGCATTCGCCCGGCCACGCCGAAATCGCGCGCGTCCACGGCGAATCCCAGCCGCGTATTGGCGTCGACCGTATCGAACCCCTGATCCTGCAGGGCATAGGCGCGCAGCTTGTTGATCAGGCCGATCCCGCGCCCCTCCTGCCGCAGATAGAGGAGGACGCCCCAGCCACTGTCGGCGATGGCGTGGATCGCGGCCTGGAGCTGAGGCCCGCAATCGCATTTGAGGCTGCCCAGCACGTCGCCGGTCAGGCATTCGCTGTGCAGCCGCACCAGCGGCGGCTGGCCATTGGGCTGGCCGATCAGCAGCGCGACATGCTCGTCGGGCGATTCGGGCGTGCGGAAGGCGACGATCTCGGTGTCCTCGGCGCCCGCCACCGGCAGCCGGGCGCGCGTGACGATGCGCAGCCGCACCGGATCCTCGTGCGCATCGATATCGGCAGGGGTGATCGCGTCCGCCGCTTCATCCGGGCGCACGAAGAAGGCAGGCACCAGCCCCGCGATCCGGGCAAGCCGCAGCGCCGCGGCGGCGGCATCGGTCGCGGGCACCGAAATTGCGCGGAACGGCCCCTTCAGCGGAGTCGCCAGGTCGAATTGCGGATCCGCGAGAGCGACTGCGCCGTCGAAATCGAGCCAGGGCGCGCGTTCGACCGCGACCGGCGCATCGGGCGTCGCGGCGTCGCGCTGATTGGCGAGCTTGAGCGTCGCCGCACGGCCGGCCGAGAGCAGCACCGGCGCGGTCCATGCCGGATCGAACGCGGCGAGACGTTCGGCATCGGCGGTCTCGATCGCCAGCAGCGCCAGCGTGCCGGCCTCGCCGCGGATCGCGATCGGCCATCCGCGGCGCAGCGCGTCGATCGCGCGGGCGACGGCGCGCGGATCGCTCAAAAGTCGAACTCGGTGACGATCGGGACATGGTCCGACGGCTTGAGCCAGCCGCGGCATGGCTCGCACACGCGATGCGCGGTCGCCTTCGCCGCGACGTCGCGGCTCGCCCACATATGATCGAGCCGGCGGCCGCGATCGGATGCTGCCCAGTCCCTGGCGCGGTAGCTCCACCAGGTGAAGCAGCGCTCCGGCGCGGGGATGAAATGGCGGCCAAGATCGACCCAGTCGTTCGCTGCCTGAAGCCGAGCCAGCGCCTCGACCTCGACCGGGGTGTGGCTGACGACGCTGAGCAGTTGCTTGTGGCTCCACACGTCGCATTCCAGCGGCGCGATGTTGAAATCGCCGGTCACGATCACGGGCAGATCGCCCAACCCTTCGGACCAGCGCGTCATGCGCTCGACGAAATCGAGCTTCTGGCCGAATTTGGGGTTCACCTCGCGGTCGGGGATATCCCCGCCGGCCGGCACATAGACATTCTCGAGCCGCACGCCATTGGGCAGCCGCACGCCGACATGCCGCGCCTCGCCGTTCGCCTGCCAGTCCAGCCGGTCGTCCTCGGTGACGGGCACGCGGCTGACGATGGCGACGCCGTGGTGCATGCGCTGGCCGTGGATGATGATGTGGTCATAGCCCAGCGCGCGCAGCGGGGCGTGGGGGAAATCCCCGTCGATCACCTTGGTTTCCTGAAGGCACAAGATATCGGGCGCCTCCTCGCGGAGGAATTTCTCGACGATCTCCATGCGGAAGCGGACGGAGTTGATGTTCCAGGACGCGATCTTCATGCGATCGGGGATGTAGTCGGGGAAGCCGCGCTGCGCCAGAGAGTCATTCTGCGCCTGACGGCGCTGGCGGCACCGGCCCGCTCCCCACCGGGCCACCCACTTCAAGGTATCTTCGATGGGTGGCCGGGTGGGGGAGCGGGCCGGTGCCGAGCCGCGAAGCGGCCAGCCCAAAAACGCCAAAGGCCCCCGCTCCGGGGGCATGGAGCGAGGGCCGACCTGGCGTTCGTCACGCAGGCGGGACAGGGTGGCTTCGGGCAACAGGGGGAAAAATCCCGAAAGCCCCGTCCGCACTATGGGTGTTAGCGCGCCGAAGCTGTCGCCAACATGAATGGAGATGTCAGCGGCGCCCGCCGCGGTTCCGCGGGTCGTTCCAGCGGAACGCTCCGTCGCTGACCGGCGCGTTGAAGCGCTGGTTGGTGAGGCGGACGGTGGTGCGGTTGTTCTGGCTGTCGAGCGCCACCCAGCCCTGGAGCATCAGCCCGCCCGGTGCCGCCGCGTTGCGCGCGAACACCATCGTCAGCCGGCCATATTCGGGCCGCTTGGGATCGTGCGCCTCGATGCTGACGACATCGGGGTTGCCGGTCGGGATCACCTTGGCGAAGCGCGAAATGTCCTGATCCGGGTTGAGCAGTATGCCGAGCGGCGAATTCTTGACCGGCCAGCGCGATACCTGCTTCACCGAATAGTCGATGAACCACAGCGAGCTGCCGTCGCCGACGATCAGCAGCGGCACGCCCTTCTCATATTGGAAGCGGACCTTGCCCGGCTTCTTGAGGGTGAGCGTGCCGGTGAGCGTCTTGCCTGCCCGGTCGGTCTGCGCAAACGCCGCGGTCATGGTCTGTGCGGCGCGCAGATGCTGCTGGACCTGGGCGAGCGTGCCCTGCTGCTGCGCAGTGGCGGGCAGGGTGACGGTAAGTGCGGCGGCGACCGCCAGAGGCCGGATAATCATGGATTTGCCAAACATATCCAAGCCTCTGTCGGTTCCGCCTTGAATGTCCCGTGAACCGGCGTGTCAGGCCTCGCTGCGCGCCTTGACGATCTTGCCGGGGGTGCGCGGCGGCTCGCCCTTGGGCAGCGCGTCGACATGCTCCATGCCCTCGGTCACCTCGCCCCACACGGTGTATTGGCCGTCGAGGAAGGTCGCGTCGTCGAGGCAGATGAAGAACTGCGAGTTGGCGCTGTTGGGATCGTTGGTGCGCGCCATCGAGCAGACGCCGCGGACATGCGGCTCGCGGCTGAACTCGGCGGGAAGGTTCGGCTCCTTCGATCCGCTCATGCCCGTGCCGGTCGGGTCGCCGCCCTGCGCCATGAAGCCGTCGATCACGCGATGGAACACCACGCCGTCATAGAAGCCGCTGTCGGCCAGCTTGGCGATCCGCTCGACATGCTGGGGCGCAAGATCGGGACGAAGCTTGATGTGCACGTCGCCGGTGTCGAGCGTCATCACGAGGCGGCTGGGAAGGTCGGCCATTTGAACTACAACTCCAAAGGATACTGGTTGCGCGTCACCTAGGCACAAGCACGCCCGGTTGCAAATCGGGGTGCGCGTCACCCCGGATTGGCAGCGCGATTCGAGCGCGTTAGAGGGGGCGCAGGCGCGAAGCAGGGGAAGGCTCGATGACCGACGAGACCGACACCACCCAGACCGCGCCCGAAAGCAGCGCGCGCGACTCGCACGATCATCTCAGCCCCGATTTCGTCCGCAACGTGCTCGATCTGGTCGAAGCCGGCGAGGTCGAGGCGGCGCGCGAGAAAGTCGAGCCGCTTCATCCCGCCGATATCGCCGATCTGGTCGAGCTGACGCCGGGCGAGCAGCGCCATGCGCTCGCCGCCGCCATCGCCGGGCTGATCGACGGCGACGTGCTCGCCGAGATGAACGACTGGGTGCGCGACGAGCTGATCGATGCGCTCGACCCGCACGAGGTCGCCGACATCGCCGCCGAGCTCGATACCGACGACGCCGTCGCGATCATCGAGGACATGGAGGAGGAGGATCAGCGCGCGGTGCTGCGTGCGCTCGACCCCGACGATCGCGCCGCGATCGAGGAAGCGCTCTCCTATCCCGAGGAATCCGCCGGCCGCCTGATGCAGCGCGAGCTGATCGCGGTGCCCGAGCATTGGAGCGTCGGCGACGTGCTCGACTATCTGCGCGGCGACGAGGAGCTGGCGACCGATTTCTGGGAGATCTTCGTCGTCGATCCCGCGCACAAGCCGGTCGGCACCTGCGCGCTGTCGTGGATCCTTCGCACCCCGCGCGCGGTGGGGATCGGTGACGTCATGAAGCGCGAGCAGACGTTGATCCCGGTCGGGATGGACCAGGAGGAAGTCGCGCTGATCTTCCAGAAATACGCGCTGATCTCCGCCGCGGTGGTCGACGACAGCGGGCGGCTGGTCGGCATGATCACGGTGGACGATGTGGTCCACATCATCTCCGAGGAAGCGGGCGAGGACGCGCTGCTGCTGTCAGGCGCGGGCGAAGGCGACATCAACGAGCCCGTGGTCGATTCGTACAAGGTGCGCGTGCGCTGGCTGATCGCGAATCTCGGCACCGCGATGGTCGCTGCGACGATCATCGGCATGTTCGAGGGCACGATCGCCAGGATGGTGACGCTCGCCGCGCTGATGCCGATCGTCGCGGGCGTCGGCGGCAACGCCGGCACCCAGACCATGGCCGTGACGGTGCGCGCGCTCGCCACCAACCAGTTGACCGAATCCAACACCTGGCGCGCGATCCGGCGTGAGATCCAGGTGGCATTGCTGAACGGCCTCACCATCGCTGCAGTGCTCGGGAGCGGGGTCGGCCTCGTCTTCCAGAATGTGCTTCTCGGCACGGTGATCGCCACCGCGATGCTCGCCAATATCGTCATCGCAGGCTGCGCCGGCGTGCTGGTGCCGCTGACGCTTGCCCGGCTGCGTGCCGATCCTGCGGTCGCCTCATCGGTGTTCGTGACGATGACCACCGATTCGATGGGCTTCCTCGTCTTCCTCGGCCTCGCCAGCGCGAGCGGGCTTGCCGGTTGAACCTGCGGCGCTTTGCGCCCAGATCGCCGTGATGCCGCTTCATCTCACCAAGGTCGCTTATGGCTGCGACAGCATCGACTATCTGCGCGAGCGCCTGGCGCTGCGCGCCGCGCACGGCCCCACGGCGTTCCTGACGACGCGCTATCTGCCCAAACGCCACGAGGAGATCGCTTCCGAGGGCGTCGAGAGCGGATCGCTGTTCTGGATCATCAAGCACCAGCTCGTCGGGCGCTCGCCGATCCTGCGCTTCGGCGAGGCCGAAGGCGGGCGAGTCGCGATCCATCTCGCGCCCGAGCTGATCCTGGTCCAGCCGCGCCCGAAACGCGCACATCAGGGCTGGCGCTACCTCGAAGGCAAGGACGCGCCGCCCGATCTCGGCACCGGCGACATGGCGTCACTTCCGCCCGAGCTGGCAGGAAAGCTGGCCGAACTCGGGATCGTCTAGCGCGCGAGCGACGGAAACGCCGCACGGAACGCCGCGATCTTGGGCTTGTCCCAGCGCACGATATACGGATGGTTAGGATTTCGCCGCGCGAAGTCCTGATGCGCGGCCTCGGCGAGATGG
This sequence comes from Sphingomonas sp., assembly GCF_036402235.1. GTDB lineage: Bacteria > Pseudomonadota > Alphaproteobacteria > Sphingomonadales > Sphingomonadaceae > Sphingomonas. Next base: position 35,190 of record NZ_DASWTG010000068.1, on the reverse strand, counting down.
AACTGGCCCTGCTCGACCCTGGTCACGATCGGCTTGCCATAGGCCCCCGCCTTGCCGAGCTGCGCGATATACGCCCGCGCCACCCGCGCCTGCCCCGCATTCTGCGGGAAGATCGCCGAACGATAGCTTGGGCCGATATCCGGCCCTTGCCGGTTCAGCTGCGTGGGATCATGCGCGACCGCGAAATAGATGCGCAGCAGCGTGGCATAGCTCACCACGCGCGGGTCGTAGACGATGCGCACGGCCTCGGCGTGCCCGGTGCGTTCGGTAGAAACCTGATCGTAGGTCGCGGTCGCCTTGCTACCACCGGCATAGCCGCTGGTCACGGCGCGCACGCCTTTCACGCTCTCGAACACCGCTTCGACGCCCCAGAAGCAGCCGCCCGCGAGGACGGCGACCTGATCGCCGGGCGCGGGTGCAACATCAATGGTGGAGGGGGGAATCGCGATCGCCTTCTCGGCCCTGGCCGGCGCGATCGGCGGGGTCAGGCCAGCGACGGACATGAACCCCAGGCTTGCCAGCCCCGCAAGCGCGAGGGCGGCGATCCGCATCAGAAGAAGGGGGTTGCGGCGACGCGCTCGATATTGAGCGCGACCATGCCGATCGCGCCGAGCGAGAAGCCGGCCAGAAAGCGCCGCAGGAACTGCGACTTCAAAACCGTAAGCATCACATTGCCCTTTGTCTTGGGTTGAGGCGGAGATGGGATCGCCGCCCGAAATTCCAAGAGAAGTTCTACTTCATCGCGATGAACGGGCGCTGGCTGCGGCGTAATTCATCGTTCAGGTTGCGGCACCGGCCCGCTCCCCCACCCGGCCACCCAACGACAGTGCATTCTATGGGTGGCCGGGTGGGGAGCGGGCCGGTGCCGCGCGCCGTGCACACGGCGCCTCAACCTAACGCAGCGCCGCGCACGCTTCCTGGATGCGGCCGCACGCCTCGGTCAGCACGTCCTCGCTGGTGGCGTAGCTGATGCGCAGCGCGGGCGAGAAGCCGAACGCGCCGCCATGCACCGCCGCCACCTTGGCGTCGTCGAGCAGATAGCCGACCATCGTCTCGTCGGTGTCGATCACCAGCCCCTTGGGCGTGGTCTTGCCTATCAGCTGGCTGAACTCGGGATAGACATAGAAGGCGCCTTCGGGCCGCGGGCAGTTCATGCCGTTGATCTGGTTCAGCATCGACACGACCAGATCGCGGCGCTTCTGGAAGGCGGCGGCGCGATCCTTGAGGAACGACTGGTCGCCGTTGAGCGCGGCCACCGACGCGGCCTGCGACACGCTGCACGGGTTGCTGGTCGACTGCGACTGGAGCTTGCCCATCGCCTTGATCAGCCATAGCGGCCCGCCGGCATAGCCGATGCGCCAGCCGGTCATGGCATAGGCCTTGGACACGCCGTTCGCTGTCAGCGTGCGATCGAGCAGCGACGGGCAGACCTGCGCGATCGTCGCGAACTCGAAGCCGTCGTACAGGATGTGCTCGTACATGTCGTCGGCATAGATCAGCACATGCGGATGCCGCTCGAGCACCTCGCCCAGCGCGCGCAGCTCGGCCGCGCTGTACGCGGCGCCGGTCGGGTTGGACGGCGAGTTGAGCACGACCCACTTGGTCTTCGCGGTGATCGCCGCCTCGAGCTGCTCGGGCTTGATCTTGTAGTTCTGCTCGGCGCCCGCGGCGATGAACACCGGCTTGCCGCCCGCGAACTCCACCACGTCGGGATAGCTCACCCAATAGGGCGCGGGGATGACGACCTCGTCGCCCGCGTCGATCGTCGCGCAGAAGGCGTTGAACAAGGTGTGCTTGCCGCCCGAATTCACACTGATCTGGTTCTCGGCATAGGTGAGGCCGTTGTCGCGCGCGAACTTGCCGACGATCGCGGCCTTGAGCTCGGGCGTGCCATCGACGTTCGTGTACTTGGTCACGCCCTTGCGGATCGCCTCGATCGCCGCTTCCTTGACGAAGTCCGGCGTGTCGAAATCGGGCTCGCCCGCGCCCAGGCCGATCACGTCCACGCCCTGCCGTTTCAGCTCGAACACGCGGCTCGTCATCGCGAGCGTGGCGGAGGGCTGGATACGGTTGAGCGCGGCGGAGGTCTGCATGGATGGTCGCCTGTCTGGAGGAACGCGCGCCCTATAGGTCCGGCACGGCGTGTTTCGCAACCGTAACCGCGGAAACCAGTCCGCGCAGGGCATTGCCGATGAAGAAGCCGCCCCTCAGATCGTCCGGCGTCAGCTCCGCCTCGACCGCGCGGCCGCTCTCGATCAGCTCGGCGCGAAGCACGCCGGGCAGAACGCCGCGGCTGAGCGGCGGGGTCAGCAGCCTGCCGTCGCGCTCCACGAAGATCGAGGTGAAGCTGCCCTCGGTGAGGTAGCCTTGCGGGTCGACATAGAGCGTCTCGAACGTCTCTTCGCTGCGTGGATAGACGGCACGATCGCTGGTCTTGTGGGCAAGCCGGAAGTCGCGCGGCGCAACTTGGCGCGGGAGGATCGCCACCGTCACCGGCCCCCCGGGCGCGGGCGGCATCGGCGCCGTCCCGATCGCGACATTGCCGGCGCGCGACAGCAATAGGCGCACGCGGGCGGGGCCGCGCAGCCGGAAGGTCGCCGCCTGCAGCTCGTTGCGCGCGGCGTGCCGGTCGAACGCGAAGCCCAGCGCCTCCGCGCTCGCCTTCAGCCGCGCCAGGTGGCGTTCGAGCAGCGGGATCCCCTCCGCCGGGTCGAACGCCATCGTCTCGATCAGGTCCACCTGCCGCTGCCCCCGTGTCAGGAACGCGCCCTTGGCCAGGCACTCGTCCCATTCTTCCCCGGCGCGCGAGTCCGCCACCACGCCCGATCCCAGGCCGATGCTCGCGGTTTCGCCGCCGCCAGGCAAGTGCAGCGTGCGGATCGCGACGTTGAACGCGGCGTCGCCATTCGCGTCGATCCGCCCGATCGATCCGGTGTACGGCCCGCGCGCATCCGGCTCGACCGCGCCGATCACTTCCATCGCGCGGATCTTGGGCGCGCCGGTGATCGATCCGCACGGAAAGGCGGCCGCCAGCACGTCGCCGATGCTGGTGTCCTTGGCCAGCCGTGCCGAGACGGTCGAGACCATCGTGTGCAGCGTCGGATAGGTCTCGACCTTGAACAGTTCGGGCACCTTGACGCTCCCGGGCGCGGCGATGCGCGTCAGGTCGTTGCGCATCAGATCGACGATCATCAGATTCTCGGCGCGTTGCTTGGGATCGACCGCCAGCATGGCCTTGGCCGACTCGTCCTCCTCCGGCGTCGCACCGCGCGGCGTCGTCCCCTTCATCGGCCGCGCGATCAGCTCGCCCTCACGCAGTGCGAAGAACAATTCGGGGGAGAAGGACAGCAGCCAGTCCGCACCTGTCCAGACGATCCCGCCATAGCCTGCCGCGGCGCGCACCCGGATCGCGGCATAGGCCGCCAGCGGATCGCCCAGCACGCGCACCGCTGCGCGAAAGCTCAGATTGGCCTGATAGATGTCCCCCGCCTCGATCCAGTCGTGCACGCGGGCGAAAGCGGCGTCATAATCGGCACGGCTGATCCCCGGCCGCGGCCGCCCGACCCAGGCCCCGGCGGGGTCGGGCAGCAGCGCGGGCACGTCATCCGCCGGGACGGTTTCGTACCCGGCAAACAGTCCGAACCACAATAAAGGCCCGGAAGTGGCTGGCGCCGCCAGCTTCGGCTCCAGCGCATGCCCGGCCTCGTAAGTCAGATAGCCCGCCGCATGCAGCCCCTCCGCGCGCGCCGCATCGAGCGCGTCGAGAGCCGGCTGCACCGCTTCAGGACGATCCGCCGTCACGATCCGCACCGGATTGCGGTACAGCCGCGCATCGGCGCCGCCGGGCCGGGCATCGTCGAGCAGCACGAAGGGGGCCGGTCCAAGCATCGGCCCGCCTTGCAGTCCCGCGCGCCGCATCGCAACCCTCAGTTGCCGCTGCTCCTTTGCCAGCCTATCTCGCGGGGCATGAGCACCCCTCCCCTCCGCGCCGCGATCGTGCCGGTCACGCCGCTCCAGCAGAACAGCACGCTGATCTGGTGCACGCAGACGATGCGCGGCGCCTTCACCGATCCCGGCGGCGACCTCGATCGGCTAAAGGCCGCGGCGCAGCAACATGGCGTCACGATCGAGAAGCTGCTGATCACCCATGGCCATATCGACCATTGCGGCCAGGCCGGGATGCTGGCGAAGGAGCTGGGCGTGCCGATCGAGGGCCCGCACGAGGCGGATCGCTTCTGGATCAGCCGCCTCGACGATGACGGCCGCAAATACGGCATCGACGGCAAGCCGTTCGAGCCCGACCGCTGGCTGGTCGATGGCGACACCGTGACCGTCGGCAACCTCACGCTCGACGTCTATCACTGCCCCGGCCACACGCCGGGCCATGTCGTGTTCCACCACCCGCCGTCGAAGCTCGCCATCGTCGGCGACGTGCTGTTCCAGGGATCGATCGGCCGCACCGATTTCCCGATGGGCAATCACCAGGACCTGCTCGATGCGATCACCGGCAAGCTCTGGCCCTTGGGCGGCGACACCGTGTTCGTCCCCGGCCACGGCCAGCCGAGCAATTTCGCGCAGGAACGCCGCACCAACCCCTTCGTCGCGGATTCGGTGCTCGCGAAAAGTTAAACCGTTTGGTTGACAATTGCGGCGCCAAGGTCGTAACTCAACCATATGGTTGAACGACTCGACGCCACCTTTCACGCGCTCGCCGACCCCACGCGCCGCGGCATGCTCGCCAGCCTCGCGCTCGGCGAGAAATCGATCGGCGAGCTTGCCCAGCCCTATGCGATGAGCTTCGCGGGCGCCGCGAAGCACGTCCATGTGCTCGAGCGCGCCGGCCTGATCGCGCGGCGCAAGGCCGGCCGCACCCAGATCTGCACGCTTCGGCCCGAACCGCTCGCCGAGGCCAATCAATGGCTGCAGCAATGGGCGCGCCTCTGGAACGCCCGGCTCGACCATCTCGAAGTCCTGCTTCGCAGCATCCCCAAAGGAGAGGCGCAATGACCTATATCGACGGCTTCGTGCTCGCCGTTCCCACCGCGAACCGCGAGCGGTTCCGTGCGATGGCGTCGCGCGTGGCGAAGATCTTCGCCGATCACGGCGCGCTTCGCGTGATCGAGAATTGGGGCGACGACGTGCCCAAGGGCGAGGTCACCGATTTCTACCGCGCGGTGCAGGCCAAGGAGGACGAGACCGTCGTCTTCTCCTTCATCGAATGGCCGTCGAAGGAAGCGCGCGACAAGGGCAACGATGCCGTCGCCGCCGATCCGCGGATGGAGCAGGTGCCCGAGGAGATGAACCTCATGGACCCCAAACGCATGATCTACGGCGGTTTCACGCCGATCGTCGACGAGAGGGGAGCCTGACCGATGGCGAAGGCGACCCCCTTCCTCATGTTCCAGGGCGGCAAGGCCGAAGCGGCCTTGAGCTTCTACGCCGAGCATGTCCCCGACAGCCGCATCAACACGCTCGAGCGGTTCGGTGCCGAAGGCCCAGGCCCCGAAGACACCGTGCTGCGCGGCTATGCGACGATCGCCGGCCAGAGCGTGATGGTGCACGACAGTTTCGTCACGCACGGCTTCGATTTCACCCCTTCCTGGTCCTTCTTCGTCGAATGTGCGAACGCGGCCGAGTTCGATCGGCTGTTCGAGACGCTGTCCGAAGGCGGAAGCGTGCTGATGCCCGCGGACAATTACGGCTGGAGCACGCGTTTCGGCTGGGTCAGCGACCGCTTCGGCATCTCCTGGCAGCTCAACCTGCAATAGCCCACTCCTCCCCGGCCCCTTGCATCACGGAGTGAATCCGATGTGCGATATGGAAGTCCTCGCCCCCGACACGCTGCGCATGGTGCGCATCCTCGACGCCGACCCCGAAACCGTGTGGCGCTACCTCACCAAGGCGGAGCTGCGCCGCAAATGGTTCTCCGCCGGAACTGACGCCACGGCCGCAGGAGAGACGGTCGAGCTGGTGTTCGACCATGACGAGCTCTCCGCCGACGATGTCCCCTATCCCGAGCAATATGCGAAATACAAAGGCGCGGTCGGGCGCGAGAAGGTGGTCGAGTTCGACCCGCCGCGCGTCTTCGCGATCAGCTGGGACGAGGGCAAGGAGGGCGTGGCGCGCTTCGAACTGTCTGATGCCGGGAACGGCAAGACGCGGCTCGTCCTCACGCATAGCGGCATCACCGGCCCTGGCCCGATGGCCAATTTCGGCGGCGGCTGGCACTCGCACCTCGCCGTGCTCGAAGGCCTGCTCAAGGGCGAGCCGGTGCGCGACTTCTGGGCGCTCCACGTGCAGTCGGAGGCGAAGGTGGCGGCGGCGGTCGCCCAGTCTTGAGCTTCGGCCATGGTTGCTGACCACGATGCCTATATCGCCGAGGCGCCTGAAGACCTCCGCCCGCTGCTGGTGCGATTGCGCGCGCAACTTGCGCACGCGCTGCCTGACGCGGAGGAGGTCATCGCCTATAACATGCCGGGCTTCAGGATCGGACAATCCCTCGTCGCGGGCTATGCCGCGTTCAGCAGGCAATGCGGCCTCTATCTCCCGCCTTCGGCCATCGCGTCGCATGCCGACGATATCGCCGCTGCCGGGCTCAAGTCGACCAAGACCGGCGTCACCTTCTCGCCGAGCCGCCCGATCCCGGACGCGCTCGTCGAGAAGCTAGCCCTGGTTTCCAGAAAGGACGCGAATCGCTGAGCCTTCGACAAGCTGCTCGCGACTCCCTAGATCGGCCCCATGCTGATCCTCGGCCTCGAATCGAGTTGTGACGAAACCGCCGCCGCGCTGGTGACGGGCGATCGTGAGATCCTCGCGCACCGCCTCGCCCGCCAGGATGAGGCGCATCGCCCCTATGGTGGCGTGGTGCCCGAAATCGCTGCGCGCGCGCATGTCGAGGCGCTCGGCCCGCTGATCGAAGCGGCGCTGGACGAGGCGAAGGTGCGCCTCGCCGATGTCGATGCCATCGCCGCCACCGCGGGTCCCGGGCTGATCGGCGGGGTGATGGTGGGGCTGGTCACCGGCAAGGCGCTGGCGCATGCCGCGAACAAGCCGCTGGTGGCGGTCAATCATCTCGAAGGGCACGCGCTCTCGCCGCGGCTCGCCGAGCCGGACCTCGCCTTCCCCTATCTGCTGCTGCTCGTCTCGGGCGGGCATTGTCAGCTGCTGCTGGTCGAGGGCGTGGGCCGCTATCGCCGCCTCGCCACCACGATCGATGACGCCGCAGGCGAGGCGTTCGACAAGACCGCCAAGCTCCTGGGCCTCGGCTTCCCCGGCGGCCCGGCGGTCGAGCGCGCAGCGTTGGCGGGTGATCCCCGCGCCGTTCCGCTGCCGCGGCCATTGGTCGGCTCCGGCGAGCCGCATTTCTCATTCGCCGGCCTGAAAAGCGACGTCGCGCGGAAAGTCGGCAAGTTCGCTCCCGCCGATCTCGCCGCCTCGTTTCAGCAGGCGGTGGTCGATTGCCTGATCGATCGCACGCGCATCGCGCTCGCCAAGGCGCCGCAGGCGACGGCGCTCGTCGTCGCGGGCGGGGTCGCCGCCAATAGCGCGGTGCGCACCGCTCTCACCGCGCTGGCGGCGGAGCAGGGCCTGCCGTTCATCGCCCCGCCCCTCTGGCTCTGCACCGACAATGCCGCCATGATCGCCTGGGCCGGGGCCGAGCGGTTCGCGCTCGGGCTCACCGATCCGCTCGATCTGCCCGCGCGCCCGCGCTGGCCGCTCGATCCGGATGCGGAAAAGGTCAGGGGAGCGGGGGTGAAGGCATGAGATTGGCAGTCATCGGCGGCGGCGCATGGGGCACCGCTCTGGCGCAGGTCGCCGCGCGCGGCGGCGAGCCGGTCACGCTGTGGGCGCGTGAGGATGACGTCACGGCGTCGGTCAACGCCGCCCATGAGAACAGCCTGTTCCTCCCCGGCGTGCCGCTCTCCCGTTCGATCCGCGCCACCGGCGATCTCGCCGATCTGGCGGACGCCGAGGCGCTGCTGATTGTCGTTCCCGCCCAGTTCCTCCGCTCGGTCCTCACCCGAACCCCCGTTGCGGGCCGCCCGCTGGTGCTGTGCGCCAAGGGGATCGAGGCGGGCACGCAGAAGCTGGTGGCGGAAGTCGCGCGCGAGCTGCATCCCGATGCCCCCGTTGCCGTGCTGTCCGGGCCGACCTTCGCGCATGAGGTGGCCAAGGGCCTCCCCACTGCTGTGACCCTCGCCTGCGAAGAGGAAGGATTGCGCGATCGCCTCGCCGAGCGGCTCGCCGGCCCGGCCTTCCGCACCTATGGCTCGTCCGACGTGGCCGGCGCGGAGATCGGCGGCGCGGTCAAGAACGTGCTCGCCATCGCCTGTGGCGTGGTCGAGGGCGCGGGGCTCGGCCTCAACGCCCGCGCCGCGCTGATCGCGCGCGGCTTTGCCGAAATGACGCGCTTCGGCGTCGCGCGCGGCGGACGGCCGGAGACGCTGGCGGGCCTGTCGGGGCTGGGCGATCTCGTCTTGACCTGCTCCTCGACCAACTCGCGCAATTTTTCGCTTGGCGTCGGGCTGGGCCAGGGCCGCAGCGCCGCCGAACTGCTCGCCGACCGCCGCACCGTTGCGGAAGGGGCTGCCACTGCGCCGGTGCTGCGCGAGGCGGCGCGTGCCGCGGGGGTCGATATGCCGGTCACGGACGCAGTCTGCGCGTTGCTCGAGGGCACGCCGGTCGGCAAGGTGGTGGATGCGCTGCTCAGCCGTCCGCTGCGGGAGGAGCATGCATGAGATGGGCGGCGATGCTGCGCGGGATCAACCTCGGCAAGCGGCAGCTCAAATCGGCCGAGCTGAAGGCGGCGGTCGAGGGCCTGGGCTTCACGGACGTCAAGACCCTGCTCGCCTCGGGCAATGTCGTCTTCACTGCGGATGAGACGGATGCTTCGGCGCTCGAACGCAAGCTCCACGACGCCCTCTTCAAGGCGACCGGCCTCAAGTCCGAGATCTTCGTGCGCTCGCCCGAGGAGATGAAGGCGGTGGCTGCTGCCGACCCCTTCCCTGATGCGACGGCCGAGCGCCCCAGCTTCGTCGTCGTCAGCTTCCATCGCAAGCCCGTCGACTCCGCGGCGGTGGCGAGCCTCGCGGCGAGCCATGACGGCCCCGAGCGGATGCACGCCGAGGGACGCGAGCTCTATATCGATTTTCCCGACGGCCAGGGACGCTCGACCCTTCACCCGGCGATGAGCAAGGCCAAGCTCGATCCGGTCAACACCGCGCGCAACTGGAACACGGTGCTCAAGATACGCGACGCGCTTTAGAAGTCGACCGCGATCCCCTTGCGCTCCCAGTCGCCATAGCGCGTGGGATCCTCGCCCAGCGGATCGGTTTCCGCCTTCTTGCCCGGCTCGGGCCTGGGCACCGGCGGGCTCTTTGAGAGATAGGCGGGCGGTTTCACATGATCGGGGCGCTTGCCCATGGGTCGATCCTTGATTGAAGCAACGGCGCTGATCCCCCACATTGTGCCTGCGAAGGAGCGGATCAAGTGAACGGTTTCAAGACGACGATGCTGCTGGCGGCGCTGACGGCGCTGTTCATGGCGCTGGGCTTCACCATCGGCGGGCGCGGCGGGATGATCATCGCGCTGCTGGTCGCGGTGGGGATGAACCTCTTCACCTACTGGAACGCCGACAAGATCGTGCTGTCGATGCATGGCGCTCGCCAGGTCGATGCGGCGAGCGCGCCCGAATTCTACAGCCTCGTCGCCGGCCTCGCCCAGCGCGCCGCGCTGCCGATGCCCAAGGTCTATGTGATCGATTCGCCCCATCCCAACGCCTTCGCCACTGGCCGCAACCCGGAGAATGCGGCGGTCGCGGCGACCACCGGGCTGCTCGACATGCTGAACCGCGACGAGATCGCCGGCGTGATGGCGCATGAGCTGGCGCATGTCCGCAACCGCGACACGCTGATCATGACGATGGTCGCGACGATCGCCGGCGCCATCTCGATGCTCGCCAATTTCGGCATGTTCTTCCGCGGCAATGGCGATAATCGCGGCGCGATGGTGGCGACGCTGCTGGCGGTGATCGTCGCGCCCTTTGCCGCGATGATCGTGCAGATGGCGATCAGCCGAACGCGGGAATATGGCGCCGACCGCGGCGGCGCGGAGATCTCCGGCAACCCGCGTGCGCTCGCCTCGGCCCTCGCCAAGCTCGCGCGCGGCGCGGCGGCGGTGCCCAATCCGGTCGCCGAGCGCGTGCCGGCGGCGGCGCAGCTCTATATCGTCCCCGGCCTCGCCCGCCGCGGCGACAGCCTGTTCTCGACTCACCCGGACACCGGCAATCGTATCGCGGCGCTGGAAGCGATTGCCAAGGAAATGGGCCAGAGCGCCCCGCTTGACAGGTTCGGCGAAAACCCTGCGAATCTGTCAACTTCGTCAGCCGCTCGCCCATCGGCGCTCGGCATCAAGCCAGTGCCGCGCCGTTCCAGCGCGCTCGATCCGAACCGGCGCAGCTAGTGGGCCGTCCTCCGTCCGATCCGCCCGGCGTCCCGGCACGCCGCGCCGCGCTGCGCCTGCTCGACGCGGTGCTGCGCCGCGGCCTCGCCGTCGAGCAGGCGCTCGACGCCTCCACGGCCGGGCTCGCGCCGCCCGATCGCGGCCTTGCCCATGCCATTGCCGCTGAGGTGCTGCGCTGGCTCGCCGATCTCGATGAACTGATCGACAGCGCCACGCGCCAGCGCCTGCCCGATGACGCCAAGGCGCGCTTCGTGCTGCGCATTGCCCTCGCTCAGGCGCTTCGCCTCGGCACCCCGCCGCATGCGGCGATCTCCACCGCGCTGCCGCTGGTCGACGGCGGACCGCGCAAGCTGGTCCATGGCGTGTTCGGTGCGCTCAGCCGCAAGGGCGCGACGCTGCCCGATAGCCCCTCGCTCCCGGATCACGTCCATGCCCGCATCGCCGGCAATTGGGGCGAGCGTGTCGCCGCTGCCGCCGCGGCCGCCATCGCCGCGCCGCCGCCGCTCGACCTGACGCTGCACGCCGAAGTCGCCGGCCTGCGCGGCGAAAGCCTGCTCCCCGGCCATCTGCGCGTCACCGGCCACACGCCTGTTCCGGAGCTTCCCGGCTATGCCGAGGGCGCATGGTGGGTGCAGGATCTCGCTGCCTCGCTTCCGGCGCGCCTGCTCGCCGGCGGGACCGGCCGCGCGCTCGACCTGTGCGCCGCGCCCGGGGGCAAGACGCTCCAGCTGGCGGCGTCGGGATGGGACGTCACCGCGATCGACATCTCGGAAAGTCGTCTGGCGCGACTTTCGGAGAATCTTGCCCGCACCGGCCTGCCGGCCACGATCGTCACCGCCGACCTGCTGACATGGGAGCCGGGGTTCGAGGCCGATGCCGTGCTGCTCGATGCACCGTGCAGCGCCACCGGCATCTTCCGCCGACACCCCGACGTGCTCCACCGCGTCCGCCCGCGCGTCATCGCCGAGATGGCCGAGCTCCAGGCGCAGCTTCTCCCCCGCGCCGCGCGCTGGGTGCGCCCCGGCGGGCTGCTGGTCTACGCCACCTGCTCGCTCGAGCCCGAGGAGGGCGAGCGCCAGATCGAGCGCTTCCTGGCCGAGCATCCCGAGTTCGCGATCGACCGCGTTCTCGCCGACGAGCTTCCCGAGGGGCTGGTTGCCCATGAGCGCGGCTGGTTGCGCACGCTTCCCGGCATGCTCGTGGAACAAGGCGGCCTCGACGGCTTTTTCATGGCCAGGCTCATGCGCGTTTCCTGATGCGGGTTGCGGGCGATTCGGGAGGTGATAAAGGCTTGGCATGACCGCCGTCCGCATCGCGCCCTCGATCCTGTCCGCCGACTTCGCCAGACTGGGGGAGGAGGTGCGCGCGATCGACGAAGCAGGTGCCGACTGGATCCATATCGACGTGATGGACGGGCATTTCGTGCCCAACATCACGATCGGCCCGGCGGTGATCAAGGCGCTTCGCCCGCATAGTGCCAAGCCGTTCGACGTCCATCTGATGATCGCGCCGGTCGATCCGATGCTCCAGGCGTTCGCCGACGCCGGCGCCGATTGCCTGTCGGTGCACCCGGAGAGCGGGCCGCATCTCCACCGCACGCTCCAGACGATCAAGGGCCTCGGCAAGCGCGCCGGGGTGGTGCTCAATCCCGCCACGCCGGTCGACACGGTCGATCATGTCATGGATCTGGTCGACCTGATCCTGGTGATGAGCGTCAATCCCGGTTTCGGCGGGCAGAAGTTCATCGAGAGCCAGCTTGCCAAGATCTCGGCATTGCGCGCCAGGATCGATGCCAGCGGCCGCCACATCGACCTCGAGGTCGATGGCGGGGTCGATCAGGGCAATGCGGCGCGCGTCATCGCCGCCGGCGCGGACGTGCTGGTCGCCGGCACCGCGGCGTTCAAGGGCGGCCCGGCGGCCTATGCCGACAATATCCGGGCACTGCGCGCGGGGTGAAGGCGCCCGACGACGATCGCGCCGCCGAAGCGCCTGACGCCGGCGAAGTCGAGCAGGGACGGCGGCTGATCCGGATCGGCGGCGACCGCGGCCTCTCGCTCGCCGACCGGCTGTCCGAGCATTTCCACCGCCTCACCTGGCGCACCCCGCTCTACGGGCTGCGGCTCAAGGGACGCTATCCGCTCAAGCTGATCGCGGTCGCCGACGATCCCTTTCTCGGCGATCCGGCGCGCGGCAACGCGCTGCTCGACGGCAGGCTCTCGTTCCGCGGCGAGAACCACGCCTTGGCCGCGCTCGATCCGGCCAGGCCCGCATGGTCCAGGCCGTTCGGCGACTATTTCCACAGCTTCGCCTGGCTGCGCGACCTCTCGACCGTCACCACCCGCGCCGGGGCTGCGCCGGTTGCCGAGGCGCTGATGCGCAAATGGCTGGACGTGCATGCCGACAAGGTCACCGATCCGGCATGGCGCGCGGACCTGTGGGGCCGCCGGATCCTGTTCTGGACCGCGCATGCGCCGCTGATCCTCTCCAGCACCGACCTCGTCTATCGCTCGAAGGTGCTGCATACGCTGGCGCGCGGCGCGCGGCATCTCGATCGCAATGCCGATCGCGTTGCCCCCGGCGCGCCGCGCATCGCCGCGTGGTGCGGGGTGCTCGCAGCCGGGCTGATGATCCCCGGCGGCGATCCGCGCCGCGCCTTTGGCGAGGCCGGCCTTGCCCGCGCGCTCGCGATTTCGACGAGCGAGGATGGCGGGATCAGCGGCCGTTCGCCGGCGGCGCTGCTCGATGCGATCATGCTGCTCACGCTGCTGCGCGAGACCTATGCCGCACGCCGGCTCGATCCGCCCGAGGTGCAGAGCCGTGCGCTCACCCGGATGGTCTCGGCGCTGCTCGGCGTGTGCCATGGCGATCGCGGGCTCGCGAGCTGGCAGGGCGGCGTGCCGGTCGATGGGGATACGCTGGGCGAGATCGTCGCCGCGACCGGCGCGCGGGTCCGCCCGCTGCGCCAGGCGCTGGAATGGGGTTATCAGCGCCTCGCCCAGCAGCGCACCGTCGTGATCATGGACGCGGCGCCCCCGCCGATCGCGCGGGTGATGGAGGGCGGCTGCGCCTCGACGCTCGCCTTCGAGTTCTCCGACGGTCCCGACCGGATCGTGGTCAGCTGCGGGGGCGCGCGCGGCGCGGACCTGCGCCTGCCCGCCAACCTCGCCGAGGGGCTTCGCACCACCGCTGCCCATTCGACGCTGGTGGTGGACAACAGCAATTCGACCGCGATCCATCCCGACGGCACGCTCGGCCGCGGGGTCGGCGAAATGGAGCTGAGCCGGCAGGAGACCGACACCGCCAGCCGGATCGAGGCCAGCCATGACGGCTATGTCCGCCGCCACGGCGTGGTCCATCGCCGCCGCATCGCGCTCGGTGCCGATGGGCGCGACGTGCGCGGCGAGGACAGCCTGACCCCGGCCGGGCGGCGCAAGAAGGCCGGGGCGATCCCCTTCGCCGTCCGCTTCCACCTGCATCCGGGCGTACAGGTCTCGCCGACCGCCGATGGTGCGGGCGCACTGTTGCGCACGCCTTCGGGCGCGGCCTGGCAATTCCGCGCCAATGGTGCCGCGCTCGGGATCGAGGAGAGCGTGTGGGTCGACGGCCGCGGGATTCCGCGGGAAACCCAGCAGCTTGTGCTCACCGGCGAGTCGCCCGCGGGCGGCACCAGCGTCTCCTGGCTCTTCCACAGGGCGCGTTAGCTTGGCGGCCCAGCGAGGCTGAACCGGCGGCATCGGGCGGGCCGGTGCCGCAACTCGGGGCTTGCAGCGCAAGCTCCGCACACTAAAGCCCCGCCCATGACCAGCATCCCCATCCGCCGCGCCCTCCTCTCGGTCTCCGACAAGACCGGCATCGTCGAACTCGGGACCGCGCTCGCCGCCAGGGGAGTCGAGCTGGTCTCCACCGGGGGCACCGCCAGGGCGCTGCGCGACGCGGGGCTGGAGGTGCGCGACATTTCCGACCTCACCGGCTTTCCCGAGATGATGGACGGCCGCGTCAAGACGCTGCATCCCGTGGTGCATGGCGGCCTGCTCGCGGTGCGCGACGATGCCGGGCACATGGCCTCGGCTGGTGAACATGCGATCGGCATGATCGATCTGGTGGTCGTCAATCTCTATCCCTTCGCCCAGACCGTGGCGAAGGGCGCGAGCCGCGAAGAGATCATCGAGAATATCGATATCGGCGGCCCGTCGATGGTGCGCTCGGCCGCCAAGAACCACGCCTATGTCGCGATCGTCACCGATCCGGCCGACTATGACGTGGTCGCCAAAGGGGAGACCAGCCTCGAGGACCGCCGCCGCTTTGCCGCCAAGGCTTATGCGCTGACCGCGCAATATGACGCTGCCATCGCTAACTGGTTCGCTTTCGCCGACCAGGGCGAGCGCTTCCCGGCGACCCTCCCGCTCGTCTTCAAGCGCGGCGAGGCGCTGCGCTATGGCGAGAACCCGCACCAGTCGGCTGCGCTCTACCTTCCCGCCGGCCCTGCCGCTTCGGGCATCGCGCAGGCCGAGCAGCTCCAGGGCAAGGAGCTGAGCTACAACAATTACAACGACGCCGATGCCGCGCTCGAGCTGGTCAGCGAATTCCGCGACGGCCCGCCGACCGTGGTGATCGTCAAGCACGCCAATCCCTGTGGCGTCGCCACTGCGGATACGCTGGTAGAGGCGTACAAGGCCGCGCTCGCCTGCGATTCGGTATCGGCGTTCGGCGGGATCATCGCGCTCAACCGCCCGCTCGATGCCGAGACGGCGAAGGCGATCACCGAGATCTTCACCGAGGTCGTGGTCGCGCCGGGCGCGAGCGACGAGGCGAAGGCGATCTTCGCGGCCAAGAAGAATCTGCGCCTGCTGATCTGCGATGCGCTGCCCGATCCCGCGCGACCCGGACTGATGCTCAAGACGATCGCGGGCGGCGCGCTGGTCCAGTCGCGCGACGGGGGCCAGCTCGGCGAGCTCAAGGTGGTGACGAAGCGCGCGCCGACGGCGCAGGAACTGGCCGATTGCCGCTTCGCCTGGACCGTCGCCAAGCACGTCAAGTCGAACGCGATCGTCTATGCCAAAGGCGGCAGCACGGCGGGCATCGGCGCGGGGCAGATGAACCGGCTCGAATCCGCGCGCATCGCCGCATGGAAGGCGAAGGACGCGGCCGACAAGGCCGGCTGGTCACAGCCGCGCACGATCGGCTCGGCGGTCGCCTCCGACGCCTTCTTCCCCTTTGCCGACGGCCTGCTCGCAGCGGTCGAGGCCGGCGCCACGGCGGTGATCCAGCCCGGCGGCTCGATCCGCGACGACGAGGTGATCGCCGCTGCAGACGAAGCCGGCCTGGCGATGGTGTTCACCGGAATGCGGCATTTCCGGCACTGACTTGCCATCGTCACCCCAGCGACCGGAAGAGCGGCGTAAGCCAGCGTTGGGGCCTCGCGCCGCATGCAATGCGCCCGCGGACGAAGGCCCCGGCTTTTGCTGGCGTGACGGTCAGCTTTCCTTGGGCAGCTTCTTGAACAGCTTGCGGTCTTCCTCGCCGAACGCCCATTTCCCGATCACGGCGAAATAGACGGCGAAGATCGCCGGGATGCCGATCGACAGCTCGACCCATTCGAGGTGGTGGGGAAGCGAGGTGAACCCCCAGCCGACCAGCCCGCCCGCAGCGACCGCGGCGACGAAGCCGGGACGCAGGCTGAACACCGATGCCCTGGTCATGCGCGACAGCATCCAGCATTTGATGGTCGAGCCGAGCGCCAGCGTGACGGCGAGCGCCACTGCTGGCCCGGCCGCCTGATGGTTCACGTCCCAGCCTAGGTCGCGCATGATGAAGACCAGCGCGAAGCTCAGCGCCGCCTGGAAACCGAGCAGCAGCATCGAAACCATCAGATTGCGGTGCCGCGCCATGTAGACGAGGCCCGCTTCGGCGACTGCGCCCGGCGAAGCGAACATTTCGGCGGCGAGCAGGAAGCACAGCGCGCCGGCACCGGCGACGAATTGCGGGCCGACCACGCCCATCACGCCCTCCGCCGGTATCCCGCCCATCAGCAGCAGCGCGGCCTGCGCGGTGATGATCCAGAAGGCGACCTGCTTGACCTGATGCGCGATCGCGGCGCGATTCCCGGCCGCCAGGTTGCGCGCGATCACCGGCCCCAGGATCGGGTCGAAGCTGGTCTTGAGCTTCTGCGGGATCGAGGCGACCTGCTGCGCCATATAGTAGATGCCGACGATCGCCGGCGGGAACAGCAGGCCGAGGATGAAGCGGTCGATGTTCCTCGTGCCCCATTCGATCGCGTCCGCCCCCGCCAGCGGCACGTTGCGCCGCGCGAGCTGAAGCAATGGCGTCACATGCGGCGACCAGCCGTGCGGCAGGCCATAGCTGCGGATGAAGGGGATCAGGCTGGCGATCAATGCGGCCGCCATCGACAGGACATAGGCGATGATCAGGCCGTCGCGCGGCGAGGCGTAGTAGAGCGCCCAGGCGGCGATGCTGATCGTCCACGGCTCGACGATCGCGCGCGCGGTCACCGCCGCCTTCACGTTGCCGCGATAGGCGAGCGCCGCGAGGCTGACATCGGACCAGGCGATCGCGAAGACGATCACCGGCAGCAGCCCCTCGAGCCCCGTCACCCGGCTGTTGGCGTACATGATCTGCGGGAAGGTGAAGAGCACCGCGCTGGTGATCATCGATACCACCAGCGCGACGACCATCCCGTCCCACACGACATGGCTGTGCGGACGGTCGGTCGAAGCCAGCGCCTGCGCCAGCCCGCGCTTGAGGCCGAGCGTCGCGAGCAGCGCCGCCAGCTCGACCACCACGACCGCGAGCGCGAAGCGCCCGACGATCTCCGGGCCGTACAGGCGGCCGGCGATGAACAGGAAGGGCAGCCGCGCGGCGAGCCGCAGGACGAACCCGAGGATGTTGGTGCGCCCGCCCTTGGCGAGCGCGGCGATGTCGTCGGAAGTCGCAGGGCGCGCGTCGGAGGTCACGCGCATGCTCCGTTCGAGCGCGCAACGCCGCGTCGCGAAGTTTCTCCTCTCCCCATGCTGCTACCGGTTTCGCCCGAAACGAACGGAATTTCCACCGTCAATGCGCCGCGCCCCAGCTCGGACCCGTGCCGATCTCGACACCCAGCGGCACGGTCAGCTTGACCGCCGGCTCGGCTGCGGTCTCCATCACGTGCCGGATCACCGAGGTCGCCGCGTCCACGTCGCCCGCGGGCAGCTCGAACACCAATTCGTCATGCACCTGCATCAGCATCCGGACGTCGTGCAGCCCCGCTTCCCGCAGCGCCGGCCCCATCCGCGCCATCGCGCGCTTGATGATGTCGGCGCTGGTGCCCTGGATCGGCGCGTTGATCGCGGCGCGCTCGCTGCCCGCGCGCTCATGCTGGGTCGCGGACTTGAGGCGCGGGAAGTGCGTCTTCCGGCCGAACAAGGTCTCGGTATAGCCGCGCGCCTTGGCGTCGTTGAGCGTGTCGGCGATGTAGCGGCTGATCCCGGGGAAGCGCTCGAAATAGCGGTCGATCATCGCCTGCGCCTCGTCCGGCGTCACGTCGAGCCGGCCCGCCAGGCCCCAGCGCGAGATGCCGTAGAGGATCGCGAAGTTGATCGTCTTGGCACGGCCGCGCGTGTCGCGGTTGACCTCGCCGAACAGCTCGGTCGCGGTCATGTTGTGGATGTCGTCGCCGCGCTCGAACGCCTCGCGCAGCTGCGGCACGTCGGCGATGTGCGCGGCGAGGCGCAGCTCGATCTGCGAATAGTCGGCGGAGAGGATGACGTTGCCCGGCTCGGCGACGAAGGCATCACGGATCTGCCGCCCGACCTCGGTGCGCACCGGGATGTTCTGGAGATTGGGATCGGTCGAGGAGAGGCGCCCGGTCTGCGCGCCGGTCAGCGAATAGCTGGTGTGCACGCGGCCCGTCGCCGGGTTGATCTGCGCCTGCAGCGCGTCGGTATAGGTGGATTTGAGCTTGGTCAGCTGGCGCCAGTCGAGCACCTTCACCACCATCTCCCGCCCCGGGGAGTCCTTGTCCGCGGCGATCCGCTCGAGCTCG
This sequence comes from Sphingomonas sp., assembly GCF_036402235.1. Classification (GTDB taxonomy): domain Bacteria; phylum Pseudomonadota; class Alphaproteobacteria; order Sphingomonadales; family Sphingomonadaceae; genus Sphingomonas. The sequence continues at coordinate 16,691 of NZ_DASWTG010000068.1, read as the reverse complement.
TTGACGTCGGTCGAATAGACCCCCGACTTGCCCTTGCGTCCGCCCTTGATCCCCATCTTGTCGAACAGCACGTCGCCCAGCTGCTTGGGGCTGCCGATGGTGAACTTGAACCCGGCGATGCCGTGGATCTCCTCCTCGAGGCTCGCGATCTGCTTCGAGAAGTCGTCGGAGAGCCTGGCCAGCACGCCGGCATCGACCTTGACCCCGGCGATCTCCATGTCGGCGATCACCCGGGCGAGCGGCCGGTCGACCATTTCATAGACGCGCGTCGCGCCCTCGAACGGCAGGCGCGGCTTGAGGCGGCGCCACAGCCGCAGCGTGACGTCGGCATCTTCGGCGGCATAGCGGGTGGCGGCTTTCAGATCGACTTCCTGGAAGCCCAGCTGCTTCTTCCCCGTGCCGACCACGTCCTTGTACGCGATGCAGCTGTGCGACAGGTGCGTCGCGGCCAGCTCGTCCATGCCATGCCCGTGCAGGCCCGCATCGAGGTCGAAGCTCATCACGATCGTGTCGTCATAGGGCGCGACGTCGATCCCTGCGCGCGACAGCACGATCAGGTCGTATTTGATGTTGTGCCCGATCTTGAGCACCGCCGGGTCCTCGAGCAGCGGCTTCAATTTGGCGATCACTTGGCCGCGATCGAGCTGAACCGGCTTCTCTGCGAACATGTCGGTGCCGCCATGGCCGACGGGGATGTAGCAGGCGAGGTTGGGGTGAAGCGCCATGCTCACGCCGACCAGCTCGGCGCGGGTGGCGTCGACTCCGGTCGTCTCGGTGTCGATCGCGACCCAGCCCTGATGCCTGGCGGCGATGATCCAGCGGTCGAGCGCCGCTTCGTCGACCACGGTCTCGTAATTGTCGTGATCGCACGGCGGATCGTCGGGCAGCGGCACCGGCTCGGGACTCTCGACCGGCGCGTCGGCGACGCTGGTGCCGGCATTGCCGAGCCGCGACAGCAGCGTCTTGAATCCGTGATGCTCGAGGAATGCGCGCAGCGGCGCGTCGGGGATGCCCTTGAGTTCCAGCTCCTCGAGCGGGTCGGGCAGCGGCACGTCGCACGACAGCTCGACCAGCTTGCGCGACAGGCGCGCCATGTCGGCATATTCGATCAGATTGTCGCGCATCTTGGATGGCTTCATCGACGGTGCGGCTTCCAGCACCCCCTCGACCGTGCCGAATTCCTGGATCAGCTTGGCCGCGGTCTTGGGGCCGATGCCCTTGACCCCGGGGACGTTGTCGACGCTGTCGCCCATCAGCGCCAGCACCTCGCCGAGCTTGTCGGGATAGACGCCGAACTTCTCGAACGTCGCCTCCGGCCCCAGCCGGCGGTTGTTCATCGTGTCGAGCATATCGACCGAGGGATCGGTCATCAGCTGCATCAGGTCCTTGTCGGAGCTGACGATGGTAACCTGCCAGCCCTGTGCCAGCGCCGCCTTGGTATAGCTTGCGATCAGGTCGTCGGCTTCCCAGCCCAGCTCCTCGATGCACGGCAGGCTGAAGGCGCGCGTCGCGTCGCGGATCATCGGGAACTGGGGGATGAGATCCTCGGGCGCGGGCGGGCGGTGCGCCTTGTACTGGTCGTACAGCTCGTTGCGGAAGGTATGCTCGCTCTTGTCGAGGATCACCGCCATGTGCGTCGGCCCATCGGCCTTGTTGAGCTCGTCGGCGAGCTTCCACAGCATCGTCGTATAGCCATAGACCGCGCCGACCGGCTCGCCATGCTTGTTGGTGAGCGGCGGCAGCCGGTGATAGGCGCGGAAGATGTAGCCGGAGCCGTCGACGAGATAGAGATGGGGCATGGGCGACGGGATAGCCCATGCCGGCGGGTGGACAAACTGTTTTGCGGTGCGGTGGCGATATGCGGACCAGGCTCGACCTGCGGGAGTCAAAAATCCTCCCCCGCCAGGGGGAGGTGGCGCGCGAAGCGCGACGGAGGGGGAGGACACGAGCCGCCGATGTTTCGCCGCCCGCCCCCTCCGTCAGCTTCGCTGACACCTCCCCCTAGCGGGGGAGGATTGAAAATCCAATTGCCCCTGGACCCTATTTCGCGTCGTGGAAGATGATGCCGAGCGTGTGCCGCTGCCCGCGCCGGATCGTGCTGACGCCATGCCGCATCGTCACGCGATAGTCGCCGCGGCTGCCGCGCACCGGCCGCTGGTTGACCGCGAACACCACCGCGTCGCCCTGAGCCAGCGGCACCACCGCCGCGCGCGACTGCATCCGCGGGCGCTGCTCGGTCAGCACCAGCTCCCCGCCCTCGAACTCCTCGTCCGGCGCCGAGAGCAGCACTGCGACCTGGAGCGGGAAGACATGCTCGCCATACAGGTCCTGATGCAGGCAGTTATAGTCGCCGGGGCCGTAGCGCAGCAGCAGCGGCGTCGGGCGCGTCTGGCCACCGGCATGGCATTCGGCCAGGAACGCGTCATGCGCCGCGGGGAAGCGGCGATCCAATCCCATCCGCGCCTGCCAGCGGTTCGCGATCCCCGCGAGATGCGGATAGAGCGCGCTCCGCAGCGCCGACACCAGCGGCGGCAGCGGATAGGCGAAGTAGCGATACTCGCCCCGCCCGAAGCCGTGCCGCGCCATCGTCACCGTGCTGCGGAACGGCGCATCCGCGTCATAGAGTGCGGCGAGAGTCGCGCAGGTGCCGGGCGCGAGCAGGCCGGGCAGCACGGCCCAGCCTTCGCGGTCGAGCGCGGCTTCGATGGCGATCCAGTCGTGGCGGGCGGGGGTGCAGGTCATGCCCGGCGCCTAGCGGGCGGCAGCGCTTCAGGCTTCCCGGTGCTTGCGCTCGAATTCAGCGGTGGTTGGCGACGATCGCGGCGACCACGCCCTGCATCAGCTCCTGGCGCTCCTTGATCGGGCGCGGCGTGTCGCCGATCATCACCGCGATCGAATAGGCCTTGCCGTCCGGCGCGGTGAGGATGCCGACATCGTTATAGCCCGCCGTGCGCCCGCCCAGATCCTGTCCGGTGCCGGTCTTGTGCCCGAAGCTCCAGCCCGGCGGCACTGCGCCGCGCAGCCGGTATTTCCCGGTGCGCGAGGCTTCCATCACGGTCATCAGCCAGCGGGTGGAGGAAGGCGAGAGGATCTCGCCGGCCTTGAGCCGCGCCAGCGCCAGCGCGATCGCCGCCGGGGCGGCGCCATCGACCGGATCGGCGACATAGGCGTTGAACGCCGCGCGCCGCACGGCCGGCGACAGCGCGGCGCGCGCCTGCTGGAAGGCGCGGCCCATCGAATATTCGGGCTTCCAGGCAAGGCCGGCAGTCCCCGCCTGCAGCAACCGCTCGCCCGGGCCGAAGCGGATATCGCCCAGCCCCTTGTCACGGATCATGGCCCGCACCGCTTCGGGACCGCCGACCAGGTGAAGCAGCCGGTCGTTGGCGGTGTTGTCGCTCTGCTGCATCGCGCGCAGCAGCAGCTCGCGCACCGTCGTGCGATAGACGCCGTTCTTGGCCACCAAAGCCGCGATCGGCTGGTGGAACACGGTCAAATTCTCGCGCGTCAGGGTCACCGGATCGTCGAGCGTCAGCTTGCCGCGATCGCGTGCATCGAGCACCGTCATCGCGACCCACAATTTGCTCACGCTCTGCTGCGGCATCCGGCGCGTGCCGTTGGCGTCGATCTGCCACCCGTCGTCGAGGCTGCGCACCGACACGCCGACCACGCCGCCGAAATTGCGCGTCAGCGCGGCGATATTGCTCTGGAGCGGGGCGGGGGCGGGGGATACCGGGAAAGGCCGTGGCGCAGGCGGCACGCCGATCGTGACGCGATAGCTGGGCGGCACAAGGTTCTGCGGCCCGTCCTGGGAATGCACCGCGGCGCCGACCAGCAATGCAGGCGCAATCCCGCCCAGCATCAACGCCCGTTGAAGACCTGTGAAATCCTGAATTACCAACACGCTACCAACGCCCCTTGCCCAATGTGATCATGTCGCTTCGGGCCGGTCCGGTTCAAGCGCTTTGATGCGAAGCTGCGACGAATGCCGCGAATATGGCGGCAAAGCGTGAACATGACGGTAAGGACTTAGGGAACCAGCACCGTGTCGATCGCTTGCGCCGCGGTTTCGGGATAGTCGAGCGTATAGTGCAATCCGCGGCTTTCATGCCGGTGGAGCGCGGACCGCACGATCAGCTCGGCCGCCTGCAGCAGGTTGCGCAGCTCGATCAGGTCCGGCGTCACGCGGAAATGGCCATAATAGTCGGCGACCTCGTCGTTCAGCATCTTGATGCGGTGCGCGGCGCGCTCGAGCCGCTTGGTCGTGCGCACGATGCCGACATAGTTCCACATGAAGCGGCGGATCTCGGTCCAGTTCTGCTTGATCACCACTTCCTCGTCGGAATCGGTGACGCGGCTCTCGTCCCACGGCCGGATCGCGGGGGGCGGGGGCAGCTTGTCCCAGTTCGCCGCGATATGCTTCGCCGCCGCCTCGCCGAACACGAAACATTCGAGCAGCGAGTTGCTGGCCAGGCGGTTGGCGCCGTGCAGCCCGCTCTCGGTGCATTCGCCCGCGGCATAGAGGCCGGGCAGGTCGGTCCGCCCGTCGAGATCGATGACCACCCCGCCGCAGGTATAATGCTGCGCGGGCACCACCGGGATCGGGCCCTTGGTCATGTCGATGCCGAGGCCGATCAGCTTCTCATGGATGTTGGGGAAATGCCCCTTCACGAACTGCGCGGGCATATGGCTGATGTCGAGATGGACATAGTCGAGGCCGTAGCGCTTGATCTCCGCGTCGATCGCGCGCGCCACCACGTCGCGCGGGGCCAGCTCCATCCGCTCGGCATCGTAATAGGTCATGAAGCGCTTGCCGGTCTGCGGGTTGATCAGCCGCCCGCCCTCGCCGCGCACCGCCTCGGTGATCAGGAAGTTCTTGACCTCGAGATTGTAGAGGCAGGTCGGGTGGAACTGCATCATCTCCATGTTGGAGATGCGGCAGCCCGCGCGCCACGCCATCGCGATGCCGTCGCCTGTCGCGCCCTTGGGCGCGGTGGAGAAGAGATAGGTGCGCCCCGCGCCGCCGGTCGCGAGGATCGTGGCGTTGGCGGTGAACAGCTCGACATGGCCGGTGGCGCGGTTGACGGCATAGACGCCCCACACATTGCCCGCGCCCGAATAGCGTTCCTCGTGCCGGCTGGTGGCAAGGTCGATCGCGACCATGTCCGGCACCAGCGTGATGTTGGGGTTCGCGCGTGCGGCACGGATCAGCGCTTCCTGCACGGCCCAGCCGGTCGCGTCGTCGACATGGACGATGCGGCGCGCGCTGTGCCCGCCCTCGCGGGTCAGGTGCCAGCCGTCGCCATCGCCATCGACGTTGAACGGCACGCCGAGCCGCGCGAGCCGCTCGATCGCAGCAGGCGCGTTCCCGACCACGAACTCCACCGTGGCGCGATCGTTGAGGCCGGCGCCCGCGATCATCGTGTCGGCAATATGCGCCTCGAACGTGTCGCCGGGCTCGAGCACCGCTGCGATGCCGCCCTGGGCCCAGGCGGTCGATCCCTCGTCGAGCGCGCCCTTGGCCAGCACGGTCACCTTGAACCGGTCGGCCAGGTTGATCGCCGCGGTCAGCCCCGCCGCGCCCGAGCCGATGATCAGCACGTCGGATTGCCTGGATTCACTCGCCACTCGTCGCTCCTCTCGCGCGCGGCTCCCGCTATGCGGCAAACGCGCCCGAAATCAAACGCCGCGGTCGCCAAGCTTTTGTCGCCGCGCTAGAAGCCCCGCCATGCGTCGCCTCACGATCCTCCCCGCCTTGTTGCTGGCATTCGCCGCGCTCGTCCCCGCCGCCAGTGCCGCGCCCCGCTGCGCGCTGGGGACGCCGGGCACCACGCAGCGGGTGACGGTCGGTCAGACGGGGCGGACGATGCTGCTCCATGTGCCCGCGGGCGATCGCGCGGGGAAGCCGCTGCCCTTGCTGTTCGCACTGCACGGCAGCGGCGGCGACGGCGCGGCGATCCTCGCCCAGTCGAAGCTGGAGGCGACCAGCGACCGCCACGGCTTCCTGCTCGCCGCGCCCGATGCCGGCATCCCGCTGGAGCGCGGCTTCGTCTGGAACATCCCGGGCGTGCCGACCGTGACCGGCAAGGTGCCGGGTCCGGGCGACGCGGACGACGTCGCCTTCATCCGCGCCGCGATCGACTGGCTGGCCGCGCAGGGCTGCGCCGACCGGTCGCGCGTCTATTCGACCGGCCTGTCGGGCGGCGGGCGGATGACGTCATGGCTGGGTTGCGTCGCCGCGGACAGGTTCGCGGCGATCGCGCCGGTGGTGGGGCTGCGCGCCGGCAATCCGCTCGCCGCCGATCCGCAGCGCCCCGATCCGGCGACTTGCCGCCCCGCCAAGCCGATGCCGGTGATCGCCTTTGCCGGCGACGCGGACGGCACCAACCCGGTCCAGGGCGGCGGCGCGGGCTATTGGCAATATACGATGGATGCCGCGCTGGCGCGCTGGAGCGAGCTTAACGGCTGCCGCGCCGGGCCGCTACGCAGGGATCTTGCCGCCGATCGCTACGAGCAGCTCTATACGCAATGCCGGGTCCGGGCCGAAGTCGCTGGCCACATCACCCGCGGCGCGGGCCATGTCTGGACCGCCGACAATGAGGCGATGTGGCGCTTCCTGTCGCAGCACCGGCGCTAGGCAGCGCACGCCCGGCCGCGCCGGCATCATTTAGCACTTTCCTACAGGCCCCCATCCGGCATATGTGGATGGTCCGGTGCGAGATTCGGGCGCCCTTTCTCCGATCCATCGACACCGTGCGCGGTCAGCCGCGAAGCGCGAAACGGCGCCGATAGTGTCAAGCTAGTGTAAACTTCCGCGTCACGCCGTGTTCGCCGCCCTTGTCAGGCTCAGGAACACGTCCTCCAGGTCCGCCTCGCGGGTCGAGACATCAACGATCCCGAACCCCGCGGCCTGCACCGCGCCCAGCACCTCGCCGGCATTGGTCCGGTCCTTGGCATAGGTGATGACGAGCGTGCGCTCGCCCTTGGCCTCGATCTTCTGGAAGCAGCGATTGTCGGGCACCGCGGCGATGTCGCGATCGACGGTGACCTCGACCGCCTTCTCCTGCGTCTTGCCGACCAGCTCGCGCGTCGGCTCGTTGGCGATCAGCCTGCCATGGTTGATGATCGCGATCCGGTCGCACAGCTCCTCGGCTTCCTCGAGATAGTGGGTGGTCAGCACCACCGTCACGCCGCGCTCGTTGAGCATGCGGACATAGGCCCAGAGCTGCTGGCGAAGCTCGATGTCGACGCCAGCGGTCGGCTCGTCGAGTACCAGCACCGGCGGCGAATGGACCATCGCCTTGGCGACCATCAGCCGCCGCTTCATGCCCCCCGACAGGGTGCGCGAATAGGCGTGCGCCTTGTCCTCCAGATGCACCGCGCGCAGCAGCTCGAGCGATCGGCGCTCGGCCTTGGGCACGCCGTACAGGCCGGCCTGGATCTCAAGCGTCTCGACCGGGGTGAAGAAGGGGTCGAACAATATCTCCTGATTGACGATGCCGATCGCGCGCTTGGCGTTGCGCGGATGCTGGTCGATGTCGAATCCCCAGACGCTCGCGCGCCCGCCGGTCTTGTTGACCAGGCCGGCGAGGATGTTGATCAGCGTCGACTTGCCCGCGCCGTTCGGCCCGAGCAGCCCGAAGATCTGCCCGCGCGGCACGCTGAAGCTGACGTCGTCCAGCGCCTGCTTGCCGCCTTGGTAGACCTTGGAAAGGCCCTCGATCTCGATCGCCGCGTCGCTCATGCGCGCTGATCTGGAACCGTGGTCGCGGCTTGGCAAGTGAAACGATTGCCGCGCTTGCGCGTCTTTGCTAACCGCACGCCCATGATCGCCCCTCCGGAAGTCACCCGCGTCACCCATCGCCGCGTCGCCTGCGACGGCGCGCATGCTGGCATCCCGGCCGCGCTCGGCCATCCGCGCGTGTTCCTCGAGATCGACGAGCATGGCTATGTCGATTGCGGCTATTGCGACCGCCGCTTCGTGCTGGCGGGCGGCCCCGCCGATGGCGCGGACCAGAGCGAATTGCCGGACCACCCGGCTGGCGCGAGCGTCTGAGGCCACTATATCGGATCGCATGTACAGCGATCCCCGTGGCTTCCTCTATCGTGACGGCTTCGATGCCGACGCCGCCCAGCGCCTGACCGCAAGCATTCTCGGCAAGGCCGAGGATGGCGAGCTCTACCTGCAATATCGCAAGTCCGAGGCGTTCGGGTTCGACGACGGGCGATTGAAGACCGCGTCGTACAACACCGATTCGGGCTTCGGCCTGCGCGCGGTGAGCGGCGAGACCACCGCCTTCGCCCATGCCAACGAGATCAGCGAAGCGGCGATCCGCCGCGCGGGCGAGACGATGGCGCTGATTGACCCCGCCGCAGGGCTGAAGGCCGGCCCGCCCGCCCGCACCAACCGGCACCTTTACACCGACGCCGATCCGCTCGATCTGGTTCCGTTCGCGGACAAGGTGAACCTCTGCCAGGCGATCGACGCCGCCGCCCGCGCGCGTGATCCGCGCGTGGTGCAGGTCTCGGCGAGTCTGCTGGGATCGTGGAGCGTGGTCGAGATCGTCCGCCCCGACGGCTTCGTCGCCACCGATGTGCGCCCGCTGGTGCGGCTCAACGTCTCGATCGTGGTCGAGGCGAATGGGCGGCGCGAGACCGGCAGCTTCGGCACCGGCGGCCGCGCGCTCTACGACCGGCTGTTCGAGCCGGCGACCTGGAATCGCGCGATCGACGAGGCGCTCAAACAGGCGCTGGTCAATCTCGAAGCGGTCGATGCCCCGGCCGGCGAGATGACCGTGCTGCTCGGCCCGGGCTGGCCCGGCGTGCTGCTGCACGAAGCGGTCGGTCACGGCCTCGAAGGCGACTTCAACCGCAAGGGCACCAGCGCCTTTTCCGGCCGGATCGGCGAGCGCGTCGCGGCGCCGGGGGTCACCGTGGTCGACGACGGCTCGATCCTCGACCGGCGCGGCTCGCTGTCGATCGACGACGAGGGCACGCCGACGCGCGAGACCGTGCTGATCGAGGATGGCATCCTCAAGGGCTATATGCAGGACCGGCTCAACGCGCGGCTGATGGGGGTCGAGCCGACCGGCAACGGCCGCCGCGAGAGCTTCCAGCACGCGCCGATGCCGCGCATGACCAACACCTTCATGAAGGGCGGCAAGGATGATCCCGCCGAACTGCTCAGTCGCGTCAAGAAAGGTATCTTCGCCAAGAGCTTCGGCGGCGGCCAGGTCGATATCGTATCCGGAAAATTCGTCTTCTCCTGCACCGAGGCCTACCGGATCGAGGACGGCAAGCTCGGCGCGCCGATCAAGGGCGCGACATTGATCGGCGATGGGCCGACCTGCCTCACCAAGGTGACCGGGATCGGCAACGATTTCGCCCTGGACGAAGGCATCGGCATGTGCGGCAAGGGCGGGCAGAGCGTGCCCGCGGGCGTCGGCCAGCCGACCCTGCTGGTCGAGGGGCTGACGGTGGGCGGCACCGCGGCGTGACGCTGCCTGGCGCCGATATCGACGCCTATTTTGCGCGAATCGGCTGGTCCGGACCGGTGGCGCCGGACCGTGCGACGTTGAACGCCATCGCCGCGCATCATCCGGCGGCGATCCCGTTCGAGAATCTCGACCCCTATCTCGATCGCCCCGTCGATCTCACGCCAGAAGCGCTGGTCGCGAAGTTGGTTCGCGGCGGGCGCGGCGGCTATTGCTTCGAGCAGAACGGGCTGCTGCGGCTGGTGCTCGAGGAGATTGGGTTCGCGGTAACGCCGCTGTCGGGGCGGGTGGTGTGGAACCTGGACCCCGAGACGGTCACCGCACGCACGCACATGGTGCTGCGCGTCGATCTGGCCGAAGGGCCGGTGCTGATCGATAGCGGCTTCGGCAGCGCGGTGCCGACCGCCGCGCTCGATCTGATCCCGGATATCGAGCAGGCCACGCCGCACGAGCCCTTCCGTTTCGTCCGCCGGGGTGAGGAATGGCGCGCGCAGATCCGCATTGGTGAAGACTGGCGCACCACCTATCGGCTGGACCAGACGCCCCAGCATGAGATCGATTACGCTGTAGCCAACTGGTACACCTCGACTCACCCCAGCTCGCATTTCCGCCACGGACTGACGCTGGCACGCGCGCTGCCGGGGCGGCGCATCAGCCTGCGCGGCGCCGAGTTTGCGACCCATTCGTCCGACGGCACGACCGAGCGCCGCAGCCTGACGGATTCCGAGCAAATCGTCTCGATCATCGAGCGCGAGTTCGGCATCCGCGTCCCGGACCGCCCGGCGTTGCTGGCGCGGCTCGGCCAGGCTGCCGCCTGAATGGCGCTGGTCGAGCTCGGCCGCTACCCGCCGCCCGAGGCGCATATCATCATCGGCCTGCTCGGAGCCGAAGGCATACCCGCAATCGCCTTCGATGCCGGATCGAGCATCGTGGAGGGCAGCATCGCTGCGCTGATCCCCGTGCGGGTAATGGTCGATGAGGACGATCTGCTTATTGCGCAGGCAGCGATGGGCGCAGCCTAAAAATTAGGCAATCCTTCGCGGCTGCACAATTTTTACCTTTGGGTAACCCCGGGCCGCCGCCAACTGCGCCGGATTCCTCCCGATTCCGACTCTGGCACGCCCTTTGCTGATGGCCTTCCGGTCAACTGCGAAAGGGGGCGGAATGAAACTCGTCATCGCCATCATCAAGCCGTTCAAGCTCGATGACGTCCGCGAAGCGCTCACCGAGCTGGGCGTTGCGGGCATGACCGTGACCGAGGTGAAGGGGTTTGGCCGCCAGAAGGGCCAGACCGAGATTTACCGCGGCGCGGAATACAGCACCAACATGGTGCCCAAGATCAAGATCGAGGTGGTCTGCGCTAGCGATCTCGCCGGCCGCGTGGTCGAGGCCATCCAGGCCGCTGCCAACACCGGCGCGATCGGCGACGGCAAGATCTTCGTGCTCGACGTCGGCCAGGCGGTGCGCATCCGCACCGGCGAGACCGATCAGACCGCCCTGTGATGTCAGGAGCTCCGATGAAGGGGGTATCGATGAAGAATGGCTTGAAACTGGCCGCCGGCGTGGGTGCCACGCTGCTCGCGGCTTTGCCCGCCTGGGCACAGGAAGCGGCGGGCAACGTCGCCGAGGCCGCAACCGATGCGGCGCCCACCGCTGCCGCGGCGTTCACGCCCACGGCCGAAATGGTCAACAAGGGCGATGTCGCCTGGATGCTCGTCGCGTCGGCCTTCGTGCTGATGATGTCGGTCCCGGCGCTCGCGCTTTTCTATGGCGGCCTTGTCCGCACCAAGAACATGTTGTCGGTGCTGATGCAGGTGCTGACCATCGTCTGCGTCGCGGCGCTGGTGTGGTTCGCCTGGGGTTATTCGATGGCCTTCACCTCGACCGGAACGCCGTTCCCGAAGCTGTTCGGCGGTCTCGACAAGGCATTCCTCGCCGGTGTCGATCCGACCACCTTCGCAGCGACCTTCTCCAACGGGGTCTATCTGCCCGAATATATCTTCGTGATCTTCCAGATGACCTTCGCCTGCATCACGCCGGCGCTGATCGTCGGCGCTTTTGCGGAGCGCGTGAAGTTCACTCCGCTGATCATCTTCGTGGTCGCGTGGCTGACGCTCGCCTATTTCCCGATCGCGCACATGGTCTGGTACTGGGCTGGCCCGGACTTCCTGCATGCGGCGCCGGACGACAGCGGCCTGCTGTGGGGCTGGGGGGCGCTCGACTTCGCGGGCGGCACCGTGGTCCACATCAACGCGGGCATCGCCGGCCTGATCGGCTGCCTCGTGATCGGCCCGCGCCTTGGCTACAAGAGCGAGCCGATGCCGCCCCACTCGCTGGTCATGACGATGATCGGCGCGTCGCTGCTGTGGATCGGCTGGTTCGGCTTCAACGCCGGCTCGGGCCTCGAGGCCAACGCATTCGGCGCGCTGGCCTTCATCAACACCTTCACCGCCACCGCGGCGGCGGGCGTTGCCTGGGCGGTGATCGAGCAGGTCATCCACAAGAAGCCGTCGCTGCTCGGCGCCGCCTCGGGCGTCGTCGCCGGCCTGGTCGCGATCACCCCGGCGGCGGGCTTCGCCCACCCCGGCACCGCGATCCTGCTCGGCGCGGTTGCATCGGCGATCTGCTTCTTCTTCGTCACCACGGTGAAGAACAAGCTGAAGTATGACGATACGCTCGACGTGTTCGGCATCCACTGCGTGGGCGGCATCGTCGGTGCGATCGGCACCGGCATCGTCGCCGATCCGGCGCTCGGCGGTCAGGGCTGGATCGACTATACCGCGCCCGTCGCCAAAGCCGGCGAATACGACATGGTCGGACAGGTGATCACCCAGCTCTGGGCGGTCGGCACCACCGTGCTGTGGACCGGTGTGGTCAGCCTGGTGCTGTTCCTCGCGCTCAAGCACACGATCGGCCTTCGCCCGAGCAAGGAAGTCGAGACCGAAGGTCTGGACATCAACGAGCACGGCGAACGCGCCTACAACTATTGATGAGATCGGGGCTGCGCTGCGGCGCGGCCCCTCAATTCGTTCCTCCTGCGGACGACTGGGCCGGTGGCAAGACCACCGGCCCTTTTTTGCTCAGAGCAGATCGGCTCGGATGAAATCGGCGCAGCGTTCGCCGATCATGATGCTGGGCGCGTTCGTATTGCCCCCGATCAGCCGCGGCATCACCGACGCGTCGGCGACGTAGAGGCCTTCAACACCGCGTACCCGCAGCTTGGGGTCGCACACCGCCGCGTCGTCCGATCCCATCCGCGCGGTCCCGACGGGATGGTAGATGGTGTCGGCGCGTGCGCGGATCAGCCGTTCGAGCGCTTCATCGTCATTGCGGTCGATCGGGTAGCGGTCGCGCCCGCCGAACGCCGTCAGCGGCTCCGCGTCGAGGATGCGGTACATCGCCCGCACGCCCTTGATCAGCAGGTCGACGTCGCGCTGGTCGGTCAGGAAGCCGGGATCGATCAGCGGCGCCGCGGAGGGATCGGGGGAGCCGAGGCGCACCGTCCCGCGGCTCTCGGGGCGCAGCACGCAAGCATGGCAGCTATAGCCGTGCGCCTTGACCTTGGCCCGCCCGTGATCCTCGACGATCGCGACGAGGAAATGTAGCTGGATGTCGGGCGCGGGAAGGCCGGGATCGGTGCGCAGGAACGCGCCCGCCTCCGCGAAAGGTGACGTCATGGGTCCGCTGCGGGTGCGGAACCAGCGCGCCATCGCGCCAAGCCCTTTGAGCGAACCGATCAGCGATCGGCCGAGGAAGAGGCTGCCCTTGGTCTCGAACGCCGCCACATAGTCGAGATGGTCCTGTAGATTTCCACCCACCTCGCCGCGATCGATGCGTACCGTCAGCCCGTGCTCCTGCAGATGCGCGCCCGGCCCGATGCCCGAAAGCATCAGCAGCTGCGCAGTCCCGAACACCCCACCCGCGAGAATTACCGCGCGGCGCGCGCGGATCACTTTCGACTGGCCGTCGCGCGAATAGGCGACTCCCCAGGCGCGGCCGTCCTCGAACAGAACGCGCTCGACGGCGGTGTCGCACAGGATCTCGAGATTGGCGCGCGGGGTCAGATAGCCGCGGGCCGCGGTCCAGCGCTCCCCGCCCTTCTGCGTCACTTGATAGATGCCGGCGCCTTCCTGACGGACGCCGTTGAAATCGTCGTTGCGCGGGATCTGGAGCGACGCCGCGGCATCGACAAAGGCCTGGCTCCCCGGGTGGACGAAGCTCTGGTCGCTCACCTGCAGCGGGCCATCGCCGCCATGCCACTGGCTCGCGCCGCGCTGGTTTGTCTCGCTGCGCTTGAACACGGGGAGGACGTCGGCCCAGCTCCAGCCGGTGGCACCGAGCGCTTCCCAATTGTCGTAATCCCACGGATGCCCGCGGATGTAGAGCATCGCATTGATCGCGCTCGATCCGCCCAGGCCCTTGCCGCGCGGCTGATAGCCGCGGCGGCCATTGAGGCCGGGCTGGGGCACCGTTTCGTATGACCAGTTGGTCGCGGGCGTCTGCATCGCGATCGCGCCGGGCATCAGCGTGCGGAAACCGGCGTTGCGGCCGCCCGCCTCGAGCACGGCGACTTTGTACTTGTCGTCCTCGCTCAGGCGGCCCGCGGCGGCGCTGCCTCCGGATCCGGCGCCGATGACGACGATGTCGGCTTCTTCCACTGCTCCCCCTGTTTCTGCCGCTTCAGCCAGCGGGCCTTGATGCTCTCGGATGTATCGCGGCTGCCGTCGTGGCTCCACCCCGGCGGGCCGAACATATAGCCGAGCCGTGCCCTCATCCCCGGCGCCGCCCAGACGTCCCTGGCGATGCCCCACCACTCATGGAACGCCGCGCGCAAAATGCTGAAGTCGGGCAGGTTGTGGACGATGCCGTAGCGAGGCCGGTCATCGTCGCGCTCGGGCTCGAACGTCCCGAACATGCGATCCCAGACGATGAACACCCCCGCATAGTTCTTGTCGAGATAGCGCGCGTTGGTCGCGTGATGGACGCGGTGGTGCGAGGGCGTGTTCATCACCGCCTCGAACCAGCGCGGCATCCGCCCGATCACCTCGGTATGGATCCAGAATTGGTAGACCAGGTTCACACCGGCGCAGAAGAACACCATCGCCGGCGGAAAGCCGATCAGGAACAACGGCAGGCGGAAGATGAAGCCGAGGCTGAAGAAGCCGGTCCAAGTCTGCCTGAGCGCGGTCGACAGATTATAGTGCTGGCTCGAATGGTGGATGACATGGCTCGCCCAGAACCACCGCACGCGATGCGCCGAGCGGTGGAAGACGTAATAAGCGAGATCGTCGAGCACGAAGGCGAGCACGAACCAGTACCAGGCATAGGAGATGTCGAAGAGCCGGAACTGATGCACCCAGGTGGCGAGGCCGAATACCATCCCCCCGGCGAGGACTCCCGCGATCGTGCTGCCGAAGCCGAGCATCAGCGAGGTCAACGTGTCGCGCGGGCAATAGCGGCTGCGATCCTTGAGGCGAGCGACCAGCATCTCCGCCAGCACCAGTGCGACGAAGGCGGGAACGGCCAGATCGACGGGATCGGGCAGGTCGGGCATCACTCTCCTTACACGCTTGTAAATAAGCGCGCAGGGCAGGAAAGCGCAATGGGCGATCAGTCGCCCAGAATCTGCGCGAAGACGCGCGCCGCGGCGGCATCGGCGACGGTGATCCGGAACATCTCCTCCGGCGACAGCTGGAGCGTGATCGCGGTCCCGCCCTGGCCGTCGCTCAGCATCGCGACGCGCGCGCCCATGATCCGCCGCGCCCGGTGCCGTGCGCCCATCGGCTCGATCAGCACGAGGTCGCCCGGTCCTCCGGCTGCGGCGCCAAGCTCGCCGCTGGCCGACACCACGCCTGCCTTGCCTTCAAAGCCGCTGCTCAGCGCCTCGGCCAGGGCGATGGCGTCGTCGCCACTTTCGAGCTTCTGCGTGCCGCCAAGCCTGAGCAGCCAGGCAATGCTCGCCAGTGCCAACACCGCCGCGAGCGACCCTGCGGCCAGCCACCAGTTCATGCCTTCCCGGAAAGCTGGTCGAGCAGCGGGCGAAGGCCGTTGAGGTCGTAGCCCGCGCCCGCCGCCGCCTCGATCAGGCCAGCGGGATGCTCACCGCGGCTTGCCTCGGCCAGTGCCCACAGGTTCGCCGAACGCGTGCCCGAGCGGCAATAGGCGAGCACCGGCCCTTCAGCGTCGGCTAGCACCGCGCGCATCGCATCGACCTGCGGGGCCGAGAATCCGGCATGGGTGATCGGGATGGCGTGATAGGCGAGGTTCAGCGTCTCGGCGACGGCACGGATCGCTTCGCCGGCAGGCTGACCGGCCTCCTCATCGTCAGGCCGGTTGTTGACGATGGTGGTGAAGCCGGCGCGCGCGGCCTCGACAATATCGGCGGGGTCGAGTTGCGGGGCGACCGAGACCTGATCGTTGATGCGGCGGATGCTGGCCATGAACTATCTCCTCAGGCCTGCTCGCGTATCACCTGGAGGAAGGCGTCGCCATAGGCATCCAGCTTGCGCTCGCCGATGCCGGAGAAGGTGGCGAGGGTGGCGCGATCCTGCGGGCGGCGCGCGGCCATCTCGCGCAGCACCGAATCGTGGAAGATAACATAGGGCGGCACGCTCGCTGCCTCGGCGAGCTCGCGGCGCTTGGCGCGGAGGGCTTCAAACAGCGGCGCATCCTCGGGTGCGAGCGAAGCGGCGGCGTCGCTGCGGCGCTTGCGGCCGCGCTCCGGCTCGGCGGCGAGCACCACCTCGACCTTGGCCTCGCCGCGCAGGATCGCGCGTGCGTCGCCGGCCAGCGCCAGCCCGCCATGCTCGTTGGCGACCAGCACCCCGCGCGCCTGCAACGCCCGCGCCACCGGCTTGACCAGCGCCATGTCCTCGGCATCGGCGATCCCGAACACCGTGAGCCGGTCGTGGCCCCATTTCTCAATTCGCTCGTCGCGCGCGCCGCTCAGCACCTTCTCCAGATGCCCGACGCCGAAGCGCTGCCCGGTACGATAGACCGCGGAGAGCAGCTTGCGCGCCGTCTCGGTCGCGTCACGCACGCCCGGCGCGTTCAGGCACTTGTCGCAATTGCCGCAAGCCTCGGGCGGGTCCTCACCGAAATGGCGTAGCAGGATCGCCCGACGACAGGTGGCGGCCTCGACGAAAGCAGCCAGCGCATTGAGCCGCTCACGCTCCTGCGGCCGTCTCGCCGCTTCGACCT
>NZ_DASWTG010000067.1:0-64496 GCF_036402235.1 Sphingomonas sp. | reverse complement strand
CCCGTCTCGCGCAGCCGCTGCGACCACTTCAACGCGCTCGCAACGCTCACCCCGAACGCTGCCGCGACCTCGCGCCCGGATCGGCCCGACAAGACCGCTGCCGCAACACGCTCTCGCAAATCGTCAGAATAGGCTCGTGCTATCCCTGCTGGCCTCCTGCCCAGCCAGCAGCTTGAATCACAATCACACCCTCTTGGGAATCCCCAATCGATTCAGCATAATCAGGACAGACTCTAGTGGTTGTGCCGCGGCACCGTTGCCGAGGTGCCGCGATACTTGACCGCGTACTCGAGCACGCCGCCGGTCGCGAGCTGCCCGGTCTTCTCGCGGTACAGTTCCTCCCACGGCGTCTGGCTCTCGGGGACCGGTGGCGCGGGTGCGGCCCGGCGACGGGCGATCTCGGCCGGGTCGACCAGCGCGTCGCAAGTGCCGGCGTTCAGGTCGATGCGGATGGTGTCTCCGGTGCGCAGCCAGGCGAGGCCGCCGCCCGCTGCGCTCTCGGGCGAAGCGTTGAGGATTGAGGGGCTGTCCGACGTGCCCGACTGGCGCCCGTCGCCGAGCGTGGGCAGGCTGGTGACGCCCGCTTTCAGCAGCGCGTCCGGCGGCTGCATGTTGACGACTTCGGCCGAGCCGGGCCAGCCGAGCGGACCCGAGCCGCGGATGACGAGGATGCAGTCCGCGTCGATCGCCAGCGCGGGATCGTTGATGCGGTGGTGATAGTCGTCCGATCCGTCGAACACGATCGCGCGGCCCTCGAACACGCCCTCGCGGCCGGGCACCGAGAGATAGCGGGCGCGGAACTCGTCGGAGATCACGCTGGTCTTCATGATCGCGAAATCGAACAGATTGCCCTTGAGGACGAGGAAGCCCGCCGCCTGCTTGAGCGGCGCGGCATAGGGCAGGATCACATCGCCGTCGGGCACGGCCGCGTCGGCCACATTGCGCGCCAGCGTCTCGCCGGTCACGGTCAGCGCGCTGCCGTCGATCCTGCCCGCGGCGAGCAATTCCTTGAGCACCGCGGGGATGCCGCCTGCGCGGTGGAAGCGCTCGGAGAGATATTTGCCCGCGGGTTGCATGTTGACGAGCAAGGGCAGGTCGTAGGCCGCCATCCAGTCCTCTGCGGCGATCTCGACCCCGGCGTGGCGCGCCATCGCGACGATGTGCGGCTGGGCGTTGGACGAGCCGCCGATCGCGGTGGTCAGCGCGATCGCGTTGCGGAAGGCGGTGGGGGTGAGGATCTTCGACGGGCGCAGGTCCTCGTACGCGATCTCGACCGCACGGCGGCCGGTGGCGTAGGCGATCTGGCCGCGCTCGCGGTACGGTGCCGGTATCATCGCGCAGCCGGGCAGCGACAGGCCAAGTCCCTCGGCGATCGAATTCATCGTCGAGGCGGTGCCCATCGTATTGCAATGGCCAGCGGAAGGTGCGGAGGCCGCGGCGGCGTCGAGGAATTCGTCCTCGCTGATCTCGCCCGCGCCGAGCTTGCGCCGCGCGCGCCAGATGACGGTGCCGGATCCCACCAGCTCGCCCTCATGCCAGCCGTCGAGCATCGGGCCGCCCGAGAGGACGATCGCGGGGATATCGACGGTGGAGGCCGCCATGACCTGCGCAGGCGTCGTCTTGTCGCAGCCGGTGGTGAGCACGACGGCGTCGATCGGATAGCCGTTGAGCAGCTCGACCAGCCCCAGATAGGCAAGGTTGCGGTCGAGCGCCGCGGTCGGGCGGCGGCAATTCTCGAAGATCGGATGGATCGGGAATTCCATCGGGATCCCACCCGCGTCGCGGATGCCGTCGCGCACGCGCTTCGCCAGATCGACATGGATGCGGTTGCATGGGGACAGGTCCGACCCCGATTGGGCGATCGCGACGATCGGCTTGCCAGAGCGCAGCTCCTCGGGCGTCAGGCCGTAGTTCATGAAGCGCTCGAGATAGAGCGCGGTCATGTCGCTGCGGCCCGGCGCGGCGAACCATTCGCGCGAGCGGAAGGGCCGCGCCGGGGTGCGTTCGGTCATTTCAGCCCTGCATTTCCTCGAGTTCCTTGCCCTTGGTCTCGTGGATGAACTTGCTGACCAGGAAGAAGCTGATGACGGCGCACACCGCATAGAAACTGTAGCTGACCGCAAGGCCGAGGCCAGCTGCCATGATCGGGAAGCTCTGCGCGATCAGATAATTCGAGAACCACTGCGCGAAGCCGCACACGGCGAGCGCCGATCCGCGGATCTGGTTGGGGAACATCTCGCCCAGCATCACCCACATCACCGGGCCCCAGCTGACGTTGAAGAAGATGACGTAGAGGTTGGCGGCGATCACCGCGATGATGCCGAGCTGCTGCGACAGCACCAGCTTGCCGCTGGCATCGAGCGAGCCCTGGCTGAACGCGAAGACCATCGCGAACAGCGTGACGGCCATGCCCGCCGATCCGATCAGCAACAGCGGCTTGCGCCCGATGCGGTCGACCAGCGCGACGGTAACGAAGCAGGCCGCGATCGAAACGAGGCCCGAGACAATGTTGATGAGCAGCGCGTCATTCTCGGTGAAGCCGGCGAGCTGCCACAGCGTCGCGCCATAATAGAAGATCACATTGATGCCGACGAGCTGCTGGAACACCGCGAGCAGTAGCCCCGCCCAGACGATTGGGCGGACGCCGCCCTTCACCGGATCGAGAATGTCGCGCAGCGCCGGACGATGATCGGAGAAGCTCGCCTGGATCTCGGCGAGCTTCTTCGTCGCGGTCTCGGCACCGAACAGGCTGGTGAGGACGCGGGCCGCCTCCTCATTGCGGCCCTTGGAGACGAGGTAGCGCGGGCTTTCGGGGATGAAGAACAGGGCGACGAGGAAGACGGTCGCCGGGATCGCCTGCATCCAGTACATCCAGCGCCACGCCTCGTACCCGCCCCAGAAAATGTTGGTCGAGGCGCCGGCGGTTCGGGCGAGATAATAATTCACCACGAACGCGGCGGTGAGGCCGGAGATGATCATGATCTGCTGCACGGTGGTCATCCGCCCGCGGATGTTGGCGGGCGCGACCTCGGAGATATAGGCGGGGGAGAGCACGCTCGCCGCGCCCACCGCCATGCCGCCCGCGATGCGCGCGGCGACGAAGATCCACTGCTCGTGGCTGAAACCCTGGATCAGCGCGCCAATCAGGAACAGGATCGCGGTCAGGATCATCACGTTGCGGCGGCCCATCAGATCGGCGAGGCGGCCGGCGAGGAAGGCGCCGATGAAGCAGCCGATCAGCAGCGAGCCGACGGTGAAGCCGAGCCCGCCTTCGCTCAACGCAAAGGTCGATTTGAGCCCGTCCTGCGTGCCGTTCACGGCGCCGCTGTCATAACCGAACAGCAAGCCGCCGATCGTCGCGACCGCGACGATGGCGATGATCAGCCCCATATTGGCGCGCGCTGCGACTGCCTCGTTCATTCATCCCTCCCAGCTGCGCCCGGCGCGCCATTGTTAGCGGTAACTTATGCCGTGGCGCCCGCGCCTTTGGCAAGCGCAAACTAGTGTTTCCGCGGTCCCGCGGAATCGCGCAGCACGAGCTCGTAGGGCAGCACCTCGTCTTCGGTGGCCTCTGTGTCGCCCGGCCGCTCGCGCACGCGACGCAGCAGCATGGCGATCGCCGCCTCCGCCATCGCCGAGATCGGCTGGCGGATGGTGGTCAGCGCGGGCCAGATGCTGGTGGCGATCGCCGTATCGTCGAACCCGACGATGCTGAGGTCGCCCGGTATCTGAAGCCCGCGGCGGTGCGCGACGCCGACTGCCGCCGCCGCCATGTCGTCGTTCGACGCGAAGATCGCGGTCGGCGCGCCCGGCCCGTCGAGAATGCGCGCCGCCGCCTCGAGGCCGGAGCGATAGGTGAACAGCCCCTGCTCGACCCGCGCGGCTGCGGGATCGATTCCGGATTCCTTCAGCGCTGCGACGAAGCCGCGGTGGCGCTCGGCGCTCGCGACCTGGTTATAATGCCCCTTGATGAAGCCGATCTCGCGATGGCCGAGCTCGATCAGGTGCCGGGTCATCGCGCGCGCGGCTTCAAAATCGTCGATGCGCACGTTGAGCGTGCCGGTGTCCTGCGATCCCATCGCGATCGCCGCCCAAGGGATGCCGGCCTCGGCGAGCGCGGCGCGCACCGCTGCGGATTCGGACAGCGGTGGGGGAAGCACCACGCCGCGCACCTCGGCATCGATCAGCTGGCGCACCGCTTCCTCCTGTGCCGGCGCGCCATCGTCCTCGCACGCTTCGAGCACGAGGTGGCAGCCGGCCCGCCGCGCGGCCTCGAGCGCACCGATCAGGAACTGGCTGAGATAGCCCGCCGAGGGGTTGGCGTAGAGCAGGCCGATCTGCGCCGCGCCGCCCGCCGCGAGCGAACGCGCGGCGGCATTGGGGCGGTAGTTGAGCTGCTCGACCGCGGCGAGCACCGCCTTGCGCGTGTCCTCGCGGACATTGGTGCCGCCGTTCATCACGCGCGACACGGTCATCGCGGAAACGCCCGCGGCGCGCGCCACGTCCTGCACGGTCACGCCGCCCAAAGTCCTGCGAGTCGAACGGCTCATCAAAATCTCCCGCGCACGGGATATGGGTGGGATGCGCACAATGCAATCAGGCGGGTGATCGACTCCGCGACCAGGCAGTGTCAGGGGAGCGACTGCGCGTCCTCATTATCCGATCCGTGCGGCTGGGCATGGCCGTGCGTGCGCAGATAGCGGCGGTCGATATCGTCGATCATCGCATCGGCGTCCTTGCCGGCCTGGAGCTTGATCAAGGCGTCGATCTTGGCCTCGACGCGGTCGTCATTCTCCTTCGACGCCGACGAGCCGACATAGAGGAAGTAGGCGAGGCCGACGACCTGCCAGAGCAATTGCAGGAATTCCGATTGCCAATTCTCGAACGTGTCGCGGCCCATCACGACGAGGTAGCTTGCGACCTCAGGCTGCTGGCCATGCTCGCTCGCTTCGTTCACAAAAGCGAACCAGCCGAAGATCCAATGGCCCGCGATCGAGATGAGGAAGAACCCGATCGTGATCCAGGCATAGGCGTATTTCTTGGCGGGACTCATTGTCACCTCCATCGCGCGGGAATTGCACGGGTTTGTGCCTGCTTGATACGCCGCGCCGGGTGCGCTGGTTCCACGGCGTCAGCGAGCCATTTTGAGCGGGCGCCGGAACCCGAAAGGGGGCTGGCGCTTTCCTTCCGCATAGCAATCGGGAGTTCAGGTCATGCCGGAACAGGAGTTCACGGACGCCATCGCGCTGCTCAAGGCCGACCACCGCAAGGTCGAGGACTTGTTCGGACAATTTGAGAAGGCCGCCGGGTCGACCGCTAAAGCCCGGATCGCGCAGCAGATCTGCAACGAGCTCAAGATCCACACCATGATCGAGGAAGAGCTCTTCTATCCGGCATTCCGCGGCAAGATCGACAATGACCTGCTTGACGAAGCCTATGTCGAGCATGACGGCGCCAAGGTGCTGGTCAACGATATCGCGGCGGGCAGCCCGGACGACGATTTCTACGACGCGAAGGTGATGGTGCTTTCCGAGGAGATCAAGCACCATGTTCATGAGGAGGAGATGCCGTCCGAAGGCATGTTCGCCCAGTGCCGTAAGGCCGAAGTCGATCTGGTGGAACTGCGCGATGCGATGCTGGCGCGCAAGCAGGAGCTGATGGCGCAGGCGGAAAGCGGTGGCCTTCCCCCCGCCGAACCGCGCGCGGTGAAGCTGCAGCCCGCGTGATTTCGTGCGGCGATCCCGCCGCCGCCCAGGGTCCGGAGGAGCGCCGATGAGCGGAAAGCTTTCCACGCGTCGGCAAGGGGCTTCGGCGGTGCCGGCAAGTCCCCAGGTGCTGATGCTGCGCGAGGAATTGCGCGCCGGATCGATGCGGCCGCTCGGCAAGCTCGCCCTGCGCGATCTGGAGATCGAGGTCGCGGTGGGGCAGGACTCGCTCTGGGCGCTGATCCGCCGCGCACGCAGGGGCGGGATCGCACTTCGCATCGCGCATGCCCCCGGCGGCTGCCGGACGGCACGAACGGCGGCGGCGCGCGACGGCGAAGCGATGCGGATCGAGCTGGAGAGCGTGACCGGCGCGCAGTCGGTGGTGCTGCGGCTGCATGCGGATGAGGTGCCGGTGCTGCGCGTCACCACGACGCTTACGCCCTCGGGAGACGTGCTGATCCCGTTCCTGCCGCGCGACATCTATCCGATCGACGCGCGCGATGATCCCTTGGCTGCCGTCGGCAAGGTCGAGGCGGCGCAACGTGGGCTCAACGGCGGAGTGTGTTATTTCCGGCTGGCCGAACCGGCATTCGGCAGCGTGCTCTATTTCCAGAACTTCACCGCACTCAACCGGCGCTTCAAACATACCGGCACGACGCCCGACGGCGCTGTCGGCGGCGAGTGGCCCGAGCTCGGCTATCTGCCCCCGGCGCCGCCGCAAAGCCCGCAGCCGCCGATCAAGCCTTTGCCAGCGGGCGAGGACGTGATCGTCTATGACGCGCTGCTTGCGGTGCACGACAACATTGATGCGGACGAGGCCGCGATGGCGCAGCGCTATCTCTCGCTGCTCGCCGCGATCTACCGCCGCCTCGAGCTTCCGCGCACCGAGTTCCATGACTGGATCGCGCGCGCCGACCGCTCGCTCCGCGACCTCGACAAGGCGCCGGAGGCGACGATCCGCCATTACGGCTTCCGCTATCTCCACCCCTATACCGCCGCCGAGTATCCGGACTCGATGGCCCAGCTGTCGGTGCTCTCTGCGCTGCGCGACTATGAGGCATGGACGGGCCGCGAGATCCCGCTTCAGGCAGAGCTCGCCCGCGGATTGCGCAAATTCTACGATCCGAAGCTGCGCGCGCTGCGCCGCTATCTTCCCAATGTCGGCAGGGACAAGGACGCCGACGCGGTCGACAGCTGGTATCTCTATCACCCGCTGCTCAACCTCGGCCGCCTCGCGCTGGACGGCGACAAGCGCGCCGAGCGATTGTTCCGCGATTCGATCGACTATGCGATCAAGGCAGCACATCATTTCCGCTACGTCTGGCCGATCCAGTTCAAGGTCGGCGATTTCTCGGTCATCACCGAAGCGCGCAACGACGACGGGCTGGGGCAGACCGATGTCGGCGGCATCTATGCCTATGTCATGCTGCAGGCATTCGAGCTGACCGACGACAAACGCTTCCTCGATGAGGCGCGTGCGGCGATTCGGGCGCTCAAGGGCATGCGCTTCGAGCTCAACTATCAGGCGAACCTCACCGCCTGGGGGGCGGCGGCGTGCATGCGGCTGTGGCGGATCGACGACGACCCCGCCTATCTCGCGCATTCCTATGTCTTCCTCGCCAGCTTCTTCCACAATGCCGCGCTGTGGGAATCGGAGCTGGGGCATGCGCGGCATTACCGTAATTTCATGGGCGTCACCGCGCTGCACGACGCGCCGTACATGGCGATGTACGAATGTTTCGACAGCTTCGCCGCGTTCGAGCATTACCTCAAGGACGGCGGCCCCGATCTCGACGCCGGGGTGCGCATGCTGCTCAGCGAATATTGCCGCTACGCCCTCGACCGGGCCTGGTTCTACTATCCCGACGCCTTGCCGCCCGAGGCGATCGCGCCCGAGCAGCGCGAGAATAACGGGCATGTCGACCGCAAGCTCTCCTTCCCGCTCGAGGACCTGTATGTCGACGGGCAGCAGGCGGGGCAGGTCGGCCAGGAAATCTATGGCTGCGGTGCAGCCTTCGTGTTCGCGACGCGCGCCTTCCACCGCTTTCGCGATGCGCCCTTCACCCTGTTTTGCGACCATTTCCTGCTCGCCGCCGATCGGCCGGGGGAGAGGACGCTGAGCTTCCAGCTCGGCGGTGGCGAGGGGTGCAGCGCGACGCTGATTCTGATCCGCAAGCCGCGGGCCAAATTGCCTGCGGTGAAGGTCGCGACGCTGGGCGGCGATCGCGTGCGCCCGCACGCCGACGGCCAGGACCGGATCACCTTTCACGTGCCGGCAGACGGACGCATTTCGCTGTCCTGGTGACGACGCGCAGGGAACCGAAGCCGCCGCCGCCGCTTGAGAAGAACGATCCGAGGAGTGTGCCGTGCCTGATCTCGCCGAACCCCCTGCCCATGACCTGTCCGACGCGCATACCGAGCAGCCCCGCCTTGCCGGGCGCAAGGCGGTCGTCACGGGCGGCACCACCGGCATCGGCCGGGCGATCGCGGTGCTGCTCGCATCGGAAGGTGCGAAGGTGTTCGTGTGCGGCCGCACGCCCGAGCATCTCGGCGATGCGCTCGAACGCATCCGCGAGGTGGGCGAGGGCGACGGGATCAATGTCGACCTGGCGAAGCGCGAGGATGTCGCGCGTTTCTTCGAGGCGGCCGACAATCATCTCGGCGGCCTCGATATCGCGGTGATCAATGCCGCGGTTCCGGCCGAAGCGATCGCCGACACCGAGGAAGGCGATCTCGACTATCAGATCGCGGTCGATTTCACCTCTTACCTCACCTCGACCAAAGCGGCGCTTGAGCGGATGAAGGCTGGCAGCGATCTGATCCTGATCGGGTCGATGTCGGCGGTGTCGCAGGGACCGGGGGCGTCGATCTATGTCGCGGCGAAGGCGGGAATCCAGGGCTTCGCGCATTCGCTGCGGCAGGAACTGGCGGAAAAGGACATCAAGATCGGGCTGATCGAGCCGGGCTTCACCGGCGCCGATTTCCAGTATCCGGAATTCCCGCCCGAAAAGCAGCGCGAGCTGATCCACAAGGCACAGATGCTGCGCGCCGAGGATATCGCCGCGGCGGCGCACTTCATGCTGACCCAGCCGCGCCGCACTGCGGTGTCGCTGATGCGGGTCGAGACGCGGCGCGAGCATCCATGAGCCGCTTCGCGATCGACCGTCTGGTGTTCGGCCCCGCGGACGTGGATCTGGCGCGCTCGCCGCTCG
Source organism: Sphingomonas sp. (assembly GCF_036402235.1). Classification (GTDB taxonomy): domain Bacteria; phylum Pseudomonadota; class Alphaproteobacteria; order Sphingomonadales; family Sphingomonadaceae; genus Sphingomonas. The sequence continues at coordinate 55,579 of NZ_DASWTG010000067.1, read as the reverse complement.
CCGGGCATTTCGATGCCGAGACCTATGTGCTGGGCGCGTTCAATCCCGGCCTGACGCGGCTGCCCAATGGCAATCTGCTGCTGATGGTGCGCGTCGCCGAGGCGCTGCGCGAACCGATCCGCGATGGCAAGGTGCATGCGATCCGCTGGCAGGACGGCGCCTATGTCCTCGACGGCTGGCCGCTCGACCTTGCCGATACCGCCGACCCGCGCAAGTTCCTGCTGCGCGGCGGAAGGTGGCGGGTGATGGCGTTGACCTCGCTGTCGTGGCTGCTGCCGGTCGAGCTGACGCCCGAGGGGCTGGATGTGGTCGCGGTGCATTACGACAAGGCGATTGCGCCCGAGGGCAGTTTCCAATGCTATGGCGTCGAGGATGCGCGGATCAGCAAGGTCGGCGACGAGTGGCTGATGACAACCTGCTCGGTCAGCCCCGAGCGGCATTCGACGACGCTCTACGCGTCGGACAATGGGCTCGACTGGCGATTCGATTCGATCGTGCTCGATCATCAGAACAAGGACATGCTGATCTTCGAGGGTAAGCCGGGCGGGCAGTACTGGGCGCAGACCCGCCCGCTGGGCGACCTCTACTTCGCCTATCCGCCCGGCAGCGACTGGCGCGCGGGACCGTCGATCAACCTCGCCACATCACCCGATGCGCGGCACTGGCGGCCGCACCTCAACCCCGGCATCCGGCCGCATGCCACCACCGTGGCGACCGCGCGGATCGGCGGGGGAACGCCGCCGATCCTCACGGAACGCGGCTGGCTCACGCTATGGCACGGCGTCGAGCCCAAGGAGATCGTCGGCATCTATCGCACCTATTGGTCGCTGCTCGACCGCGACGATCCGTCGATCACGCTGCATAGCGAGCATGCGCCGTTGCTGGAGGCGAACCCGGAGCTCACCGCGCCGCTCGCCGACCGGATGTATGTCCATGACGTGGTGTTCACGACCGGCATCGCCGACGCCGGCGACCATTATGTCGTCGCGTCGGGCGAGGCGGATCTGGCGTGCCGGATCACGCATATCCCGAAGGGCGTGTTCGCCTAGGGTGCCTTGGCTGCCCATTTCCGGTAGGCCGCGATCGCCTTGGCCGGGCCGGTGCCGACCCAGTTATAGCCGTCGCGCCGCTCGGGGATCAGTTCGTTGACGTCGCTCAGGATGCGGCGGTCCCGGTCGCCATAGATCGGGGTCTGGGTGTCGAGGCTGTAGAAGCGCGACCAGAGCGGCCCGGCGCCGGGCATGGCGACGAGGCGGCGGCCGGGTTTGGGCGTCCACCCGATGTCGCGCAGCGCATGCGCCTCGAGCCAGGCGACGCCGTCGCGCACCGCTGCCACGACTTCGGGCGATCGGTCGGGCTGCTTCATCAGGAAGAGCAGCAGGTCGGCGCTCTCCTCGCTCGCCAGCGATTTGGGCTCGAAATTGCGCGCGCCGGTGGGGGCGAGGGTGAGCGCGTCATGCTGCTGGCCCCAGATGGTGCGCTTGCCGCCGATCACCACCTGGCTGCGCAGGATCGCGTCGCGCGCCTTGGTGGCCGCTGCCGCCGCTTCGCTCGCCAGCGCCGGTGGCACGAAGGCGAAGTCGCCCTTGCGTGCGCCGGTGTCGAGCATCAGCTGCGCCGCGCGAGACACGGCGTCGTCGTTGAAGGTCACGGCATCGTGATAGCCGCCCTGCAGCGGATAGATCTGCGGCCAGCCGCCATTGGGATATTGCGCGCCGAGCAGGTAGCGCAGCCCCTTGAGCGCTGCGGCGCGATAGCGATCGCCCTCCGTGCCGGGCAATGCCGTCTGGACGCGGGCGAGGAAGCGGATCTCCGCCACCGTTGCATTATTGTCGAGCGTGCCGACATAGCGCCAGCCCTTGTCGAGCGAGACGATGTCGCCCGCAGCCTCGGGCGGCAGCTTCTCGATGATCACGAAGCTCTGCCCGCGCAGCCGCGGCGGGGCGTCGCGATTCTGGTTCTTGCCCCAGCCGCCCGCCGGGGTCTGGAAGCTCACAACGGTGTCGGCGATTCGCCGCGCGTCGGGGCCGGCATACCAGCCGGGGGGCCTGTCCATCGGCATGCCGCCGCCGCCCGAAGGACCGTCGGGCGGGCCGGGCGGGATCGCTGCCAGTCCTTTCCGTTCCGCGAGCAGGGCCGCCTTGTCGGCCGCCATCAGCGCGGCGGAGCGGGCGAGATAGGCGCGCCACGCCTCACGCTCGGCGGCGGGCAGCGTGGCGATGCGCGCCTCGGTCAGCGGCTCGGCCGGGGTCATCTGTCCGATCACCTCCGCCGAAGCGGGGACGGCGAGTGCGAGCGCCATCGGAATCGCAAGCAGGCGCATCGTCATTTCTCCTCGTTGGAAGCCGGGCAGCGCGGAAGCCAGGTGCCGGGTCTGGCGGCGAGCGACGCGAGGGGGACGCGCGTCAGCTGCGCATCCTCCTTGTTCGCCGCGTAGCCGACGTACAGATGTCCCTTCCAGATCACGCTCTTGGGATAGGAGTAGCCGGGGCGCTTGTACGTGCCCGCCGCGCGCAGCGGCTGAAGGTCGCCCTTGCCGCGCAGCAGGAACGACCGGTCGAAGCAACGGCCATCACCGCTCAGCGTCACCGCGAGCGGGATGCGGATGCGATCGGCATTGGGCGCGTTGACGAGGAAGGCGGTGCCGTCGGGCAAATTACCCGCGCTCTGCTTGGCGCGCGAATCCGGCATGTTGGTGAGCGCCGGACGCGACCAGCTCTCGCCGCGGTCGCAGCTTTCCGAGGCGAGCTGGCGGAAGCTTTCGGCATGGTCGCGGAACACCATCACCGCGCAGCGCCCGCGCAGGAACAGGCTCGGCTCGATCTCGCGGCTGAACTTGCCGGCATCGGGGCCGGTCAGCGGCAGATTGTCCATCCGCCCGCGCACCCAGCCGGAGATGCCGAGCGGATCGTCGGTGAAGAAGGGTGCGACGATCAGGCCGGGCCTTGTGTGGAAGGCGGTGACGATGCGGCCATCGGGCAGGCGATGCGGATCCTGCTCGATCACGCCCTCGACCGGCTTGCCGTCGCGGCCCATCACGCGGCGCGGCGCGCTCCAGTGCTCGCCGTCGGCACTGGTCATGTACTCGGTATAGCCGCCCGCCTTGGACTGGAAGCCGGTCGGCCAGACGTTGATATAGGCGACGAGCGTCTTGCCGTCGGTCCACCAGCCGCCGTTGGAGTGCATCACGCCGCCGCTGCCCGGCCCGCGTAATTTCCGCGGGGCGCCCCACGTCAGGCCGTCGCGGCTGACGGCATAGGGGACCCAGGTATCGGCGGTGTCCTCGTGCAGCGCCGAGCTCTGCCATTGGGCGTAGAGCCTGCCCTTGAAGCCGATCAGCACCACGCCGTTGGAGAAGCGGTCGCCGACGCCGCCGGGGGCGTAGATGGTGGCGGTCTCGGTCCCCGCGGGCGGCGCGAGGCCGAGATCGGGCTGCGCGGGATCGAACACGCCGGGCGCGACAGCATAGGGCGGCGTATCCGCAGCCGCGGCGAGCATCAGCAGAAGCGCCGGCCCGATCATCGGATCAGCACGCGCCGCATCCCGGGGACGGCCCTGGCCAGTTCGCCGGCCATCATCCTCGCGAAATAGTCGGCGCCCTCGCGCCCGAGATGCGTGCGGTCGAACGCGAGTTTCGGGCGCGCCGCAGGATTGACCACCACCTCGGTCGCTTGCGGGGGCTTGGGCGCGGCCGGCGCGGCGGGCTTTGGCGCCTGCGCGAAACGGTCGGCGGCTTCCTCGCCCATCGCCTGCACCGCCGCCGCGCTGCGCGCATTGAGATCGACCAGCGCGACCTTCTTCTGGGCGGCGACGCGGCGCACAGCTTCCGCCCAGGGCGCGAGGTCGTTCTGTAGCCTCCCGTCCGTGAAGCTGCGCCGGGTAAGCGGTGTCACCAGCACAGGAACCGCGCCCGCCGCACGCACCTCGTCGACATAGCGCGCGAGGTTGGCGGGGAATTCGATGGCGAGATCGGTCGAGCGGCCGGGCTTGCCGGGCTGGTCGTTATGGCCGAACTGGATCAGCACCCAGGTCCGCGCCGCGCCGCCCTTGCGCACCTGCTCCAGCGCAGCATCCCACAGCCCCTCCGCGCGGAAGCTGCCCGAGCTGCGCCCGCCGCGCGCGAGGTTCACACAGGCGGCTTCGGGCTTCACATGCGCGGCGCAGAAGCTGCCGCCCCAGCCGCTGCTGCGCGCGACGGTCGAATCGCCGATCAGGAAGACCCGGTAGCGCGCATGCTGCGTTTCGGCCGGCGCCGGGGCGGGGGCGGGCGTGCCCGACTGGGCCGCTGCGGCGAGCGGCAGCAGCAGGCCGGCGCACAGGATCAAGGTGCGGGTCATCGTCTCTCCATCGTCACGCCGGATGCCAATCGCCGAACGCCTGCTCGCGACTGAACCACCGCAGATGGATGCTGTCGAGCATCTTCCGGGTAAAGCTGGCAGTCCCCGCGCCGGGGCCGGTGCTGGCATGCTCGAACAGCCGTGCCTCGGCCGGAGTGAGCTGACGGCGGATGCCCTCGGGATCGGTATAGCCCATCCACGTCCAGCCATCGCGGCGGATGTGCGAATCCATCCAGCACGCATCGAACAGCGCCGCGCCGGTGAGGCGCATGTTGCCGCCCGCGCGCCAGGGGCGGCCGAGCCAGACGCTGTCGTCGGGCAGCCCGGGCTCGCGCGTCAGCCGGGAATCGCGGAAGATGAGGCCTGCGGGTAGCTCGACCGGGGTGCTCGGCGCGGCGACGAAGCCCTGTATCTCCGCGCCCGGCACGAAGCGCGAGCGGATCTCGCAGCGCTCGAAGATCGCGGTCGCGCCGCCGAAGATGAAGTCGACATTGCCGCTGATCGTGCAGCCGGTGAACAGCGCGCGGCAGCTCTCCTGCACATAGAGCGTATCCTGATAGCCCTCGATCGCGCAGTTGCGCACGACCGCGCGGTCGGCGCCGCGCGCGACCGACAGCGCCACCGCCTGCGCGCCGTCCACCGCGCCGATGCGGGCATTGCCGGGATAGTCGAAGCTGTTGCGGATGGTGAGGTTCGACAGGGTGACGCCGGGCGCGGTGACGGTGAGCGTCGCAGAACCGCCGGTGCCCCATTTCCTCCCCTGCGGATCGGCGAGGCCCGATGCGGCACCGAAGCTGAGGATGCTTGCTGGCCCGGTGCCGGACAGATGCAGGTCGGGAATGTCGAGCTTGAGCTTCTCCGCGTACACACCCGGCTCGACTCGGATATGTACGGGACGCCCGAGGGAGCGAGCATGGTCGAACGCCGCTGCCAGAGTCGAGAAGGTTCCCGTGCGGCCCGACCTGCCCACCACCAGATCGGCGCGCGATGCCGCCTTGGCTTGGGAGACGGCCGCGAGTGCGGCGGTGCCCGCGATCAGCGTGCGGCGGCCGATCATGCGAACTGTTCCGCATCCAGAGTCACGACCTTGCCCGGGCCGGCAGGAAGCGCTTCGATCCGGGTGCCGGCGCGCGCGGCGTAATAAAGTGCACGAAGGTTTAGCGAGGAGCGTGACGAGATTGACACCGGTGACAACGGTGACAATGGGGCAATGGAGGCGGCTTTGAGCAGTGTTCTGAGGCCGATTCCGGCGCGACTCGTATCGGTTGCCATATCCAATCCCGGTTTGCCGGTTCGCCAGAGCCTTCCGTGATTCTGGATCACAAGCACTTGATATTCCCGCATTAACTTATGGATGACATTGGATATTGCACCAATGACACCGGTGGACTATTGCTATCGCTAACATCCGGTGCCGTCCAGCAGGGAAATAGGGACGGAACGGCTGTACCGAGGGGAGAGGATCAGCGACGAAAGGCGAGCGCCGCAGCCACCAGGCTTTGCGGACAGCTGAGCCACGCCGCCTGCCAACCTCCCTCCTCCGGGCACATCCGAGAGGTTCAAGGGAGGGAATATGATCGACATTCGCCGCAACAAGCGTGCAGGATTTGGCGCCGGAGTCTCGCGCGGTGCGCTGATGGTCGCGGGGATCCTCGCAGCAGCACCGGTACTCGCGCAGACATCGGCGGCGCCAGCGATCGAGGCGCCGCAGGAGGCCGGCGGCGGTGCCGAGGGCGAGGAAGTGATCATCCAGGGCTATCGCGCGTCGCTGCGCAGCGCGATCAACGAAAAGCGCAACGCGACGGTGCAGATCGACGCGATCAATGCCGAGGACATCGCCGATTTCCCTGACACCAACCTTGCCGAATCGCTCCAGCGCCTGCCCGGCGTGTCGATCGACCGCGACAATGGCGAGGGGCGCACGATCACCGTGCGCGGCCTGGGGGGCGACTTCAACCGCACCCGCCTCAATGGGCTCGAGGCACTGTCCACCGCGGGCGCGAACGACGCCGGCACCAGCCCCAATCGGACCCGTGCTTTCGACTACAGCACCTTCGCCTCCGAGCTGTTCAGCTCGCTGAAGGTGCAGAAGACCCCGTCGGCGGAGACCGACGAGGGCTCGCTCGGCGCGACGATCGACCTCCAGACCGGGCGCCCGTTCGATTACAAGGGCAACAAGTTCGCGCTGTCGGCCGAGGGCAGCTATCAGGGGAACAGCAAGAAGTGGAACCCGCGCCTCGCCGGGCTCGCCTCGACGCGCTTCCTCGACGATACGATGGGGCTGTTGCTGTCGGTGGCGTGGAGCAAGTCGAAGAACGAGCTCGACCAGTATCGCCGCGGGCCGGGTTCGTCCGACTATGTCTATCGCGGCACGCAATGGGCGGGGGACGAGAACCCGCAGCGCGCTGGGTTTGCCGCCCCCGCCGGCACCAGCTTCGGCAGCGCGGTGACCAATCCCGAAGCGATTGCGGCGCTCACGGGCTCCAATGCCGCGGCCTATGCCAAGCTCTATCCCGGCGCACCGTTCAGCACCCCGGGCCGCTTCGATGATTCGCTGGTGCGCTTCCCGGCGCTCGCCTCGATCGAGCAGCAGGATGTGGAGAATGAGCGGATCGGCGTGACGCTGGCCTATCAGTGGCAGATCGGCGACCGCACGCGCATCAGCCTCGACGGTGCCTATTCGAAGTTCGAGAACAAGAGCACCTACAACCAGGTCTCGTCAGTCGGCCTCAACCGAAACAACACCAACGCGACCTATAACACCGCGACCAACTCGATCACGCCCGCCGCGGCGCGCGCGCTCTATCCGGGCTTGTGCGTCCCCACCGGTCCCTCGGCGCTCGCGCCCGAGCAGGATTGCGGCCAGGCGCTCTACGGCACCACGCCCGCCTTCTCGACCGCGGTCAACGCATCGGGCGCGGTGGTGCCGTCGATCCTGGGTGCGGCGGCGGTGGTTCCGGGCGGGACTAGCCCGGGGACCGCGAACATCTTCAGCGTCAACCCGTTCAATCTCGATCCCTATGACTATTACAACAACCCGCGTTCGGTGGGGTATATCCCCTCGACCAATCGCCTTGCCTATCGCGGTGCGCTGATCGGGCGGCCGGCGGTCGAGGTGCTCGACGCCAACGTCACCAACGGACTCGCCGACTATCTGGCGCTGCGCAACGTCGATTTCCGCTCGGCGGCCGACCAGAGCAGCTACACCACCCAGTTCAAGCAGGGCTCGATCGACCTTACCCATGAGTTTTCCGATGTCTTCAAGGCGCGGGTGATCGCCGGCCTGTCCGAATCGACCAACTTCACCCAGGGGCTGCTGGTCGAGTTCAACCGCATGGATAGCCCGGGCAGCTTCGTCTATGACGAGCGCGGCGACGGCAAGATGCCAGTCATCAACTTCGGCTTCGACGCGGCCAATGCGGCAAACTGGGAAGTGGTCAAGGGCTTCTCGGCGATCCGCCACTATCAGCGCTTCGTCAAGAACACCTACAAGCAGGCCAAGGCGGATTTCGACTGGCAGGTGAACGAGGAACTCAACCTCGGCTTCGGCGCCAATTACCGCAAGTTCGGATTCGAGACCGAGCTGTGGGAGCGCAACAACGACCTGCTCAACCCCACGCTCAAGGAAGCCGGCGTCACCACGTCGAGCGTCGCGCGCACGATCCAGTTCGGCCAGGGGCTGAACGTGCCCGAGGGGACGATGACCAGCTTCATCGTGCCGAGCATTTCGGGCTTTCAGCAGTTGTTCGACTTCACCTGCAACTGCATCAACAAATGGGGCGACTGGCGCCTGACCAACAAGCGCAATGGCGGGCGCGAGAATTTCGGGGTGCAGGAAGAGGATCTGGGATTCTACTTCCAGTTCGACTGGAATACCGAGCTGTTCGGCCGCCCGTTCCGCGGCAACGCCGGCACGCGCGTCGCGATCACCGACGTGACCTCCAACGGCACCACGCCGGCGGGTCGTGCGATCGTCGGCACCAACCGCTACACCGATTATCTGCCGTCGATGAACCTGGTCTATGAACCGATCGACAAGCTGCTGGTGCGTTTCGGCGCGTCGAAGGTGATGGCGCGCCCGATGCTCGGCAACCTCTCGCCGTCGATCTCCGCGATCTCGGTGCCCAACACCGGCGCGGTTGATGGCGCATCGCTGACGATCGGCAACCCGCAACTGGCCCCCTTCCGCTCGACCAACCTCGATGCCAGCATCGAATGGTATTTCGCGCCGGGCGGCCTGATCTCGATCGCGGGGTTCCAGAAGCAGATCGAGAGCTTCCCGCAGACCGTGCTGTTCGCCGGGCCGCTGTCGAACTTCGCCGATGCCGAGACGATCGCGGCGATCCGGGCCCAGTTCACCAACGCGAACCAGATCGCCTATCTCGACGCCAATCGCCCGTTCGTCGCACGCCAGTTCCGCGACGCGCCCGGCGGCTGGCTGCGCGGGTTCGAGGTGAGCTTCCAGATGGATTTCACCTTCCTGCCCGGGTTCCTCAAGGATTTCGGCGCGCAGGTGAACTATACGCACATCGCATCGGAGCTGAACTACATCCTCGACCCGGGCACGCAGGCAAGCTCGACAGCGACCCCCACGCCGCGGGTCACCGGCAAGAGTCCGTTCCTCAACGTCTCCCCCGATGCGATCAACGCGACGCTCTATTATGAGACCAAGAAGTTCCGCGCGCGCGTCTCGGTGGCGCACCGCAAGGGCTATTCGACCACCTATCCGATCGCGGCGGGCGCGTGCAGCCCTGGCCTGACCAACAATCCTGCGAACCCGTCGGTCGCGGGCACCGAGTGCAACGGCCCGCTGATCAACGACTTCGTCTACAGCCGGTCGACCACGAACGTCGATGCCTCGGCCAGCTACAAGATCACCCCCTGGGCCTCGCTCACGGTGGAGGGGCTGAACCTCACCAACCAGCCGAGCGAGCGCTATGCCTATCAGGGCCAGGAAGCGGTGACTCAATATGCCAGCTCCGGCCGCATCTATCGCGCCGGCATGCGGTTCAGCTTCTAGGGACTTCCGCCGGCAGACCTCTCTCAAGGCGGTGCGCCGGTTCGGGCCCTGGCCCGGCCGGCGCCTTTTTATGTGCGGCGTGAAGCGGTATGGGCGGGCGCATGACGACCGACCCCTTCGCCCTGTTCGACCTATGGTTCGCCGAAGCGCGCACCACCGAACCCAACGATTCCAACGCGGTGGCGCTGGCAACGGTCGATGCGGCTGGGCAGCCTTCGCTGCGCATGGTGCTGCTGAAGGGCCATGGCCCGGACGGCTTCGTCTTCTATACCAACCGCGAAAGCCGCAAGGCCGGCGAGCTGGCAGCGGTGCCCAGGGCGGCGCTGCTGTTCCACTGGAAGTCGCTGCGGCGGCAGATCCGGATCGAGGGCCCGGTCAGCCTTGCCGGCGACGCCGAGTCCGACGCCTATTTCGCCAGCCGCAGCCGCGATTCGCAGCTCGGCGCCTGGGCGAGCGACCAATCGCGGCCGCTTGCCGATCGTGCGACGTTCGAGGCGCGCTACGAAGCGATGCGCGCACGGTTCGAGGGGCAGGCCGTGCCGCGCCCGCCGCATTGGGGCGGCTATCGCGTGACGCCCGAGCGAATCGAATTCTGGCAGGATCGCGAGCACCGGCTGCACGAGCGCCGCGTCTTCACCCGCTCTGCAGACGGGTGGGACGAAGGCTTGCTGTACCCGTGAACCTCGCCCGCCGTGCCGCCCTGGCCAGCGTCTGCGCAGCGATCCTGCTCGGCGCGCTCAAGGCATGGGCGGCGTGGCGGACGGGATCGGTGGCGATGCTCGCCAGCCTCGCCGACAGCCTGCTCGATCTCGTCGCTTCGCTGGTGACGCTGGCCGGCGTCCATATCGCGGCGCAGCCCGCCGACGCCGAGCATCGCTTCGGCCATGGCAAGGCGGAAGCGCTGGCGGCGCTGTTCCAGGTCGCGCTGATCTCGGTCTCCGCCTGCCTGATCGCGGTCCGCGCGGCGCAGCGGCTCGCCGCGGGCGATGTCGCGGCCGACGCGGGGTACGGGATCGCGGTATCGATCGCGGCGATCGTCGTGACGCTGCTGCTCACCGCCTATCAGCGCCGCGCGATCGCCGCGACGGGATCGGTGGCGATCAAGACCGACCGGCTCCATTATCAGTCCGACCTGCTGCTCAATGCCGGGGTGATCGCGGCATTGGTGAGCGAGCAATATCTGGCGTTCGCCGGCGCCGATCCGCTGTTCGGCATCGCCATTGCGCTATGGCTGCTCTGGGGTGCGTGGCGCGGTGCGAGCGAGGCGATCGGGCAGCTGATGGACCGCGAATGGCCCGACCAGAAGCGCCGCGCCTTCGTTGAGGTCGCGGCGCGCGAGCCGGGCCTCGAAAGCCTGCACGACCTGCGCACGCGCACCAGCGGGTCGCAGGACTTCGCGCAATTCCATATCGCGCTTCCCGGCACGACCTCGGTCGCCGACGCGCATGCGCTGGTCGAAAAGCTCGAGGCGCGGCTTGAAGCCGAGTTTCCGGGCACCGAGATCCTGATCCATGTCGATCCTGCGGGGCATGTCGATCATCCCGGCGACGAACTGCGCGAGGCCGACGAGATCGAACAGCTCAGGGAATCATGATGCCCGTTGCCCCGCATCCGCTCGACCGGCCGGTATGGACCGCGTTGACCGGGCGCCAGGCCGGCTTCGCCGCGGGCGATGCGCGCGCGCTGCGCTACCGGCCCGAGATCAACATCCTCGCCGCGGCCGCCGACGATTCGCCTGCGGCGCTGGCGGCGCTTGCCGCGCTGGTGCCGCCGGGGGGCCGGATCGCAACGGTCGAGGGTGCCGAGACGCCGGTGCCGCCGGGCCTGACGGTGGTGAAGCAGGCGTTGCTGGCGCAGATGGTGCTGGAGCGCCCGGTCCCGGCCGAGCCGGTCGACTATCTCGACCTGGGCGACGCCGACGCGCCCGAGATGCTCGCGCTGGCGACGCTGACCGAGCCGGGGCCGTTCGTCGAGGCGACGCACCGGCTGGGCGAGTTCATCGGCGTGCGCGACGGTGGCCGGCTGGTCGCGATGTCGGGCGAGCGGATGCGCGCGCCGGGGCTGACCGAGGTCAGCGCGGTGTGCACCCATCCCGACTGGCGCGGCCGCGGGCTTGCGGGCAAGCTGATGCGGGTGGTGATGGCGCGGATCGTCGCACGCGGCGAGACGCCGTTCCTGCACAGCTATGCCAGCAACGCCGGCGCGATCTCGCTCTACGAGAAACTCGGCTTCCGCGTGCGGCGCGAGGTGATCGCGACATTCCTGGAGCGGCAGGGCTGACGCGAGGCGCTACAGCGCCAGCGACCAGGTCTGGCCGACAAGGTCCTTGCCGAACGAGCGGTGCGGCGCCTCGTCGATTAGCCTGAAGCCGGCCTGCTCGTAGATGTGGCGCGCGGCGGCGAGGACGCTGTTGGTCCACAGATCGAGCCGGGCATAGCCAACCTCTCGCGCCCGCGCGATGCACGCCGCGACCAGCAGCTTGCCGACGCCCGCCCCGCGCGCCGCCGGTTCGACGTAGAGCAGGCGCAGCTTGCCGGCATCGGGCGCATCCCCGCGGACGAGGAAGATCGAGCCGGCGATCCGCCCGTCGATATCGGCGATCCATGCCGCCTCGCGCGCCGGGTCAAAAGACCGGTCGAAATCGGCGAGAATGCGCGCGACCAGCGCCTCATACTCGCTGTTCCAGCCATATTCGTCGGCATAGAGGATCGCCTGGCGCGCGATCACCCGGCCTAGGTCGCCCGGCCGCAAGCCACGGAGCACGGGGCGCGGCGGGGCTTCATCCTCGAAGATGCGGGTGATCGCCCGCGCGGCGGCCAGCAGGCCTTCGCGCCGGAAGGGCGGCAGGCCGTCGAGCAGCGTGCTGATTGCGGTTTTGGTCCCGGACTCCAGCGCAGCGAACACCGCCCGGCCTTCGGCCGTGAGCGCCAGCAACTGGTGGCGGCCATGCCCGGGATCCTCGCGCGCCGCGATCAGGCCGCGCGCGGCGAAGCGCTTGAGCGTGCGGCTGATCTGCGCCGGGTCGAGATCGAGCGCGCGGGCTATCTCTGCCCCGGTCGGATCGGTGCGGTGCGCCAGCTCGTAGAGGATCCGCGCCTCGCTGAGCGTGAACGGGCTCTTGTCGAGATGCGCCTCGAGCAGGCCGAGCCGCCGGGTATAGGTGCGGTTGAAGGCGCGCAGGGTCGCCACGTCCGCCGCATCGTTGCTCATCATGACCCCGCCATCCGATAGTGTTGACTCAGTCAACATTATCGGATGTTGACTGAGTCAACAAGCTTGATCGTGACGCCTCAGGCCGTGGCCAGCTCCGCGCGCTCGGTCTCGCGGATCCACCCGCCGCCGAGCACGCGCTCGCCGGCGTAGAGCACCGCAGCCTGGCCGGGGGCGACGCCATATTCGGGCGCCTCGAACACCACGCGGCCATCCACCAGCCGCACCGGAGCGGGTTTCGCCATCGAGCGGACCTTGGCGGTCATCGGGCCGTCATAGCCGCCGCCGAGCCAGTTCACCCCCTCGATCCGCGCGGTGCGGACGGCGAGCGCGGCCTTGGGGCCGACCACCACTTCGCGTCGCTTGGGATCGAGTCGGATGACGTAGAGCGGCTCGGGGCTGCCGCCGATCTCGAGCCCGCGGCGCTGACCGACGGTGAAGTGGATCAGGCCGCGATGCTCGCCGAGCACATTCCCGGCCTCGTCGACGATCTCGCCGGCGGTGTCCGCCTCGGGCCGCAGCTTCTTCACCAGCCCGGCATAGTCGCGGTCGGGGACGAAGCAGATGTCCTGGCTGTCGGGCTTGGCGGCGACGCCAAGGCCGATCTCGGCCGCGATCTCGCGCACCCGGCTCTTGGGCATCGCGCCGAGCGGGAAGCGCAGGAAATCGAGCTGGTCGCGCGTGGTGGCGAACAGGAAGTAGCTCTGATCGCGTGCCGGATCGGCGCCCCTGTGCAGCTCCGGCCCCTCCGGCCCGATCACCCGCTGCACATAATGGCCGGTGGCGAGGCAATCGGCGCCGAGATCGCGGGCGAGCGCGAACAGATCGGTGAACTTGGGACCCATGTTGCACTTGACGCACGGGATCGGCGTGCGCCCGGCGAGATACTCGTCGGCGAAATCGTCGATCACCTGCTCGCGGAAGCTGCTCTCGTGATCGAACACATAATGCGCGATGCCGAGCCGGTCGCACACCGCGCGCGCGTCGCGGATGTCCCGGCCCGCACAGCAGCTGCCCGAGCGCCCCGTGGCCTCGCCATGGTCGTAGAGCTGGAGCGTCACGCCGATCGTCTCCGCGCCGGTGCGCGCGGCGAGCGCGGCCACCACCGAGGAATCGACGCCGCCCGACATGGCGACGACGATCCGGCGCTTCCCAAGCGGTCCATTCAACTGAAAATCGGGTCCGGTCATCGCGCCGCCACATAGGGATTTGGGGAGCCGGATGCAAAAAACCGCCGGCGTTTACTCCCCCTTCAACCTTCGGGCTTATCCAAAATGGGTGGATTCGACCTCAAGGTGAGTAGCGTTCAGTGGACCTGAGCTTCCGATTCGACCGGGACACTGCGGTGATGACCGCCATCCCCACCGAACTCGCGGTGCTGATGGTCGGCATCGCTGCGCGTCAGGCGGCGAGTCCCACTGCGCAGCTTCAGGCAATGCTCGACCGGCCCGTGCCGGCCGGTGCGCTGCTCGCTCCGGCGCATGGTGCGTTCAACCGCGCCATGGAAGTTTCGCTGACAGGCGGCGCCGGTGCGGCTTCGTCAAATACCGCGCTAACCGGCTGGCAACAGCAATGAAGGCGGCGTTTACCGTGCCGCTTAGCCGATGCTCAAGCCGGAACGACTATGGTCGTTACAGAACAAAGACGGGGACCCCCCGCCCTGATCGAGGTAGGTAATGATTGAAAACCAGAAGATCCGCCCGGCAAAGGTGATCGGACCGCTTGGCGAGCCGCTGACGCTCGACACGCTGCCGCCGCCCGAAACGACCCGCTGGGTGGTCCGCCGCAAGGCGGAGGTGGTCGCGGCCGTCAATGGCGGGCTGCTCACGGTCGATGAGGTGTGCGACCGCTACGGTCTCACCGTCGAGGAATTTGCCGGCTGGCAGCGCGCGATCGATCGCTCGGGCATGCCCGGCCTGCGCGTGACGCGCATCCAGCACTACCGCTCGCTCTACGAGCGGCAGCAGAAATACTGATCTCCTTCCTTCTGAATTCCGGTTTCTCCCACCGCCCGCGCCCCCAAAGCGCGGGCGGACCCATTTTCCGGCTGCGCCCGTCTCAGAACGCGGGCGGAACCATTTCGGAGCGTCGCGAGTCTCTTCCTCCACAGGCTCCGCCGCGAGGCGGGCGCAAGGATGGAGGAAATCATGGACCTCGTCGGAATCATCGTGTGGCTCGTGATCGGCGGCGTCGTCGGCTGGCTCGCCAGCCTGGTGATGCGGACCGACGCGCAGCAGGGCATCCTGCTGAATATCGTCGTCGGCATCGTCGGCGCGTTCATCGGCGGGCTGATCTTCAGCGGCGGATCGATCAACCAGGGGCTGTCGGTGTACAGCTTCGTAGTATCGCTGCTCGGCGCGATCATCCTGCTGGCGATCGTCAATCTGGTGCGCCGCGGATCGGTGCGCTGAGCGTTCATTTGGAGGGGGCGCCGGCTCGCTCGCTCACCCGGCCACCCAAAGAATACACTGTCGTTGGGTGGGGGAGCGGGCCGGCGCCGCAATCTGCAAGAACCAACGGGCCGCCCCCGTGAGGAGCGGCCCTCTTCGTTTTACTTGAGCAGGAAGCGCACGCGGATGGTGACGCCGACGCGCTGCTCGCCGGGCACGACCTGAGTCGAATCCTTGGCTTCCATCCGCGCCATCATCACCGGCACCGGGCCGGGTCCGCCGCCGTCGAGCGCCTCGCTCAGCGAGACCAGCCGCTCGACCCGCATCCCCAGCGCCCGGGCATAGAGATCGGCGCGGGCACGTGCGCGCTTGACCGCGTCGGTGCGCGCCTCGTCCTGCGCGGCCTCGAGCTGGTCGATCGACAGGTTCGGCCCGTCGATCTGATTGGCGCCCTGCTTGACCAGCGCGTCGAGGATGCTGCCGCTCCGCGCGATATCGCGGAACTTGACCGCGACGCTGTTCGACGCCTGATAGCCGGTGATCACCGGCGGCTGGTTCTCGGCATAGCGATATTGCGGGTTGAGCGAGATCGTCGCGGTCTGCACGTCGCGCTCGGCGACGCCCGCCGCCTTGAGCGCGGCGAGCACGCTCTTCATCTGCGTGGCGTTGGCGGCGAGCGCGGCGGCGGCGGTCGGCGCCTGGGTCACCACGCCCGCGCGGATCGTCGCGATATCGGGAACGCGGCTAGCCTCGCCCTCGGCGACCACATCGAGCAGCGTACCCTCAGGCACGGGCACACCCGGCGCCGCGACCTGGGCGGCGGCGGTCAGGGGGAGCGCGGCGGCGGCCGCAGCGAGGGTCAGCAATCGAACCATTCAATAAGGCCTTTCCAGCTTGTTGTCCCGCCGGGCTAAGTCGTGGCGGGACAACGAAAGCTGAACGGACCCGGAAAGGCGAATCCGTAATCAGGCCGCCCGGCGGGCGATGACGACGCGATACAGCGCGAGCAGCACGACCGCGCCGATCGTGGCGGCGATGTAGCTGGCGAACTTGCCGGTCAGGCTGATGCCGATGGCCGGCGCGATGAAAGCGGCGAGCAGTGCGCCCGCGATACCGATCAGGATGGTAACGATGATGCCGCCCGGATCCTTGCCGGGCATGATCAGCTTGCCGAGTGCGCCTGCGACCAGGCCGATGAGGATCCAACCGATAATACCGTCGGGCATGCTTTCCTCCTGTTCTGCGGTTTCCGTCAGGAAAACCGCGCGGGAACTTGCCTGAGGATGGCGGCGCTGCAAACCCCGATTCGACCGTGCGGCGCAGCATGGATTCACGGCCTGTCCCCTTGCGGAACAAGACGAAAACGGGCAGGTGTTGCGCACGGATCCGGGGTGGGTGACGACGGCTCTTGAGGCCGGTGATTTATTCAGATAATACAGCGCGACGGAAATGGCCCGCGCAGGCCGTCTATGGCCGGGGAAGGGGTCGCGCATGAACTATGAGGCACGGATGTTTGGCAGGGACGAGCAGCTGGCGATCGCCGGCGAAGGGGAGGGCCGGTCGCGTCGGCGCTGGTGGATCATCGGCGGGCTGATCGCGGTCGCGGTGCTTGTCGCGGCATGGTTCGCTTTCGCCTCGGGCGCCGCTGACGGTGAGAAGGCGGCAGCCGGCGGCACGCCGGGCGAGGGCGGCGGACGGCAGCTTCCGGTCGTGAGCGTCGCCGTGCCGGGGCGCCAGGAGATTGATCGCGTGATCACCGGAACGGGCTCGCTCGCCGCGCGGCGCGAGATGCCGGTCGGCGTCGCGGGCGAGGGCGGCGAGGTCACGCGCGTGCTGGTCGAGCCGGGCGATTGGGTCGCCGCCGGCCAGGTGCTGGCGACGGTCGACCGCTCGGTCCAGACGCAGACCGCCCAGTCGCAAGCGGCGAGCATTCGCGTCGCGCAGGCCGATCTGGAGCTTGCTCAGGCCGAGCTCGAGCGCGCCAAGCAGCTGGTCGGGCGCGGCTTCATCTCGAAGGCCGATGTCGATCGCAGGACCGCGACCCGCGATGCCGCGGCGGCGCGCGTCCGCGTCGCGCAGGCGCAGCATTCGGAAACCGCCGCGCGCAACCGCCGGCTCGATATCCGCTCGCCCGCCGCCGGCCTTGTCCTGACCCGCGCGGTCGAGCCTGGCCAGATCGTCAGCTCGGGCTCGGGCACCTTGTTCCGCGTCGCGCAGGGCGGGCAGTTCGAGATGCGGGTGCAGCTGAGCGAAGCGGATCTGCAGCGCGTGCCCGTGGGCGCACGCGCCGAAGTGACGCCGGTCGGCACGAGCGAGCGTTTCGCCGGTCAGGTGTGGCAGGTATCGCCGGTGATCGATCCGCAGACCCGCCAGGGCATCGCCCGCGTGGCGCTGACCTATAACAAGGCGCTGCGCCCCGGCGGTTTCGCCAGCGCGAACATCCATTCGGGCGGGCAGGTCGCGCCGATGCTGCCGCAATCGGCGATCCAGAGCGACACCAAGGGCAATTTCGTCTATGTCCTGAACGCCAAGGACGAGGCCGAGCGCCGCCCGATCACCACCGGCGACGTTTCCGATGCGGGCGTGGCGATCACCAGCGGCCTCAACGGCACCGAGCGCGTGGTGCTGACCGCCGGCGCGTTCCTCAATCCGGGGCAGAAGGTGAAGCCGAACCTCATCAAGCAGCAGCAGCGGTGACGCGAGCGTAAGGACTAGAGTCATGGGCTTTCGCAACATCTCGGCCTGGTCGATCCGGAACCCGGTTCCGCCCATCGTGCTGTTCATCGCGCTCACGATCGCGGGCTTCGTCAGCTTCTTCCGCATGGACGTGAACAACGATCCGGACATCGATTTCCCGATCGCGATCGTCACGATCAGCCAGCCGGGCGCGGCGCCGACCGAGCTCGAGACGCAGATCACCCAGCGCGTCGAATCCGCGGTTCGCGCGCTGCAGGGCATCGACCAGATCGAATCGAACGTGACCGAGGGTAGCTCGGTCACGATCATTCAGCTCGATATCGGCACGCCGATCGACCGCGCGGTCAACGATGTGCGCGAGGCGATCAACCAGATCCGCGGCGACCTGCCCGACGGCATCCTCGAGCCGCAGGTGTTCCGCGCCAACACCACCGACAACGACATCGCCAGCTTCACCGCCATCGCCACCGACATGACGATGGAGGAGCTGTCCTGGTATGTCGACAATGCGGTGGCGAAGGAGCTGCTGTCGGTCTCCGGCCTCACCGCGGTCGACCGCGTCGGCGGCGTGAACCGCGAGATCCGCATCATCCTCGATCCTGCCAAGGTCCAGTCCTACGGCCTGACCGCGAGCCAGGTGAACCAGCAGCTGCGCCAGGTGAACCTGAACGCCGCGGGCGGGCGCGCCGAGATTTCGGGGACCGAGCAGTCGGTGCGCGTGCTCGGCAACGCGGCCAATGCGCACGCGCTCGGCCAGACCCAGATCGCGATCGGGGGCGGCCGCACCGTGCGCCTGTCCGACATCGCGCAGGTCAAGGACCTCTATGCCGAATTGCGCAGCAATGCCGAATGGAACGGCAACCAGGTGCTCGCCTTCGACATCAAGCGCGGCAAGGGCGCGTCCGACGTCGCGGTGTTCCACGCCGCCGAGGAGAAGCTCAAGGAGCTCCAGAAGCGCAACCCCAAGGTCCGCTTCGAGGTGCTGTTCAACAACACCGAATATGCCGAGAGCCAGTATGAATCCGCGCTCGCCGCTTTGATCGAGGGATCGGTCCTCGCGGTGATCGTGGTGTTCCTGTTCCTGCGCGACTGGCGCGCCACGCTGATCTCGGCGCTGGCGATTCCGCTGTCGGCGATCCCGACCTTCTTCTTCATGGAGCTGCTCGGCTTCAACCTCAACCAGATGACGTTGCTCGCGCTCAGCCTGGTGGCGGGCGTGCTGGTCGACGACGCGATCGTGGAGATCGAGAACATCGTCCGCCACATGCGCATGGGCAAGACGGCGTACCAGGCATCGATCGATGCGGCCGACGAGATCGGCGTCGCGGTGGTCGCGACCACCATGTCGATCGTCGCGGTGTTCCTGCCCGTTGGCATGATGCCGGGCATCTCGGGCCAGTTCTTCAAGAATTTCGGCCTCACCGTCGTCGCGGCGGTGCTGATGAGCCTTGCCGTCGCGCGCCTCATCTCGCCGATGATCGCGGCCTATTTCCTCAAGGCGAAGGGCCACGCCACCCATGGCGAAGGGTGGATGATGGACCAGTATATGAAGGTCCTGCACTGGACGCTGCGCCATCGCTGGTCGGCGATCGTCGGCGGCATCGTCTCGCTCGCGCTCACCGTCTATTTCTTCGCGGTGCTGCCCAAGACCTTCCAGCCCAACCTCGATCAGGATGCGGTGACCGCGACGATCGAGATGGTGCCCGGCACCACGCTCCAGCAGACCAAGGTGGTGGTCGATCGCGTCCGCGACCTGCTTGCCGCGCAGGAAGGGGTCGAGAACACCTATTCGCGCGCCTTCGTCGGCAATGGCCGCGTCACCGCGATGCTGGCGGACAAGCGCGATTTCAAGAGCGACGAGTTCGAGCGCCGCATGACGCCCGCGCTCGCCGCCATCCCCGACGCGCGCGTCTCGTTCCGCAACCAGCAGGGCTGGGGCGGGTCGGGCCGTGCGCTGACGATCACGCTGGGCGGCGAGGATCCGGCGCTGCTCACCCGCACCGCGCAGAAGATCGTCGAGGAGATGGAGGGCCTCAAATCGGTGGTCGCCCCGCGCATCTCGGGCGATCTCCAGCGGCCCGAGATCGTCATCCGCCCGCGCATGGACCTTGCCGCCAATCTCGGCGTCACCACCATGGCGCTCTCAAGTGCGATCCGCATCGCAACGCTGGGCGACATCGATCAGAACAGCGCGCGCTTCTCGCTCTCGGATCGCCAGATCCCGATCCGCGTCGCGCTCGAGGAAGACGCCCGCGCCAAGCTCTCGACGATCCAGAACCTGCCCGTCCAGACCCAGGCCGGCGGCTCGGTGCCGCTCAGCCTGGTCGCCGATATCGGGTTCGGCGCCGGCCCGACGCGGATCGACCGCATCAACAAGCAGCGCCGCATCATGATCGGCGCCGATCTCGCGCCCGGCGTGGTCAGCGGCGATGCGCTCAAGCAGATCGACCTGCTGCCGGCGATGAAGAACCTGCCGCTCGGCGTGGGCAAGCTCACCGTCGGCTCGGCCAAGTGGCAGGCGGAGATGATCCAGAACTTCATCATCGCGGTGGTGGCGGGCATCTTCCTCGTCTTCGCGGTGCTGGTGCTGCTCTACCGCCGCTTCGTCTCGCCGCTGGTCAACATGGGATCGCTGCTGCTTGCGCCGCTGGGCGGGCTGGTGGCGCTGTGGATCGCGGGGCAGCCGATCTCGATGCCGGTCTATATCGGCATCCTGATGCTGCTCGGCATCGTCGCCAAGAACTCGATCCTGCTGATCGACTTTGCGATCGAGGAGATGGAGAAGGGCGTCGACAAGATGACCGCGATCGCCGACGCCGGGCACAAGCGCGCCCAGCCGATCGTGATGACCACGGTGGCGATGGTCGCGGGCATGGTCCCGACCGCGGTCGCGCTGTCGGGCGACGCCGCGTGGCGCGCGCCGATGGGCGTCACCGTGATCGGCGGCCTGATCCTGTCGACCATCCTGACGCTGCTGATCGTCCCGGCGAGCTTCAGCCTCGCGATCGGGGTCGAGAAGTGGATGGGGCCGCGCCTGCGCCGCCGCCTGCTCACCTATACGCCCGGCGACGAGCACGGGCCGCAGGGGCCGGTGATCGAGCAGCAGGGCCGGCTTGGCCATCAGGGCGGGGAGGGAACCCAGCCTGCCGAGTGAACCAATCGCGCGCGGGGGGATTGTTACGGGCATGAACCCGTCTCCCCGTGTGCTTTCCGGCCGCGCGATTCCGGGCCGGGCGCTCGCGGCTCGCATCCGCCGCGAACCCGCGCCGCCGGGTCTGCGGCGCATGCGCTTCATCGCCACCGGCCTGCTGGTGGCGATGGCGGCGGTCTATCTCGCCGCGCGGCACTATGAGCCACTCCACCCGGCCGCGGGCTTCGTCCGTGCCTTTGCCGAAGCGGCGATGGTCGGCGGCCTCGCCGACTGGTTCGCCGTGACGGCGCTGTTCCGCCACCCGCTCGGCCTGCCGATCCCGCACACCGCGATCATCCCGCGCAACAAGGACCGGATCGCGACCGCGCTCGCCAACTTCCTGCGCGACAATTTCCTCGTGCCGGGGGTCGTCGCGCGGCGGATGCGCCGCGTCGATGTCGCGGGCGCGGCGGGCAAGTGGCTCGCCCAGCCCCCCGAATCCTCGGGCCGGCTGCGCCGCGGCGCATCGCGCATGGCGGCGAGCCTGCTCGAATCGCTCGATCAGGAGCAGCTCGGCGGGATGATCAAGGGCGCGGTCGCCAGCCGCCTGCGCCAGACCGACATCGCCCCGCTGCTCGGCCAGGCGCTCGGCGCGGCCATCGCCGAGGGCCGCCACACGCCGCTGATGGACAGCACCCTTCGCTGGCTCGCCAAGGTGGTCGACCAGAACGAGGCGCTGATCCGCAAGATGGTGCACGAGCGCGCCGGGACGATCATGCGGTGGACCGGGCTCGACGAGACGCTGGCCAATGCGATCATCGACGGCCTCTACAAGCTGGTCGCCGACGTCGCCGAGGATCCCGGCCATCCGCTGCGCGCCAAGGTCGAGGAAGGGCTGGAGAAGCTCGCCTTCGACCTTCAGTTCGACATCCCGACGCGGATGAAGGTCGAGGAATTCAAGGCCGACCTGCTCGACAATCCCGCGCTCGCCCGCTGGATCGAGGGGATGTGGGAGCAGGGACGTGCGGCGCTGCTCCGCATCGCGCGCGATCCCGATGCGGCGCTGGCCGGCAAGCTCGGCGATGCGCTGCGCCAGCTGGGCGACACGCTGCAGAACGACCCGCGGCTCGCGCACATGATCAACCGCTTCGTCCGGCGTGCCGCGGTCGGGACTGCGGCCGACTATGGCGACGGCATCGTCCGCCTCGTGTCGGACACGGTGCGTGGCTGGGATGCGCGGACGATCACCGGGCGGCTCGAGAATGCGGTAGGGCAGGACCTGCAATATATCCGCATCAACGGCACGCTGGTGGGCGGGCTGGTGGGTCTGGCGATCCACACGCTGCACACGGTGCTGTGACGTGCGCGCCATCGGCGGCTGCGCAAGCTAGCGGGCGCGTTCCGGCTGGGGCGGAGACTCGTTCGCGCTGATCGACGCGCCTGTCGACGCAATCTTCGTCCAACCTTGTTCCACCCGCTTCCCGTCCAGGTAACGAAAATAGATCGCGACCTGATCGCCTTCATCGACATCTGGACCTGTCGGCCCGCAGGTGCCGCCACCCGTCAGCCATCCGGTATCATAGGCGGGCGCGGCAAACTCTCCTAAGACCACGGCTTCCAGCTTAACGCTGAACCATTTCCCCTGAATTGGCTCGTTCAGGCGAACGTTGAAGACTCGTCCTACAATGATGACATCCGACTTCGTCGTCGCCGGATTGAGTGGGTATTTCGGAACCCTGCATGCGTGCGTGGGAATTGCCGTCACGGTCAGCAGGAACAGGGCAATTAGATACTTGATCATATCTTGATCCTGTCCGTACCAGTGCAGCGGTCCGAAATATGCGTCGTATGACTTCGCGCCTTGCCGATCTCCGCGGAGCCGGTGCCGTCTTACCCCTCCCAGTCCAGCACCGTCCACCCCCGCACCGCCGCCAGCCGCCGCAGCGGCCCGTGGGCGTTCACCGCGAACGGCTCGTCCGCCCATTCCAGCACCGGCGCGTCCGACACATGGTCGCTGTAGAAGCGTACGCGGATGTCGCCCCGTGCGATTCCCTCGCGCGCCATCCATGCCTCGATCAGCCGCAGCTTGGCCGGGCCGTAGCAATTCTCGCCCTCCAGCCCCGCGAGGACATTGCCGTCCGCGTCGCGCCGCGCCTCGGTCGCGATCACCTGCGCGATCCCCAGCCGTGCGGCGATGGCCCGCGCGTAATAGCCGTGGCTCGCGGTCGCCAGCACCGTCTCCCAGCCCGAGGCGCGATCCGCCTCCACCCGCGCGCGCGCATCGGCGAACAGGTTGCTCGCCGCGACGCTGTCGGCGAACGCTTCCGCCACGGCTTCCAGATCGGCGGGCGGGATGGCGCGGCCAAGCATCAGGCGGTGGGTGATTTCCTTGAGCCTGGCGCGGTCGATCGCCCTGGCGAGATACAGGAGCGACGCGATTCCCGCCGCGGGCAGCAATGCCAGCCGCCACGGTGCCCACGCCAGGGCGGCGTGGATCAGGAACGGCGTCCAGGTCGCCTTGCGCGTGATCGTCTTGTCCATGTCATAAATTGCAACACTTCGCATCGGAACCTTCGCGGCGCTTCCGGGATTGGGTCGGGGACGAAACATCTGTAAAGGCAAGCGCTTGCCGTACCAGCCCGAATAAACCATGGATGAGCGGATGAGCGCGCCAGCCGACTTCCAGCACGACGCGGCCGATGGCGGCACGCTCCGCTTCACCGGCAATCTGTCGTTGCGCTCGATCGGCGATCTGCCCGAGCGGCTGGCCGCGCTGGACGCGCCGGTGAACCGGCTCGACATGTCGGGCATCGACCGGATCGACACGGTCGGCGCGTGGCTGGTCCATCGCTTCGCGCGCGATCACGGCGCCCGCGTTTCGGGCCTCAACGCCGACTCGCAGCATCTGTTCGATCAGGTGGCGCAGGCCGATCAGCCGATCGAGATGCCGCTCGCCCCGCCCGGCACCTTCAGGCGCCTGCTCGCCGAGGTGGGCGAGGCGGTGATCCAGGCGTTCAAGACGCTGCACGGCCTGCTCGGCTTCATGGGCGCGACGACGATGGCGTTCGGCGCGGTGATCCTCAACCCGCGCCGCTTCCGCTTCCACGCGACGGTCCACCGCTTCGAGGTCGTCGGCGTCTCCGCGCTCGGCATCATCGGGCTGATGAGCTTCCTGATCGGCATCGTCATCGCCCAGCAGGGCGCGGTGCAGCTGCGCCAGTTCGGCGCCGAGGTGTTCACGATCAACCTGGTCGGGCGCATCACGCTGCGCGAGCTCGGCATCCTGATGACCGCGATCATGGTCGCGGGACGGTCGGGCTCGGCGTTCGCCGCGCAGCTCGGCACGATGAAGCTGACCGAGGAGATCGACGCGATGCGCACCATCGGGGTCAACCCGATGGAGGCGCTGGTGCTGCCGCGCGTGATCGCCGCGGTGCTGATGCTGCCGCTGCTCGGCTTCTACGCCTCCATCGTCGCGATCATCGGCGGCGGGCTGCTCTGCTGGATTTCGCTCGATATCCCGCCGATCACCTTCGTCCAGCGCATCCGCGAGGTCGTGCCGATCACCGATCTCTATGTCGGGCTGGTCAAGGCGCCGGTGTTCGGCGCGATCATCGCCATCGCCGGCTGCTATCAGGGCATGCAGGTGGAGAGCGACGCCGAGCAGGTCGGCACGCGCACCACCACCGCGGTCGTGCAGGCGATCTTCCTCGTCATCGTGCTCGACGCCTTCTTCGCGGTGTTCTTCACCGAAGTGGGGTGGAACTGATGACCGCGCCGACCTTCGAGGGCGACGCGATCATCCGCGTGCGCGGCCTGCGCAACAGCTTTGGCGAGCAGGTGGTGCATGACGATCTCGACCTCGACGTGCGCCCGGGCGAGATCCTCGGCGTGGTCGGCGGATCGGGCACGGGCAAATCGGTGCTGATGCGGTCGATCATCGGGCTGCAGGCGCCCGATGCCGGATCGGTCGCGGTGTTCGGCGAGGACGCGCTCGACGTCGACGAGGCCGAGGCGATCGAGATGCGCAAGCGCTGGGGCGTGCTGTTCCAGGGCGGCGCGCTGTTCTCGACCCTGACCGTGGCCGAAAATGTGCAGGTGCCGCTCAAGGAGTTCTATCCGCGCATCGGCCAGGCGCTGCTCGACGAGATTTCGGCGTACAAGGTGGTGATGACCGGGCTGCAGCCCGACGCCGGCCCCAAATACCCGGCCGAGCTTTCGGGCGGCATGAAGAAGCGCGCCGGCCTCGCGCGCAGCCTGGCGCTCGATCCCGAGCTGCTGTTCCTCGACGAGCCGACCGCGGGCCTCGATCCGATCGGCGCTGCGGCGTTCGACGAGCTCACCTTGTCGCTCCAGCGCACGCTGGGGCTGACGGTGTTCCTCATCACCCATGATCTCGACACGCTCTATGCGATCTGCGACCGCGTCGCGGTGCTGGCCGACAAGCGCGTGATCGCGGTGGGCACGATTGAAGAGCTTCTCGCGTTGGATCATCCGTGGATCCAGGAATATTTCAACGGCCCGCGCGGCCGCGCCGCCGTCAGCAGCGCCGAAACGGCGGCGGATCGCGAACAGGCACAGGGGACGTAAATGGAAACCCGGTCAAATCATGTGCTGGTCGGCGCGGTCGTGCTGATCCTGCTCGCCGTGCTGGCGCTGTTCACCGTGTGGCTCGCCCGGCTCAACACCGCGGCCGAGAACGAATACGACATCTTCTTCAAGCAGGCGGTCGATGGCGTGAACAAGGGGTCGGCGGTCGCCTTCTCCGGCGTGCCCGCCGGGCAGGTCAAGGAGATCGCGCTGTTCCCGCCCGATCCCAGCCTGGTGCGCGTGCGGATCAGCGTGAACAAGGAAGTGCCGGTGCTGCAAGGCACCACCGCGACGATCCAGGGCGTGGGCTTCACCGGGGTCAGCCAGATCCAGCTCGACGGCGCGGTCAAGGGCGCGCCGCCGATCGTCTGCCCCGAGGTGAACCCGCGCAGCGTGTGTCCGCTCGGCGTGCCGGTGATCCCGACCAAGCAGGGCGGGCTCGGCGCGCTGCTCAACACCGCGCCGCGGCTGCTCGAGCGGCTCTCGACGCTGACCGAGCGGCTGACCGAATTGCTCTCCGATCGCAACCAGGCGTCGATTGCCGGCATTCTCGCCAACACCAACCGCATGACCGACGAGCTGGCGAAGGCCGGACCCGATCTGCGCCTGGCGATCGGCGAGCTGCGCAACACGGTCAAGCAGGCCGGCTTCGCCGCTCAGCAGATCGGCGAGCTTTCGGACACCACCGACGGCGTATTGTCGCGTGAGGTGGCTCCGGCGATGGCGGACCTGCGCAAGGCGATCGCTTCGGCCGACGGCAGCATGAAGGCGCTCGAGCGCACGCTGGGCAAGGCCGATGCCGGGCTCGATCAGGTCTCGACGCGCACCATCCCCGAGGTCAACCAGCTGATCCAGGATTTGCGCGAAATGGCGCTCGCGCTGCAATCGGTGGCGGAGAAGGTCGATCGCGGCGGCGCTGGATCGCTGATCGGTGGCCCCAAGCTGCCCGAATATGAACCCCGGAAGAAGTGAGCCCGACGATGAAGACACTTCCCCTCGCGATGGCGCTTCCGTTGCTCCTCGGCGGCTGCATCCGGTTCGGCGCCGAAGCGCCGCCCTCGCTGCTCACTCTGACCGCGGACACGCCGGTCGCGGTAGGCGAGACCACCGATTCGGCCACCGCCAAGTCGATCACGGTGATGGTGCCCAGCGTGCCGCAGGAGCTGGCGGTGGCGCGCGTGCCCGTGCGCTCGAGCGCGACCGACCTCGCCTATCTCAAGAACGCGCATTGGGTGGAGGCACCGAGCCGTCTGTTCGCGCGGCTGCTCTCCGATACGGTGTCGGCGCGCACTGGCCGCGTGGTGCTGAGCCTGCGCCAGTCGCTGACCGATCCCGGCGCGCGGCTTTCGGGCGAGCTGCGCCAGTTCGGCATCGATGCGGGGACGAGCGAGGCGGTGGTGACCTTCGACGCGACGCTGGTGCGCGACCGGCCCGCCGCGCCGGGCGGCGCGCGCGCGCCGCAGACCTTCGAGAAGCGCCGGTTCGAGGCGCGCGTCCCCGTCGCCGCGATCGACGCGGCATCCGCCGGCGTCGCGCTCAACCGCGCGGCCAATCAGGTCGCGGTGCAGGTCTCCGACTGGGTCGGACGCTAGCCGGATCATGCGGTGGCGCGCGATGACCGGGGCGGATGTGACGAAGGTGGCCGATCTCGCCGAAGCCGTGCATCGCGACTATCCCGAGAACGCCGCGGTCTTCGGCGCCTGTTTCCGCCTCTATCCGGCCGGCTGCCACGTCGTCGATATCGGGGAGGAGCGGATCGGCGGCTATCTGATCGCGCATCCGGGCCGTTTCGATACGCCGTCGGTGCTCGACGTGCCGTTGGAGCGGCTGCCCGAGCCGGCGGATTGCTATTATCTCCACGACCTCGCGCTCGCGCCGGCGGCGCGCGGGCACGGCCTGGCGGGCGCCGCGGTCGAGATCGTCATCGCGGAGGCGCGGCGCAGCGGACTCGACACGCTCGCGCTGATCGCGGTCGGCGATGCCCATGGCTTCTGGCGCCACCAAGGCTTCACGCCACTTGACGGTGGCCTGCTCGATCCGGCCAAGGGCTATGGCCCAGAGGCCCGCGCGCTGATCCGCAGGATCTGACCCCGTCAGGGTGCGCGGCGCACCGGCGGCATCACGTTGCAGATATCGGCGCCGCCCGAAGGCAGGTTGAAGAAGGGCGGCTCGCGATTCTCGCGCGCCTTCATCCATGCCGCGAAGCGGGGGTTGTCCGCCGCGCGATACTCGAAGCGCGGGCGTTCGGCGGCGGGCAGTTCGCTGGCGAGGCGCACGCTGACGATCGGCACGTGCTGGCTCCTGTCCTTGTAGATGCCAAGCCCTCCCTCGGTGCCGCGCGGCAGCGACGAGAGATGCTCGATCCCCTCCAGCACGCGCCCGACGATCGCGATGTTGCGGTCGAGATGGCGCGGGCCGTGCCCGATCACCGCATAGAGATCGCCGCCGCTCCCCGTGCTCGGCGCCATGTCGCGCGCGACGCCGACCATGCCGTAGCAATGCGGGAGCCACGCGACCTTGCCGTTGGTGGCGAGCGGCCAGCCATCGGCGCTGTGCCCGGCGGCGGTCGAATAGGGATCGGTGCGGGAGAGCTTGGTCACCGCGTCGTAGCGCGGCCAGTCATATTCGGCAGGCGGCTGCGCGATGACGCCCGCCGGCAGCGCCTTCTTCTCGGTCGGGTCGCCCCATTGCACGACATAATTGTCGTGGACGCGATAGACGCTCTCGCCATCCCACCAGCGCGCCGCGGCGAGCTTGCGGATGTTCGCGACGTGCACCGGCGTATAACGCGCAGCGAGCCGGATATAGACGCGCCGATCGCCCGCCAGCGTCACCACCAGCAGCTCGTCGGCAGGCACCGCGCGCCAGTCCCCGGGCAACGGATCCGAAGGCTTGGGGGCCGGCGGCGGGGCGGGTTGGGCACTCGCCTGGAGCGCGATCGTGAGGAGGGTGGTGAGCATGGGTCGCAGGCTGACACGACGGCGCGCGGCGCGCAACGCTTGCGGTGCCCGCCGCAAATCACTAGGGCAGCGCCTTCCTGGCAATGCGGAGCGGTGGCCGAGTGGTCGAAGGCGCTCGCCTGGAAAGTGAGTATACGGCAAAACCGTATCGAGGGTTCGAATCCCTCCCGCTCCGCCATCGTCCCAAATCTCCGGATCTGTCCCGCTGAACCGCGGCGGGCCAGATGTCTGATTGCGCTACTCCATTGCAGCTGCAGGGCTGGGCGGACTGGTCGATTCCCGTTCGACGATCGCGAACGGGATGTGCACCGTGGCGACGGTTCCTCCATCCTCCGGCGGCTGCCGCAGGGCCGCGACCAGGCGCTGGGTGGCAAGCTCGGAGATCTCGACGATGGGCTGGCGGACCGTGGTGAGCGGCGGCCAGATCTTGACCGCGATCGGCGTGTCGTCGAAGCCAGCTATCGATAGCTGGTCCGGAATGACGATGCCGCGGCGATGGGCCTCGGAAACCACCGCAGCGGCGATGTCGTCGTTGAACGCGAAGATCGCGGTCGGGCGCTGCGGGAGGTCGAGCAGGCGCTGCGCCGCGACCAGCCCTGAATCATAGGTGAAATCGCCCTTGGCGATCAGCGCGGCGTCCTCGCCGATCCCCGCGAGCTGAAGTGCCGATCGATAGCCCGCGAGGCGGGTCGCGCTCGCATAATGCTGGATCGGCCCTTCGATCAGGGCGATGCGGCGGTGGCCGAGCTCGATCAGCCGCAGCGTCATCGCCTGCGCCGCCTCGAAGTCATCGACCCGCACGCCCGGCATGTTGGTCAGCTCGCGGCCCGAGGAGAGGGCCATCATCGGAATGCCCGTCGCCTGCAGCTCGGGGGAGCGGTCGATGATCTCGCAGAAGGGCGGCGGGAGCAGCAGGGCATTGGCGCCGCTGCGGATCAGGCCCTGAAGGGTGGTGGCTGTCGACTCCGCGGTCTCGGCCTCGCAGCTGCGGATGAGCAGCTGGGCGCCGAGCCGAGTCGAGGCATTGAGCGCGCCGACGAGCACGGCGCTCAGGAACGCGCTCTGCGGATTGCGGTAGATCAGGCCGACGCGCAATTGCGATGCGCTGGCGAGCGCGCGGGCGGCGGCATTGGGGGTGTAGCCCAGCTCCTCGATCGCCTTGTGCACCGCGTCGCGGGTGGCCTCCAGAACCTTCTTGCGGCCGCCGAGCACGTTGGAGACGGTCATCGCCGACACGCCGGCGCGCGCCGCGACGTCGCTGATCGTGACCGCCGAGCTCGATCGCCGCGAACGCTGGCTCATCGGCGCGGCCTTCGCGGCGGCACCGCTTTGCGTTCCATCGAAATCAATGATCTAGCCCCTGGGTTGACATGGCGATCCTTTTCGCAGAGTTACCGGCAAAGGCAAAGATTTAGCGCTAAACAAGTTTCAAGGCCAACAGGCGGGCGCGAGACGGGAGAGGGGCCGATGGAGGATATCGCTGTTCGCCGTTCCTGGAAGGCCGCGCAACCGGCCGTCCCAGCGCCCGAAGGAGCATGGTGATGGCCACCACGCTGGACAAGGCGGATTCGCCCGGCTGGCCGTCCGCCGCGAGCGCATGGTATGCCGCGATCATCCTGATGCTCGCCAATACGCTGGCTTTCGTCGACCGGCAGGCGCTGGCGCTGCTCGTGCAGCCGATCAAGAACGACCTTCAGGTCTCCGACACCGCGATGAGCCTGCTTTACGGGCTCAGCTTCACGATCTTCTACGTCGCGGTCGGCATCCCGGTGGCGCGGCTCGCCGACCGGTCGAACCGGCGCAACATCGTCGCCTTCTCGGTGTTTCTGTGGAGCGGGATGACCGCGCTGTGCGGCCTGGCGCGCTCCTTCCCGCTGCTGTTCGCCGCGCGCGTCGGCGTCGGAGCGGGCGAGGGCGGGCTCAGCCCCTCGGCCTATTCGCTGCTCGCCGACTATTTCCCGAAGAACAAGCTGCCCGCGGCGATGGGCGTCTATCAGATGGGCATCTATCTGGGCGGCGCCTGCGCGCTGCTGATCGGGGGCCTCATCTCGACGGTGGTCCCGCCGGGCGAGGAGGTGGTGCTGCCCGCGCTCGGCGCGCTCAAGGGGTGGCATATCGTGTTCCTGGCGCTCGGCGTTCCCGGGCTGCTGCTTTCGCTGCTGTTGCTGACGGTGCGCGAGCCGGCGCGGCAGGGTGCGGCGAGTGAGGCGCCCAAGGTGCCGATCTCCCACTTCCTGACGCATCTTTCCGCGCGCAAGCGGGCCTATCTCGGCATCGCGCTCGGCTTTGCACTGATGATCTTCGTCGGCAACGGCACCGGCGCGTGGATCCCGGCATTCCTCGAGCGCAAATATGGCTGGAGCACCGCGGAGATCGGCGCGTCCTACGGCCTGATCGTCTTCTTCTGCGGCACCAGCGGCGCGCTGGCCGGCGGCTTCTTCGCCAGCTGGCTGCGCGGCCGCGGCTATGAGCGCGCCAACCTGCAGACCGCGCTGATCGGCTTCTCGGTCCTGATCCCCGTGACGATCGCCTTTCCGCTGATGCCGGCCGCGGGGCTCGCGCTCGTCCTGATCGGCATCATGAACTTCTTCGCCGGGTTCAATTTCGGCGGTGGGCTCGCTGCGTTGCAGGAATTGACGCCCAACCGCATGCGCGCGCTGCTGTCGGCGCTGTACATGCTGACGATCAACCTGATCGGCGCCGCGTTCGGGCCGACCGCGGTCGCGCTGATCACTGACTTCTGGTTCGGCGATCCGCAGCGCCTGCCCGAGGCGCTGGCGATCACCTGCGCCATCGCCTCCCCGCTCGCCGTGATCGCGCTGCTGATCGGCATGCGCGGCTATTCCGACATCCAGACCGCCCAGGAGCCCCAGTGACCCTCGAATCCGCAAGCCCGATGAACGACCCGCTCGCCCTCAGCGTCGAGGACCGCGCCTGGGTGGACCGGCAGCTCGCCGCGCTCAGCACGGACGAGAAGATCGGCCAGCTCTTCATCTTCGCGGCCGAGCAGGACACGATCGAGGAGATCGCCGGCCTGGCCGCGCTGAAGCCCGGCGGGATCCACCGCTTTCCGGGCCATGACCTGGCCAGGGCTTGGTCGGCGACGCGCGCGGCGATCGACAGCGCGGAGACGCCGGTGGTGATCAGCGGCGACATCGAAGGCGGCACCATCTCCTACCGCTTCTCGACCGCGATCCCCAACCAGCTCGGGATCGCCGCGTGCGACGACCTCGATCTGACCGCCGAGCTCGCCCGCGTCGTGGCGGAGGAAAGCGCGGCGCTCGGCTACAACTGGTCGTTCACCCCGGTGATCGACATCAACGCCGCGTGGCGCAATCCGGCGGTGGGAACCCGCTCCTACGGCTCGGACCTCGCCCGGATCGGCGATCAGGCGCGCGCCTATATCCGGGCGCTGCAGGCGCGGGGCGTCGCGGCGACGGCCAAGCACTGGCCGGGCGAGGGGTATGACGATCGCGACCAGCATCTCGTGACCACCGTCAACCCGCTGGACATGGCGGCGTGGGAGGCGAGCTCCGGCAAGCTCTACCGCCAGGTGATCGCCGAGGGGGTGATGACGGTGATGTCGGCGCATATCGCGCTTCCCGCCTTCGTCCGCTCGCTGCTGCCCGATGCGGGGCGCGAGGCGTTCCGCCCGGCGTCGGTGTCGCACCTGCTCAACCAGGTGCTGCTGCGCGAGCGGCTCGGCTTCAAGGGGCTGATCGTGTCCGACGCCACCGGCATGGGCGGGCTCACCAGCTGGGCCGATCGCGAGGAGCGGGTGCCCGCGGTGATCGAGAATGGCTGCGACATGTTCCTGTTCAGCCGCTCGCCGGCCGAGGATGTCGGCCTGATGATGAAGGGGCTGCGCGAGGGGCGCCTGTCCGAGGCGCGGCTCGAGGCGGCGGTCGAAAAGATCCTCACGTTCAAGGCAAAGCTCGGGCTGCACCGGATGCGCGCCGACGAGCGGCTGCCCCCGCTCGACACCGTCCGCGAGCGGTTGAGCGTTCCCGCCAACCGAACCGTGGCCGAGCAGGCGGCGGGACAGGGCATCACCCTGGTCAAGGACACGCAGGGCCTGCTGCCGCTCGATCCGGCGCGCCACCGCCGCGTCGTGGTGATCGCGGATGCAGGCTGGAGCTTCTTCATCGGCGCGCAGCCGCGCAACCTCGATCCGTTCAAGGAAGCGCTGCGCGCCGAGGGGTTCGAGGTCACCGACTTCGATCCCGACAACCGCCCGACGCGTGAAGACGCGGACCTGATCGTCTATCTCGCGGGGCAGGAAGCGACGCCGACGATCGGCAACATCTTCCTCGACTGGGGCAAGCTGCACGGCGGGTCGCGCAAGGCGATGCATCGCTTCGGGCCGGAGATCCCGACGCTGATGATCTCGCTCGGCCAGCCCTATTATCTGTTCGATGCGCCCGACATGGCGACCTATATCAACGCCTATTGCGGGCTGGAGAGCGTGCAGCGCGCGCTGGTCCCCCGGCTGCTGGGCCGCGAGCCATTCTCCGGCGTCAGCCCGGTCGATCCCTTCTGCGGGCTGGAGCAGCTCCAATGGTGAGCCCGCTGCCCAACGATCAGCAGGCGCAGCTGCAGGCGCTCTATGACGTGATGGCGCCCGAGGGACTGACGCCGCTCTGGGAGGTGCTGAGCGCGCTGGTGCCGCCGCAGCCCGATTCGCCCGCGCAGCCGCATGCCTGGTCCTATGCCAAGGCGCGCGACTATCTGATGCGCGCGGGCGACCTGATCAGCGCCGCGCAGGCCGAGCGGCGCGTGCTGATCCTCGAGAATCCGGGCCTTGCCGGCCGCTCGTCGATCACCCCCAGCCTCTATGCCGGGCTCCAGCTGATTCTGCCGGGGGAGGTCGCGCCGTGCCACCGGCACACGCAATGCGCGCTGCGCTTCGTGATGGAGGGCGAGGGCGCCTATACCAGCGTCGATGGCGAGAAGGCGGTGATGCGCCCGTTCGATCTGGTGCTGACGCCGGGCGGCCAGTGGCACGATCACGGCAACCCGACCGCGCAGCCGATGATCTGGCTCGACGGGCTGGACATCCCGACGGTGCAGCATTTCGACGCGGGTTTCGCCGAGCGGCTCGAGACCGACGTCCACCCGGAAACCGCCGCGCCGGGCAGCACGCTCGCCCAATATGGCCGCAACCTGCGCCCGTTCCGCGGCAGCGCGGCCGACCGCCGCCCGGCGCACCAACCGCTGTTCCACTATCGCTATCAGGATTGGCGCGCCGCGCTCGGCCAGATGGCGGAGGGGGCGGCGATCGACCCGTATCTCGGCCATGCGCTGGAGTTCGTGAACCCCGCCGATGGCGGCCCGGTGATGCCGACCATCGCCGCGCATGTCCGGCTGCTCCCCGCAGGCTTCGCGACCCGGCCGCGCCGCTCGACCGATGGGACGGTGTTCGTCGTGGTCGAGGGCGCGGGCGAGGCGACGATCGGCGATTGGCGCGTGCCGCTGTCGGCGCGGGATATCTTCGTGGTGCCGTCATGGCACATGCTTACGCTGCGCGCCGAAACGCCGCTGGTCCTGTTCGGCTATTCGGACAAGGCTGCGCAGCAGAAGCTCAACCTGTTCAGAGAGGAATGCGCGTGAGCGACCTGTTCCAGCCCCAGCCGCCGGTCTATGCCGCGACCAGCGACGGCAACCGCTTCCCGGTGCGCCGGCTGTTCTGCATCGGCCGCAACTATGCCGCGCATGCGCGCGAGATGGGCCGCGACCCCGACCGCGAGCCGCCCTTCTTCTTCACCAAATGGGCCGAGACCGTGGTGCCGGGCGGCGCGACGATCGCCTACCCGCCCGAGACCGCCAACTTCCACTATGAGGCCGAGCTGGTCGTCGCGCTCGGCACGGGCGGGCGCAACATCGCCGAATCCGCTGCTGCGGGCCACATCTACGGCTTTGCGACCGGGCTCGACATGACCCGCCGCGACCTCCAGCTCGTCGCGCGCGAGCAGGGGCGGCCATGGGACACCGGCAAGAATGTCGAGCAGTCCTCGCCGCTCGGCCTGATCCATCCGATCGCACAGACCGGGCCGCTCACGCGCGGTGCGATCCGCCTGACGGTCAACGGCGCGGTGAAGCAGGACGCGGACCTTGCCGACCTCATCTGGCCGGTCGATGCGGTGATCGCCTATGTCTCGCGCTTCTACCGGCTGGAGCCGGGCGACCTCATCTATACCGGCACGCCGGCGGGCGTCGGCCCGGTCACCGAAGGCGACCGGATCGTGGTGACGATCGACGGCCTGACGCCGTGCGAGATCCTGGTCGGCCCGGCCGCCGCCGAATGAGCGCGATGCGCCTCCACGGCTATTTCCGCTCCACCGCATCCTACCGGGTGCGGATCGCGCTCAACCTGAAGGGGCTGAGCTATGATCAACGCTCGCACCACCTGCGCAAGGGCGAGCAGCGCGCGCCGGCCTATCTGGCGCTCAACCCGCAGGGGCTGCTGCCGGCGCTCGAGCTGGATGGCGGCAAGGTGCTGACCCAATCGCTCGCGATCTGCGAGTATCTCGACGAGATCGCGCCCGAACCCGCGCTCCTGCCGGGCGATCCGCTCGCGCGGGCGCAGGTGCGGGCCTTTGCGCAGGTGATCGCATGCGACATCCACCCGGTGCAGAATCTGAAGATCCTCGACCGGCTGCGCAGCCTGGGGCTGAGCGAGGATGCCGTCGCCGGCTGGGCGCGGGCGACGATCGAGGAGGGGCTGGATGCCTGCGATCGCCTGATCGCCGACCATGCGGGCCGGTTCTGCTTCGGCGATGCGGTGACGCTCGCCGACATTTGCCTGGTGCCGCAGCTGATCAATGCACGCCGCTTCGGCGCCGATCTGCGCTGGCCGCGATTGCTGACAATCGAAGCGGCGTGCCTGTCGCTTCCTGCCTTTGCCGATGCCATGCCGGAACGACAGGCGGACGCCGAGTGACGATGTAGCGAGACGCGCGAGGAGAGGTTGATGTCCCGAGTTCAATGCCTGTTCCGCACCACGGCGCTGGCCGCGATGGCCGGCCTGATGGCGGCGCCGCTCGCCGCCCTCGATGCGCGCGAAGGCGCGGCCGCGGCGAAGCAGCAGCCGCGCAAGCCCGCGCGGGCCGAGCGCCGCCCGAACGTCCTGCTGATCATGGCCGACGATCTCGCGCCGCGGCTGGGCAGCTATGGCGCGCCCGTGCGCACGCCGAATATCGACCGGCTCGCTGCCCAAGGCGTCAGCTTCGACCGCGCCTATTCGCAATTCCCGTGGTGCGCGCCGAGCCGCGCGTCGATGCTGACCGGCACGCGCCCCGATACCACGCGCGTGATCGACCTTGTCACGCCGTTCCGCGCGGCCTTGCCCGATATCCAGACGCTGCCGCAATATTTCCGGTCCAACGGCTATTTCTCGGGGCGGGTCGGCAAGATCTTCCACCAGGGCGTCCCCGCCGGGATCGGCGAGGCGGGGCCGGACGATGCGCAGTCCTGGGACAAGGTGATCGACCCGCGCGGCCGCGACCGCGACGCGGAGAATGGCCGGCTGGTCGATCTGACCCCGGGCATCCCCTAC
The DNA here is from genome assembly GCF_036402235.1 of Sphingomonas sp. Classification (GTDB taxonomy): domain Bacteria; phylum Pseudomonadota; class Alphaproteobacteria; order Sphingomonadales; family Sphingomonadaceae; genus Sphingomonas. The sequence continues at coordinate 19,690 of NZ_DASWTG010000067.1, read as the reverse complement.
GGCTCGGCGATGGCCTATCTCGCCGACGAAGGGGAGGATGGCGAGCAGACCGACGGCAAGGTCGCCACCGAAGCGATCGAGATGATCCGCGCGAACCGCGACAAGCCCTTCTTCATCGGCGTCGGCTTCTACCGCCCGCATGTGCCCGAGGTGGCGCCCAAGCGCTATTTCGACATGTATCCGCTCGACACGATCCGGATCGAGGAACAGGATCCTGAGATGCTCGCGCGCGTGCTGCCGGCGAGCAAGGCGTGGACGCCGGACAATTTCGGGATGACGCCCGATCAGCAGCGCGAGATGATCCGCTCCTATTATGCCGCGACCAGCTTCATGGACGCACAGGTCGGGCGCGTGCTCGACGCGCTCGACGCGCTGGGCCTGGCCGAGGACACGATCGTCGTCTTCACCAGCGATCACGGCTTCATGCTCGGCGAGCATGGCCAGTGGATGAAGAACATCCTGTGGGAACCTTCGGCGCGCGTGCCGCTGATCGTGCGGGTGCCCGGCCGCGGCAAGGCGGCGGGCAAGCGCTCCCCGCGCACGGTGGAGCTGCTCGACCTCTATCCCACGCTGGTCGAGCTGGCCGGGCTGCCGGGCTATGCGCGCAACGAGGGGAAGAGCCTGACGCCGCTGCTCGCCCGCCCCGCCGACCGGCAATGGGCCAAGCCCGCGCTGTCGCAGGTGCGCGGCGGCCGCAGCGTGCGCACCGAGCGGTGGCGCTATACCGAATGGGAGGGCGGCAAGCAGGGCCGCGAGCTCTACGATCATGCGCGCGATCCCGGCGAGTTCCATAATCTCGCGGACGATCCGCGCCACGCCGCGACCGTGGCCCGGCTGCGCGCGCTGCTGCCGCCGGGCCCGGTCGAGGCGCGGTCGAAGCCGGTCGCCTATGATGCGGTGCGCGACTGCACCTATTTCCCGCGCCAGCCAGCGGCGGCGCCCGGCAAGGCGGGCGCGCCGGGCGGGGGCGACGGCATGGCGGGGCTGCGGCACTGCGCGACTCTGGATCCCTGAAGGACAATCGAATGGCCGCAACGCAACGACGCATGAAGATCAGGGCCGCGCTCTGCGCCGCGGTCGCCGTCGCCCTGTCCCCTGCGGCACAGGCGCAGACAGGCGCGCCCGGCGCGCAGCAGGCGCCGCCGCCTGCGGCTGCCGCGCGCAAGGACAAGCGCCCCAACATCATCCTGATCCTGGCCGACGACATGGGCGTCGAGACCGTCAACGCCTATGGCGGCGAATATTACACGCCCCATATCGACCGGATGGCACGCGAGGGGCTGCGCTTCGACAATGCGCACGCGACGCCGCTCTGCTCGCCCTCGCGCACGCGGCTGATGACGGGAATCGAGAACCACCGGAATTACGAGGCGTTCGCCTATCTCGCGCCCGGCCAGCGGACCTTCGGCAACATGCTGAAGGATGCCGGCTACGCGACCGGCATGGTCGGCAAGTGGCAGCTGTCGGGTAACGGCTTCGACGGTCGCACGGGGATCACGCCGGTCCAGGCCGGGTTCGAGGAAAGCGCGCTGTGGCAGCTCAAGCCGCTCGACGCGAAGGGATCGCGCTATTGGGGGCCCACGCGCGTCGTCAACGGCAGGACGCGGATCGACGAGGAAGGCTTCGGCCCGGATCGCGACCAGGCGTTCGCGCTGGACTTCATCGAGCGGCACCGGGACCGCCCCTTCTTCCTCTATTATTCGATGACGCTGGTCCATGATCCCTTCGTGCCCACCCCGGCATCGATGTCGAGCGAAGGCGCGAAGGACCGCTTCGCCGGCATGATGAGCTACATGGACGGCCAGGTCGGCGCGCTGCTCGAGAAGCTGAAAGCGCTGGGGCTGGACGACGACACGATCGTGCTGTTCACCGCGGACAACGGCACCAACCGGCAGATCACCAGCATGCGCAACGGCGTCGCGGTGCAGGGCGGCAAGGGCCTGCCAACGCTGACGGGAACGCACGTCCCGCTGATCGTGCGCGCGCCCGGCCGCGTGGCGGCGGGCGCCACGACCCCCGCGCTGTTCGACTTCCTCGACGCCGTGCCGACCTTCGCCGAATTCGCCGGCGTGACGCTGGCGCCCGGCGCGGCCGACGGCGTCAGCCAGGCCGGGGTGATGACCGGCAAGGCGCGCAGCGCGCGCGAGGCGATCTTCATGCACTATGATCCGCGCTGGCTGGCGCGGCCCGCGCGCTTCGCGTTCAACCTGAGCTACAAGCTCTATGGCGACGGGCGCTTCGTCGCGCTCGACCCCGCGACGGGCGGCGAGACCGAAATCCCGGCGGCGCGGATGCAGGCCAGGGATCGTGCGCGTCGGGCTTCGCTGGAGAAGCTGCTGCGCAGCGTGCCCGAGGTTCCGTTCAGCAAGGAGCGGTTCCCGATGTGCGCGGGCCGCCCGTCGCGCGACCCGAACTTGCCGGCGATCGAAGCAGGTTGTGCGACGCTTAGCGGCGGCATCGGTGTAGATTGAGCGTGATTGGAGAGAGAGGATGACGGCGTTTCGGACCAGCCTGTTTTGCGCGGCGATCGGCCTTGCGGCGGTGTCGATGCCGCTGGCCGCGCGCGACGCGGTGCCCGGCCACGCCCCGGCCCAAGCAACGCGCGCAGCGGCCGTGGCGAAGCCGAAGAACGTGATCTTCGTGATCGTCGACGATCTGCGCTACGACGGCATGGGCTTCCTCCAGCCGCAGCTGCGCACGCCCAATATCGATCGCATGGCGCGCGAGGGGACCTATTTCCCGAACACCGTGGTCACCTCGGCGCTCTGCTCGCCCAGCCGCGCGACGATCCTGACCGGCGAGACCGCGCGCAACCATCGCATCGTCGACAACAACAACTCGTCCGAGGAAGGGCTGACCTTCTTCCCCGCGCTGCTGCAAAGGGCCGGCTACCAGACGTCGTTCATCGGCAAATGGCATATGGGGAATGACGACGACAATCCGCGCCCCGGCTTCGACAAATGGGTCAGCTTCCGCGGGCAGGGCGCCTATTTCCCGACCACCGGCATCCCGGCGGCCGCCGCCGCGGCAGGCAAGCGCAACATGCTCAACGTCGATGGCAAGCCGGTGCCGCAGGCGGGCTATATCACCGACGAGCTGACCGACTATGCGATGACCTGGCTCGAGAAGGAGCGCGACAAGTCGAAGCCCTTCTTCCTCTATCTGAGCCACAAGGCGGTGCATTCCGATCCGCTGCCCGCGCCGCGCCATCGCGGCCAGTACGACAAGGTGACCTTCAGCATCCCCGACACCGCCGCCGACACGCCCGAGAACCGGCGCGGCAAGCCGATGTGGATCTATAACCAGCGCAACACCTGGCACGGCATCGATTTCTTCTACAACTCCGACATGAAGATGACGGAGTATCTGCGCTATTATTATTCGACCCTGTCGGCGGTGGACGACAGCCTGGGACGCATCTTCGACTATTTGAGAAAGAACAAGCTCGACCGCGACACCATGGTCGTGTTCACCTCCGACAACGGCTTCCTGATCGGCGATCATGGGCTGATCGACAAGCGCAACGCCTATCAGGGATCGGTGCGAGTGCCGCTGCTGGTGTGGCAGCCGGGCAGCGTGCCGGCCGGCGCGACCAACCCCGGCCGGATCCGCAACCTCGACTATGCGCCGACCTTCCTCGACCTTGCCGGCGTGCCGCGCCCCACCAATTTCGAGGGCAAGAGCGCGCTGCCGCTGATCACCGGCAAGCTCGCCGCGAAGGACTGGGCGCCGCAGGACTTCATCTACGAATATTATTGGGAATGGAGTTTCCCGATGACGCCGGGGACGTTCGCGATCCAGCGCGGCGACCTGAAGTACATCCAATATTACGGCATCTACGACACCGACGAGCTTTACGACCTCGCGCGCGATCCCGACGAGCGCAACAATCTCATCAACGACCCCGCCTATCTCGAAAAGAAGATCGAGCTGCGCCGGGCGCTGTACGCCCAGCTCGCCGATCGCGAGGGGCGGCACGCGATCCCCTATGGCGAGCGCCGCGCGATCGGCAGCGTGCGCCGCGGCCGCAACGGCCCCGGCGCCGCGCAATTCCCCGACGAATGGCTGGTCGAGCCCAATCGTGCCGACCGGCTCGACGACATCGTCGCCGACAGCCCGGCCAAGCAGAAGGCTCGGGCGGAAGGCCGGCCCTTCGCGCCGCAACCCAGGCTCGGCCAAGAGAAATTGGACGGCGAATGAAGGACCGGGTGAATCGCCGCGGGATGCTTGGGCTCGCCGCCGCGGCGGCCACCGCAACGCGCACCGCCTCAGCCGCTCCGGGCGAGCGGCCGAACATCCTGTGGCTGGTGAGCGAGGACAATAATCCGTTCGTCGGCGCCTATGGCGACCGGCTCGCGCATACCCCGGCGATCGACGCGCTGGCACGCAAGGGCGTGGTCTATCGCAACGCCTTTTCCAACGCGCCGGTCTGCGCGCCGTCGCGCTTCGCGATCCTGACCGGCATCCATCCGGAGAGCTGCGCGCCGGCGAACCAGATGCGCGCCAGCGCCAGGCTGCCCGGAGGATTCCGCACCTATCCCGAACTGATGCGCGCCGCGGGCTATTTCTGCACCAACGCCAGCAAGACCGACTATAATTGCGACGCCGATCCCAGGGCGATCTGGGACGTGCAGGGTCCCGAGGGCCATTGGCGCAAGCGGCCGCCGGGCAAGCCGTTCATGGCCGTGTTCAACTACGAGACCACGCATGAATCGCAGCTGTTCAAGCCGACCCCCGGCCGCGTCACGCCGGACATGGTCACGCTGCCGCCCTATCTGCCCGACACGCCCGGCATCCGCCAGGATTTCGCCAGCTATTACAATCTGATCGAGAAGATGGACGGCCAGCTCGCGCGGCGCCTGGCCGATCTCGAGGCGGACGGGCTGGCTGAAGACACGATCGTCTTCCACTATTCGGACAATGGCGGCGTGCTGCCGCGATCGAAGCGCTATTGCTATGACGAGGGGCTGCGCTGCGAGCTGATCGTCCATGTGCCGCCCAAATGGCGGCATCTGATGCCCGCCAGGCCGGGCAGCGTGATCGACGCCCCGGTCTCGTTCATCGACCTCGCCCCCACCGTCCTGTCGATCGCCGGCGCCGCGCAGCCGCCGCAGATGCGCGGCCGTCCCCTGCTCGGCAAGCGCGTCGGCGCGCCGCAGCGCTGGGCATTCGGGATGCGCAACCGGATGGACGAGCGGATCGATTTCTCGCGCACCGTCACCGACGGGCGCTGGCGCTATATCCGCAACTACATGCCGCACCGGCCGTGGGGGCAGCATCAGGCCTATGAGTGGCAGGCCAGGGGCTATCAGGATTGGGAAGCGGCATACCGGGCCGGCACGCTGAACCCCGCGCAGCGCCGCTTCTTCGAGCCCAAGCCGTTCGAGGAGCTCTACGACCTGCGCGCCGATCCGCACCAGATCGCCAACCGCGCGGGCGATCCCGCCCCGGCGCGCGTGCTGAAGGCGATGCGCGGCGCGCTCGATGCGCACATGATCGCGATCCACGACAATGGCTTCATTCCCGAGGGCATGGCCGGCGAAGGCTATGCCGAGAGCCGCGATCCGGCGCTCTATCCGCTCCGCCAGGTGATGCAGCTGGCCGGCGCGGCGGCGAGCCGCGATCCCGCGCATCTCGGCACGCTGCGCACCCATCTGGCCAGTCCGGTGCCGGTCCTGCGCTACTGGGCGGCGACGGGCATGCTGATCCTGGGCGAGGCGGCGCGGGGCGAGCTGGCCGCGTTGCAGGGCATCATGCGCAGCGATCCCTCGCCCCATGTCCGCATCGTCGCCGCGGAGGCGGCCGCGCGGCTCGGCGATGCGGAGGAAGCGGTGCGTCTGCTCGCCGGGATCACCGATGCGCCGCCCTCATGGCAGGTCCAGCTCCATGCGATCAACGCCCTGACTTTCGTTGGGGAGGCAGCGAAAACGGCGCTCGACACCGTCCGCCGCGCGGCGCGAGCCGAGCAGGATCAGGACTATGTCCGTTCGGCCGGCCGGTATCTCGAGGCGGTGCTGACCGGCACCTACACACCCGCCACGTCGGTGTTCGAGCCGGAACGCATGCGGCAGCGCATGGGTGGCCCCGGCGGCGCGGCGCCGGGTCGGAATTGAACGAAGAGGAATCGGCAATGGCAACATCTTCCGGCAGCGGCCGCCGCCACATTTGCCTCGCGCTCGCCGTGGTTGCCGCCACGGCGCTGACGCCGCTCGCGGCCGCCGATGCACGCCAGCGGCAGGATGCCCGGCCGAACATCGTCGTGATCGTGCTCGACGATGTCGGCTTTTCGGACCTCGGCGCGTTCGGCGGCGAGATCCGCACCCCGGCGATCGACCAGCTGGCGCGCGACGGGCTGCGCTACAACCGGTTCGACAGCAAGTCGGTCTGCTCGCCGACGCGCGCGGCGCTGCTCACCGGGCGCAATCCGCAGACGGTGCGGATGGCCGATCTGCCCGCGGCGAAGGTCGATCCCGCCGACCTGACCCGCGACCGCGGCGAGCTTCCGCAGAATGCCCAGACCATCGCGCAGCTGCTCCAGCGCGCCGGCTACCGCACCTATGGCCTCGGCAAATGGCACCTCGCCCCGGAGGATGAGGACGGCTCGCCCGGGCGCAACGGCTCCTGGCCGCTACAGCGCGGGTTCGACAGCTTCTACGGCTTCTTCCTCGGCTGGACCGACCAGTACCGGCCGTCGCTGATCGAGGGGAACCGGACGATCGCGACGCCCACGGCGCCGGGCTATCACTTCTCGGTCGACATCACCGATCGCGCGATCGCCGCGATGACGCCCGCGCAGGGCGAGGGTAGGAAGCCCAAGTTCGTCTATCTCGCTTACGGCGCGGGCCATTCGCCGATCCAGGTGCCGCGCAGCTATATCGACGCGTATCGCGGGGTCTATGAAAAGGGCTGGGACGCGCTGCGCGGCGAGCGGCTGGCGCGGATGAAGCGGATCGGCATCGTTCCCGCGAACACGACGCTCGCCCCGCGCAGCCCGTCCGACCGGCGCTGGGACGATCTCACCGTCACCGAGAAGACGGTGTTCGCCCGGTTCATGGCGACCTATGCCGGGTTCATCACCCATACCGACGAGCAGATCGGCCGGCTGGTCGCGCATCTCAAGGCGACGGGGCAGTACGACAATACGCTGATCGTGCTGCTGTCCGACAATGGCGGCGCGTCCGAGGCGGGGCAGAAGGGCTTTTTCGAGCGGCTCTACCGGCCCAACGCACTGACGCCCGAGCAGATGCTGGCGCGGCTCGACGAGCTCGGCACGGGCAAGACCCAGGCCGAATATCCGCGTCCCTGGGCGATGGCCAGCGTCACGCCGTTCCGCCGCTACAAGGTCTGGCCCTATCTGGGCGGCGTGCGCACCCCGCTGATCGTGAGCTGGCCGCGCGCCGTTCGCGATGGCGGCGCGATCCGGCGCCAATATGTCGATACCGTCGATCTCGCGCCCACGCTGGCGGACGCGGCGGGCACGCGCTTCCCGCGCAGCCTGAACGGGGTTGCGGAGATCCCGGTCGCCGGCAAGTCGATCCTCCCGACCGTGCGCTCCGCGGCCGCGCCCAGCGCGCGCACCGTCCAGTATTTCGAGCTGCGCGGCAATCGCGCGATCACGCAGGGCAAGTGGCGGGCAGTGGCGATCCACCAGCCGGGCACCGACTTCGCCAGGGATCGCTGGCAGCTGTTCGACACCGAAGCGGATTTCGCCGAAGCGAACGACATCGCCGATCGCCATCCCGCCAAGGTCGAGGAGCTGAAAAAGCTGTGGTGGAGCGAGGCGCGCAAGCACAGCAATCCGCCGCTCGCCGAGATGCCGGAGCGGTTCCGGTCGCGCGAGCGTTTCGACGACAGCCCGGACCGGCAGGCCGCCCCGCCGTCAACGGGCAACTGACTTCGCCGGCCGATCCGGCTAGAGGATGCCGATGCGCAGCGCCCCCGATTTCCGTTCCGTCAGTGAGTCCGGCCGTGCCGGCATGCGCCATGTCGAAGGCGGCCGGTTCCGCATGGGCTCGGCGCGTTTCTATCCGGAGGAGGCGCCGGTCCGCACCGTGCGGGTCGACCCGTTCTGGATCGACGAGACGCCGGTCACCAATGCGCAGTTCGCCGCATTCGTGGCCGCGACCGGGCACGTCACCTTTGCCGAGATCGCGCCCGATCCGGCCGACTATCCCGGACTGGACCCGGCGCTCGCGCTGGCCGGGTCGCTGGTCTTCGAGAAGACCGCCGGGCCGGTCGATATGGACGATTTCTCGCAATGGTGGGCCTTTCGCCCCGGCGCCGACTGGCGCCACCCGCTCGGGCCGGGCAGTGCGCTCGACGGGCTGGACGATCATCCGGTGGTCCATGTCGCCTATGCGGACGCCGAGGCCTATGCGCGCTGGGCGGGCAAGTCGCTTCCGACCGAGGCGGAATGGGAATTCGCCGCACGCAGCGGCGCCGACAGCGACTATGCCTGGGGGGATGAGCTCGCGCCCGGCGGGGCGATGCTGGCGAACTACTGGCAGGGGCGCTTCCCCTACGCCAACACGCTGCTCGACGGGTTCGAGCGCACCTCGCCGGTGCGGCACTATCCGCCGAACGGCTACGGGCTGCACGACATGATCGGCAACGTCTGGGAGTGGACCTCGGACTGGTTCGCGCTGCCCGGCGCGGGGGATCGCAAGCCGGTCAAGAAGCAGGCGGGCGCCTGTTGCGCCATTCCCAACCCGCGCGGCGGGCGCGAGCGCGACAGCTACGACCCCTGCACGCCCCAGGTGCGCATCCCGCGCAAGGTGCTGAAGGGCGGATCGCATCTGTGCGCGGAGAGTTACTGCCAGCGTTACCGCCCCGCCGCCCGCCACCCGCAGCCGGTCGATTCGACCACCACCCATATCGGCTTCCGCTGCGTCGTCCGCGACTAGCCCGGACGCAAAGCTTCTGCGCCCGTTCCGATTGCCGCTTGACAACGTTCCCGCGCTCGATCAGTTTAGCGTTAAATCAAAATGAGCGGCAGGCGACGAGTCGCCGTTCGCTCAAGGCCAGCAGAGCCGCGCAAAGCTATTGTTTCTGGGGAGGTTGTATGAATCGTTCAGTCCATTTCCTTGTCGTCGCGTCCACCTTCGCGCTGGCGGTCTCGTTGGCGGCGCCGGCGCATGCGCAGGACGCCGTTCCGGCATCCGAGCCGCAGGCCCCGGCGGCCGCCCCCGAAGATACCGGCGAGATCATCGTCACCGCGCAGAAGCGCGCCGAGCGCCTGCTCGACGTGCCGCTCGCGGTGACCGCGGTGACCGGCGATGCGCTGGCCGACCGGCAGATCTCCGACACCAACTCGCTGGTTCAGGCGGTGCCCTCGCTCAGCTTCCAGCAGGGCGCCAACCCGACCAACACCAGCTTCCGCATCCGCGGCATCGGCACCTCGCTGTTCGGCCAGGGGACCGAATCCTCGGTCTCCACCGTGGTCGACGGCGTCGTCGCGGTGCGCCAGGCGCAGGGCTTCTCCGATCTCGCCGATATCGAGCGGGTCGAGATCCTGCGCGGCCCGCAGGGCACGCTGTTCGGCAAGAACGCGTCGGCCGGCGTGATCAGCGTGACCACCGCGCGCCCCTCGCGCGATCTCACCGCCAGCGCCGACTTCACCATCGCCGAACATGGCGAGTATCGCGCGCGCGGCACCGTCTCCGGCCCGCTGTCGAGCACGCTGCGCGCCCGCGTCACCGGCTATTACAATGACGTGCGCGGCATCACCCGCAACATCGGCACCGATCGCTGGGTCAACGGATCGAGCGGGTGGGGCGTGCGCGGCAAGCTCGAATGGGACGCGACCGAGACGCTCAACTTCCTGCTGAGCGCCGAGTACCGCAAGACCGACGCCGATTGCTGCGGCTCGACGATGGTGAGCATCGTCAACCCCGTGCTCCAGAGCTTGGTCGGCCCGATCCAGGCGTCGCGCACCAACCGCACGATCAACGAGGACGCCGACACCTACGCCAATTCCAGCCAGCAGACCTATTCGCTCCAGGCCGACTGGGATCTGGGCGCCGCGACGATCACCTCGATCACCGCGTTCCAGAAATATCATCTCGACGTCAACCAGCCGATCGACCGCATCAACGCGCCGGTGCCGGTGTTCGTCGGCGCGGGCGCGGCCTATGCCTGGTGGAACCAGAATCACGGCGTCGCCGATATTCAGGGGCTGAGCCAGGAACTGCGCATCGCCAGCAACGGCAGCAACGCCTTCAACTATGTCGCCGGCGTGTTCTACATGCACAGCTATATCGAGCGGCCGTTCGACCGCCGCCGCGCGCGCTGCACCGCCGGGGTGATCGGCCAGCCCTGCGCCGCGGCCAACATCGTCTACCAGTCGTCCGCGAGCGAGATCCACCTCTCGCAGGACAGCATCGCCGCCTTCGGCCAGTTCGACTACAGTATCGCCGGCGGCCTCAAGGTGATCGGCGGCCTGCGCGTCCAGTATGAGAAGGGCTTCAACCGCGGCGCCCGCATCGCCCCGATCCAGACCGGCGACGTGATCTTCCCGGCCAATCCGCCGGTCAGCGGCGAGTTCCGCGCCAGCGATACCGCGGTGACCGGCAAGGCCGGCCTGCAGTACGAGTTCAATCGCAACGCGCAGGCCTATGCGACCTATACCCGCGGCTATAAGGGCCTGGGCTACGAGATGGAGATCTCGGCCGATCTCGCCAACCAGAAGGCGCTTGAGCCGGAGCATGTGAACGCCTATGAGATCGGCTTCAAGGGCCGCACCTCGGACGGCTCGTTCACCATCTCGGCCGCCGCCTTCCTCGCCGACTACACCAACCTCCAGGTCCAGGCGAACCGCTCGGATCCGGTGACCGGCGTCGTGCAGTTCGTCTCGACCAACGCGGGCAAGTCGCAGACCAAGGGCTTCGAGATCGAGGCGACGATGCGCCCCGCCGACGGCTTCACGGTGAACGCCGCGGTGACCTATGCCAAGTCGACGATCGACATCGACGGCCTCAACTGCCCGCTGCAGCTTCAGGCGGCCGCGCCGGTGATGACCGGCACGCCGATCAACATCTGCTACCGCACCGCGGCCGGCGCGACCCCGCAGCAGAATCTGCGCGGCAAGCCGCTGGCGGCGAGCCCTGAATGGCGCGTCAGCGTGTCGCCGCGCTACGAGGCGGAGATCAGCTCGAGCCTGGCGGCGTTCGGCCAGTTCTCGATCAACTTCACCAGCGAGCAGCAGTTCGCGGTCGAGCAGGATCCGCTGCTGTGGCAGCCGGCCTATACGCTGGTCGATGCCAGCATCGGCCTCAAGACGATCGACGACCGCTACAGCCTGACCCTGTTCGTCAAGAACCTGTTCGACGAGAATTACCTGACGAGCATCGGGCACAACTCGCTGCTGGCGACCACCGCCAACCCCTATGACCTGGTCGGAACCTACAACAAGGATTCGAGCCGCTATTTCGGCGCGACCTTCGGCGTGAAGTTCTGAGCTTTCCACCGCAGTCAACCATCCTCCAAGCCTTGACTGCTCTCTCCTGACGGCGCTCCCGCAACGGAGCGCCGCCCCTTTTCGGGTGCGGCATGCCGCCGCGCGTCCGGCGAGAAGGAAGACGAAGCGGATGCCCAAGCCGATTCCCACGCTGATCCGGTGCGCCATGGCGGGCCTGATGCTGGCGCTGCCGGGCGCGGCGCTCCCCGAGCCGGCGGCCTATCGCGATCTCAACCGCAACGGGCAGATGGACCCGTACGAGAACCCGGCGCTTCCGGTCGATGCGCGGGTGGGCGATCTGCTCGCCCGCATGACGATCGAGGAGAAGGTGGGCCAGCTGCTGCACGGCACCTTGCCGGCACGGGGCTCGGCGATCGGCGCGTCGGCGGACGGCTATGATCTCGACAAGGCGCGCGTGCTGATCGCCGGGCATCATGTCTCGAGCTTCATCACGCGGCTGGTCATGCCGCCGCGGGAATTCGCCGCGCAGAACAACGCGATCCAGAAGCTTGCGGAGGCGACGCGGCTGGGCATCCCGGCGACGATCAGCACCGATCCGCGGCATCACTTTCATGCGACGGCAGGCGCCAGCACCAATGGCGGCGGCTTCTCGCAATGGCCCGAGACGCTGGCGTTCGCCGCGGTCGGCGATGCCGCGCTCGTCCGCCGCTTCGGCGATGCGGCGCGGCGCGAATACCGCGCGGTCGGCATTCACATGGCGCTGTCGCCCCAGGCCGATGTCGGATCGGAGCCGCGCTGGCCGCGCATCACCGCAACCTTCGGATCGGATCCGGCGACGGTCTCGCGGCTCGCCGGCGCCTATGTCGAGGGGTTCCAGGGCGGATCGGCGGGCGTGACGCGCGATGGCGTCGCGGCGGTGGTCAAGCACTGGGTCGGCTATGGTGCGGCGCCCGAAGGCCATGACGGCCACAATTTCTACGGCCGCGCCGTCAGCCTGTCCGATGCCGAATTCGCGAAGCATGTCGCGGCGTTCGACGGCGCCTTCGCCGCCCGCGCCGCAGGCGTGATGCCGACCTATGTCATCGTCGGCGGGCCGCGGCTGAACGGGGCTGCGCTCGAGCCGGTCGGCGCCGGGTTCAGCAAGCAACTGCTGACCGGTCTGCTACGGCGGGAGAAGGGATATGGCGGCCTGATCGTCTCCGACTGGGCGATCACGCGCGATTGCGATGCGGCCTGCACCTCGCCCAGCGCCGAAAATCCGCAGCTTCCGCGCTCGATCGCGATGCCCTGGGGCGTCGAGCGGCTGAGCGTGCCGGCGCGCTTCGCCAAGGGGCTCGCGGCCGGTCTCGATCAGTTCGGCGGCGTCGACGATCCGGCGCCGATCCTCGCCGCGCTGCGCGCCGGGAAGATCGGCACGGCGCGGATCGATGCCTCGGTGCGCCGCATCCTGCGGCTCAAATTCGCGCTCGGCCTGTTCGAGGATCCGTTCGTCGATCCGGCGCGGGCTGAGGCCGTGCTCGGCGATCCCGCCGTGCGCGCGCAGGCGGAGGCGGCCCAGCGTGCGGGGCAGGTGCTGCTGCGCAACCGGGATGCGCTGCTGCCGCTTCGCCGCGGCGCCCGGCTGTGGCTCCACGGCGTGGACGCCGGCGCCGCGCGCGTCGCCGGGTTCGAGGTCGCGGACACGCCCGAAGCGGCCGACGCCGCGCTGGTGCGCACCGCGACGCCCTTCGAGACGCTGCACCCGCATCATTTCTTCGGATCGCGCCAGCATGAGGGCCGGCTCGATTTCCGCCCCGGCGACGCGGATGCGAAGGCGATCGCCGCCGCCGCGCGCCACGTTCCGGTGATCGTCGCGGTCGAGATGGACCGGCCCGCGATCCTGACTGCGCTCTTGCCGCACAGCCGGGCGATCCTCGCCACCTTCGGCGCGAGCGATGCCGCCTTGCTCGACGTGGTGCGCGGCGCGGCCAGGCCGCGCGGCAAGCTGCCGTTCGACCTGCCACGCAGCATGGAGGCTGTCCGCAAGCATGACGGAGGCGGCGATCCCCCGCTCTTCCGCCGCGGCGAGGGGCTGCAACCCTAGCGCGGATCGACATTTGGATATCAATCCTCCCCCACCAGGGGAGGTGGCATGCGAAGCGTGACGGAGGGGGAGGAAGCGAACCGCTGATGTTCCGCTATCCGTCCCCTCCGTCAGCCTGCGGCCGACACCTCCCCCTGGCGGGGGAGGATTGAATGTCGATCTGCCCCGGCGCGGATCGGCGTTGCCGCCCAGCGGCATGCCTGAGCCGGTCGCGCATGGCCGGTGCGGTTGTCAGCGCGGCCCCGCGGGCCTATTGCTGGGGACATGCGGTCCCGCCTGCTCCGAGTCCTGACCATCGCGGCGATGCTCTTCGCATCCTTCTCGATGCTCGGCGGCCATGCGGCGATGGCGGCGCCGGGCGCATCGATCGCGGCCGGCCACGGTGCGACGGGCCACGGCGCGATGGCGGCGGACGGCACTGCCGCCATGGCGGGGCATTGCGACGATGCGCAGAAGCGCTCCGGGGACCGCCTGCCCGGTGCCGATATCGACTGCATGATCGCCTGCGCGGCGCTGCCCGCACTTGGCGGCTGCTATGTCTTCGAACGCCCGTCCCCCTCGTCGGCGCAGCGCGCGCCGCGCGTCGCCGGCATCCACGGCGTCGATCTTCAGGCCGATCCACCCCCTCCACGCCGCTCCTGACGCTCACGAACCGGATTTCGTTCGTCTGAACGCTCAGGAGTATGTTGACATGAAGAGTCTCGTTGCCGCGACGGTGCTTGCCGTCGCCTTCCCCGCTGCCGCCCGGACGGCGCAGAGCCAGCCCGCGCCCGCCCAGCATCAGGGGCATGCCGGAATGGACCATTCGGCGCATGCCGGGCACCAGAAGGGCGAAGGCCAGGCCGGCAAGAAGGATTGCTGCGCCGACCGCAATGCCGACGGCCGCATGGACTGTTGCGAGGGCGCGCAGAACGCCCGGCGCGAGCAGCCCCGCCGGCCGGACGCGAAGCCGCAGCCGCACCACAACCACTGACCGGCCTTGACCGGAAGGGCTGCGGCGCGGGCCGCGGCCCTTCCGGCCTGCCGGGCATCCGCCGCCTCCGGGGCGGCCAGGGAAATGATCATGCAAACCGATTCCACCCTCGATCGGCGCGCGCTGCTTCGCGGCGCGGCGCTGGGCGGCGCGGGCCTCGCCCTCCCGCACTTCCTTCCCGCCTGGGCGCAGTCCGGCTCGTCCGGCATCCGGCCCGACATGCCGACGCTGTCGGGCGCGGACATCCGCCTCAGCATCGGCCATTCGACCTTCTCGGCCGGCGGTGAGACCGGCCATGCGATCACCGTCAACGGAACGCTTCCCGCGCCGCTGATCCGGCTGCGCGAAGGGCAGGACGTCCGCATCCATGTGACCAACACGCTGGACGAGGATAGCTCGATCCACTGGCACGGGCTGCTGCTGCCCTTCCAGATGGACGGCGTGCCGGGGATCAGCTTCCCCGGCATCCGCCCGGGCGAGACCTTCACCTACGCTTTCCCGATCCGCCAGTCGGGCACCTACTGGTATCACAGCCATTCGGGCCTGCAGGAGCAGGAGGGGCATTACGGGCCGCTGATCCTCGATCCCGCCGATCCCGATCCGGTCGCCTATGACCGCGAGCATGTCATCGTGCTCAGCGACTGGAGCTTCGTCCACAGCCATAAGCTGTTCCGCAAGCTCAAGCAGGAAGGCGGCTATTTCAACCGCAACCGCATCACGCTGGCCGGGCGCCTCGGCGGCGATCCCGCGCACCGGATGAGCGCCGCGGAGCGGCGGATGTGGGCACGGATGCGGATGGACCCGACCGACATCCTCGACGTCAACGGCTCGACCTATACCTATCTGATCAACGGCCACGGGCCGCAGGAGAACTGGACCGGCCTGTTCCGGCCGCACGAGCGGGTGCGCCTCCGGATCATCAACGCCGGCGCGATGTCGATCTTCAACATCCGCATTCCCGGCCTGCCGATGACCGTCGTCGGCACCGACGGGCAGAATGTGCGGCCGGTCGAGGTCGACGAGTTCCGCATCGCCGCCGCCGAGACCTATGACGTGATCGTCCAGCCGCACGAGGACCGCGCCTATACCTTCGTCGCCGAGGCGATCGACCGCTCGGGCATGGGCCGCGCGACGCTCGCGCCGCGTCCGGGCATGGCGGCCGAGGTCCCGCCGCTGCGCGCCCGGCCGGTCCTGACCATGCGCGACATGGGCATGGGCAGCATGGATCACGGCGCGGCGGGCCATGCCGGGATGGATCATGGCGACATGAGCATGCGCGACAAGTCGCGCGTCGCCTTCCCGGTCGGGGCGGGGGTCGACATGATCGCGCCGATGCCGGTCGACCGCACCGGCGATCGCGGCACCGGGCTCGAGGACGTGCCGCACCGGGTGCTCACCTATCGCGACCTGATCTCGCTGGCGCTGAATCCCGATCGGCGCGCGCCGACGCGGACGATCGAGGTCCACCTCACCGGCAACATGGAGCGGTTCATGTGGTCGTTCGACGGGCAGCGCCTGAGCGAGAATCCCGAGCCGCTGCGCTTCGCACTCAACGAGCGGGTGCGCGTGCGGCTGGTCAACGACACGATGATGGCGCATCCGATCCACATCCACGGCCATTTCTTCGAGCTGGTGAACGGCCATTCCGGCCATCACCCGCTCAAGCACACGGTCGACGTGCTTCCCGGTGCCCTACTCGATCTCGACCTGACCACCCACGCCCCCGGCGACTGGGCGTTCCACTGCCACCTTCTCTTCCACATGCACGCCGGGATGATGCGCATCGTCACCGTGCGCCCGCTCGAAGGAGCCGCGTCATGAAGCGCCTTCTGTCCGCGATCCTCGCCGCGTCGGCCGCGGCGCCTGCCCTTGCCCAGCACAGCGGCCACGACGCGCCGCCGCCCGCGCGGGACCAGGCGACCGACCCGCATGCGGGCCACAGGATGCAGGCCGGTCAACCTGCGCCGGGTGAGCCCGCCGATCCTCATGCCGGCCACGACATGCCGGCGCCGAAACCGGCAATGCCCGCGCAGCAGGATTCGCATGCGGGCCATCACGGCCATCAGCCCGGCGAACCGCAGGCGGGCCCTCATGCCGGGCACCGGATGGGTGGCGTGGGTGAGGCGGCCCCGCCGATCGCGCCGCCACCTGCGGCCGCCACCAGTGGCCCGCCGCATGCCGCCGACAGCGTGTACGATCCCGGCACGATGGCGCGGGCGCGGGCGGAGCTGCATACCAGTCATGGCGGCCTTCGCACCGCCAAGTTCATGATCGACCAGCTCGAGCTCGATCTGCGCGATGGCCATGTCGGCTATGCCTGGGAGGACGTCCAGTTCTGGTATGGCGGGGACCGCGACAAGCTCTGGGTCAAGAGTCAGGGCGAGGGCAGGTTCGGCGAAGGCGTGGAAGGCGCCGAGGTGCAGGCCCTGTGGAGCCGGGCGATCGGCCCGTTCCTCGACTTGCAGGCGGGCGTGCGCTACGACATTCGCCCACAGCCCGGCCGCGGCTATCTCGTGCTTGGCGTCCAAGGCCTTGCGCCTTACTGGTTCGAGATCGACGCCGCCGCCTTCGTGTCCGAAGAGGGCGATGTCAGCGCCCGCTTCGAGGCCGAGTACGACCAGCGCATCACCCAGCGGCTGATCCTCCAGCCGCGCGGCGGATTCGAGGTCTCGCTCCAGGACGTGCCCGAGCTCGGCGCCGGCTCGGGGCTTTCGACCGCGGAAGCGGGCCTCAGGCTGCGCTACGAGTTCGTGCCCGAGTTCGCGCCCTATGTCGGCGTCCAGTATGAGCGTGCCTTCGGCGACACGGCAGATTTCCGGCGCCGCGCCGGCGAGGACCGCGGCGGGTGGAGCCTGGTCCTGGGCGTGCGGACATGGTTCTGAACCTGTTTCGCCCCATCTTGCTGCTGTTGGCGCTGCTCTTCGCCATGCCGGCCGCAGCGCCGGCACACGAGAACCATAGTGACGCACAGGCTGCCCCGAGTCATGACGGACAGATGGTTGGCGCCCTGGCCGATGCGGCGGGGGAGCGGATGAATGCGCATGCTGCGGCGGCGAAACCGCAACCTCGCCGGTCATTCGGCGAGCGCCTGATGCGCTGGCTCGGGCGAATCCATCCGTTTGCGGTGCATTTCCCAGTCGCGCTCTTCCCGGCGGCGCTGGCCGCGCGCGTGCTCCTTCGGCGGCGCGACGGGACGGTCGAGTGCATTCGCGCGCTGATCATCGCTGCGGGTGCGGCAAGCCTGGTTGCCGGCCTGCTCGGCTGGCTGACCGCAGGCTTCACGCTCGACGATCCCGACCAGATACACCGCTGGCATCGTGCGCTCGGCACCATGTTGGCGTTCGCCGGTATCGCGGTTACGGTGTGGGCGTGGCTGTGGCGCGAAGCGGTTGCCAGCCGCACGATGCTGCTGGTCTTGTCGCTCGTCACCTTCACGCTGTTCGTCCAGGGGTGGCTTGGCGCGGTGCTGGTGCGCGGGACGAATCACATGGCGTTCTGAGGATCGTCGGCGCGGATCGGAAGGAGTCGCGCCAACGTGTCTGGAGAGGAACGGGAAAGGCCAGCGCCTTCCTCGCCGGGAAAGTTCGCAATTTGGTAACGCACCCGTATCTAAGGGTGAGAAAAGGGGGGGGCATCCGACCCAAAAGGGGAGAATGCCCATGGCATCGCGCGTATCGCAGAGCCTTTCGGCCGGCATCGGCACACACCGGAAGCTCATCCTGTCGTCCACGGTTGCGGGCATCGCGCTCTGCGCGGCATCGCCCGCCCGCGCCGACTGCGTCCTCACGCCGACTGCCGGCGACGACGTCTATGTCTGCGATAGCGGCACCGATCCGGGCGGGCTCAACGATCCCGGCGGGAACAACCGCCTCACTTTGCCCACGGGCGGAAGCGGGACGATCGACGGCAACGTGACCTTCGGCGGCGGCGCCGATACCGTGATCATGGCCTCGGGCCGGGTCAACGGATCGGTCGACCAGGGCAATGGCGACGACCGGTTCGAGATCAGCGGGGGAATCGTCACCGGCCAGGTGCAGCAGGGCGAGGGCGTCGATCATTTCGCGATGACCGGGGGCGAGATCAACACGCTCAACCAGGGCGGCGCGCTCGACACCTTCGTGATGTCCGGCGGACGCATCGTCGATGCCTTTGACGATGGCGATCATGCGGTGATGACCGGCGGCCGCATCGGCCGCGTCAACATGAAGCTCGCGGACAATCTGTTCGACATGTCCGGCGGCACGATCGACCGCAACCTCGTCACCGGCTTCGGCAACGACACGATCATCCTGTCGGCCGGCACGATCGGCGGCAACATCAGCGTGTCGGGCGGCACCGACAGCGTCACCATCACCGGCGGATCGGTCGGCGGCGACATGCTGCTCAGCGTCGGCACCGACCGGTTCGTGTGGAACGGCGGCGGCGTGGTGCACGGCACCATCGATCTGGGCGGCGACAATGACAGCGCCCAACTCACCAGCCTGACCGACGCCAATCTCGGCCGCAGCCCGCGGATCACCGGCGGTGAGGGCACCGACGCGCTGGCCTTTTCCAACGTCACGACCGGCAACGTCGCACGGTTCGACGGCTGGGAGCGCATCGACGCGACCAACGATACCGAACTGACCTTCAACGGCTTCCTGACGCTCGGCGACGCCGGCACCGGCACCGGCGTCTTCGCGCTCGACGCATCGAGCACGATCTTCGGTGGCGGCGCGAACGGCGGCATCGCCGCCTTCGCCGCCGGCCAGCGCGCGACCTTGATCAACGCCGGCCGCATCGACCTCACTAACGGCAGCGGAGCGCCGGGAGACAGCTTCACCGTGCGCGGCGACTATGTCGGCAATGGTGGGTTGCTGATGCTGAATACCGTATTGGGCAATGACAGCTCGGCTTCGGACAGGCTGGTGATCGACGGCGGATCGGCGACGGGCACGACCAGCGTCACGATCGTGAACGCGGGCGGTGCCGGCGCCGCGACGACGCAGAACGGCATCCTGATCATCGAGGCGGTCAATGGCGCCACGACCGCCAGCGGCGCCTTCTCGCTCAACCACCGCGTCGCCGTCGGTGCCTTTGAATATTATCTGTTCAAGGGCGGCGTCTCGGCGGGCACCATCGACAACTGGTATCTGCGCTCGACGCTGGTGACGCCACCCGCCGCGACACCGCCCCCCCAGCCTGCCCCCGCTCCGCCGGCACTCACCCCGCCTCCGCC
>NZ_DASWTG010000066.1:0-1662 GCF_036402235.1 Sphingomonas sp. | reverse complement strand
ATGACCAGCTTCGCCTTCATCCTCGGCGTGCTGCCGCTGGTGCTGGCCGGTGGGCCGGGATTCGAGCTTCGCCAGGCGCTCGGCACCGCCGTCTTCTCGGGGATGATCGGCGTGACCGCGTTCGGCCTCATCTTCACTCCGCTCTTCTACGTCACCTGCCGTACCGTCGGCGAGCGGCTGGAGCGCACTCGGCGGCGCCGCGCCGGACTTCCGGCCGATGCGGTTCCCGCGGAATAGGAGCATTCGCCCATGACCAGGAGGCGATTGATCGCCGCCGCGTCCGCGCTGGTTGTCGGCGCCTGCGCGGCCGGCCCCGACTATGCCCCGCCGGCGCTCCCGTCCGCCTCGGCCGGCGCGTTCGTTTCCGCAAGCTCGCCGGCGCTGCAGCCCGGAGCAGCGATCGAGAGCGACTGGTGGCGATTGTTCAACGACGCCACGCTCGACGGGCTGATCCAGGACGCAATGGCGCATAACCGCGATGTACGCGCGGCGGCCGCCCGCCTGGCCCGGGCGCGGGCCGCGCTCCGCGAGGTCAAGGTCGACCGACTCCCCCAGGCCGATGCCGGGGCGAGCGCGACCCGCGGCCGCGATTCCGGGACCAGCGACGCGTCGACCAGCTTCGATGCCGGCCTCAGCGTCGCCTATGAGCTGGACCTGTTCGGGCGGGTCAGCCGGAGCGTCGAGGCGGCGCGGGGCGACGTCGGCGCAGCCGAGGCGGACGCCCAAGCCGTTCGCGTCGCGATCGTCGCCGAAACGGCCCGGGCCTATGCCGATGCGGCCAGCGCAGCCGAGCGGCTGGCCGTCGCCGGCGAGATCGTCAGGCTGCTGGATCAAAGCCTGCGCCTCACCCAGCGCCGGGTGGAGATCGGGCTCAACTCGCGCCTCGACACGGCGCGGATCGCAACGCTTCGCAACCAGCGACAGGCCGAGATTCCGGCCATTGCCGCCGAGCGTGCCAACGCATTGTTCAGGCTAGCGATGCTGACCGGACGCGCGCCCGCCGAGCTGCCCCACGCGGCGGGCGCGCGCACCACCTCGCTCACGGTCGACCGGCCCATCCCGGTCGGCGACGGCGCCCAGCTGCTCGCGCGCCGACCTGATGTCCGCGCCGCCGAACGTCGGCTGGCAGCTGCGACCGCCCGAATAGGGATCGCCACCGCAGAGCTTTATCCCAGGATCAGCCTCGGGGGCTCGCTCGGCGCTTCGGCGGCAAGCATTTCCAATCTGCTCAGCAACCCGATCGGATTCCTGCTCGGCCCGCTGATCAGCTGGTCGTTTACCGATCACAGGAGGGCCCGAGCGCGGGTTGCCGGTGCCGAGGCGGGAGCCGAGGAGGCTCTCGCCGAGTTCGATGGCGCGGTGCTCCGTTCCCTGCAGGAGACTGAGACCGCTCTGTCATCCTACGCCAATGTGCTGCGCCAGCGCGAGGCATTGCGGTCCGCGCGCGACGAGGCGAAAATCGCAGCCGGAATCGTTCGCGCGCAACAGCGCGAGGGTCAGGTGGACTCGCTCGCCCTGCTCGACGCGGAACGGAGTTTCGCGGAAACCCAAGCCGGGCTGGCCAGCATCAATGGCGAGGTCGCGACGAGGCAGATCGAGCTTTTCCGGGCACTTGGCGGTGGCTGGTCCAAATGACCGCTTTCGACCCATTCCGGCCATTAG
>NZ_DASWTG010000065.1:0-2290 GCF_036402235.1 Sphingomonas sp. | reverse complement strand
TGGAGGGGGAGTCTCCACAAGCTGACCGGCTCGCTTGTGGAGACTAGCCCTCCACCAGCTTCGAGTTCGAGGTCGGATCGTGCGCCGCACGATCCTCGAACGCGCGGGGCGCGTTCGACCTCGCAACTCCCCCTCCCCCTCCGGGGGAGGACTGGGTATGGAAGTTTCGGAACCGGAGCGAGCGGGGCTGGTTGACCCAAAGCCTGTCCCTGTGTCTTGCGGGTTGAGGGAGTGTAGCCGCGTGCAAGGGCGTATCGACGTTCTACATCCAATCCTCCCCCGCCAGGGGGAGGTGACGCGCATAGCGCGACGGAGGGGGAGGACGCGAACCCTTTCCGGTCTGGCATCCGCCCCCTCCGTCAGCCTGCGGCTGCGACCTCCCCCTGGCGGGGGAGGATAATGGAAGCCGCCGTCCCGCGCCGCACGATCGGCGACCTCGACGTGTTTGCGCTGACGGTGGGGATCGTGGTGGGGGCGGGCATCTTCCGCACCCCGGCGCTGGTCGCGGGGTTTGCGCCCGACGCGGCGACGATGATCGCGGCGTGGATCGCCGGCGGGCTGCTCTCGATCGCGGGCGCGCTCTGCTATGCCGAGATGGCGGCGGCGTGGCCGCATCTGGGCGGCGACTATCATTTCTTAGGCCGGGCCTATGGCGAGCGGCTGGCGTTCCTCTACGCCTGGGCGCGGCTGGCGGTGATCCAGACCGGATCGCTGGCGCTGCTCGCCTTCATCGTCGGCGACTATCTCCAGGTGATCGTGCCGCTGGGGCCGGCGGGCCCTGCGATCTGGGCGGGCATCGCCGTGGCGGCGGTGAGCGCGATCAACTGGCTCGGCATCCGCTGGGGCACCGCGGCGCAGCGCTGGCTGACCCTGGTCGAGGTCGCCGGGCTGGTGGCGATCATCGTCGCGGGGTTCATGGCGGCACCTGCGGGCGCGGCACCGGCGCCGGTGAGCGAGGGCAGCGCGATCGGGCTGATGATGGTGTTCGTGCTGCTCGCCTATGGCGGGTGGAGCGAGGCGGTGTACGTCTCCGCCGAGATGAAGGCGCCGCCGCGGCGGATCGCGCCGATCATGGCAGCGGCGCTGGCGCTGGTGACGGCGCTGTACGTGCTGGTGAACCTTGCCGCGCTGCATTCGCTTGGGTTCGCGGGGCTGGCGGAGTCGGATGCGGTTGCGGCGGAGGTGATGCGGCGCGCGCTGGGCGATGGCGGCGCGGCGGCGATCAGCGCGGCGGTAGCGGTTGCGGCGCTGACCAGCGCCAACGCCACCGCGATCACCGGCGGGCGGACCGCGTGCGCACTGGGCCAGCGCTTCCATGCGCTGCGCTGGCTGGGGCGGTGGGATATGGGGCGCGACACGCCGGGCAACGCGCTGGTGGCGCAGGGTGCGGTGGCGTTGGCGCTGGTGGTTGCGGGTGGCTTCGGGCGCGACGGGTTCCGGCTGGCGGTAGAGTATACGGCGCCGGTCTTCTGGCTCTTCCTGCTGCTCGCCGGCATCGCGCTGTTTGTGCTGCGGCGCCGCTTCCCCGACACGGCGCGTCCCTTTCGCGTGCCGCTCTATCCCGTTCTGCCCGCCCTGTTCTGCGCGACGACGGCATATCTGCTATGGTCGAGCCTTGCCTATACCGGCTGGGGAGCGCTTGCGGGGGTTGCCGTGCTGGGAGCGGGGGCCGTGCTGCTCCTGTTCCTGAGACCCGAGGAGGACGAGGAGGAGAGAAGCCCATGAAGCTGATCATCACCACCGCCGCGATGCTGATGGCGGGCAGCGCGATCGCGCCGCCGCCCGGCCCGGCGCCGGTTGCCCCTCAGGCGAGCCGGGCGCCCGACGTCATCTATGTGCCGACGCCGCCGGAGGTGGTCGAGGCGATGCTCGACATGGCGCAGGTCAGGGACGGCGACGTGCTCTACGATCTGGGATCGGGCGACGGGCGAATCCCGATCGCCGCGGTCAAGCGTGCGAAGGTCAAGGCCACCGGGATCGACATCGACCCGCAGCGCATCGCCGAGGCCAACGCCAATGCCAAGGCGCAAGGCGTCACGGGCAAGGTGAGCTTCCGCCAGGCCGACCTGTTCACCAGCGACTTCAGCGATGCGAGCGTGGTGACGCTGTACCTGCTCGATACGCTGAACGAGAAGCTGCGGCCCAAGCTGCTCGCCGAGCTGAAGCCGGGGACGCGGATCGTGAGCCACGCCTTCCGCATGGGCGCGTGGGAACCCGAGGCCGAGCGGGACGTGAACGGGCGGATGGTCTATTTCTGGCGGGTGCCGGCCAAGGGCGAGAAGCCCAAGGG
>NZ_DASWTG010000064.1:0-20100 GCF_036402235.1 Sphingomonas sp. | reverse complement strand
CGCAGACGGCGTCATCAGCGGCTGAGCCGCTCCGCCACGAACGCCGCCCCGTCGGCGATCCCCTGCCGCGCCACCTCCGCCACCGACATCGCTTCCAGAAAGCTGTGCGTCGCGCCGGGATAGACGATCGCTTCGGTCGCTACGCCCGCGACCCGCAACCGCGCTTCCATCGCCAGCGACTGCTCGGTCAGCAGGTCGCATTCGGGAATCACCAGCAGCACCGGCGGTAGGCCTGCCAGATCGGCGAGCAGCGGGCACGCCAGCGGATCGCTCCGCTCGCGCTCGAAATCGGTCAGATAGTTGGCGTAATAGGCCACCGCCTCGGCGCGATCCATGATCGACCCCGACCCGCCAAAGGACGCCTCGGCCTCGTCCGATACTGCGGTCGAGAAATAGCCGTAGTTGGACAGGATCGCCCGCACCAACCCGCCCTCGCCCCGGTCGCGCAACCGCAGCGCGGCGGCAAAGGACAGGTTGGCTCCAGCCGAATCCCCGCCCATCGCCAGACGCTGCGGATCGATCCCCAGCTCGCCACCGTGCGCCTTGAGCCACAGCATCAGCGCCTCGATCCGGTCGAGCGCGACCGGATATTTATGCTCGGGCGACAGCGGGTAATCGACCCCGATCACCGCGAACCCGCCCGCCGCGGCATATTCGCGCATCAGCCGGTCGTGCGTGTCGATCGAGAACAAGGTGAACCCGCCGCCATGCAGATAGACCAGCGCCGGCGCCGGCTCGCGCACGCCCTCGGGGAAATGCACCCGCACGTGCAGCTTGCCCGCACCCGGATCGAACACGCGCTCGATCGTCCGCGCCATCTCTGGCCCGCCCTCGGTCCAGCGCGCGCGCACCGCCTCGCACACCGCGCGCTGTTCGGGGAAATCCAGCGTGTCGAACGGCGGATGCGCCGCCCAGCGCGCCTTCATCTCAGCCAGGAACGCCGCGATCTCCGGGTCGAGCGTCACTTCACCGGCAGCCACTGCGCGTCTTTCCCTTGCGCGAACCACGGCGCCGGGAGCTTGCGCGCCACCGGCCATAACTCATCGAGCGTATCAGCGTCGAACAGCTGCCCGCCGCGCATCACCAGGCTGACCGACCGCGTGTTGCGGATGTCCGCCAGCGGATCGCGGTCGAACATCACCAGGTCGGCATATTTGCCCGGCTCCAGCGTGCCCATGTCGCCCAGCCGCCCGATCGCCTCCGCCGCGCCAGCAGTCGCCGCGTGCAGCACCGCCATCGGCGTCATCCCGCCCAGCGTGTGTGCTTCCATCTCGTAGTGGAAACCGATCCCCGGCTCGTCGCCATGCGACCCCATCCCCACCAGCGCGCCCGCATCCGCGAGCCGCTTCACGTCCGCCGCCAGCACCGGCATGCGCGACGCGTCGAGCGAGCCCCATTCGCGGTGCCCGAGCTTGTGCGCGATCGCCTGGGGCGACCAGAAGCGCCTGACTTTCGCATCCAGCGCCGGGTCGTATTTCGCGACATAATAATGCCGCCCCGCCGGCCCGCTGGTGTTGACCAGCAGGGTCGAGACATAGCTGGTCCGCGTCAGCGCATAGAGCTTGAGCACGTCCTCCTGCAGCGGCGCGATCGGCAGCGCATGCTCGTTGCCGGCATAGCCATCGAGGATCTGCGTCAGGATCAGCTTGGGGTTGTGGCTGCCCTCGGTGGTCGGAAGGATGCCCTGCTCGCGCGCCGCCACCGCGATCCATTGCCGCACCGTGCGGCTCTCGCCGCGATACTGCTTGATGTTGCGCAGGCCCCACGCCCCGCGATAGCGCCGCACGATCGCCCGCGCCTCGTCGAGCGAGGTGATCCGCTCCTTCGAGAACAAGGCCGGCCCGGTCGAGCGCAGCCGCGGCCCGACGATCAGCCCGGCATCGATCAGGTCCTGATAGGCGACCTGATCGATCCCAAGGGTCGAGGGATCGAACGAGGTCGTCACCCCATAGGCCAGCCGCGCGCGCAGCCCCCATTCCTCATAGCCGATGACGTTGCGCCGCACCCCGCCGATGTGATCGTGATCGTCGATGAAGCCCGGCGCTACCGTCTTGCCATTCAGCTCGCGCACCGGCGTTCCGGCGGGCACGGCAAAGCTCCCGCGCGGCCCGATCGCGGCAATGCGGTCGCCGGTGATCAGGATATCGGCATCCGCGACCACCTTGTCCCCGCCCGCCATCGTCAGCGCGCGTGCCCCGCGCAGCAACAGGCTCCCCGCGGGCCTCGCACGCGGCAGCTCGGCGACCAGCTCGACATGATCCTTCGGCACCGGCGCCCTGGCATCCGGCAGCACCTGCACGAAATTGCCGACCGACCAGATCAGGCTGCCGTCGCCGCGCCAGTCGAAATAGTCGGCGCCCATGTCGGTCACCCGCCGTCCGGGATTGCCCGGCGCGGTCAGATCGATCTCCGCCGCCGGATCGGCCGGGACCGGCGCGACATAGAGCTGCTCGCTGGTCTGCGCCGCGATCCATTTGCCGTCGGCGCTGATCCGCATGTCGTCGGCGGTCGCCAGCACGTCGGTGAAGTAATAGCCCTGCGCCTTGACCATCGCGACGCGCCGCTTCGCCCCCGAAGCGAGATCGACCGCGATCAGCCCCTCGTCGCTCATCAGATAGGCGGTGCCCGGCTGGCCGTTCACGAAATGCGGCTTCTGCCCCAGCCGCCCGCTCGTCACCACGCGCGCCGCGCCGCGCGCGGCCGGAATCGCCACCAGCTCGCCCGGCCGCACCGTCCCGAACTCGAAGCTCGTCTGCTGCCGCGCCGCCGCCGGCGAACGCACCGCCAGAATCGTCTTCCCGTCCGGCGTGAAGGCTGGGTGGGTGTAGAAGGCCGGAACATCGCTCACCTTCACCGGCTTGCCCGATCCGTCGGCGGCGATGGTCCACACCGCTCCGCCCGCGCCCTCGCTCCACGTCACATAGGCGATGCGCCCGCCGTCAGGGCTCCACCCGGGCAGCGAGGGCGGGTCGCCCGCGACCGGCAGCCGCACCGCCGCGCCGCCGTCCACCGCCTGCACATAGACGCTGCCCAATGCCGCGAACGCCACGCGCTTGCCGTCGGGCGAAGGCGTCGTCCCCTGCGGCAGCTTCGCGCGCACCGCCCCGGTCTCCTCGCGAAAACCGATCCGCGTGCCCGGCCCGACCTCAAGGTCGAGCTTCGCCGTGAACGGAATCCGCGTCACGGCCGATCCGTCGACCGGCCGCCGCTCGATCCTGCCATTCACCGCGATCAGGATAGCCTTGCCGTCAGGGGTGAAAGTGTAGCGCGGGATCAGGTCCATCCACGCCGCACCGTTCATCAGGTCGAGCGGCGCCGGACCCAGATCGCGGTCCACGCCCGTCGCCAGCTCGCGCACCCGCAGCCGCGTCTCCGCCATCCGCCGCGTCGCATAGGCGAGCAGCCTGCCGTCGGGCGAGATCGCGGGGCGGAAGAAGGTCTCGCCCCCCGCCTCGCGCCCGCCCGAGCTGCCGATCACCGTCTCTTCCTCGCCGGTCGCGAGGTTCCGCCGCACGATCGTCCATGCCACCGGCTCGTCGAACGACAGGTCGCCCACCCGCCGCGCATAATAGAGCCACCTGCCATCCCTCGACGCCGCCGCGCCCAGCGTGCTCTGCCAGGCGCTGCGCGGCGCGTCGGGCTTCAGTTTCGCCGGTGCGACCAGCTCGCCCGGCCGGCCGTCGACCGGATGCTTCCACAGCTCGTAGCGATCCCAGCGGATGCGGACGCGGCTGACATAGATATGCTTCCCGTCCGCGCTCCATTCGGGCGAGGTGCGCACCGCGCCGTCATCCTCGTCGGTGATCCGCCGCGCCCCGCTGCCGTCCGCGCGCGCGATCCACACATTGTCGCCGCCGGAGCGGTCGCTGACATAGGCGATCCACTTGCCGTCGGGGGAGAAGGTCGGCTGCACCTCGAACGCGATGCCCTGCGCGATCGGCACCGCACGACCGCCGCTAGCGGGCATCGCGTAGAGCTCGCCCAGCATGTCGAACAGGATCGTCTTGCCGTCGGGCGAGACCGCGAGCGACATGAAGGTGCCGCTCGAGACCTCGTAGCTCAGCGTGCGCCGATCCTGCATGGGCAGCGCGTCCTCGGCAAGCACCGGCACCGACAATGCGACGATCGAGACCAGACCCAGCAATGCCCGCTTCATACCAACCCCCGAGAATGACTCGCAGAACCTAGACGGGCGCCTTCCCGTCCGAAACGGGCCAAGACACGCAATCCCCGCCCGCCAAGCCCGTTCAATCCTCCCCCGCCAGGGGGAGGTGGCAGCCGAAGGCTGACGGAGGGGGCGGATGCCAGAACAGAGGTTGGGGAGTCCTCCCCCTCCGTCATGCTGCGCATGCCACCTCCCCCTGGCGGGGGAGGATGATCTCCGCCCGACGTCGCTTCAGCCTCAATGCAGATTCCCATGCGCCCGCGGCTCGCGCATCCGCCAAGCCACCACGAACGCTACCGCGCACACCGCCGAGACGTACCAGGCGAACAGTCCCTCATGCCCCATCTGCTTGAGCATCAGCGCCGCCCATTCGGCGGTGCCGCCGAAGATCGCCGAGGCAATGGCGTGCCCGAGGCCAACGCCGAGCGCACGCACCCGCGCCGGGAACAGCTCGGCTTTGAACAGCCCCGAGACCGAGGTGTAGAAGCTCAATATCGCCAGCGCGGCGAACACCAGCAGCCCCGCGCTCCACAGGTTCTGCGCCTGCCCGATCGCGCCGAGCAACGGCACCGCGAACAGCGTCATGCCCCCGCTGAAGATCAGCAGGTTCGTCCGCCGCCCGATCCGGTCGGACAGCATGCCGAGCACCGGCTGGAGCAGCAGGAAGGCGAAGGTGACGACCAGCATCGTCCGGCTCGCGCTCGCCACGTCCATCCCCGCGGTGTTGACGAGGTATTTCTGCATGTACGTCGTGAAGGTGTAGAGCGTCACCGCCCCCGCAGCGCTCAGCGCCATCACCACGAGCATCGCGCGCGGATGCTGGAACAGCGTCTTGAGGGATCCCGCATCCTCGCCTTTGCCCGCGGGTTCGGCGGTCTCGTGCATCACGTCGCGCAGCAGGATGAACACGCCCGCCAGCACCGCGCCGAGGATGAAGGGCAGCCGCCAGCCCCACTCCCGGATCGCCGCCTCGCTCATCGTCGCCTGCAGCGTGAACACCACCAGCAGCGCGAACAGCTGCCCGCCGATCAGCGTGACGAACTGGAACGAGGCATAGAAGCCGCGCTTCCCCGGCTCGGCGATCTCGCTGAGGTAGGTCGCCGCCGCGCCATATTGCCCGCCGGTGGAAAAGCCCTGCATCAGCCGCGCGACCAGCAGCAGCGCCGGGGCCGCCGCGCCGATCGTGGCATAGGTCGGCAGCACCCCGACGAGCAGCGACCCCGCGCCCATCAGGATCACCGATGCGATCATCGCCGCGCGCCGCCCGTGGCGGTCGGCATAGCGCCCGAAGAACCAGCCACCGAGCGGCCGGATCAGGAAGCCCGCGGCATAGATCGCGGCGACGTTGAGCAGCTGCGCCGTCCGGTCCCCCGCCGGGAAGAAGGCCGAGGCGAAGTACAGCGCGGTGTAAGCATAGGCGTAGAAATCATACCACTCGATCAGATTGCCGACCGATCCCGCGACCGCTGCCTTGGCGCGGGTCTTGCGGTCGAGCGGAACCATCTGCGCCGGGCGCGTGTCGAGCGGGGCGTCCCCGTCAGCGGGCACGCCGATCATTCCGGGAATCCGGGTCATCTTGTCCTCTCCTGCGCGGGCGTCCTCGCGCCCGCTGTCTTTATCCGGCCAGCTCGCGCGAGCGCGCCGCCGCCGCTTCGACGACCTTCCGGGCGAGCCGGTCGATCGCATCCTCCTGATCCATCTGGGCAAGCCCCGCGGCGGTCGTCCCGCCGGGGCTGGTCACTTGCCGCCGCAGCTCGGCCAGCTCCGCCGTATCGGCACCCGCCAGCGCCGCCGCCCCGGTGAAGGTCGCGCGCGCCAGCTGCATCGCGAGGTCAGGCGGCAGCCCTTCCTCCGCCCCCGCTTTGGCCAGCGCTTCGGTGAAGCGGAAGAAATAGGCCGGGCCGCTGCCCGACACCGCCGTCACCGCGTCGATCTGCGCTTCCTCGTCGATCCACACCACCTGGCCGGTCGGGCCGAGCAGCTCGTTGACCGTGGCGAAGTCGCCCACCCGCACGTCGCGCCCGGCGACCGCGGCGGTGATCCCCTGCCCGATCGCCGCGGGCGTGTTGGGCATCGTCCGCACCGTCCGTCCGCTGCCCAAGGCGTCGCTCAAGCCCTGCAACGTGATCCCGGCCATGATCGACACGAACAGCGCGTCATTGCGCGCCAGCGGCCGCAGCGACTCCCCGATCGACGGAAACACCTGCGGCTTCACTGCGAGCACGACAGCCAGCTCGCCCCCGGCCTCTACGTCATCGAGCGAGTCCACCCGCTCCGCCCCCTCGGGCAGCTCGGCCGCCATCGGATCGAACACCAGCACGCGATGCGCGCCATTCCAGCCGCGCGCCATCGCGCCGCCCATCCGTCCGCACCCGACCAGCAACACGTCCATCAGCGAATATCCCTGTAGCGCTCGGCAAGCAGATCCTGCCGCGAACGCGCCGATACCGCACGCCCTTCGATGATCACAGCCGCCGCGTTGGTCGATGGCTCGAGCGGGTCGCCGTCCCACACCACCAGGTCGGCGTCGGCGCCCGCGCTCAGCGTGCCGCCGCCCTTGCTCCAGATGCTCAGCGGATTGACCGTCACCGCGCGCAGCGCATCGGCATAGGGCAGCCCGTTCGCCACCGCGATTCCCGCCCCCTCGCGCAGCGCCAGACCGGCATTGTAGTTGGTATGGATCTTGCCCCCGGCGAGACCGAAGGCGACTTTCACCCCCGCCCGCGTCAGGATCGCGGCATTGTCCTGCCGCGCGCCCAGCTCGTCGAAGCCGCCGGGCAGGTTGGTCGATGGATCGAGCACCACCGGGATCTTCGCCGCCGCAAGTTGCTCGGCGGCGCGCCACGCCTGCGCGCCCTCGACGATGATCACGCGGATGCCGAACTCGCTGGCCAGCGCGATCGCCTCGCGAATGTCGGATTCGCGGTTGGTGTGGATCGCCAGCGGCGCCTCGCCTGCGATCACGCCGCGGATCAGCTCCTCGCCCGCGCGGCGTCCCTGCCCCGGCGGCGGACCGCGGCGGTCGCGCTTCTTGTCGTCGCCCGCATCGCGCCCCGCCGCCGCGCGCTTCGCATCGCCCAGCGCCTTGCGCAGCACCGCCCATTGCTGCGCGCGCGATCCGACCCGATCCCACGCCCCGCCGCCGATCACCGCATAGACCGCCACCTCGCGCTCGCCGAGGATGTCGACGCCCTCGCGGAAGCGCGCGATCGCCGGCTCCCCCGCGAACACCGGGATGCGGGAATTCGCCGGATAGATCAGCGCCCGCGTGATGCCGTCGGCACGGGTCAGGCTCACCAATGTCGAATTGCCGTTGAGCGCGCGCGACGGATCGAAGCCGGGATTGCGCTCGTCGGCCGATCCCTGGTCGCGCGTGTCGGCCGACGCGGTCTCGATCAGTCCCACTTGAGTCGCGCCGTTCATCAGCCCCGGCGTCACCGGCTTGCCGTGCGCGTCGATCACCGTGGCCCCCTGCGGCACACCGCCGCCCGGCGTGACCGAGACGATCCTGCCGTTCTCGATGATGATAGTCGCGTCCCGGACCGGCTCGCCCGATTCCATCGTCCACGCCTCGGCATGGGTGACCGCAATCGTCTGCGCCGCGGCGGGCGGGGCGACGAGCGCCAGCAGCACGAACAGACCCAAAGCCGTCACCCCGGCCTTGTGCCGGGGTCCACCGGGCAGCAAGCGATGCCCTTGACCCTTTTGTGTCAGCAAAGGTGGGCGGGTGGACCCCGGCACAAGGCCGGGGTGACGAGTCAGGCGGTTAATCCGCGTCACCGCACGCCTCCCCGTTCCAGCTCGAAGTCGGACACGGGCGCCGCGGGCGGCTTCGACCGGTCCCACGCCACCGCGCCGTCGATCAGCACCAGATCGGCCTTGGTGTAGATGCTGAACGGATCGCCCGACCACAGCACCAGATCCGCCTGATAGCCGGCTTTCAGCGTCCCCACCCGGTCCGACAGCCCCAGCAGTTTCGCCGGGTTGCTCGTGGTCCATTTGATCATCGTCTCGGGCGGCGTCTCGATCCCGATCCGCCGTCCCGCCGCCGCAGCCTTGGCCGCGGCGATGTTGAGCCGCTGGCCGTCCGCCGCCGAGTCCGAATGCATCATCACGCACACGCCCGCGCGCTCGAGCAAAGGCGCTTCGGCGCGGATCGCGTCCTGCGCCTCGATCTTGAAGCCCCACCAGTCGGCCCACACCGCCGCGCAGGTGCCGCTCTCGCGGAGCAGCCCGGGGATCTTGTATGCCTCGGTCGCATGGTGGATCGCGCCGATGCGGAAGCCGAATTCTTGCCCCACCGCCAGCACCGATGCGATGTCGTTGGCGCGATAGCAATGCAGGTTCACGCGGATGTCGCCCGCCATGATGCCGAGCAACGCTTCCTTCTTGAGATCGCGCCCCGCCTTGCCCGCGGCGCGCTCGCGGCCATAGGCCTGCGCGTCAAGGAACGCCTGCCGCATATAGGCGATCACGCCCTGCCGGCTGGTCGGCCCCTCATTATCGTCGTCGGCGCCCCAGCTCTTGGGGTTCTCGCCGCACGCCATCTTGAAGCCCCGCGCGCTGCCCGCGACCTTCATGTCCCACACCGTCGCGCCGCGCACCGGCTTCACCACCACCGATCGCCCGGCGAAGATCGGCGTCGACCCGGGCAGGATCTGCATCGTCGTCACGCCGTTCATCAGCGCTCGGTCGAAGCCCATGTCCTGCGGATTGACCGCGGTCTCGATCCAGGTGTCGGCGCCGTTGGGGCTGCTCACCTCGGCGACGTCGCTCGCCTCGCGGTCGATGTCGGTCAGCGGCACGACGAAAGTGCCGTTGTGCGTGTGCACGTCGATCACCCCCGGGGTGACCCAGCGCCCCTTGGCATCGACCTCGCGCACGCCGGGATTGGCCAGCGCCTTGCCGACCGCGGCGATCCTGCCGCCGCGCACCAGCACGTCGCCGCCGTCGATCCGCCCGCCCGCGCCGTCGAGGATCGTCGCGCCGCGCAGCAGCATGTCGTCGGGCGCGGCGGCCTTGTAGCGACTCGGGAACGGATCGTCCTTCCACGGCGCCGGGCGGACCTGCGCCCCGACCGGCGCGGCCAGCAACGCCGCCGCTGCGATCGGCGAACCGAACCCTGCCCCCTTCGCCATCGTCACCGCCCCCGGTTGAACCTCTTCATCCACGCCACGCTGTCGGCATCGGGCAACGCCCCGAGGATCGCACGCAGCGTCGCGCCGTCCTCGTCCTGCCCCAGCTTGAACTTGCCCGAAAGCCCGGTGACACGCGCCCGGAAGCCGATGATCCGCGTCAGCATGCCCGTGTAGCGCGGTCCCAGCTCCCCGATGCTCCAGGGTGCCGCGCGTCCCGCCTCCATCGCGTCGATCAGGACCTTGAGCGAAGTTTCGGTCAGCGCCTCGTCGAACGCCACCTCCGCACCGATCTTCACCTGTGCATAGTTCCAGGTCGGCGCCCAGTCGCGCCGCCCGGCATGCTCGGGGCTGACATAGGCGTCGGGCCCGCTGAAGAGGATCGTCGCGCGCGGATCCTCGCGCAGCGCATGGTGCAGCGGATTGGACCGCATCAGATGCCCGATCAGCTCGATCAGCCGCCCCTCCCCGTCATAGACGCCGATCAGCGGCAACAGGCTCGCCTCCGTCGCGCCCGCCCCGCCGCCACATACCCAGGCGAGCGGATAGCCTTCGACTAGCGCGCGCACGTCCGCCGCGTCGAAGCGCTCGAACAACGGTCGCTCGTCCCGCGTTTCCGCCACGCCTGCGCTCCCTTCAGCTTCGCCCATTTGCCCCGATGCCTGCGATTGATGGCCCCCTTCTTCCCCAGGGTTCGGGGAGCGGCAAGCACCAAGACCGAAAAGCATCGGGGTCCAGCCCGGCGTTGCCAGCACGGATTTCCCGCGCTAGCCTTGGCCCCCATCATCGTTTTCAATGATGGAAGGAACTGGTCCAATGCTGCGTCCATGGCAGGTCAGCCTGGGGG
Organism: Sphingomonas sp.; assembly: GCF_036402235.1. Lineage (GTDB taxonomy): Bacteria > Pseudomonadota > Alphaproteobacteria > Sphingomonadales > Sphingomonadaceae > Sphingomonas. The sequence continues at coordinate 9,953 of NZ_DASWTG010000064.1, read as the reverse complement.
AGCGCATCGACCCCGCGCGCGACGTCCCGATCTATATGCAGATCATCCAGGCGCTGATTCGCGACATCGAACGCGGGCGCCTCACCTCGGGCACCTACCTCCCCTCCAGCCGCGAGCTCGCGCATATCCTTGGCGTCAACCGCAAGACCGTGGTGCTGGCTTACGAGGATCTGATCGCGCAGGGCTGGCTCGATTCGGCCGGCACGCGCGGCACGATGGTCTCCGCCTCGCTGCCCGAGCCCGCGAACAAGCAGCGGACCGAGGCCGAGGCGACGATGAGCAACGTGCCGGTCGACTATCGCTTCGCCACGCCGCCCGAACGCCCGCTCGCGCTCCCCGCCGGCCCCGGCCTCAAGATCGACGAGGGCGCACCCGACGGCCGCCTCTTCCCCGCCGAGCTGCTCGCCCGCGCCTATCGCTCCGCCGCGCACAGGGCATCGCGCGAGAACCGCTTCCAGTACGGCAATCCGCGCGGCACCCCGGCGCTGCGCGAGAGCATCGCGACGATGCTCAAGAGCCAGCGCGGCCTGCCCGTCACCGCGGAGAATATCTGCATCACCCGCGGCAGCCAGAACGGCATCTTCCTCGCCGCGCAGGTGCTCGTCCGCCCCGGCGACACGGTGATCGTCGAGGCGCTGACCTATGAGCCCGCGGTCGCCGCCTTCCGGGCGCTCGGCGCCAATGTCGTCGCGGTCGGGCTGGACGAGGACGGGATCGACATCGACGCGGTCGAGCATGCCTGCCGCCGCAACGCGGTACGCGCGGTGTTCGTGACCCCGCACCACCAGTTCCCGACCACCGTCTCGCTCCGCCCCGAGCGCCGCCTGCGCCTGCTCGAGCTGTCGCACCAGTTCGGCTTCGCGATCATCGAGGACGATTACGACCACGAATTCCATTTCGAATCGCAGCCGCTGCTGCCGATGGCCGGTTACGGCCCCGGCCACGTCATCTATGTCGGCTCGATGTCGAAGCTGCTGCTCCCGGCGCTGCGCATCGGCTATGTCGCTGCGCCGCCGCCGGTGATCGACGCGATCGCGCACATGGTCTCGCTCACCGACGGCATGGGCAACGCCCTCACCGAAGACGCCGCCGCCGAGCTGATCGAGAATGGCGAACTGCGCCGTCATGCGCGAAAGGTGCGGCAGGTCTATGCCAAGCGCCGCGAGAGCTTCGCCGCCGAGATCGACCGCACGCTCGGCGACATCGCCGACTACAAGATGCCCGATGGCGGCCTCGCCTTCTGGCTGCGCTTCCGCACCGATCTCGACGCAATGGAGGCGCGCGCGGCGGCGATGGGGCTGCGCTTCGCGTCGTCGCGCTCGTTCATGACCCGCGACGACGCCCCGCGCGGCCTGCGCATCGGCTTCGCCAGCCTCAACGAGCACGAGGCGAAGACCGCCGTCGCGGCCCTGCGTGAGGCGGCTGGGTAGGGCAGTGCCGCACCTTTCTCAATCCTCCCCCGCCAGGGGGAGGATTGAACCAGACCTTGGTCCCCTCCTGCCCCACACAGTTGGATGTTTTCCGCTCCACCGCAAAGGCGGACCCTTAGGCAAAAGGGAGGACAACAAATGAAGCACCTCGCACTGGCCGTCGCCGCATTGGCCCTGCCGCTGGTTCCTGCCGCGGCGCAGGAAGCGCCCAAGCCCAGCCCCGCGCAGGAGGCCTGGCCCGAGGCGTGGTTCGAGATCTTCAAGCTCGCGCCGGGCAAGCAGGAGGAGTTCATCCGCCGCATCGCCCAGGCGGACGCGGTCGCCGCGGCGGGCGGCCAGCCGCCGATCCAGCTCTTCTTCCATGAGAATGGCGCGGACTTCGACGTCATCATCTTCAAGCCCGTCACCGGCTTCAAGCCGACCCCGGCGCAGCAGGCGGCGATGGATGCCAAGCGCAAGGAACTGGGCATGGAAAGCGGCCCGGCCTATTTCGTCGGCATCCGTGAGTTGATCGCCGAGCATACCGATTCCAAGACCTACGGCCCGCTCTCCGCTGCGACCTGGCTCGCCCGGCTCGACAAATGGCGCGCCGAGAACCCGCCCCGCAAGAAGGGGGGGCAGTGATGCCCGGACGCCGCACATTCCTCGCGCTCGGCGCCGGCACGGCGGCGGCCGCGGTCACGCACAGCGCCTTCGCGGCCGAGGGCGACCTCGACACCGCCTATATCAACGCGAAGGTCTGGACCGGCGCCGGCCCCACCGTCCGCGCGGACGCGATCGGGGTGAAGGGCGACCGCATCGCCGCGATCGGTGCCGATGCGGTGCGCGCGCGCACCGGCAAGCGCACGCGGGTGATCGACCTTCAGGGCGCGTTCGTCACCCCCGGCTTCATCGATCCGCACGTCCATTTCGTGATGGCTTCGACCATGTTGTCGCAGCCCTCGTTGCGCGACGCCGCCAATCCCAGGGAATTCGTCGATCGCATCGCCGCCGCCGCGAAGGCGCTGCCCAGGGGCGAATGGCTTCAGGGCGGCAACTGGGACCAGGACCGCTGGGGCGGCGAGATGCCGCACCGCAAATGGATCGACGCCGTCACCCCCGACACCCCCGTCGCTGTAGTGCGCTACGATCTCCACATGATGTTCCTCAACTCGCTGGCGCTCAAGCTCGCGGGAATCGACCGCAACACCGTCGCCCCACCGGGCGGGGTGATCGAGAAGGACGCCGACGGCGAGCCGACCGGGATCGTCAAGGACACCGTCAAGGAAATGGTGCTGCGCGCGATCGGCACGCCGACGCCCGGCCAGATCGACGCCGCCACGCGCCGCGGCATCGATCTCGCGCTCAGCAAGGGGGTGACGCAAGTCCACCCGACCGAGCTCGAGACGAACAGCTTCGATTCGACCCGCCGCCTGCGCGCGAAGGGCGAGACCGGCCTTCGCTTCCGCCATTATCTCCCGCTCAAGGACTGGGAGGCACAGGCCGCGCTCATCAAGGAAGAGGGCCGCGGCGACGACTGGGTCCAGTGGGGCGCGTGCAAGGTGGTGTTCGACGGCTCGCTCGGCTCGCGCACCGCACGCTTCTACGAGCCCTATCATGACGAGCCCGGCACGCGCGGCGTGATCGTCACCGATCCCGGCGATCTCAAGCGCTGGATCACCGGCGCGGACAAGGCGGGCATCCAGGTCACCACCCATGCGATCGGCGACGAGGCCAACGACATCGTCCTCGACACCTTCGCCGCGGTGGCCAAGGCCAACGGCCCGCGCGACCGCCGCTTCCGCGTCGAGCATGTCCAGCACATGAAGCCAGCAGCGATCGCGCGCTTCAAGGCGCAGGACGTGATCGCCTCGGTCCAGCCCTATCACGCGATCGACGACGGCCGCTGGGCGGTGCGCCGCATCGGCGAGGAGCGGCTGAAGACCAGCTTCGCCTTCGGCTCGCTGGTCCGCTCGGGCGCGCATGTCTGCATGGGATCGGACTGGCCGGTCGCGCCGATCGATCCGCTCACCGGGCTCGAGGCCGCGGTCGACCGCGAGACGATCGACGGCAAGAACCCGAACGGCTGGTTCCCCGAACAGCGCATCACGCTCGCCCAGGCGATGCGCTGCTATACGCGCGAGGGTGCCTGGGCCGGATTCAACGACACGAAGATGGGCCTGATCGCCCCCGGCTTCCTCGCCGATTTCGTGGTTTGGGACCATGATTTCTTCGCGATCGATCCGCACGCGCTGCCCAAAACCCGGGTGTTGCGCACGATCGTGGGCGGGGTCCAGCGTTTCGGTTGAAACGCTTACCCGCCGTCGTTCGTATATTACCCGACTGGACCCTTGCACATCCTCAAACTGGATGTTTCGCGGCCCAATCCCGACTCGCATGTTACCGTCACGATACAGAGCCTGGCCCAGATCAGGCGCGTATCGGGAGGGACACGCAACACCAGTTTCGGGGGAGTTTGGATCATGTCTGCCCATCATATCGCCGTCAGGGGAGCCGCCGTCGCAGCCCTCGCCGCCGCGCTCGCCGCACCCGCCTTTGCGCAGGAAGCGGCGGAGAGCGAGGACGTCGTCATCACCGCGCAGCGCGACAACCAGACCCAGGTCAGCCGCAACGGCTCGCTCGGCGCACTGGGCGACAAGGACGCGATGGACACGCCGTTCGCGGTCAAGAGCTATAACGAGGCGCTGATCCTCAACCAGCAGCCGCTGACGCTCGGCGCGGTGCTCGAGAACGATCCCTCGGTCCGCACCACGCTCGGCTTCGGCAACATGTCCGAGCAGTTCGTCGTCCGCGGCTTCAACCTGTTCGGTGAGGATATCGCGATCGACGGGCTGTTCGGCGTCACGCCGCGCCAGCTCGTCTCGCCCGAGCTCTACGACCAGATCCAGATCCTCAACGGCGCCAGCGCCTTCCTGTTCGGCGCCGCGCCGGGCGGCTCGGCGCTGGGCGGCACCGTCAACCTCACGCCCAAGCGCGCCAAGGACCGCGACACCAACCGCCTCACCGTCAACTATCTCTCGGACAGCCACTTCGGCGGAGCGTTCGACTTCGGCCGCCGCTTCGGCGAAGGCAAGGCGTTCGGCGCACGCATCAACGGCGCGTTCCGCTCGGGCGACATCGCGATCGACGACGAATTCCGCCGCTCGGCGGTGGTCGGCGGCAGCTTCGACTGGAGCACCGGCAATCTGCGCGTCAGCCTCGATCTTGCCTATCAGAACGTCAAGGCGCAGCACATGCGCCCGATGGTCCAGCTCAACAATAAGTACGGCACGGTCACCGCGGTGCCGGCCCCGCCGCGCGCCGACCTCAACTATGGCCAGCCCTGGTACAACCAGACGATCCGCGACGTCTTCGGCATCTTCAAGCTCGAATATGACCTGACCGAGAACCTCATGTTCTACGCCTCGGCCGGCGCGCGCGACACCGCCGAGCGCGGCATCTATCAGGGATTCCAGCTGCTCAATTCGACCACCGGCGCAGCGTTCGTGACCGGCTCGAACATCCCGCGCAACGACAATAACGAAGCGGCGCAGGCCGGCCTCCGCTTCAAGGGCGAAGGCTGGGGCATCACCCACCAGCTCAACCTGGGCTATTCGCACAGCCGCTACGTCAACCGGAACGCCTATGAATTCGGGCGCTTCGATGACGATGCCGTCAACGGCACCAATCTGAACAACCTCTACGCGCCTCGGGCCGTCGCGACCCCGGCATTCACCGCGCTGCGCGCGGGCAATCTCGCCGATCCCAACCCGGCCAACCGCACGCGCCTCGACAGCATCTTCGTGTCCGACACGCTCGGCTTTGCCGACGATATGGTTCAGGTGACGCTGGGCCTGCGGCACCAGAATATCCACTTTCGTGCCTACAACATCACCACCCGCGCCCAGACGAGCGAGTATAACGAGGGCACGACCACCCCGGTGGTCGGCATCGTGATCCGTCCCAGCGAAAAGGTCTCGCTCTACGCCAACCGCATCGAGGCGCTGGTCCAGGGCCCGGTCGCCGGCGCGGGCACGATCAATGTCGGCCAGGTGTTCCCGCCCTATCAGGCGGTGCAGTACGAGATTGGCGGCAAGATCGCGCTTGGCCGCTTCAACGCCTCGATCGCGGCCTTCCAGACCGATCGGCCGCAGACGCTGAACGAAGCAACCCCGGGCGGAACCGTATTCACCCTCAACGGCCTGCAACGCAACAAGGGCATCGAGATCAGCGTCGATGGCGAGCCGGTCGACGGCTTGCGCATCATCGCCGGCATCTCGGTCACCGACGCCAAGCAGCGCCGCACCGCCGGGGGGCTGACCGATGGCCGCGACGCGATCGGCGTGCCGGAGTACACCGCCAACGCCAATATCGAGTGGGACGTCTATGGCGGCCTCACCCTCACCGGCCGCGTCATGCAGACCGGCAAGCAGGCGGTGAACCTCACCAACACGCTCGAACTGCCCGAATGGACCCGCTTCGACCTCGGCGCGCGCTACGTCGTCGCGATCGGCGAAGCCCCGGTCACCTTCCGCTTCAACGTCGATAACGTCGCAAACGAGCGCTACTGGGCATCGTCGCTCGGCGGCTATCTCGTCCAGGGCATGCCGCGCACCTACAAGGCATCGGCGACGATCGACTTCTAGGCAATGGCAGCCGTCGAATCCTCCCCCGCCAGGGGGAGGTGTCAGCGCAGCTGACTGAGGGGGAGGATGCCAGACGAGCGTTGTGCTTCCTCCCCCCGTCGCCCTGCCCTGACCGGCCCAGCCGATCGCATCGAACACGCCGAAAATAGGGACCAGCCTCAAGCTACCCACCTGCTATCGAGAATGCGTTTCATCCTCGCAAATAGACCGGGCGTCGCCGGGCTTACCGCCGGCGCATTGGTCCCCAATCCTTTCCTGAAAGTGGATGTGTTGCGGTCCTGATCGGCGCGTCACACCGCTGGGATGACCGCCCCTGCCCCGCCCGTGCGGCCCTCGCTGCGCCGCACCCTGTTCAAGGCCCATCGCTGGCTCAGCCTCGGCGCCGCCGTCTTCTGGCTGCTCCAGGCGGTCACCGGCATCCTGATCGTGTTCCACTGGGAGATCACCGACGCCGGCATCGCCGGCGCGCACCGCCCCACCGATCTCGCCGCGATCGAGCGCCGCATCGCCGCGCTCGCGCCGCCCGGCACGGCCGAGGTCGGCTCGATCTGGACCGCCGCCGGCGCGCCGGACCGCTACAACGTCTATTACACCGATGCCGAAGGGACGAGCCGCTCGGCCCGCATCGCCGGCGACGGCACCATCCTCCACAGGCCACGCCCCGACGAACAGAGCGTGATGGGCTTCCTGGTCGGCTTCCACCACGATCTGCTGGGCAGCTGGGGCAGCTGGATCGTCGCGATCAGCGGCGTGCTGCTCTGCTCCAACCTGATCCTCGGCCTGATCGCTGCATGGCCCCGGCGCGGCACCTGGCGTCTCGCGCTCAAGCCCGCCGCGCGCGGCCCGGCGGCCCCGCGCCTCTACAGCTGGCACCGCGCGCTGGGCCTGTGGGCGGTCGTCCCCGCGCTCGTCATCGCGGCGACCGGCACCATGCTCAAGTTCGAGGACGGGCTGGGCGATCTCCTCGGCGCGGCGCCCGTAGCGCTTCCACCCAATCCGCCGGCGGGCGCGCCCATCGGCTTCGCTGCGGCCGCGCGCGCCGGCCTCGCCGCGCTTCCCGGCAGCACCCTCACCCAGGCCGCCTGGCCCAAGCCCGACGACGCCACCTGGCGCATCCGCGTCCGGGCGCCGGGCGAGATCCGCCGCGCCTATGGCGGCAGCTTCGTGCTGGTCGACGCCAATAGCGGCAAGGTGCGCGGCATCTTCCCGATCGCCGATGCCGCCCCCGCCGATGCCTTCATGAGCGCGCTCTTCCCGATCCACACCGGCGAGGCCGGCGGCATCATCGGCCGCCTCCTCTCGATCGCGATCGGCCTGTGGCTGGTGACGATGATCGTCGCGGGCACGCTCCTCTGGCTCAAGCGCCGCAAGCCGCGCGCAAGGGGATAGGCGCATGCGCGGCGCCTTCCGCTCTGCCCTCGCCGCGACCGCGCTCGCCGCGCTTCCGGTCCAGGCGCAGGAAAGCCGCCTTGACGCGCTCGAGCGCCGCCTCGCCGAGCAACAGGCGCGCATCCAGCAATTGGAGGCGCAGGTCGCGCAGCAGGCGGCGCAGCTGAAGCAGGGCAACGCGCCGATCCCCGCGACGCCCGTGCCCCAGATCGCCGCAGCGGTTCCGGCACCGCCCCCCGCTCCTGCGATCACCCTGGCATCCTCCGCCGCCGCGTTCCATATCCCCGGCGTCGACGTCAGCGGCGATCTGCGCGTGCGCCAGGAATGGAACACCGGCGCCGCGCGCAATCGCTCGCGCTCGGCTCTCCGCGCCCGCCTGCGCGCCAGCTATGCGGTGAGCGACCGCTTCGCGATCGGCGCGGAGCTGGCCACCGGGGATCCCGACGATCCCAACTCGACCGACGTCACGCTCGGCAATTTCCTCGACGACCTCAACGTCTCGCTCGATCAGGCATGGATCCGCTACACCGCGGGCGGCCTAATCGTTCATGCGGGCAAGTTCCCCCAGATCTTCCAGCGCACCGACATGATATGGGACGGCGACGTCCTGCCCGAGGGCCTCGGCGCCAGCTACGCGCTCGATCTCGGCAACGGCACCCGGCTCGACGCCCGCGCGCTGTACTTCGTGATCGACGAGGCACCCACCGCGCGCGACAGCGACATGCTCGGCGGCCAGATCAACGCCGCCGTCCCGCTCGCCTCCGATCTGCGGCTCGCGCTGTCGGGCAGCTACTATCACTACCGCCTCGGCTCGATCGCCGGCGCCGACGCCGGCGACTTCCGCGGCAACCTCGTCTCCGGCGGCCGCTATCTCTCCGATTTCCATCTGGTCGAGGGTCTCGGCACGCTCACCTATGCCGGCCTGTCGCCGCGCTGGCCGCTCGCCCTGACCGCCGACTATGTCCGCAACCTCGGCGCCGCGGTGCCCGGCGACACCGGCTTCAGCGTCGAACTCGCCGCCGGCCGCATCGCGCAGCGCGGCGACTGGCGCGCCGCCTACACTTATTCGGAGGTTCAGGTCGATGCGGTGTTCGCCGCGTTCAGCCACGACAATCTCGATCTCTCGACCAACTACCAGCTGCACGGCTTCGGCCTCGGCTATGTCCCCGCCAGCAACCTGCTGCTCGACCTCGCCTGGTATCACTACCGCCCGCTCGACGCGCGCTACACCACCGCGCCGCCCGACTGGCTCGACCGCGTCCGCCTCAACTTCATGGTCAGCTTCTGATGCTGCTTCCCGCCCTCGCCCTCGCTCTTGCCGGAGAAGCCCCGCCCGCCCCGCCGCAGGACGGCACCCGCCCGCACAGCCACACTCATGCGCCCGCCGAGATCGAGGAAGCGCACGGCCCGCTTCTCTTCCAGCTCACCTATACCGCCGAACTGATCGGCAACGCCGCCGGCGGCGTCCGCCGCGGCGCGCGCTATCTCGACAATCTCGACCTGGTGTTCGAGGCGGATCTGGAGAAGGCCGCGGGCTGGACCGGCGCGCAGCTGCACCTGTACGGCCTCTACAATAACGGCAATTCGATCAGCGACCTGGTCGGCGACAGCCATGCCGTCAGCAATATCGAGACCGGCGTGCGCGCCTTCCGCCTGTACGAGGCATGGATCGACCAGAAGTTCGGCGAGCGGGTCTCGCTGCGCGCGGGCCTGTACGACCTCAACTCGGAGTTCGACGCGCTCGATGCCTCGGGCCTGTTCGTCGGCAGCGCGCACGGCATCGGCACCGATTTCAGCCAGACCGGGCGGAACGGCCCGTCGATCTTCCCCTCGACCTCGCTCGCCGCGCGGCTCCAGGTCGAGCCGGCGGAAGCCTGGGCGGTCCGCGCCGCGGTGCTCGACGCCGTCCCCGGCGATCCCGCCCGCCCCGGCCGCACCGTCATCCGCCTAAGCAAGGACGAGGGCGCGCTGCTCGTCGGCGAGGTGCAGGCACCGCTCGGCGCCGGGGGCAAGCTCCTCCTCGGCCATTGGCGCTACACCGCGCGCTTCGATCGCACCGACGGCAGCGGCACCGCAGCCGGCAACGCCGGCACCTATATCCGCGCCGAGCTTCCGCTCAGCGCCGCCCCCGGCCGCAAGCTCGACGGCTTCGCCCGCGCCGGCACCGCCAGCGGCCGCTTCAACATGTTCGATTTCTTCCTGAGCACGGGCGTCAAATTCACCGGCTGGATCCCCGGGCGCGACGCGGACGAGTTCGGCATCGCGCTCGCCGCCGGCTTCACATCGGAGCCTTACCGCACCGTCACCGGCGCCTCGGCCGCGGAGATCGCGATCGAGGCGACGTACCGCGCCCAGCTCGCCCCGTGGCTCGCGATCCAGCCCCACGCCCAATATATCCGCCGTCCCTCGGCCGATCCCACGGTCCCCGACGCCCTCGTCATCGGGCTGCGCACCGAAATCGGCTTCGACCTGTTCGATCTCGTGAACTGAACTCAATCCTCCCCCGCCA
>NZ_DASWTG010000063.1:0-23325 GCF_036402235.1 Sphingomonas sp. | reverse complement strand
GATCCCGGCACAAGGCCGGGATGAAAAAATGGGCGTTACCGCGCGTAGGCGTCGATCAGCGAGCCGACATAGTCGGGACGGTCGCCGGTCAGTTCAGGGGTGGGGCGGGCACGGGCGACCTTGGCGCCGACCGCGGGGCGGCCATAGATGAAGCCGTGGACGGGGTAGGTGGTCGAACCGAGACCGCGCGTGTCGCGATACCAGACCTTGACCTGGCTCCAGTCGCCCGCGGGCGAGACGTCGAACAGGGTCACATCCCGCTCGACCCTGCCGCGCTTGCCGTCGAAGCGCGACCAGTTGGCGTGGGTGACCATGACGACGCGCGGCTCGATGATGCGGCTGACCACCGACACATGCCCCAGCCGAAGCGCACGCGATTTCGCGAAGGCGACGACCGCGCCGACCTCGGGCACGTCGCCGCGCTGATACTTGCCGGCGGCCTGATCCCACCAGGTCCAGGCATCGCCCCAGATCTGGATGCCTGAGGCCTGGCGCGCGAAGGGCACGCATTCGCCGACATAGTCGAGGATCGATGCCGATGCCGGCGCCGCGAGGAGGGATGCGGCAGCGAGCATCGACAAGACGATCCGGCGGGGGGCCCGGTTCGATCTCATTCGATCGGAAATAGCCTTGCGAGCGCTGCAGAATGGTTTGCGACAATGGTTAACGTGGCGGCGGGCACAAGTGCGAGCCTTCATATCCTCCCCCTGGCGGGGGAGGATCGATTTGAGCTGGCCTCGCGCCTTTACACTCTGCCCGCACCTGCCTATCGCCCCGCCATGACACAGCCGGGCGAATCCATCCTCATCGTCGATTTCGGCAGCCAGGTGACCCAGCTCATCGCGCGCCGCGTGCGCGAAGCGGGCGTCTACAGCGAAATCGCTCCCTTCAACGCCGCCGCGGAGGCATTCGAGCGGATGAAGCCGGGCGGGGTGATCCTGTCGGGGTCGCCGGCATCGGTGCTCGAGGACGGGTCGCCGCGCGTGCCGGACGCGATCTTCGAGAGCGGGCTGCCCGTGCTGGGCATCTGTTACGGCCAGCAGGTGATGATGCAGCAGCTGGGCGGCAATGTGCAGCTCGGCGACAGCGGCGAGTTCGGCCGCGCCTTCATCGAGATCGCCGACAGCTGCGTGCTGTTCGACGGCCTGTGGACCGAGGGCGAGACGCATCAGGTGTGGATGAGCCATGGCGACAAGGTGACGAGCCTCGCGCCCGGCTTCCGCCCGGTGGCGGCGAGCCCCGGCGCGCCGTTCGCGGTGATCGCGGACGATACGCGACGCTATTATGCGATGCAGTTCCATCCCGAGGTGGTGCACACGCCGGACGGGGCGAAGCTGCTCGCCAACTTCGTGCGGCACGTCTGCGGTCTCAAGGGCGACTGGACGATGGCGGAGTTCCGCCAGACCAAGATCGAGGAGATCCGCAAGCAGGTCGGCAAGGGGCGGGTGATCTGCGGGCTTTCGGGCGGCGTGGACAGCGCGGTCGCGGCGGTGCTGATCCATGAGGCGATCGGCGAGCAGCTGACCTGCGTGTTCGTCGATCACGGCCTGATGCGCAGCGGCGAGGCCGATCAGGTCGTGTCGCTGTTCCGCGGCCACTACAATATCCCGCTGGTCCATGTGAATGCGGAGACGCTGTTCCTCAACGGGCTCGCCGGGGTCACCGACCCCGAAGCCAAGCGCAAGTTCATCGGCAAGACCTTCATCGACGTATTTGAGGAAGAGGCGAAGAAGATCGGCGGGGCGGAGTTCCTGGCGCAGGGGACGCTCTATCCCGACGTGATCGAGAGCGTCAGCTTCACCGGCGGGCCTTCGGTGACGATCAAGAGCCACCACAATGTCGGCGGCCTGCCCGAGCGGATGAACATGAAGCTGGTCGAGCCGCTGCGCGAGCTGTTCAAGGACGAGGTCCGCGCGCTCGGCCGCGAGCTGGGGCTGCCCGACGTGTTCGTCGGCCGCCACCCCTTCCCGGGACCCGGCCTTGCGATCCGCATCCCGGGCGAGGTGACCAAGGAACGCTGCGACATTCTGCGCAAGGCGGACGCAGTGTATCTGGAGGAGATCCGCAACGCTGGCCTGTACGACGCGATCTGGCAGGCGTTCGCGGTGCTGCTGCCGGTCAAGACCGTCGGCGTGATGGGCGACGGGCGCACTTACGACAGCGTGTGCGGGCTGCGCGCGGTGACCAGCACCGACGGGATGACCGCCGACGTCTATCCGTTCGACGCGAGCTTCCTGACGCGCGTGGCGACGCGGATCGTGAACGAGGTGAAGGGTGTGAACCGCGTGGTGTACGACTATACGTCGAAGCCGCCTGGCACGATCGAGTGGGAGTGATGCGTTAGCTGAGGGAGGCGAACGGTGCGCAACGGGATATTGTTTTCGACATGCCTGTTCTTAGCCGCCTGCGGCGGCGAGCCGACAAACATCGTTTTCGAGCCGTCAAACACCATGCCGGAACAGGTCGCGACGCCGCGGGCCAATCTGGCGGCCGAAGCGCCAGCGGCTGAGGACAGGCCGCTCGTCAACCTAGCGCCCGGTGCGCTGAGCTTCGTCGATCCGAATAATGGCCGGGCAGTCGAACTGGCGTTCGGAACGGAGCGCGCGGTGGTCGAACGTGCCGTCGAAGCCGCGCTGGGCAAACCCGCGGAGCGCGGCTCGAACGGCGAGTGCGGGGAGGGCGCGATGGACTTCGCGCGGATGCCGGGTGGACTGCTTGCCTGGTTTCAGGATGGCAAATTCGTGGGCTGGTTCCTCGATGACGCGGGTGCGGAGCTGAGCACTGCATCGGGCATCGGTATCGGATCGACGCGCAAGGAGGTGACCGGCGCCTATGATGCCGAGATCAGCGAAAGCTCGCTGGGCGAGGAATTCGCCGCGGGAAAGCTTTCCGGGCTGTTGAGCGGCAAGGAGCCGGCTGCCAAGGTGACGGCGATCTGGTCAGGACAGGTGTGCAACTTCAGATGACAATCTCCTTCTACGGCATCCCCAATTGCGACACGGTGAAGAAGGCGCGGGCGTGGCTCGACGTCAACGGAATCGCCTACGCCTTCCATGACTATAAGAAGGAGGGCGCCGATCCGGCGCGGCTGGCGAAATGGGCCGAAGCGGCGGGCTGGGAGAAGCTGCTCAACCGCGCGGGCACGACCTTCCGCAAGCTCGACGAGGCGGACAAGGCCGATATCGATCAGGCCAAGGCGCTGCAGCTGATGGCGGCGAACCCGTCGGTGATCAAGCGGCCGGTGGTCGAATATCGCGGCGGCGTGCTGGTCGGGTTCAAGCCCGACGAATGGGCGGCGGCGCTGCTGTGACGAAGTGATTGGCAAATTCACCATTTAGGGTAGGCTGCGCAGCATCGAACGACCCGAGGGGGAGAGGTTCCGATGGCATCGCAATTCGCGCAGAAACCACCCGCATGGCTCTATATCGTGGGCGTCATCCTGCTTCTCTGGGGCCTGGCGGGATGCTGGGCCTTTTACATGCACGCGACACTGGGCCCGGCTGCGAACCCTGACGCGACCGATTGGGATCGCGCCTATTTCGCGGCGCTGCCTGGCTGGTTCGCGATCGACTTCGCCGTTGCGGTCGGGGCTGGCTTGCTCGGAACGATCGCCCTGCTGCTGCGCTCCAAATGGGCAGTGGCGCTTTATTGGATTTCGCTGATCGCGGTGGTGATCCAGTTCGGCTGGATGTTCCTCGCAACCGACGTGATTGCGGTGAAGGGGGTATCATCGATCTTCTTTCCCGCCTTCATCTTTGTGATGGCGCTGCTCCAGCTCTGGCTCTCAAGGCTCGCGAAGAAGCGGGGCTGGCTGCGATAGGTCCGCCGGGTATCCGGGGCCGCAGATAGGGGTGCGGCCCCGGACCCCGCGCCGGGGGCAGCCGGCGCGGGATGCACGTCTCACTCTGCGCGCTTCTCCTGCCACTGGAACACCTCTTCCAGCGGCTTTGCGAAGACCTGCGCGATGCGGAACGCGGTCTCGAGCGTGGGCGAATATTTGCCCTGCTCGATCGCCGCGATCGTCTGGCGGGTCACGCCGACGCGCTCGCCAAGCTCGGCTTGCGTCATCTCGCCTGCAAGGAAGCGAAGCGTACGGATATCGTTCGTGATGGGAGGGGAGGGCATCTCAGGCCGCGCCCCTGCGATAGCCGATCGCCTGCGCGCCGAACCGGGCGGCCTCACCCAGGATGAACGCGCCGATCAGGGCGAAGACCGTGCCCGATCCGTGCAATCCCAGATGCAGACCGACGATCACGGCCACCACGCTCAGCACCAGCACCAGATAGGCGATGCCGCTCGCGCGCCGTGACACTGCCTGGTCGCGTTCGTCGGGCCGGGCATTGGCTTCGTCCGGCGCGCGGATGGCCCAGATGGCCGTGGCGGTTCCCATCAGCACTGCCTGAGCGATGGTGGCCGCAACAAACAGCCAGACCATCTTCATGCCATGCGCCGGCGCGCCGACCTCGGCGACGACCACCGCGAAATAGGCGCCCCAGATCAGCAAGGTAGTGAGGAACGCCGACCATGCGACCTTTTCCCGAAAAGCCATTTATCAACTCCACGTCTGAAATAGATGACGTGATGTTATATATATCTAACATTGAGTCAAGTGATTCGTACACGGTGCGAGAGAGCCACTGGCGTGGCCTCGAAGCCGGCGGTAGAGCGCGGCCATGTCCACGACCTTCACGCTCGATACCTCGACCAGCCGTGCCCATCCGACCCCGGCGCCGATGAAGCGGCTGACCGTGCCCGCCATTCAGGGACGCAAGGGCAAGGAGCCGGTGGTGATGCTCACCGCCTACACCGCGCGGATGGCGCAGCTGCTCGACCCGCATTGCGACGTGCTGCTGGTGGGCGACAGCCTGGGGCAAGTGATCTATGGGCTGCCGTCCACGTTGGCGGTGACGCTGGACATGATGTGCGCGCATGGCGCGGCAGTGGTGCGGGGCAGCTATCATGCGGTCGTGGTGATCGACATGCCCTTCGGCAGCTATGAAGCGAGCCCTGAGCAGGCGTTCGCGTCGGCGTCGCGCATCCTTGCGGAGACCGGAGCGGCCGCGGTGAAGCTGGAGGGCGGCGAGGCGATGGCCGGGACGGTGGCGTTCCTCACGCGCCGCGGCATCCCGGTGATGGGCCATATCGGCCTGACTCCACAGGCGGTGAACGCGCTGGGCGGCTATGGCGCGCGGGGGCGCGGCAATGCCGAATATGCCAAGATCATCGGCGACGCGAAGGCGATCGCTGAGGCCGGCGCCTTCTCGATCGTCGCTGAGGGCGTAGTCGAGACGCTGGCGAACGAGATCGTCGCCGCGGTTTCGTGCCCGATCATCGGCATCGGCGCGTCGAACCAATGCGACGGGCAGGTTCTGGTGACCGAGGATATGCTCGGCATGTTCGAGCGCACCCCGCGCTTCGTGAAGAAATTCGACGATCTGGCTGGCCGCATTTCCGCCGCGGTTGAGACCTATGCCGCCCAGGTGCGGGACCGGAGTTTCCCCGGCGACGAGCAGGTCTACAAGCCCAAGGATTGAGGCGCTTTCGTTTCCCGATGACCGCGGCTAAGGTCCGCGCCCGAATTCCCTTACCCCGATGGAGTGACCCTTGGCGCTGAGCCCGCAAAGCAACGAAGCCTTTATGCGCGAGGTCGACGAAGAGCTGCGCAAGGATCAGGCGTTGCACGTCTGGCAGAATTACGGCCGCTGGATCATCGGCGCCGTGATTGCCGGGCTGATCGCGTTCGGCGGCTGGCTCTATTGGCAGAGCCACAGCGACGCGCGCCGCGGCGAAGAGGGCGAGAAGCTGAAGGCGGCGGTCAAGGCGCTGAACGAGAGCAAGGCGCAGGAGGCGGACGCACCGCTCAAGGAGCTCGCCGCATCGAGCTCGACCGGGTTCAGTGCCGCCGCGCGCTTCGCACAGGCTGACACGCTGCTGGCGAAGAACGACCTGAAGGGCGGCGCCGCGATCCTGGCCGCCATCGCCGCAGACACAGGGGTGCCGCAGGAGTTCCGCGATCTCGCGCTGATCCGGCAGACCGCCGCCGAATATGATTCGCTGAAGCCCGATCAGGTGATCGCGCGGCTGGGCGCGGTCGCGGTGAAGGACAGCCCCTGGTTCGGCAGCGCGGGCGAGATGGTCGCGATCGCGCAGATGCGCATGGGCAAGCGCGCCGAGGCAGGCAAGCTCTATGCCGAGATTTCAAAGACGAATGGCGTTCCGCAGCCGATCCGGACCCGCGCGCTGCAGATGGCAGGCGTGTTGGGCGTGGACGCTGTCCCGAACGATGGTGAGGACAAGAAGGCGAAATGATGAAGTCGGTTCGGGTTCCCGTCGCGATGGCGGCGCTGGTGGCGCTCAGCGCTTGCGGCATTTTCAAGGGCGGCGACAAGAAGACGCCGGTTTTGGGCCAGCGCGTGCCGATCCTGGCGTCGGAGACGAGCATCGTCGCCGATCCCACGATCGCCGACGTCCAGGTCGTGGTGCCGGCGCCTGTGTCGAACGATGCATGGAGCCAGCCGGGCGGCAATGCGGCCAAGGCGATGGGGCATCTGGCGCTGAGCGAGGCGCCGGCGCGGGTCTGGTCGGCGCGCATTCCAGGCACCAGCGGCCGCACCCGGCTTGCCGCCGCGCCTGTGGTGGCGGGGGGCACGCTGTTCGTGATGGATACCGAGGGCGCGGTCCATGCGTTCGACGCCACGACCGGCGCGCGGCGCTGGCATATCTCGACCGTAAAGGGCGAGGAGAACCGGCGCGCGGCCTTTGGCGGCGGCGTGAGCTTCGACGGCGGGCGCGTCTATGCGTCTAACGGATTGGGCGATGTGGTGGCGATCGACGCAGTCGCGGGCAGCGAGCTGTGGCGCAAGAAGCCGGGCGGGCCGTTGCGCGGCGCGCCGAGCGTCGCGAACGGCAACCTCTATGTCGTGTCGCAGGACAATCAGCTCTTTGCGCTCTCTGCGGCGGACGGCAACATCATCTGGACCCAGTCGGGGACGCTCGAATCGCAGGGCGTGTTCGGGGTGGCAGCACCCGCCGTGGCGCAGGGCACGGTCGTGGCCGGCTTCTCGTCGGGCGAGCTCAACGCCTATCGTTACGAGAATGGCCGCACGCTGTGGAGCGATACGCTGTCCCGCGCGACCATCTCGACTTCGGTTTCGAGCCTTGCCGACATCGATGCCGAGCCGGTGATTGATCAGGGCCGCGTCTATGCGGTCGGGCAGGGCGGCCGCATGGCAGCGGTCGAGCTCGCGAGCGGGCAGCGCCTGTGGGAGCAGAATATCGCCGGCATCTCCACCCCGTGGATCGCGGGCGAGTGGCTGTTCGTCGTCACGGACGACGCCCGCCTCGTTGCAATCGCGCGCGGCACCGGCAAGGTCCGCTGGATCTCGCAGCTTCGCGCCTTCCGCAACGAGGAGGACAAGAAGGGCGCGATCACCTGGGTTGGCCCGGTGCTGGCCGGCAACCGGCTGTGGCTGTCCAATTCGCGCGGCGAGCTGGTGTCGGCCTCGCCGATCGACGGCAGCGTGGGTGCGACGATCGAGGGCAAGGACGCCGTCAGCCTGAGTCCGGTGGTCGCCGGAGGCATGCTCTACATTCTGAGCGACAAGGGCGAGATCACCGCCTATCGCTGAGCGCCGCGTTGGGATAGGAGGCCGGGATGCCCCGTCCCACCGTTGCGATCATCGGCCGTCCCAATGTCGGCAAATCCACGCTGTTCAACCGCCTTGTCGGGAAGCGCCTTGCGCTGGTCGATGACCAGCCGGGCGTGACGCGCGACCGGCGCGAGGGCGACGCCGACCTGCTCGGCGTTCCTTTTCGGATCATCGACACTGCCGGGTTCGAGGATGAGGATGCAGCGAG
Source organism: Sphingomonas sp. (assembly GCF_036402235.1). Taxonomy (GTDB): domain Bacteria; phylum Pseudomonadota; class Alphaproteobacteria; order Sphingomonadales; family Sphingomonadaceae; genus Sphingomonas. The sequence goes on along the minus strand of NZ_DASWTG010000063.1, from coordinate 15,468 downwards.
TCTGCCCGGCCGCATGCGCGCGCAGACCGAGGCCGCAGTCCGCGAGGCGGACGTTGCGTTGTTCATGGTGGATGCCCGCGCGGGCGTGACCCCGCTGGACGAGGAAGTGGCGCGCTGGCTGCGCAGCGCCGACGTGCCGGTGGTGCTGCTCGCCAACAAGGCCGAGGGGCGCGCCGCGGAGCCGGGCATCCACGAGGCAATGGCGCTGGGGCTGGGCGACCCGGTGCCCTTCTCCGCCGAGCATGGCGAGGGAATCGCCGACCTGTTCGAGGCGCTACTGCCCCATATCGACCGTGGGGAAGAGGAGGAGGAGGCGGAGGATGCCGATTTGCCGGACGCGCCGCTCAAGCTGGCCGTGGTGGGGCGTCCCAACGCCGGCAAGTCGACGCTAATCAACCGCCTGATCGGGCAGGATCGCCTGATCACCGGGCCAGAAGCCGGGATCACCCGCGATTCGATCGCGATCGAATGGCTGTGGGAGGATTTCGAGGGCCAGATGCGTCCCGTCCGGCTGATCGACACCGCCGGAATGCGCAAGCGCGCCAAGGTGCAGGAGAAGCTGGAGAAGCTCTCGGTCGCCGATGCGCTGCGCGCGGTGGATTTCGCGGAGGTGGTCGTGCTGCTGCTCGACGCGACCAAGGGACTCGAGGTGCAGGATCTGAAGATCGCCGACAAGGTGCTCCAGGAAGGCCGCGCGCTGGTGATCGCGCTCAACAAATGGGACGTGGCGGAGAACGCGTCGAGCCTGTTCAATGGCGTCAAGGGAGCGCTGGAGGAAGGTCTGGCGCAGGTGAAGGGCGTGCCGTTGCTCACCGTCTCCGCGGCGACGGGGAAGGGGCTCGACACGCTGATCAAGGTGGCGTTCGAGACGCGTGAGGCGTGGTCACGGCGTATCACGACCGGTCAGCTCAACCGCTGGTTCGAGCGCGCGATCGAGGCGAATCCGCCGCCTGCGCCCGGCGGCAAGCGGATCAAGCCGCGCTACGTGACCCAAGCCAAGACGCGACCGCCGAGCTTCATCCTGTTTGGGACGCGGGTCGACCTGCTGCCCAAGAGCTATGAGCGCTATTTGGTCAACAGCATGCGCAAGGAGTTCGGCTTCGGTGCGGTGCCGGTGCGGCTGACGATGCGGCCGTCGAAGAATCCATTCGACCGTGAGTGAGGCGAGCCGAATCGACGCACGAGGTTTGCGTTGCCCGTGGCCGGCGCTGCGGCTGGCACGGGCGCTGCGCGGTGGGGCGCTGCCGGTCGAGATCCTTGCCGACGACCCCGCCGCCGAACGCGAGATCCGCGCGCTGGCCGCGGCGCGCGGCGCGGCGGTGGAAATGGTCGAGATCGACGGAGCAGGCATGTTCCGCATCGCCTGAATGATGCGGCGTCAACCGGACGTTTACCGATTTGCCCTTATTCATCATACAGATGAGCCGCATGTCGCGGGAGGGTGAATTTGGCGTCGCAGGATCCGAACGGGCTGGTGGACTGGGCTGCGTTCTCGCAGGCCCGCACCGAGCTGGGCGCCAATTTCGTGCGCATCCTGGGCTATTTCCACGAGGATGGCGTCAAATCGGTCGCGCGGATCGAGGAAGCGATGCGCGCCAATAACGCCGCGGCCCTGGTGCTTCCCGCACACACGCTGAAGGGCGAATCGCACCAGTTCGGCGCCGAGCCGCTGGCCGATTGCGCGGCCGCGATCGAGACGATCGCGCGACACTGCGTGGAAAATCGTTACGAGCCGAGCGAGGCGCTGCCGCATGTGGTGGAGTTGCGGCCGCTGTTCGAGGCGACGCTGGCGCTGCTGGAACGTGAGGCGAACCCGTTGGTGGAGCGGCGCCCGGCCGCGGCCTTTGGCCGTCGACCAGGACTCTAGCGACCCCTGCACTGACGGGACAGCACGATGGCCGTCCCGTATTTCGTTCCCAGACCCTTATTCACCCTCCTCGGGCTTCGAGTTGAGCTGGATATAGTTCTGGATGCCCATGCGCTCGATCATCTCGAACTGGGTCTCCAGCGTATCGACATGCTCTTCCTCGCTGTCGAGGATGCGGCGGAACAGGTCGCGACTGACATAGTCGCGCACCTTCTCGCTATGCTCGATCGCGTCCTTGAGCACTGCAACCGCTTCATATTCCAGGTCGAGGTCCGCTTTGAGCACTTCCTCGACCGTCTCGCCGATGCGCAGGCGGCCGAGCAGCTGAAAATTGGGGAGGCCGTCCAGAAACAGGATGCGCTCCGACACCATATCGGCATGCTTCATCTCATCGATCGACTCGTGGCGCTCGAATTCGGCGAGTTTCTTGACGCCCCAGTGATCGAGCATGCGATAGTGAAGCCAATACTGGTTGATCGCGGTGAGCTCGTTCTTGAGCACCTCGTTGAGATAGTCGATGACCTTGGGGTCGCCCTTCATGGCTGTCGTGCCTTCCGTACTAGAAAATCGGGCACGGTCATAGCGCCGAAACGACGCTTCAGACAGTCAAAAAATGGCGGATTTCTGCGGTTTTCTGGACTTGCGAACGCTACGCAGCCGCACGCTCCGCATCGATAATCGCTCGCGCGAACGGCACGCACTGGCCGCATTTCGCCTGGCGTCCGAGCGCGCGATAGGCCTGACACGCGCTCATCGCGCCGTCACGGGCAGCTTCCCGCACATCCTTCTCGCGAATTGCATTGCAGACGCAGACGACCATCGAAACCCTCTCGCAATTCGCAATAACTAAGGCGACTGCGAGTGATTCGCAATGGTTATTGCGCAGCGTTCGCAACTGGGCGGGCGATCGCGCTGCGGGACATGGCTTGCAGCTTGCCGCGCGCCAGGCTGCGCCAGAGCCATTCGAGCGGACCGAAGGCGAATCGCTCGAGCCAGGGCTTCGACCAGAGCAGCATCAGCACCCAGATCGCCAGGACGACCAGATAGAGCTCGGCGCGCGAAAGCTCGCCATACCAGCCGAGACCATAGCCGTAGAACAGCGTGGTGCAGATCAGGCTGGTGCCGAGATAGTTGGTGAAGGCCATCCGGCCCGCGGCGGCGATCCGCGCGGTCAGCATGCCGCCGGGGCGCATCAGGAGGATGATGAGGCTGGCCCAGGCGACCACGGCGAAGGGGCGCAGCGGCACGCTGGCGACCATCGTGGCGACGGTGACGGGAAGCAGCGCGAACTCGCGCGCCATCATCCAGGCGGCGAGCGCGGCATAGCCGGGAAGGGCGATGCCGAAGCCGATCGCCGCCCATTTGATGTAGCGGCGACGCTCCCACTGACCCGTCAGCATCCCGCTGCGCAAGGCGGCCATGCCGAACAGGAAATAGGCGAGGGTTTCCCACCCGAATTGCAGCAGGCCGACCAGCGGCATGAACTTGTTGTCGGCGAAGCGCTGAGTCGCGATCTCGAGCCAGCCCCTGCGATGCAGCGCGACCTCGTCGGCGATCCAGGCGGCGGGCGGCACGCCGAAGCCCTGGGTCATCTCGGCCAGCGCCTTCTGCAACCCGGCATCGGCCGGAGCGGCCTGTGCCATCAGCACGACCATCGGGATCATCGCCGTGGCGATCAGCTCGACGAACACCAGGGCGATCCCGATGCCGATCAACGTCCGCACCGCAAGGTCGCGGAACAGGAAGGCGATCATGCCGACCAGCGCGTAGTAAGTGAGGATATCGCCCCACCAGATCAGCCAGAGATGGATGAGGCCGAAGACCAGCAGCCAGACCATCCGCGCATAATGGACCCTTGCGGGACTGTCCCCCTTCGCCTGCGCACGCTGGATGACGAGCAGCATCGATGCTCCGAAGAGGAAGGAGAAGAGGCCGCGCATCTTGCCGTCGAACAGCACGAAATTGACCAGATAGGCCGCAAGGTCGATCCCGGCGGCGCCACCATAGGCCGCCGGGTTGAAATAGGCCGGCATCGGCATCGCGAAGGCGATGATGTTGAGCAGCAGAATGCCCATCACCGCGACCCCGCGCACGGTGTCGAGCGTCAGGATGCGGTCGCCAGCCGTGGTCGCCATGAATTCCCCCTGTGTTATGGCTGTACTACACTGCTGCGGCGCAGGACGCTAGCGCCGCGCGATCAGCGCGATGGGGATGCCGACGAGCAGAATGTGGAACAGCAGCTGGCTGGCGATGCCGACGGGGCTGATCGGGAAGGTGCCGAAGCGCAACGGCACCACAAGCAGGTTCATCGCCACATAGGTGGCGAGGCCGTAGGCGACGCCCCAGTAGATCGGCCGCGCCTTGAGCCGGGGAATGCGGTTCGCGGCAAGGACGAAGATCGCGGCCATGATCGCCATCAGCGCGAAATGCACCGCGAGGCCGAGTGCGGCGCCGGCTGCACTCCATTGCTTCGCGCCGGGGAACGGGCCTGAGGCGACGTAGCGGAGCATCGCATCCACCGGTCGCCCATAAGCGAGCGTCATGCCGATCGCGGCAAGGATATCGAGCGTGCCGGCCACGAGCGTGGCGGCGACGATTCGCTTTGCGGTGCTCCAGTTGTGCATCATTCCCCCCTTGTTCCCTCAGCCGTTCAGCGCAGTTCCTTGCGGATCATCAGCTTCAGCGCCGACCAGGTCTCGTCCACCGCGCAGACCTTCACATCGACCAGCCCGAGCGGCAGGGCGACCTCGCGGATCACGTCTTCGGTGACGTCGGTGTCAACCTGCGCCGCTTTCTTGGGCCAGGAGACCCAGACGAATCCGCTCGGCGCGATGAGCTGGCGCAGCGCGGTCAGCTCGCAGTCGAGCCGCGAACGCTCGGTGACGAAGATGTGCGCCGCATCGATGCCCGCGCCCGGCGCCGCGAGCAGCTCGAGCCCGAGCGAATCGAGCGCGATCTCAGCCCGCACGCTGGCCGGCATATCGGCGATGAACGCGCGCATCCCGGGCTTGAAGCCGAGCTTGTCGGCGAGCGGAGTGGTGGAATAGCCGGCGGTCACTTGCTGTCGTTCCTCCCGTGATCCGTTCAGAAAGCCACAAAAGTCACACCCTTAACGCGCGAGTCCGCGATTAAACGCATCCGCCGGGGCCGGTGCGGAAGGTGGCACAGATCGGCGCGGTAGGAAAACCCCAAGCGGCCGTCCCGCTATGCAAGTGTTAACGACGTGCGCTTAGGATTGGTTAGATGAGTGCCAGTGCGCCAGAGACGGCCGCCGAGCACGGCGCGATCATCGCCGGGCGCGCAGATGCCGTCGCGGCGCGGCTGGCGCTTGCGCTGCCGCTCGTCTTCCTCCCCGCGCACGCCGCGGTCGCATTGACCGCCAGCAATCCCATCGGCGCCGCCACCTTGCTGTGCGAGACGCTGGCGGCGTTCATCGCGGCGCTGGCCTGCGGCTGGCGGGCGCAAGGCAGCGGGAACCGGGAACGGCTGGGATGGCTGGTGATCGCGGTTGCGATGCTGTGCTGGAGCGCAGGGGTCGGATGGCAGCTGCTGGGGGCGCTGACTCCGGCGGGCGCCAGCGGGACCGGCGCGATCTCGATGCTGCTGTTCGTGCTCTATGGCGTGCCGCTGGTGTTCCTGCTGGCAAGCCCCAATGGAGACCCCTGGCCCGCGCGGATGGTGGACGCCGCCCTGGCGCTGGTGCTGGGATTGCTGTTCGGGGCCTTCATCTTCAGCTTCGTCCAGCTGTCGGGCGTGAGCGACGCGGCGGGAGAGTTGACGCTTTCGCTGATGTTCGACATCCAGAACATCTTCATCGCGCTGTTCGCGCTGATCCGTTACCGCGCGAGCACGAACGAGCAGGAGCAGCGCTTCTTCGGCGCGCTGAGCGCCTTTGCCGGGGCCTATATGCTCGGCGCCGGCTATTACAACCACTTCGTCGAGGAGCAGGCCGGTGCGCTCGTCAGCCTGATCGTCGGGGCGCCGTTCATTCTGCTCGCGGTCCTCGCACTGCGCAGGCCGGGCCGCACGCGCGCCCTGCCGAAGCGCGGCATGTTCGCGCGCGTGGTGCATACCGGCAGCCCGCTGATCCTGCCGGTGAGCATGCTGATCCTGTCGGCGGCGCTGGTGCCGAGCCGGCCCGCGCTGGCGATCGCCGGCTGCGTGGCCGCGACCTTGGGCTATGGGCTGCGCGCGATGCTAGTGCAGTTGCACGGCATGGGCGAGCGCGACCGGCTGGCGCAGCTCTCCCAGATCGACGCGCTGACGGGCCTGCCCAACCGGCGGCAGTTCGACGAGGCGCTGCGCCGAGAGCTGATGCGCGCGCGCCGGTCGGGACAGGGGCTGGCGCTGCTGATGATCGATATCGATCACTTCAAGCTACTCAACGACACGCTCGGCCATCAGGCGGGCGACGAGCGGTTGCGCGATGTCGCGGGGATCCTGCAATCCTGCGCCGCGCGCGCGACCGACGTGATCGCGCGCTATGGCGGCGAGGAATTTGCCGCCATCCTCCCGGGCGCGAGCCCCGCGGAGGCGATGGCGGTGGCGGAGGCGATGCGCGCAGCGGTGGAGGAACGCGCGCTCGCATCGCCGGGGCCGGGCGAGCGGGTCACGGTCAGCATCGGCGCGGCGCGGCTGACCGAGATCGAGGCCGACACGGGGCAGCGGCTGATGGAGCGCGCCGATGCGGCGCTCTACGATTCCAAGCGCGCGGGCCGCAACCGCGTGACCGCGGCGTGGCCGGTGGGCGAAGCCGCGCGCTCGGTAAGCGCCTAGCTTCAGGCCAGCGCCGCGTCGCTCCCGCTGCCCATGAGGTTCGGGAAGAACCCTTCATGGGCCGCCCGCAGCTCTTCGATGCCGACGCACCAGTCGCCCTCGTCCAGCTCGAAGATCAGCCGGTCCTTGATCGTGCGACCGATGGGATCGGCGGGGACGTCGGCCTCGGCGGCGGCGGTGAGGAACTCGGTCAACGATTCATCGGGGACGGTGACGAGATACAGGCCCTGGTCCTCACCGAAGAAACTGCCGGCGATGCCGAACGGCTGGGCCTGATCGATCATCGCGCCGATCCCCGACGCCAACGCCATTTCGGCGAGGCTGACCGCGAGGCCGCCGTCGGACACGTCATGCACGGCATTGACCAGGCCGCGATCGATCATCGCGCGAACGAAGTCGCCGGTGCGCTTCTCGGCCTTGAGATCGATCGGTGGGGGCGGGCCTTCCTCGCGGCCGTGGATCTCGCGCAGCCAGATCGACTGGCCGAGATGGCCGCCGCGCTCGCCGACCGCGATGATCGCGTCGCCGGTCGCCTTGAAGGCGATGGTCATCGACTTCGACCAGTCGGCGAGCAGGCCGACGCCGCCGATCGCGGGGGTGGGCAGGATCGCCGAGCCGCCGCCGGTGGCCTTGGACTCATTGTAGAGCGAGACGTTGCCCGAGACGATCGGGAAGTCGAGCGCGCGGCAGGCGTCGCCCATGCCCTCGAGACAACCGACGATCTGGCCCATGATCTCCGGGCGCTGCGGGTTGGCGAAGTTGAGGCAGTTGGTGACCGCGAGCGGGGTTGCGCCCACCGAGGTCAGGTTGCGCCAAGCTTCGGCGATCGCCTGCTTGCCGCCCTCGACGGGGTCGGCGAAGCAGTAGCGGGGGGTGCAGTCGGTGGTGATCGCGAGGCCCTTCTGCGTGCCATGGACGCGGACCACCGCGGCGTCGCCGCCGGGGCGCTGGACGGTGTCGGCGCCGACCATGTGGTCATACTGCTCCCAGATCCAGCGGCGCGAGGCGATGTCGGGCGAACCCATCAGCTTGACGAGGTCGGCGGCAATATCGGTCGATTCCGGCTCGTCCGATAGCTCTGCGGGCTTGGGTGTCGGCATGTGCGGGCGGTCGTAGAGCGGCGCTTCGTCGGCGAGCGGGGCGAGCGGAATGTCGGCGACGGTCTCGCCCTTCCACTTGAGCACCATGCGGCCGGTGTCGGTGACGGTGCCGATGACCGCGAAGTCCAACTCCCATTTGCGGAAGATTGCCTCGGCGAATGCCTCGCGGCCGGGCTTGAGCACCATGAGCATACGCTCCTGGCTCTCCGAGAGCATCATCTCGTACGGCGTCATCCCGGTTTCGCGCTGGGGGACGTCGTCCATGATCATCTCGATCCCGACGCCGCCCTTCGACGCCATCTCGACCGAGGAGGAGGTGAGGCCGGCGGCTCCCATGTCCTGGATCGCGACGATCGCATCGGAGGCCATCAGCTCGAGACAGGCCTCGATCAGCAGCTTTTCGGTGAAGGGGTCGCCGACCTGGACGGTGGGGCGCTTCTCGTCGCTGTTCTCGTCGAAGTCGGCCGAGGCCATGGTCGCGCCGTGGATGCCGTCACGCCCGGTCTTGGAGCCAACATAGACCACGGGATTGCCGATGCCGGCGGCGGCGGAGTAGAAGATCTTGTCGGTCTGGGCGACGCCGACGGTCATCGCGTTGACCAGGATGTTGCCATCATAGGCCTTGTGGAAATTGACCTCGCCGCCGACGGTCGGCACGCCGACGCAATTGCCATAGCCGCCGATGCCATGGACCACGCCGGCGATGAGGTGCTTCATCTTGGGGTGATCGGGGCGGCCGAAGCGCAGCGCGTTCATGTTGGCCACGGGACGCGCGCCCATGGTGAAGACGTCGCGCAGGATGCCGCCGACGCCGGTCGCCGCGCCCTGATAGGGCTCGATGTAGGACGGGTGGTTGTGGCTCTCCATCTTGAAGATCGCGGCCTGGCCGTCGCCGATGTCGATCACGCCGGCATTCTCGCCGGGGCCGCAGATCACCCAGGGCGCCTCCGTGGGGAGCTTCTTCAGGTGGATGCGCGAGGATTTGTAGCTGCAATGCTCGGACCACATGACCGAGAAGATGCCCAGCTCGGTGAGGTTGGGCTCGCGGCCCAGCGCGTGCAGGACGCGCTCATATTCCTCGGGGGACAGGCCGTGCTCGGCGACGATCTCGGGAGTGATTCCGCTCATGGCCGCGCGCATAGCGGGGGCGAGGCGTTTCGTCACCCCCGCCCGTCGAAACGGGGAGCAAGCGCCGGTTCAGCCAGCTTGTGCGTTTAGGCGAGCGATGACGGCGATGGTCCTTTCGAACCCGCGTGAACGGATCGGCGGCGCGGTGGCGGCGCTGGCGGTGACGTGCGCGCTGGGCGTCGTGCTGGCGCTGGGGCTGGCGGTCGGGGAGCGGCTGGCCGATGGCGAGACGGGCATCGCGCTGTTCGAGATACTGCCGGAGCCCAAGCCCAAGAAGACAGTCGAGCGGATGCCCGAGCGCAACACGCGGCCTTCGGGCCAGGCGGCGCCGCCCAACCTGCGTTCCCGCGCGACCGAGGTGGCGGCGCCCAAGCCGCTGGTGCCGATCATGGTGCAGCCATTGGTGATCGTCGCCGAGAAGCCTGCGGACGGTGTTCAGTCGACCAGCGGTGCTGCGGACGTGGCCGGGCCGGGAACGGGGGCAGGCGGGCAGGGCGACGGCTTTGGCGGGGGTGGCAGCGGCGACGGCGACGGGGCGGGTGATCCCGAAGCGACGCCGCCGCGGCAGATTCGCGGGCGCATCCGCGACTCGGATTATCCCGAGGATCTGGCCGACGCTGGGATCGGGGGCCGAGTGACGGTACTGTTCCTGGTTCAGACCGACGGGCGTGTGCCGGAATGCGACGTTGTGGGATCGAGCGGTATCGCGCGGCTCGACGCGCTCACCTGTCGGCTGATCCGCGAGCGGTTCCGGTTCCGGCCATCGCGTGACGGCAAGGGGCGGCCCGTGCCGGCGCTGGTGCGCGAGACGCATGAATGGGTATTCGAACGGTTGCCGCCGGACCCCGAATGAGGCGCGCGATTGTCGATTCGCGGCGCAGGCGGTAACAGGCGCCGATGCGAGTGATCGGTGACTATGCGCGCGACGGCTACGCGCACATCCAGGGATTGTTGCCCGAAGAGGTGACTCGATCATTCCTTGCCGGTCTCAAGGCTGCGGCGGGCGACGGCGCCATCCCGCTGAGCCGGGTGACCGAGTTCCCCAACCTGCTGAAACGCCCGGCGTTCGAAGTCTATGGCCATCACTATCCGCCGATGCTCCACCTGCTGTGGGGACTGACGCCGGCGATGTGCAGCCTGACAGGGCGCGATCTGCTGCCCAGCTACGACTATTTCCGCATCTATCGCGAGGGCGACACGTGCCGCGTGCACCACGACCGCCCGTCATGCGAGCACAGCCTGTCGCTGACGATCGACTATAGCGACGGGGAGCCCTGGGCGCTGGAGATCGGCAAGAGGGCCGGGACCCCTTCGGCACGGGTGAACGAGGATTTCGGAGACGAGCCCTTTGCCGCGATCGCGATGGCGGTAGGCGATGCGGTACTCTATCGCGGCGTCGAGCACAGGCATGGCCGCACGACCCCCAATCGCAACAGCTGGTCCGCGCACCTGTTCCTGCATTGGGTCGATCGCGAGGGGCCGCATCGCGCCCATGCCTTTGACGGCCATGGCGTGCCGCCGGCGCCGAATTTCCAGTTCGCGTGAGGCGCTAGCGTCGCAGACGCCGTAGAAGCCCACCCTTCGTCATCGCCTCGAATATCGTCTCGTCACCCGAATCGAGGATCTGGTTCTCGGCCAGCCAGGATTCGACCGCGTCGAGATCGGGCACGACATAGTCGCGAAGCGTACGTCCCGTGGCGCGCAGCTCCTCGATCGTCGCGATGAGCGATCCGGTTCCGACGAGCCGGGTCGCGACGGACACGCTGTCGATGCCGAGATGTTCGGCGATCAGGCCATTGCGGATCGCGGCGATGCGTCGCGCGGTGCGGTCGTCGCTCGCCGTCAGCGCGACGTCGCATTCGGTGTCGAGCCCGAGCGAGCGATTGTTGAGATTGGACGAGCCGACGCGGATCACGCGATCGTCGATCACCAGAATCTTGGCATGAACATAGATGTCTGCCCCCGACTGGGTGACCGGGTGATAGATGCGCAATCGATCGTGGACGTCGCGTTGCTTCAACGCCTGGAACAGCCGCGCGCGTGCCGTATCCATCGCCTGTTGTTCGAGCCAGCCATCGGCGCGAGCAGGATTCACGACGACGATTTCCGGTCCGTCCGGTTCGGCGAGGCGTAGGGCGAGGGCCTCAGCGATGCGGCGCGAGGCGAAATACTGGCTCTCGGCATAGATGAAGCGCTGCGCGGCAGCGATGAGGTCAACATACAGCGCCTCGATCTCCTGAATCGGTGCCTGGTCGGGCATGTCAGGCTGGGTGCGCGCGATCGCGACCCGCGTATCGGTAAAATCAGGTGTGAGACAGGCGGGCCAGCAATCATGCCGGGACTGAACCGCCATGACGGGCATGCCGCCGGCGCGATGCCAGCGATCGCGGCACAACTCGCCAAGCGCGCGGGCAGCCGATCCCTCGATCGCAGTGGTGGCGTCGTGCCATGGCATATAGCCGCAGCCGTCGGGATCGACGCGCGCTTCGCCCCCGCCGGGGTGGGCGCGCGTGTCCCAGCGGGAGAGCGTCATGTCGATTCCGCCGCAAAATGCGAGGCAATCGTCGATCACCACGATCTTCTGATGGTGTGAGGCGCCGGGCGGATGTGTCGAATCAAGCTTGAGGTGCACCTGTTTGCCGAAGCGCCATTTGAGCAGGGTGCGGAACGTCTTTCCGCGGAATACCGATTTGAGCGCGCCGATATCCCAGCGGAGGATATAGACCTGAAGCTCGGGATTGCGGCGGGTGAGCCAGGTAATGAAATCGCCGACCTCACGCGGGGCTTCGGCGTGATCTGGAGGATCGTCGCGGGTAAGCAGGATTCGCGCGTCGAAGTCCCAGCCGATCAGCAGGATCTGTTTCTTCGCCGTCAGCATCGCCTGGCGCGCGGCACGGAAATAATCGTCGGCATCGATGATGACCGAAAGCCTCGACGCGGCTTCGACACGCCAGCAATTGCGACCGGGTTCGAAGATCAGCGAGGCGCCGGCGGGGTCGAGCATGGCAAAGGGATAGCCCGCGGCAGCGGCCGCGTCACGCATGGTTACTGGACATTCGGACACCCGGTGCTAACCGGACAGCCATGCACGGAGCTCGCGATCCGCAGGCGCAGCTGATGCCGATTCAGGCCGCCTGGCAATGCGACCTTCGCGACGATTCGCTGATCTGGAGCGACGGCGTCTACGACCTGTTCGGCCTGCCGCGCGGTGCCGCGCTGGACCGGGAGGATATCGTCACGATGTATCTGCCCGAATCGCGGGCAGAATTGGCGCGCCTGCGCGGTGCGGCGATCGCGGCGTGCGGGAGCTTCACCTTCGAGGCGCGGATCCGGCGCGCTGACGGTGAGCTGCGCTGGATGCGCATCACCGCAGACGTCGTCGCCGAGAATGGCGTGGCGCGCTACCTCTATGGAACCAAGATCGACGTGACCGACGAGATGACCGGCCGAAGAGCGGGTTAGAGGATTTCGCGGATTTTTTCGGGGGGACGGCCGAGGCGGACACCCTTTTCGGTCTCGACCAGCGGGCGTTCGATCAGGATCGGATCGGCGGCCATCGCATCGAGGATGGCGTCGTCCGTGGCAGCCTTGAGCGGCTTGGCGCTGTCCTCGGCCCTGCGCAGGCCGTCCCGGGGCGAAATGCCGGCCCGGGCATAGAGGCGGGCAAGCTCGTCGCGGCTGGGCGGGGCCTTGAGATACTCGACCACCGTCACCTCGGCGCCAGCGTCGTTGAGCAGCGCCAGCGCCTCGCGCGATTTGGAACAGCGGGGGTTGTGGTAGATGGTCGCCTTCATCATGGATTCCCGAAGTGGATAGGCCGCGTAGATAGGCGTGGAGTTTCGCGGGTGCCAGCGGCGAGGGAGCGGCGATGAGCGAAAAGCGGGTGTGCTTCGATTTCGAGGTGAGCTTCACCAATGGCGTCGGGGTGCAGGGGCAGGATTTCCGGCTGGATATCGACGGCGACGATATCGATGACGCCGACCTCGCCCGCTATGTGATCAGCGACCTGCGACTGCTGATGGTCGGCGAGGTGCGCATCCTCAACAAGCGGATCATCGAGGAACGGCACAAGCGCGGGGAAATGGCGGAAACACCGGCGGCCGCTCCGGGCACGCGGCTGATCGACCTCAGCCATGTGATCGAGGCGGGAATGATCACCTACAAGGGCCTGCCCGCCCCGCTGATCTGCGACCATCTGTCGCGTGAGGCCTCGCGCGGGATCTATGCCGAGGGGACCGAGTTCCAGATCGACCGGATCGAGATGGTGGGGAACACCGGCACCTATCTCGACACGCCCTATCACCGCTATGCCGACGGGCACGACCTGGCCGATCTGCCGCTGGCGCGGGTGGCGGATTGCGCGGGCGTGGTCGTCCGCGTCGAGGGTGCAGCTGGGCGCGCGATCGACTGGACAGCGTTCGCGGCGATCGATGTGCGCGACAAGGCGGTGCTGGTGAACACCGGATGGGACCGGCACTGGCGCACCGATCAGTATTTCGAGGCACATCCGCATCTGACCGAGGCGGCGGCCGTCTATCTGCGCGATCAGGGTGCGCGGCTGGTCGGGATCGATTCGTTCAACATCGACAATGTCTCGGAGAACACGCGACCGGTGCACAGCGTGCTGTTGGGCGCCGGTATCCCGATCGTCGAGCATATGACGCGGCTGGGGGAGCTGCCCGCGAGCGGCTTCCGCTTCTCGGCGGTGCCGCCCAAGGTGCGGCACATGGGGACGTTTCCGGTGCGGCCCTGGGCGATCCTGCCGGGCTGAGGCGGGGCGTCCGGCGACGCCCCGCGAAAAGGATCAGCCCTTCTCTTCCTCGCGCGCGAGCCACTCTTCCAGCCACTTGATCGTATAGTCGCCCTGCTGGAACTGCAGATTGTCGAGCAGCGCCTGATGGAGCGGGATCGTGGTCTTCATCCCATCGCCCTCGATCACGAACTCTTCGAGCGCGCGGCGCAGGCGGCGGAGCGCGCCCTGGCGGGTGGTGCCGTAGACGATCAGCTTGGCGATCATGCTGTCGTAGTAAGGCGGCACCTTGTAGCCCGAGTAGAGGCCGCTATCGACCCGGACGTTCATGCCGCCCGGCGCGTGATACTGGCTCACCCGGCCCGGAGAGGGCGCGAAGGTGCGCGGGTCTTCCGCGTTGATCCGGCATTCGATGGCATGACCGCGGAACTGGACATCCTGCTGGCGCAGCGTCAGCGGATGGCCCTCGGCGATGCGGATCTGCTCACGGACGAGGTCGAGGCCGGTGATTGCCTCGGTCACCGGATGCTCGACCTGAAGCCGCGTGTTCATCTCGATGAAGTAGAACTCGCCATTTTCCCAAAGGAACTCGATCGTTCCCGCACCGCGATAGCCCATATCGGCCATCGCCTTGGCGCAGATGCCGCCGATGCGGTCACGCTCCTCGGCCGACAGGACCGGGGAGGGGGCTTCCTCCAGCACCTTCTGATGGCGGCGCTGGAGCGAGCAGTCACGCTCGCCCAGATGGATGGCGTTGCCATTGCCGTCGCCGAACACCTGGATTTCGATGTGGCGCGGATTGCCGAGATATTTCTCGAGATAGACGGTGGCATCGCCGAACGCTGCCTTCGCCTCGCTGCCTGCCTGCTGCATCAGCGTCTCGAACTGGTCGGGATCGGCGCAGACCTTCATCCCGCGGCCGCCGCCGCCCGAGGCGGCCTTGATGATCACCGGGTAGCCGATCTCGGCGGCGAGCTTCTTGGCTTCCTCGACGTCGCTGATCGCGCCGTCCGAGCCGGGCACCAGCGGCAGGCCTAGCGCGCCGGCGGTGCGTTTCGCCTCGACCTTGTCGCCCATCACCCGGATATGCTCGGGCTTCGGGCCGACGAAGATCAGGTTATGCAGCTCGACGATCTCGGCGAACTTGGCGTTTTCGGAGAGGAAGCCGTAGCCCGGATGGATCGCGTCCGCGCCCGAGATCTCGGCGGCCGAGATGATGTTGGGGATGTTGAGGTACGAATCGGTCGCGGCCGGCGGGCCGATGCACACCGCCTGATCGGCGAGGCGGACGTGCATCGCGTCGGCGTCGGCGGTCGAATGCACCGCCACGGTCTTGATCCCCATTTCATGGCAAGCGCGATGGATCCGCAGCGCGATCTCGCCGCGATTGGCAATCAAAAGCTTCTGGATCGCCATTTCTCTAGCCGAGGATCACGAGCGGCTGGTCGAACTCCACCGGCTGTCCGTCCGAGACGTTGATCTTTTTCACGGTGCCGGCCTTGGGCGCGGTAATCGGATTCATCACCTTCATCGCCTCGACGATCAGCAGAGTGTCACCGGCTTTCACCGACTGACCAACCGCGATGAAGGGCTTCGAGCCGGGCTCGGCCGACATGTACGCGGTGCCCACCATCGGCGATTTTACAGCCTCGCCGCCGACGTCCTCTTGCGGCGTCACAGCTTGCGCGGCCGGCGCGCCAGCGGTGGGAGCAGCAGGGGCAGCCGCCAGCGGCGCTGGAGCGGCAACGTAAGCAGTCGGCGCGTCGCGGCGCACCTTGATCTTCCGCTCACCGTCCTCGACCTCGATTTCGTTCAGATCGTTCGCGCTCAGCAGTTCCGCGAGCTCG
>NZ_DASWTG010000062.1:0-43217 GCF_036402235.1 Sphingomonas sp. | reverse complement strand
CGGCCCCTCCGTCGTCGCGTCGCGACGCCACCTCCCCCGGAGGGGGAGGAATGGATTCAATGGAAGCTCACCTCCCAGAACGCCATCGCGGCGTGGACGGTAAGCATCAGCAGTGGGATTGTCGCCAACGTGAAGAGGGTGAAGCGCAGCATGACGCGGTTGATCGTCGCCTGCACCAGGCTGTGGGCGACGCGCAGGACGACATAGGCCCAGGCGATCGTGGCGTTGGCGCCATCGCCCTGACCCATCAGCGCGAGCGTCAGGCAGATCGCGTAGAAGATCGTCGGCTGTTCCATCAGGTGGTTGTAATTGTCCGCGGGCCATTGGCTCCTGGGGGGGACGATCTGCTTGAGATCAGGGCCGGTGCCGCCGGTGAGCTTGCCGATATCGATCTTGGCGGCCTTCATCGCCGGGATGCGGCGCGCATAGAGCCACACCCACATCACCAGCGACCAGCCGACCAGCACGATCACCGGTCCCAGAATTTGTGCCTGCATCGATTGTCCTCCCCGAAATCGTGCAGGCGAAGCTGCACCAGTATGCGCCGCTTGGAAAGATTTCGTTTCAAAACGCATAGGGCATGGAAACTGGCAGACGGCGCACGATATAGGGCGCCTGTCCGCTGGCAGGGGGAGTGGAATGAAGCGCGCATCCATCGTCATCGCCGCCGCGGCGATCATCGTCACCCTCGCGATGGGCGTGCGCCAGGCGTTCGGCCTGTTCCTCCCCGACATGAGCGTCAGCCTCGGCATCGGCCGGTCGAGCTTCGGCCTCGCGCTGGCGCTGCAGAATTTGCTGTTCGGCCTCGTCCAGCCCTTTGTCGGCGCATTGGGCGACAAGCATGGCGCGGGACGCGTCGTCGCGGCCGGCACGCTCGTCTATATCGCGGGCCTGATCGGCGCCTCGCTGGCGACCAGCGCGATCGGGCTGCACCTCTCATTCGGTGTGCTGATCGGCATGGCGTTGTCGGCCACCACCTTCGTCGTGGTGCTCGGTGCGGTCGGACGCGCGGTGCCGCCCGAGAAGCGCAGCATGGCGTTCGGCATCGTCACCGCGGGCGGATCGCTCGGCCAGTTCCTGCTCGTGCCGACCGGCCAGCTGCTGATCGGCGAGCTGGGCTGGCGGATGGCGCTGGTGGCGATGGCCGGGATCGTCGCGGTGATGCTGGTGCTGGCGATCGGCGTTGCGGGCAAGCCCGCCGTGCAGGCCGCCACTGGTGATGCGCCAGGCCAGTCGCTCAAGGAAGCGTTGCGCGAGGCCGTGGGGCATCGCGGATTCTGGCTGCTCAACGCCGGTTTCTTCGTCTGCGGATTCCACATCGCATTCATCGCGACGCATTTCCCCGCCTATCTCACCGACAAGGGGCTTGGCCTGTCGATCGGCGCCAACGCGCTGGCGCTCGTCGGGCTGTTCAACATCTTCGGCTCGTATCTGTTCGGCATGTGGGGCGACAAGCGCAGCAAGAAATACCTGCTGAGCGGCCTCTATGCGGCGCGCAGCGTGGTGATGATCGCCTTCCTGGCGCTGCCGCTGACGCCGTTCACCGCGCTCGCCTTCGCCGCGGCGATGGGCTTTCTGTGGCTCGGCACCGTGCCGCTCACCAGCGGGCTGATCGGGCAGATCTTCGGCATCCGCTATCTCTCGACGCTGTATGGGATCGTGTTCCTGAGCCATCAGGTCGGCAGCTTCTTCGGCGCGTGGAGCGCGGGGCTGATGTTCGATCTGACAGGAAGCTACGACAGCATCTGGGCGGCTTCGGTCGTGCTCGGCTTCATGGCCGCGTTGGTGCACATGCCGATCCCGGACCGGCCGGTGCAGCGCCTGCGCGAGGCGGCAGCATGAAGGCGCTAGGCGTCATCTTGCTGGCGACCGTGCTGGCCGGCGGCTGGTGGCTGTGGCAGGCGGCCGGTCCCGATGTGCTGCTCGGCGCGCTGATCCAGTGGTGCGGCTAATGCACCCTTCCATTCATCCCCTATTCAACGGTATGGATCAGATATTGCGATAACGTCCCATTTGGTGGGTGAGTGCCGCAATGGGGGAGTGAAGGCGCGATGCGATACAGGGCAGCGGGACTTGCGGTGTTGCTTCTCGTCGCGGGCCATATGGCGAGTGCGCAGGAGCGTTCCGGGAATGATGTGACGGTGACGGGGCAGCGCATGCCTGGCGCCGAGGCACCGCGATCCGCGACCTGCGAGGCGCTGGCGCGCGACCCCTTCTTTCGAGCCCAGCTCGATGCGGCGAAGGGCGATCCCTTCATGGCGCCGCGCATCCTGCTGCCTACGCGGTTGCCGCGGAACCCGAACTATGCCGCGCCGCCAAAGGTGCCCGCCGGTTCACCGCTGCCCGATCTCACAAAGTCCCGGTTTGGCGTGATCGACCCGGTCTATAGCCCGGAGGGGCCGGCGACGCAGTTCCCGGACGTCACCGAGGCGGTCGCGGCGGCGAACGACACTTCGGTTGCGGACCGGGAAGTGGGGCAATCGATGAACCGCGATGCCGCGATCGGCGCGTGCCGCGCGGCCTTCAGCCGCGGCAGTAGCGTCGGCGCGGGCGGCCGTGCGATGATCGCACGCCGGGACGAGACGCTGCCGATGGCCTTCGCGCTGTTCGATCAGGGCCGCTATCCCGAATCCCTCGAATGGTTTCGCAAGGCCGAGCAGAAGCTGCAGCTCAACGAAGGCGGGGACGAGGCGGCGCTGTTCATCGGCAAGCTCAATCTGCAGGGCCTGGGGAACAAGTCCGATCCGATCGAGGGCGTCAGATGGCTGCGGAAGGCGGCGGAGGCGCCGTTCAATGCCGTGCTGGAAACCCCGGTCTTCGATCCGTTGCAGCCCGACCGGAACACCGCGGTGGGCGAAGCGGCGGTGATGCTCGGCAATATCTATCGCGCGGGGTTCGGGCCGGTGGCGAGGAACCCGGAGGAGGCGCGGAAATGGTATGAGCGCGCCTATGATGTAGGGCATATCGCCGCGGCCAAGGTGATCGGCGACCTTTATTACGCCGGCACCGGCATGCCGCGCGACGCGAAGAAGGCGATGTCCTGGTATCGCAAGGGCGCCGCTTTCGGCCATGCGAGCGCGCAGTTCGCGCTGGCCGAGCTGCTCTATGCCGGTGACGAGGGCGTGCCGGTGGACAAGAAGACGGCGTTCACCTGGTACAAGGCTGCGGCCCGGGCCGAGCATCCGGGTGCGCTCTATGCGCTCGCCCGCGCCTATGATTTGGGCGAGGAAACCGCGCCCGACCCCAAGCGTGCGATCGTGCTCTACAAGGGCGCGGCGCTGCTCGGCGATCCGGCAGCGCAGGTGGCGATCGGCACCTATTTCTACGAAGGCAAGCAGCTCGCCAAGGACGATGCGACCGCGCGGCGCTGGTTCGAGGCGGCCGCGAAGCAGGGCGATCGCGACGGGATGTTCAACCTTGCCGCGATGATGGTACGCGGCGAAGGCGGCGCCAGGGACGTGCCGCACGCCTGGTCGTGGCTGCACGCGGCGGCGCGGGCGGGCCATTCCGCCGCGCCTCGGGCGCTTGCCGCGCTCGAGCAGCGGATGACGGCTCCGGAGCGGCAGGCCGTCGCAGCGATGCGTGGGGGGCGCTAGGCCGGGCTGACTGCCGGCGCACCGGCCTCTCGCTCGCTGCCGAGCGCGTGCTGGCCGAGCGCGGTCACCAGCAGCGCGAGCACCGCGGCCGCGACCGAGACCCAGAAGCCGTTCTGCGCGCCGAACTTGTCGACCACCCAGCCGGCGACGAACGCCCCCAGCGCCATGCCGATGCCGATCCCGGTCATCACCCAAGTCACGCCTTCGGTCAGCACCTCGGGCGGGACGCGCCGCTCGACAAGGCCGAAGGCGGTGATGAAGGTGGGCGAGACCGCGACGCCGCTGACGAAGATCGCTACGGCGAGCGCGGGTACGCTGCCGACCAGCAGCAAGGGCAGGGTGGTGAGCAACAATATGGCGAGCACCACCAGCAGCTGGCGATGCAGCGCAAAGCGCAGGTTGAGCGCGCCGAGGATCAGCCCGACGACGAACGAACCGATCGCATAGACGCCGATCACCAGGCTGGCCGCGCCCGGCTGGCCCAGGTCACGGGTCAGTGCGACGGTGGTGACTTCGGCCGTCGCGAAGATCGATCCGACGAAGATCAGCGCGAGGGTGACGAGCTGCACCGGGCGCAGCAGGATGGCGGAGCGGTGCGGCCCTCCCTCGACAGCGCGTACCCGGGGTTCGGTGGCGCGCTGGAGCACGAAGGCGGCCATCCCGCCGGCGAGCAGCAGGGTCGAGACCAGCACGCCCGCTTCGGGGAAGAGCGCGACGCTGAGGCCCACCGAGAGCGAGGCGCCCGCGATATAGACGAGCTCGTCTGCCACCGATTCAAAGGCGGATGCGGTGTTGAGCTCGGGCCTGTCGCGGAAGATCTCGGTCCAGCGCGCGCGGACCATCGCCGGCATGCTGGGCATCGCGGCGGCGGCGAGCGCGGAGGCGAACAGCGACCAGGCCGGCCAGTCGAAGCGCGTGGCGAGCATCAGCAGCGTGAAGGCGAGGACCGCGA
The DNA here is from genome assembly GCF_036402235.1 of Sphingomonas sp. Classification (GTDB taxonomy): domain Bacteria; phylum Pseudomonadota; class Alphaproteobacteria; order Sphingomonadales; family Sphingomonadaceae; genus Sphingomonas. The sequence goes on along the minus strand of NZ_DASWTG010000062.1, from coordinate 38,669 downwards.
CGGTCGTGGCCGGCACCAGCAGGCGGCTCTGCCCGTAACGGTCGACCAGCCGCGAAATCTGCGGCGCGGCGAAGGCGTTGGTCAGCGTGAAGGTCGCGGCGACCGCGCCAGCCAGCCAGTAGCCGCTGCCCGATTGCGCCATCATCGTCACGATACCGATCGGCGCCATCGCGATGGGCAGGCGGGCGACGAACCCGGCGGCGGCAAAGCCCTTCGTCCCCGGAGCGCGGAAAATCTCGCGATAGGCTGCGAACATGGCTCGAACTCTCATCACTGGATATGCAGGTCTTCACGACTTACATACATCTCGTATGCGAGCAGGTGGTGACATACGCTCCGTATGTCAATGCACTGCTCGGGATTTTTTCGAGGATAAGATGTCGCGCCGATCGCGCCCGGAAATGATCGCCGAAACCCGCGCAAAGCTGATCGCGGCCGCGCGCAAGGCATTTGCCGAACATGGCTATGCCGAAGCGTCGATGGACGATCTGACCGCGGCGGCCGGGCTGACGCGCGGTGCGCTCTACCATCATTTCGGCAGCAAGCAGGGGCTGCTGGAAGCGGTGATCGCACAGATTGATGCCGAGATGGCGGAGCGGCTGGCGGCGATCACCGCCGCGGCCACCAGCCGCTGGGACGGGCTGGTGCTGGAGAATATCGGCTATGTCGAGCTTGCGCTGGAGCCCGAGGTGCAGCGGATCATGCTGCGTGATGGCCCGGCCGTGCTGGGCGATCCCGCGAGCTGGCCGAGCGCGCTGGCCTGCATCGCATCGATCCGCGGCCATATCGAGCAGTTGCAGGGCGATGGGGTGGTGCGCGCCGAGATCGACGCCGAGGCGGCGGCACGGATGATCTCCGGCGCATCGACCGACGCGGCGATGTGGATCGCCAATTCCTCCGATCCGGCTGCCACCTCACGCCGCGCGATTCCGGCTTTCAAGGCGATGCTGGAGGGGCTGCTGCGCCGCGATTGAGCGTCAGTGGCGCGCCCGCGTCCAGCGATGCGCCAGACAGCGAGCGATCAGGAAGAGCGCCAGTATGGCGGCGAGCCCGAGCAGCAGATGCTCGATAAGCCGCAGCTCGCCCAGCACGAATTCCATGCTGTTGCCAAGGGCATAGCCGAGACCGGTGAAGGAATTGGCCCAGATGAACGACGCGATCGCGTTGAGGACCGCGAAACGCGCCCCGCTGATCGCGGTCGTGCCGATCGCAAGCGGGCTGATCGCCTGAAATCCGGGGATGAAGTGATAGCCGAACACGAAACCGCTGGGGTGCCGCTCGAACAAAGATTTGGCGCGTGCAAAGCTCGGCCGTGCCATCATCCGCCGGACAAAGCGGTAGTTGCGCAGGCTGCGGCCCAGAAAGAAGAATCCCTGGCTCGACGAGAAGGCGGCGATCGATCCCGCGCCGACCGCCCCGGCCGCCGACACGACGTCCTGGTGGACGAGGACGCCGCCCATCGCCACCGCCAGCTCGCCCTGGAACAACGCGCTGACGAGGATCGCGAGCGCCCCATATTCAGCGAGGAAGGATTCCATCGGCGGCCCCCGTGCTTCGCGCGATCTAGCGTTCCATAAGCCGCGGCATCAGCTCGACGAAGTTGCAGGGCTTGTGGCGGCTGTCGAGCTGGTGGGCGAGAATGCCCTCCCACCCGTCGCGCACCGCGCCGGTCGAGCCGGGAAGCGCGAAGATATAGGTCCCACGTGCGACGCAGGCGGTGGCGCGCGACTGGATCGTGGAGGTGCCGATCTTGGCGTAGCTCAGGAACCGGAACAGCTCGCCAAAGCCCGGGATCATCTTGTCGGCGACGCGTTCCAATGCCTCGGGCGTCACGTCGCGGCCGGTAACCCCCGTGCCGCCTGTCGTGATCACGCAATCCACTTGGGGATCGTCGATCCAGGCGTGGAGTTTGCCGACGATAAGATCAGGGTCGTCGGCGACGATCGCGCGGTCGGCGAGCGCGTGGCCGGCGCCTGTGAACAATTCGACCAGCGCGTCGCCGGACTTGTCGTTCTCATGCGTGCGGGTGTCGGAGACGGTGAGCACCGCGATCCGCACTGGGCGGAACGCGGCTTCGGGGTCAATTGGCACTGACGGTGCTCGCCACGCTGGCGGTCGAAGCCTGCATGCGCACCGCGCCGCCGCCATTGCGGCCCGGTACCTTGGGCCACAGCCCCTGCGCGATCGCCGACCGGCTCGCGCTGTCGCGGCCGTCATTCTTCTCGTACATCCAATAGTTGCGCAGCACGGTCATCACGTAGCCGCGCGTCTCCCAATAGGGGATGCTCTCGATATAGAGCAAAGGATCGCCATTATCGCGGATCTGGTAATTCCAGTTGGTCACCGGCGTCGGCCCCGCATTGTATGCCGCGATCACCTTGGGCAGCAGGCCGCCGGTGAAGCTCTGGTCGCGCAGCTGCTCGATATAGGACTGGCCGACTTCCATGTTGGTCGAGGGGCGCGAGAGATCGCTGCGGCCGATGGTGACGCCGCGGCGCCGGCTCACGTCCATCGCCGCGCCGCTCTTGATCTGCATCAGGCCATAGGCGCCCGCGGGGCTCTCGATCGTGCGGTTGAAGCGCGATTCCTGGAGCGTGTGGGCGAACACCAGCGACTTGTCGATGCGCCAGCCGCCATCGGGGGTCCAGTCGGGCGCGGGATAGCGCGCTTCCTCGAGCGGGCTCGCGCCCGGCGGGCAGTTATGGGTCAGCCAGAGCTGCGTCGCGGGCAGCGCGAGCTGCGCGGCGAGGCGGGTCAGCGCGGCATGCTCTCGCGCGTCGCCGATCTTCGCCTGGTGCCGGATCACGTCGGAGGCGAGATTGTCCTCGCCGATCTCGACCAGCGCGGCGGCGACGCGGACGTTAGGGCGGCGCTCGATCGCCTTCCAGTCCGACGACACGAACTTCTCGGGTCGCGATGGCGCTTCCTTCATGCCCAGCGCCTGACGCGCGAGCAGGCCGTAGAAGGTCTCGCTGTGCTGCGCGGCATTCCTGAGCCGCGCGCTGACAAGGTCGGGGCGGCCGCATGCCATGTCGGCGCGTGAGGCCCAATAGAGGCCGGCGGTGCGCTTCTCGGTATCCGCGGCGCGCTGCGCGACCGAGGTGAAGGCCGCCTGAGCCGCGGCGCAATCCTTCTGCCGCCACGCGGCGAGGCCCTGGACCCAGTCGGCGAGTGGGGCGAATTCGCCGCTGCCCGCCTGCGCCTTGGCGGCGACGCGGCGTGCATCGGCATCGCGGCCGGTGGTATAGTACATCCAGGCGACGCGCTGGCGCCATTCGGTGAGGACTTCGGGCGACAGCTCCGGGCCGCGCGTCTCGATCAGCGTTTCGGCACCGGAGGCGTCGTCGGCCTTGATCAGCGGCTGCATCGCCAGCACGACCTGCATCGCGGCGGCGTCGGAGGCGGGGGTGGTCTTGTAGCGGACGCGCGCGGGGGCGGCATTGTGCCACACCATGCGCTGGGCGACGGGGAGTGAAGGAAGCTCGATCGCGCCGCGGGTGCGGGCGAGGCGGGCGAGCTGCTCGGCCTGGGGAAGCTCGGGTGCTTCGTTAAGCACGGCCAGCAGCTGCGGCAGCTCGGCCTTGGGAGAGCCCTTGGCGAGATAAAGCTCGGCGCGCGCGGTGGCGTGGAGCAAACCGGGGCGCATCGCGTCGAGGCGGAGCTGCGCGTCGGCCCAACGCGCTTCGCGGATTGCGGCGAAGACCGCGCGATAGGCCTCGCGCTCCGACCGGTCGAGCTGCGCCGGGACGCCATCGCTGTCCTCGCGCTTCTCGAAGCGTTCGGCCGCCTTCTCGTCGGCGGCGTGCGCGACGGCGGGCAGGGTCAGCGCGATTGCGGTGGCGGCGAACAGGATACGCGGGTTCACTAGGCTTGCCCCTCGAGAAGCAACTGCAGGTCTTTCCAGGCGTCGGCCTTCGCCGCGGGCCTGGTCAGCAGGAACCGCGGATGGAAGGTCGCGACCATCAGCGATTGTCCATTCTCTTGGTTAACGGATTGTAAACGACCCCGCTGCAGGCCGCCATCACTCCCAATAACCGCACGGCTCACCGTCTGACCCAGCAACAACAACCTTTTCGGCGCGGTAAGGCTGATATGATGGCGGAGCAGCTCGCCGAGCCGATCTTCGGCTTCACGCGGGACCGATCCGGTGATCGGTCGTGCGGCGCAGAGCGGGGCAAAATAGACGGAGTCGCGGTCGAGGCCGATCGCGGCCAGCATCCGGTCGAACAGCCGTCCGGCGGGACCGGAGAGCAGCGATGGCGCGCCCCCCTCCGATTCGGGGAAGTCCGTGACCACCATCAGCGGCGCCGCCGGGTTCCCGGTCGGGGGCACGATCGGCTCGACCCAGTTCGATTCGGGCGCGCCGCTGCCGAAGCGCCAGTCGATGAATGCCTCGAGCGTGGCGGGAAGCGGGATTTCAGGTTCGGGTTCGGCGAACGCCACCGGCTGGGGGGCGCCCGACGCTACGGCAGGCGCGGCCTCCCGCGCAGTCCAGTCGCGCGGTTCCTCGTCCACGAGCATGTCCACGCCCGCGTCGCGCCACCATTCCAGCGCGCTGGCGGCTTCGGCCCGCCAATCCACAACCCCCGCAATACCCATGCGTTTCACAGAGTCATGCCTTGACGCCACCGTCAATCTACCGCCATCGGGGGAGGGACAGGACGCGCCGCAGATGCGACGACATGTGCAGGACGAGTCCCCGAGGGGAGACGAAGAGTGAGCGAACGCGAGTCGATGCCATACGACGTCGTGATCGTCGGAGCCGGGCCTGCGGGCCTTTCCGCCGCGATCCGGCTGAAGCAGCTTGCCGCCGAGGCGGGCGGCGAGATCAGCGTGTGCATCCTCGAGAAAGGGTCCGAGGTCGGCGCACACATCCTGTCGGGCGCGGTGATCGATCCCAGGGCGCTCGATGAGCTGCTGCCCGAATGGCGCGAGCAGGGCTGCCCGCTGGCGCAGGTGCCGGTGAACGACAACCAGCACTGGCTGTTGTCCAAGAAAGGCAAGTGGGACGTGCCCCACTTCATCATGCCCGGCTTCATGCACAACAAGGGCACCTATACCGGCAGCCTCGGCAACCTCTGCCGCTGGCTGGCCGAGCAGGCCGAGGGACTGGGGGTCGAGATCTTCCCGGGCTTCGCGGCCGCGGAAATCCTCTACAATGAGGACGGGTCGGTGAAGGGCGTCGCGACCGGCGACATGGGCGTGGCGCGCGACGGCACGCACAAGCCCGACTATCAGCCGGGCCTCGAGCTTCACGCACGCTATACCTTCTTCGGCGAGGGCGTGCGCGGGCATCTCTCCAAGCAGCTCCAGCGCCAGTTCAACCTGTGCGAGGGCGTCGAGCCGCAGATCTACGGCATCGGCATCAAGGAGCTGTGGGACATCGACCCCGCGTTGCACGAGCCGGGCCGGGTGATCCACACCCAGGGCTGGCCCTTGAACGAGACGCGCGGATCGAACGGCGGCGGGTTCCTGTACCACCAGGCCAACGGGCAGGTGGCGCTCGGATTCGTGACCTGGCTCAACTACACCAACCCCTATCTCTCGCCATTCCACGAGATGCAGCGCTGGAAGACCCACCCGGCGATCGCGGAGATCCTGAAGGGAGGCAAGCGTGTCTCCTACGGCGCGCGCGCGATCAGCGACGGCGGGCTGCAGTCGATCCCCAAGCTGACCTTCCCCGGCGGCGTGCTGATCGGCGACAGCGCGGGCTTCCTCAACGTGCCGCGGATCAAGGGCACGCATGGTGCGATGAAGAGCGGCATGATGGCGGCCGAGGCGGCTTTCGCGGCGGTGCAGGCTGACCGCTCGGGCGACGAGCTGACCGCCTATCCGGAGGCGTTCCGCGAGAGCTGGCTCCACAAGGAGCTGAGCGTCGTCCGCAACGTGGTCCCGCTGGTCAAGAAGTTCGGCGACCTGATCGGGTCGGGCCTGGCCAACGTCACCATGTTCCTCGAGAGCTGGGGCATCAAGATGCCCTTCACCATGGGCCACAAGCCCGATCATGAGAGCCTGTGGCGCAAGGACCTGGTCCAGCCGATCAACTATCCCAAGCCCGACGGCGTGCTGAGCTTCGACCGCCTCTCCTCGGTGTTCCTGTCGAACACCAATCACGAGGAGGATCAGCCGATCCACCTGACGCTCAAGGATCCTGACATCCCGGTCGAATATGATCTGCCCATGTACGACGAGCCGGCGCAGCGTTATTGTCCGGCGGGCGTCTACGAGATCGTGGGCGAGGCGGAAGGGATGCCGAAGTTCGTGATCAACGCGCAGAATTGCGTCCACTGCAAGACGTGCGACATCAAGGACCCGACCCAGAACATCAACTGGGTGGTGCCCGAGGGCGGCGGAGGACCGAATTATCCCAACATGTAGGCGCCTGATCGTTCCGCTGGCCCCGTTCGGACTGGTTTTTGCCGGGCTGGTGCTTCCCAGCGCCGCGCTGGCCGATGCGCGCGCCTATGTCCGCGCACGGGCGGCGGCGGAGCAGGGGGCGGTGGACGTGGCCGCGGCGGGCTATGCCACCGCGATGGCGGCCGCGCCCGGCGACGAGGTGATCGCGATCCGCGCCTATCGCAACGCGCTGGCGGCGGGGGACATGGCGCTCGCCCAGCGCGCTGCCGCCATATTGACGCGATCCGATGTCGCGCCGGCGGACGTCTCGGTCCTCGATTTCTCCGAAGCGCTACGCCGGCGGGACATGGCGGCGGCGGACGATGCGCTGGGGAGGATCGGCGCCGGACCGCTCGATTTCCTGGCGCCGGTGCTGCGCGCGTGGCTCGCCTTCGATCGCGGCGTCGATCCGATGCCGCTGTTCGACAAGGCGAACGAGAGCGGGCTGAGTCGCCGCTATATCGCTGAGCATCGCGCGCTGCTGCTGATCGCGTCGAACCGCACCGAGGACGGGGTTGCAGCCCTGCGCGCGGCGGTTGGCGCCGATCCCGGCAGCATCGATCTGCGCTGGAACGCGGCGACGTTGCTGGCCGCGAAGGGCAAGCGCGACATCGCATTGTCGCTGCTCGCCGGTGACGATCCAGTGCTGTCGCGGTTGCGTGCGCGTCTGAAGAAGGCGCCGAAGCCCAGCGCGATGTTCGGGGCGAGCCGCGCGTTCACCCGGCTCGCTGCGGACCTTGCGGGCCAGGAAACCCAGGCGTTGTCGATCCTGCTTACCCGCTCGGCATTGCTGCTCGACCCCGCCGACGACCGCGCACGGCTGTTGCTCGCCGAAGCGCTGGCGGGAGAGCGAGCCTATGAGCGTGCACTCGGCGCGCTCGATGCGGTGAAGAAGGACAGCGCCTTCTTCCCTGCCGCGCTGAGCGAGCGTGTCGCCGTGCGCAGCAAGCGCGGCGACGTGGCGGGCGCGCTGGCGCTCGCGGCCTCGCTGGCCAATGCGCCCGGCGCGAGCGTGGCCGACCTGCAGCGCTACGCCGATCTGCTCGTCGAGCAGGGCCGGGAGGCAGAAGGGGCGGAGGTCTTTGCCAGGGCGCTGGCGCGGGCGGGCGATCAGGCGACCTGGATCAACCACCTTCAGCTCGGCGGCGCGCTTGAGCGCGCGGGGAAATGGGACGCCGCATTGCCGCATTTGCGAAAGGCTGTGGAGCTTGCGCCCGAGCAGCCGGTGGCGCTCAACTATCTGGGCTATGCGCAGATCGAGCGCGGCGAGAATCTGGCCGAGGCGGCGGCGCTGCTGGAACGCGCGAGCAAGTTGCGGCCCGACGATGCGGCGATCACCGATTCGCTCGGCTGGGCCTATTTCCGCCAGGGCGATGTCGCGAAGGCGCTGCCCTTGCTGGAGCGGGCCGCGCAGGGCGAGCCGGGCAGCGCGACGATCAACGAGCATCTTGGCGACGCCTATTGGAAGATCGGGCGGCGGTTCGAGGCGCGCTATGCGTGGAGCGCAGCCGCGATCTATGCCGAGGGCGAGCAGAAGTCCCGGCTGTCGGTCAAGCTTGCCGACGGCCTGGAAACACGCGCGCCCGGCCAGAGGACCGCGGCAAACTGACCCTGACCGAGCCTGCACCGGCCAAGCTCAACCTGGCGCTGCACGTGCGGCGGCGGCGGGAGGATGGGTATCACGAGCTGGAGACGCTGTTCGCCTTTGTCGCGGATGGAGACACGGTGACCCTGAGCGAGGGCGAGGGTTTCGAGGTGGACGGCCCATTTGCGAGCGAGCTGGCGGGGAAGGGCGACAATCTGGTGACGCGCGCCGCCGAACGCTTTGCCGAGGCTTTCGATGTGGAGGCGCGGGGTCGCATCACGCTGACCAAGCGGTTGCCCGTCGCCTCGGGGCTGGGCGGCGGATCGGCCGATGCCGCCGCCACTCTGCGGCTGCTCGCCCGGCGCCACGGCATCGCCCTCGCCGATCCCCGGCTGTTCGCCTGCGCCGATGCGCTGGGCTCGGACGTGCCCGCCTGTCTCTACAGCCGGACCGCGATCGGGCGCGGGCGTGGTGAGCGGCTAGAGCCGGTGGAGGGCGCTCCGGGGATGCCGGTGCTGCTGGTCAATCCGGGCGTTGCCGTCTCCACGGCGGAAGTGTTCCGCCGTTGGGACGGGATCGATCGCGGTGCGCTGGGCGCGAGCGATCTGCTCGCGACGGCACGGGCGGGGCGCAACGATCTCGAGCCGCCCGCACGGGCGATCGCCCCGGTCATCGGCGACGTGCTCGCATTGCTCGCAGCGCAGCCGGGAGTTGCTCTCGTCCGCATGTCCGGATCGGGCGCGACCTGCTTCGCCCTGTTCGACAAGCCCGCAGCCCGGGGTGCGGCCGCCGCGGCCGTGAGGGCCGGCCATCCCGGCTGGTGGCGTCTCGAAACGGCACTGTCGTGACAGTTTTCTGTGCCATTTTGATGCAGAAGGGAACGCCGGTGTCAGCTCCCCTCTGGGGCGGTGGAATTGGCCCCGGACTTGCTTTGGTCTGCATGCGGGTCAGGCGCCGGGAGCGAAACGCCCGTGGATGGCCCCCGCTCGCTTCGGCGGGCGGGCGCTATCCTCGCCATCAGGGCCAGCGGCCATGATCGGCTGGCAACTCCATGACCATATCGCGATCCTGACGCTCGATCGCGGCGGCGCGCGCAACGCCATTCCAATCACCGGATGGGAGGCACTGGCCGCTGCTGCCGCAGAGATCGCCGCCTCGGAAGCGCGGGCGGTGATTCTGCGTTCGGCCATGCCGGGTGTCTTTTCCGCTGGCGCGGATCTCGCCGAATTCCGCGATCTCGTCGTTCAGCCGGCCCTGCGCGTCCGTTTCCGGGAGGCGATGGCGGCGGCGATCGAGGCGGTGGCGGCGCTTCCGATGCCAGTGATCGCCGCGGTCGATGGCGGCTGTTTCGGCGCTGCGGTGGCGGTGACGCTGGCATGCGATATCGTGCTGGCGGGCGACGCCGCTGTGTTCGCGACAACGCCTGCCAAACTCGGCCTGACCTATCCTGCGGGCGACGTCGTCCGGCTGAGCGCACGGGTGGGCGAGGGGCAGGCGGGGCTGATGTTGTTCACCGGCACGCGGATCGACGCCGACGAGGCGGCGCGGATCGGGCTGGCGCATCGCCGCGTCGCGCACGCCCAGCCTGTCGCGCACGAGCTCGCCAACGCGATCGCCGCGAATGTGCCTGAGGCGGTGCGCGCGCTCAAAGCGGTGCTGCGCGATCCGGCGGGCGCAGCGCATGTCCGGGCGTTCGACGATGCCTTTGGTTCAGCCGCCTTCTCGGCCCGCCTCCACGGGTTTCTGGAGGGCAAGAGATGAGCGTCGCGCATTTCATCGACGGTGCCGCGGATGTGCTGATCCTGTGCGATCATGCGTCCAACGCCGTGCCCGATGGCGTTGATCTGGGGATCGAACCCGGGTTGCTCGACAAGCACATCGCCGTCGATATCGGCGCCGCGGCGGTGAGCGAAGCGCTCGCCGGGCAACTCGGCGCCCCGGCGATCCTCGCCACCGTTTCGCGGCTGGTGATCGATCTCAACCGCGAGCCGGACAGCGCCGGGCTGATCCCGCATGTCAGCGACGGGCACGCGATCCACGGCAATGGCGGAGTGGATCGCGGCGGGCGCATCGCACGCTTTCATGCCCCCTATCACCGCGCCATCGCCGACGCGATCCGGACGCGCCGTCCGAAGCTGCTGATCTCGGTCCACAGCTTCACCCCGCGCCTGGAGCAGCATGACGGCCCGGAGCGGCCGTGGGAGATCGGCATCCTCTACAACCGCGATACGCGCGCAGCGCGGGTCGGCATCGGCCTTCTTGAGACGGCGGGAGTCGTCACCGGCGACAATCAGCCCTATTCTGGCCGCTTGCTCAACGCGACGATGAACCGGCATGCGGAGGCGAACGGCATCCCTTATCTCGGCATCGAGATCCGCAACGACCTGATCGGCGATGCTGCCGGTGTTGCGCATTGGGCGCAGCTTCTGGCTTCGATAGTAAAAGACGTGCGCAACAGACTTGCGCGAACGGGGCCTCCGGCGACATAGGCGTTCGCGCCATGACCAATCGTTTCGACAAGTCCCGCCTGCCGTCGCGCCACGTGTCCGTCGGTCCCGAGCGTGCCCCGCACCGCAGCTACTATTATGCCATGGGGATTTCCGAGGAGGATATCGCCAAGCCCTTCGTCGCGCTCGCCAGCGCCGGCAACGACAGCGCGCCGTGCAACACCACGCTCGACGCGCAGGCGGATGCCGCGCGCAAGGGCGTGATCGACAATGGCGGCATGCCACGCCGCTTCAATACGATCACCGTTACCGACGGCATTGCGATGGGCCATCAGGGGATGAAGTCCTCGCTGGTCAGCCGCGAGGTGATCGCGGATTCGGTCGAGCTGTCGGTGCGCGGCCATTGCTATGATGCGCTGGTCGGCTTTGCGGGCTGCGACAAGTCGCTGCCCGGGATGATGATGGCGATGCTGCGCCTGAACATTCCGTCGATCTTCGTCTATGGCGGTTCGATCCTGCCCGGCCGCTACCAGGACCGCGACGTCACCGTGGTCGACGTGTTCGAGGTGGTCGGCAAGTTCGCCGCCGGCACCTGCCCGATCAGCGAAGTCCATGCGCTCGAGAAGGTCGCGTGCCCCGGCCACGGTGCGTGCGGCGGGCAGTACACCGCCAATACCATGGCGTGCGTCGGAGAGGCGATCGGGCTTTCATTGCCCAACAGCAACATGGTGCCGGCACCTTACACCAGCCGCGAGCAGATCGCGGTCGCCGCGGGCTATCAGGTGATGGAACTGCTCGAGCGCAACATCCGCCCGCGCGACATCTGCACGCGCGAAGCCTTCATCAACGCCGCGCGCATCGTCGCCGCCACCGGCGGATCGACCAACGGCGCGCTGCATCTTCCCGCCATGGCGAGCGAGGCGGGCATCGATTTCGACTTGTTCGACGTTGCCGAAGTATTCAAATCAACGCCTTATGCGGCTGATCTGAAACCTGGTGGCAAGTATGTCGCGAAGGACATGTACGAAGCCGGCGGCGTCTACATGCTGATGAAATCGATGCTCGCGAACGGGCTGCTGTACGGCGATTGCATGACCGTGACCGGCAAGACGCTGGGCGAGAATATCGATCAGGTGACCTGGAACCCCGACCAGAAGGTGATCTACGACGTCAAGACGCCGATCACCCCTACCGGCGGGGTGGTCGGGCTGCGCGGCACGCTGGCGCCCAACGGCGCGATCGTGAAGGTCGCGGGCATGAGCCGGTTGATCTTTGAAGGGCCGGCGCGTTGCTTCGATTGCGAGGAGGACGCGTTCGAGGCGGTCGAGAAGCGGGAGATCCAGGAGGGTGAGGTCGTCATCATCCGCTACGAAGGCCCCAAGGGCGGCCCCGGCATGCGCGAGATGCTGTCGACCACCGCGGCACTCTATGGCCTGGGCATGGGCGAGAAGGTCGCGCTGATCACCGACGGGCGCTTCTCGGGCGCGACGCGCGGCTTCTGCATCGGCCATGTCGGTCCGGAGGCGGCGGAGGGCGGCCCGATCGCGCTGGTCGAGGATGGCGACACGATCCGCATCGATGCCGAGGCGGGGACGATCGACCTGCTCGTGGCCGAGGAGGTGCTCGCCGAACGCCGATCGCGCTGGCAACCGCGCGAGAATGCGTATCAATCCGGGGCATTGTGGCGCTATGCGCAGAATGTCGGACCTGCCTATAAGGGTGCGGTGACGCATCCGGGGGCGAAGTCCGAAAAGCATGTCTACGCCGATATCTAAGACGCTGGCGGTGAGCGCGGCCCTGCTGTCGCTCACCGCCTGTGGCACCAAGGTCGAGACCGACGCCGAGCGTGCGCAGCGCGAGAAGGCGGACCTCGCGCGCGCCGAGGCGGAGGGGCGCATCCCATGCGCGACCGGTGGTGCGGCGGAGTTCACCACGGGCTGCACGATCGAGCGCGGGCGCACGCAGGACGGGCTGATCCTGACCATCCGACACCCCGATGGCGGATTCCACCGCCTGCGCGTCACCACCGACGGGCGGGGCGTCGTCGCGGCGGATGGGGCGCGGCAGGCGACGGTGTCGGTCGTCGGCGACGGGACGATCGAGGTGGCGATCGATGATGCGCGCTATCGCCTGCCGGCGACAGTGAAGGGGAAGTAGAAAGTTCGTTCACGCAAAGGCGCGAAGACGCGAAGAGGTCTCGCCCAGCGCGAAGCGCCCGAATTCCACCAAACGCTGCGCCAAGCGGAATGAGCGGAAAATTGTGAGCCGCTGACGCGGCGGCGCCGCCTCTTCGCGTCTTCGCGCCTTCGCGTGAACAAATTTCTTTCTTCTGGGAATGCACGACCATGCGGGACCCCGATTTGCACCTCGCCCACTTTCCTCCTATCTCGACCGGGTCAGAGGGCCGGGCGGCCGCGTCCCCGGATCAAGTCCGGGGCCGAGGAAAGTCCGGGCTCCACGGAAACACGGTGCCGGGTAACGCCCGGCGGCTTCGGCTTCGGCCGCGGTCAGGGAAAGTGCCACAGAGAGCAGACCGCTCACCGTCCTTCGGGGCAGGAGCAAGGGTGAAAGGGTGCGGCAAGAGCGCACCGCGCGACCGGCAACGGAAGCGGCACGGCAAACCCCACCGGGAGCAAGATCGAATAGGGGCCGCATATGGGGTGTTCCGTCCCGCGGCCCGGGTTGATTGCTTGACCCCGGACGCAAGTCCGGGGCTAGAGGAATGGCCGCCCATCGCGTGCACCTCTCGCCAGGGAAAGGGCCGCGTGGACAGAACCCGGCTTACAGGCCCTCTGGCACTTTCGTTGTGGACGCGGACGAGCTAGTTCCGCCGCCATGCATATTCTTCTGACAGGCTCGTCCGGCTGGCTCGGCCGCTATCTCGCGCCCATGCTTCGTGAGGCAGGGCACCGCGTCACCGGCCTTGACGTCGCGCCGGGCGCGGATACCGCCGTGATCGGCACGGTTGCCGATGCCCGGCTGATCGAGCGCGTCTTCGGCGAGCAGGGAGTCGAGGCGGTCATTCATGGCGGCGCACTGCACAAGCCCGATATCGCGCGCTATTCGAAGCAGGCCTTTGTCGACGTCAACGTTACCGGAACGCTGAACCTGCTCGAGGCCGCGGTGCGCGCTGGGCATGACCGCTTCGTCTTCACCTCCACCACCTCGCTGATGATCAGCCAGGCGATCCGCGACGAGGCGGGCGACGCCGCGGTGTGGCTCGACGAGGACAGCGGCCCGATCGAGCCGCGCAACATCTACGGCGTCACCAAATACGCCGCCGAGCAGCTCTGCCGCCTGTTCCACGCCGAGCATGGCCTGAGCAGCATCGTCCTGCGCACCGGCCGTTTCTTCCCCGAGGAGGACGACACCCACAGCCACCCGCCGGGCGAGAACCTCAAGGCCAATGAGTTCCTGCATCGCCGCCTGACGGTCGAAGATGCCGCGCGCGCGCATCTCGCGGCGCTGGAGAAGGCGCCGGAGGTCGGCTTCGGCACCTATATCGTCTCCGCGCCGACGCCGTTTACGCGCGCGGACGTGGCGAAGCTCAAGCACGATGCCGCCGCAGTGATCGCGCGCGCGTTTCCCGAAGCGCCGGACCTCTACGCGGCGCGCGGCTGGGTGCTGCCAGAGCGCATCGGGCGGGTCTATGACAGCGGACGGATCACGCGCGAGCTGGGTTTCCGCTTCGAGACGGGCTTTCCCGAGATCCTTGCCGCCCTGCGCGACGGGTCCCCGCTGCCCTTCGAGCATGACGCGGATTATGTCTCGCCGAAAGAGGTAGCCTGATCGCCCCGATCGCTCGCTTGTAGGAGGTTCCGGACAGGCGTAGCATCGCGCGATGATCGCGTGGTTCCGCCGCCGCTATCTGGACCTTCTCTGCTCGATATACATCTATAACGAGCATCGCGGTTACACGAGCATCGATCGCGTGCTGGAGGCGGTGCGCGCGCGCTCCCCCGACGATCACGCGCTGATCGCCGCGATCGAGAAGCATCGTGCCGACGAGCACAAGCACTATGCGATGTTCAAGCGCTGGTTCGAGCTGCGGGGCGAGATGCCGCTTAGGGTCGATCGTACCTGCGGCCATATCGATCGCTTCGTCGAGATCATGTTCCGCCGGACGATCGACGATCTCGACACCAACGCCGTGATCGCGCGCGACGAACTGTTCGAGAAACTATGCCGCGTGATCTCGCTCACCGAGCAGCGCGGCTTTCGCCAGGTCGAGATCCTGCTGCGCCACCCGCTGGTGCGCCACGACCGCGCGCTGGTGCGCATCTTCGAGGTGATCCATCGCGACGAGCCGAGCCATTGGGCACCCTATGACGGCTGGCTCAAGGCTCATGGCAAGCGCGACCCGCGATGGTGGGAGCGCGCGATCGACGGATTCATCCATTCCGAGCTGCTGTTCTTCAAGCTGCCGGTCCTGTTTCTGAACCCGTGGCTGAAACGGCGGGACGAGTGGGCGGATTCGCAGGAGATTTCACTGCGCGGGACGATGTGAATAGCTCAGTACGCGCCGCATTTCCCATCGCGCGCCCGTCTTGCGCCATACCACCGCGTACCGTGCATCGCCGTCCAGCCGTTCGGCTGCCTGTCCCTGCTTTGCGTAGAAGCGGTGGACGCCGGTCACGATCGCACCATGGCCCGGCACCGGATCGACCGCGACGCTATCCGCGACGACCTCGCGCCGCACATGCAGCCCCGGCGTCCCGCACGGGCCCTTCATCAGCGATAGCACCACGGCATCCCGGCCCTGCGTCAGTCCGGTCTTGTCATGATAGAATTCGATGTCCGCGGCGAGCAGCTTGCCCATCGCCTCCGCATCGCATTGATTGAAGGCGCGCCAGAACGCCGCGTCGGCTGCCAGGACGCTATCCTCTGCGGGAGGAGCGCCGGCGACCGACAGAGCGAGAGCGGCGATCATGTTCACTGGGATGCTCATAGAGCTGTATTATTTTAATAATACAGTGAGGGCAACGCCCAACTCCAGCTTCGCGCACGAAAATGCCGCCTGCGCTTGCTCCGGCGCAACAAAGGCGTAAGTGGGCGGCATCATGTCCAGCAGACCGCTCACCCTGTACGAGAAGATCTGGGCCGCGCACGTCGTGGAGCGCCGCGACGACGGCACGTGCCTCATCTATATCGACCGCCACCTCGTCCACGAAGTCACCAGCCCGCAGGCGTTCGAGGGGCTTCGTGCCAATGGCCGGCGCGTGCGGCGGCCCGATCTCACGCTCGCCGTGCCCGACCACAACCTGCCGACCACGCCGCGCGTCGACGCCGCAGGCAACCGCCTGCCGATCGCCGATCCGCAGAGCGCAGAGCAGCTCGCCGCGCTCGAGCGCAATGTCGCCGAGTTCGGCATCGACTATTTCGGCGCGACCGCGGCCGAGCAGGGCATCGTCCATGTCGTCGGGCCCGAACAGGGCTTCACGCTTCCCGGCACCACGCTCGTCTGCGGTGACAGCCACACCTCAGCGCATGGCGCGCTGGGGGCGTTGGCGTTCGGCATCGGCACCAGCGAGGTCGAGCATGTCCTCGCCACCCAGACGCTGCTGCTCGCCCAGTCCAAGACGATGGAGATCCGCGTCGACGGCACGCTCGGCTTCGGCGTCTCGGCCAAGGACGTCGTCCTCGCGATCATCGGCAAGACCGGTGCGGCGGGCGGCACCGGCTATGTCGTCGAATATACCGGCGATGTGATCCGCGGCCTTTCGATCGAGGGGCGGCTGACCGTCAGCAACATGTCGATCGAGGGCGGCGCACGGTCGGGCCTGATCGCGCCCGACGAGAAGACCTTCGCCTATCTCAAGGGCCGCCCGATGGCGCCCAGGGGCGAGCAATGGGAGCAGGCGGTGGCGTGGTGGAAGACGCTGCCGACCGATCCAGGCGCGGTTTACGACCGCGTCGTCACGCTCAACGGCAGCGATATCGCGCCCTCGCTCACCTGGGGCACCAGCCCCGAGGATGTGGTGCCGATCACCGGCGTGGTCCCTGACCCCGAGAGCTTCGCCGATCCCGCCAAGCGCGTCGCGGCGCAGAAATCGCTCGACTATATGGGCCTGAAGCCCGGCACGCGGATGCAGGACATCGCGGTCGAGAACATCTTCATCGGCAGCTGCACCAACAGCCGCATCGAGGACCTGCGCGCGGCGGCGGATGTGGTGAGGGGCCGCCATGTCGCCGACGGCATCCGTCAGGCGCTGATCGTGCCCGGCTCGGGGCTGGTCAAGCGCCAGGCCGAGGCCGAGGGGCTGGATCGCATCTTCCTGGAGGCCGGGTTCGAATGGCGCGAGCCGGGCTGCTCGATGTGCCTGGCGATGAATCCGGACAAGGTGCCGGCCGGCGAACGCTGCGCTTCCACTTCCAACCGGAATTTCGTAGGAAGGCAGGGTCCGGGGGCTCGGACCCACCTCGTCTCACCCGCAATGGCGGCGGCGGCGGCGGTGACGGGACGGCTCACCGACGTGCGTGACCTTGTAGGGGGATGACCAGTGAAGCGCGTATTGGTGTTGCTGGTGGCGGGTACGGCATTGAGCGGAGCCGCAGCGGTCTGGGCTGCCGCGAACGTCCAGGCGAGCGAACCGGGTGCGAAGCCCGGTACGGCCAAGCCGCAGGGCCGCATCGCCCGCTGAGAGCAGGGACGGTAGCTTCGAGCCTTGGATTCATCAAATCCTCCCCCGCCAGGGGGAGGTGGCACGCGCAGCGTGACGGAGGGGGAGGACGGCCATATCCCCTCGATCGTACGTCGCCGTCCGCCGCCTTCGGCGGCATCTCCCCTTGGCGGGGGAGGACAGGAAATGCTGCCCGCCGGCCCCGACATCACGGCGGTCATATCTGGAGTGTCACATGCAACCCGTGAAGAAGGTCGAAGGGCGCGCCTATCCCTGGGGCGCCAAGAATATCGACACCGACATCATCATCCCCGCCCACTGGCTCAAGACGATCAGCCGCGAGGGCCTCGGCAAGGGCGCGTTCGAGAGCGTGCGCGCCGAGCCGGGCAACATCTTCGACGACGAACGCTATGCCGGGTCGCCGATCCTGATCGCGGGCGAGAATTTCGGCTGCGGGTCGAGCCGCGAGCATGCCGCCTGGGCGCTCAAGGACATGGGCATCACCGCGGTGATCGCGCCGAGCTATTCGGACATCTTCTCGGGCAATGCGTTCAAGAACGGCATCGTCGCCGTGGTGCTTCCGCAGGAGGCGGTCGACCGGCTGGTAGAGGTCGCGAAGACCGATTCCGTCACGATCGACCTCGAGACGATGACCGTGACGACGCCCTATCAGGACCGCTTCACCTTCGACATGGACCCGTTCCGTCGCGATTGCCTGATGCAAGGGCTGGACGAGGTCGGCCTGACGCTGGCAAAGGATACCGCGATTTCTAAATATGAGTCGACGGTCGCTGTCGAGCGCCCGTGGATCAAGCGGGAGAGCGGTAATGAAGGCCTTGCTGTCGCGGGAAGTAGGCGGACCTGAAACTCTAACGATCGGCGAATTGCCCGATCCGGTGGCGAAGCCGGGTGAGGTCGTGGTCGCGATCAAGGCGTGCGCGATCAACTATCCCGACGTCATCATCATCGAGGACAAGTACCAGTTCAAGCCGCCGCGCCCCTTCGCGCCGGGCGGCGAGATCGCGGGTGTGGTGGAATCGGTGGGCGAGGGCGTCACGGACCTCAGGCCCGGCGACCGCGTGCTGGGTTCGACCGGCTGGAACGGCCTCGCCGAGAAGGTCGCGGTCGATCGCCGCCGCCTCTATCCGCTGCCCGAGGGCAAGAGCTTCGAACAGGGCGCGTCGCTGCTGATGACCTATGGCACCAGCATCCATGCGTTGCTCGATCGCGGGCGCCTGAAGGCCGGCGATACGCTGCTGATCCTGGGCGCAGCGGGCGGTATCGGCCTGTCGGCGATCGAGCTGGGCAAGGCGTTCGGCGCGCGCGTGGTCGCGGCGGCGTCGAGCGAGGAAAAGGCAGCAGCGGCAAAAGCTGCGGGCGCGGACGAGACCGTGATCTATGGCCGCGCACCGTTCGACAAGGATCAGTCCAAGGCGCTGGCCGAGCAGTTCAAGGCCGCGGTCGGCCCGGACGGCGCGCAGGTGATCTACGACCCCGTCGGCGGCGACTATGCCGAGCCGGCGCTGCGCTCGATCGGGTGGGAAGGACGCTATCTCGTCGTCGGCTTCCCGGCAGGAATCCCCAAGCTCGCGCTCAACCTGACCCTGCTCAAGAGCTGCGACGTGTGCGGCGTGTTCTGGGGTGCCTTCGCCGCGCGCGACCCCAAGGCCAATGCCGCGCATGTCGAGCACCTGTTCCGCCTGTGGGAAGCGGGCAAGATCAACCCGCATGTCAGTGAGACCTTCGCCTTCGAGGACGGCGGCAAGGCGATCGCCAAGCTCGCGGGGCGGGGGGCGATCGGCAAGCTCGTGGTGAAGGTCGCGGATTGAGAATCCGCCGCTTGCAATGTTGGATTTCAACTGCTTGGGTCAGATTCGCTCTTTGAATCGTCGATTCGGACAAAGGTGACAGTTTCAAGCGGGACTTGCGTAACTTCGTCAACTTCGGGCGATCCCCCGCGCTCGTGCCGCACCAGCGACACCAGCACGAACGAGATGATCATCAGCAGATACCAGGCGCCGAGCTTGCCCGGGTGGACCATCGCCCAGCCATTCTCCTGCCCCGGATAGAGCCACGCGCGCGAGAAGGTGCCAAGATTCTCGGCGAGCCAGATGAACAAAGCCACCAGCAGCCAGCCCAGCAGCAACGGCATCCAGCGCGGGGTGCGGAACGGCGTGAACCACACTTTGGTCCGCCAGAACAGCAGACCGGTTGCCGCGAACAGCGCGATGCGGACGTCGGGCAGCCAGTGGTGCGCGAAGAAGTTGATATAGATCGCCGCCGCCAGCACCCAGGTCGTCCAGCGCGGCGGATAATTCTCGAAGCGGAAGTGGAAGATACGCCAGACGCGCGCGATATAGCTGCCCACCGCCGCATACATGAAGCCCGAGAACAGCGGCACGCCCCCGATCCGCAACAGGCTGGGCTCCGGATAGAGCCATGAGCCATAGGCCGTCTTGAACAGCTCCATCACCGTGCCGACCACGTGGAAGGCGAGGATCACCTTCGCCTCGCTCCAGCTCTCCAGCCGGAAGGCGAGCATGCCGAGCTGGATCGCCACCGCGCCGATCGTCAGGAAATCGTATCGCGCCAGCGGCATGCCGGGAGGATAGAACAGGTGCGTCGCGAGCAGCAGCGCCAGCATCAGCCCGCCGAACAGGCACGCCCAACCCTGTTTGAAGCCGAACAGCAGGAACTCGTAGAGCGCGCCCTGCCAGCCCGAGATCGGCTGCGTCGCCTCCAGCCGCGCGCGGATGCGGGCGAACCGCGTTGCTCCAGCAGAGGGGTGCGCGTGCCCGTCGTCCACCCGGTCTTGATAGCTATTCGATGCCGAGCCGCAAGTTCATCTACGAATTTATCTCTTGCTTAAATATATTGATCGGATATTTAACTTAGGCATCAATTCAGATGACGGGAGGCTGCATTGCAAGGGACCAGGAATGAACGGGACGCGGCGATCGCCCGCAACCTGACGCTCGCAGTGCTCGCGGTGTTGGCACTTGGGATGGCGCTCAACGCCACAGGGCTGGCTGCGCCGGACCGCGGTGGATCGGCAAAGCTGGTGCAGCTGATCACGATGCTGCCGATGCTGTGCTATCTCGCCGCGATCTGGACGATCTACCGTGCCTTTGCGGCATTGGCGCGGGGAAACGCTGTCGAGGGGGTCGTCGCGACGCTGCTGGTTCAGGTTGGCGCGCTCATGTTCCTTGGCGGCATGCTGCACGTCTTCGCCGAGCCATGGCTCACGCGGTTTGCGCTGGGGCGGCCCTGGCCCTGGGCCAATTTCGATGTCACCGCGATCACGCTGGGTGCCGCCGGGCTGCTGCTCATCCTGATCGCGCGGCCGCTGCGCCATGCAGCCCGGATGCGCGCCGAGCTGGACGGCATCCTCTGATGCCGATGGTGGTGACGCTGGACGCGGTGCTTTCCGATCGCGGAATGACGGGCAAGGAACTGGCTCGGCAGGTCGGGATCAGCGAGACACAGCTGTCCCTGTTCCGGTCCGGCAAGGTGCGGGGGATTCGCTTCGCGACGCTCGCGCGCCTGTGCCTGGCGCTCGATTGCCAGCCGGGGGACCTGCTGGGCTACGATCCTGATCCGGCAGACGCTACCGTGCAGGAGGCCGACGCAGCCTAGGCCACGGGCGGGATCTGCGCGGGATATTGGGGCAGGTCCGGGTCGAGGCATGCCCATTCGGGCGCCGCGCTGGTCCAGATCACCGCCTCCGGCGCGCGCAGGTTCGGATCGTCGAGTGCCCCGGCGCGGATGAAGGTCAGGTGCGGGCGGCTTTCGGCGAGGCTGAAGATCGGGGTGCCGCATTCGGGGCAGAAGCCGCGCCGCATGCGGTTGCCGCTGTCGGCGATGCTCTCATGCCAGCGCACCTCGCCGGTGGTGGTCACGGCCTCGCTCGGGAAGCAGACGTTCACCGTCGCGGTGCCGCCGCCGAGATACTGGCAGAGCCGGCACCAGCATTGCCGCGCGGCAAGCGGCTCCGCATCGATCGCGATGCGGACCGCACCGCACAGGCATCCGGCCGCGTGGGTCACTTCGCCTGCCTTCTCGCCATGAACGCCAGCCGCTCGAACAGCATCACGTCCTGCTCGTTCTTGAGCAGGGCGCCGTGGAGCGGCGGGATCGCCTTGCTCGGATCGCGCGACTGGAGGACGTCGAGCGGCATGTCTTCGTGTAGCAAGAGCTTGAGCCAGTCGAGCAGCTCGCTGGTGCTCGGCTTCTTCTTGAGGCCGGGAACCTCGCGAATGTCGTAGAAGATATCCATCGCCTTGCTCACCAGCAGCTTCTGGATGCCCGGGAAGTGGACGTCGATGATCGCCTGCATCGTCTCTCGATCGGGGAATTTGATGTAGTGAAAGAAGCAACGGCGCAGGAATGCGTCGGGCAGCTCCTTCTCGTTGTTGCTGGTGATGACGACGATCGGGCGCTCGGCGGCGCGCACGGTCTCGCCGGTCTCATAGACATGGAACTCCATGCGATCGAGCTCCTGCAACAGGTCGTTGGGGAACTCGATATCGGCCTTGTCGATCTCGTCGATCAGCAGTACGGGCAGGGTGGGGGACATGAACGCCTCCCACAATTTGCCGCGGCGGATATAGTTCGAGATATCGTGGACACGCTCGTCGCCGAGCTGGCCGTCGCGCAGGCGGGCGACAGCGTCATATTCGTACAGGCCCTGATGCGCCTTGGTGGTCGATTTGACGTTCCACTCGATCAGCGGTGCGCCCACCGCCTTGGCGATCTCATAGGCCAGAACGGTCTTGCCGGTGCCCGGCTCGCCCTTCACCAATAGCGGGCGGCGCAGCGTGACCGCGGCGTTGACCGCAACCTTGAGGTCGTCGGTCGCGACATAGCTTTGAGTGCCTTCGAAGCGCATCTGCTTTCCCGCGTGAAGTTGGAAGATCGGGTATGCGGGTAGCGGGACCGGGGGCGTCCGCGCAAGCGGTTTGCCAGTGCGAAGGCGCTTTCGTACAGTCCGCGCGCGGTTCGACTCAGCGCCGCGCTTGCCAACAGAGAGGAACGTCCGATGCCCAAGTCGTATTCCGGATCCCTTCTTGCCAGCTCGCCGATCCTGGCACTCGCGCTTCTCGCCGGTTGCGGGAAGAAGGCCGAGACTGTGCCGGCGGACACCACCGAGCCGGCCCTGACGGCCAATGACACGGCTCCTGGCAATGCCACGGCGGCCGCGCCGACGACCGTTGCCTATGACTGCATGCCTGCGCTGCTGTTAAGCGCCACCTACGACAATAGCGGCGCGGCGCCCAAGGCGAAGCTGACGATCGCCGACAAGAGCTACGACCTGACCGGCGTGCAGGCAGCGAGCGGCGCGAAATATGCGACGGATCAGGGCCGCTCGGCAGGCAAGACATTGGTCTGGTGGACCAAGGGCGAGGAAGGGACCCTGTTCGAGGGCAAGGTCGGCGGCACCGACGCCGATGAGAAGAAGGTTTCGAGCTGCAGCCCGCGCAAGGGCTGATCCGGGATGGCGGGGCGCGAAAGATCGCGTCCCGCCCTTCAGATTACAGCATGTCGCGAGCCGATGCGCGTGCTTCTAGCACGTCCCAGATGCCGCGATGCTGGGCCAGCATCTGCTGTGCGCCGAACAGCATCGCGCGCTCCGCGGGAAGGGTCGCAGCGAGCGCGTCGATCACCGTTGCGGTCTCGTGCACCGGGGGCAGGGGCGATGCGGGCGAATCGAGGCCCAGGCGCTCGGCTGCGAGGTCGAGCAGGCCGCGGATCACCGGCCAGTCCAGCACCAGCGCGATCGCGGTGCCGTCGGCGCAACCGGTGCGGTCCGACTGGGCGAGCATGTCGAGTGCATGACGCTGGGCCGCCACGGCCGCTTCGGACTGGGCCTGGCCAGGGGTGCTGGGCAGCGGTCCGGCAGCGGCGACGAGGCGGACGATGAACGCGCGCTCGGCCGCGAAGCCCTCCGCCGCCTGCGCCATCCAGCCTGTGGTGGCGGGTTCGCGCGAGTGTGACGCGGCCTGCTCGACCACATCTGGGTGCCGGGCGTGAAGCAAGCAGATCATGTGCACCGCGTCGGCCAGGTCGCGCATCGGCGCGATGCCGGTGGTCAACCGCGTCAGGAAGCGGTGGCTCGCGCTGCCGTCCGCGGCGACCAGCGCCGTCAACGTGCCCGAAGCGCCGCCAAGGCCCGCCGTTTGCACCGACTTCAAAGCCATTCGATCCCCATGCCTGATCCGCGCCGGGACATCCGGCGCCTGCGGGAACTGCTGTGACCCACAGGGTTATACCGAAGCACGTAAAGACCTGGTTGATGGAGAGTTTACCACGGTGAAGGGATCGCAGGACGCGATCAGTGGAGGCGCAGGGCTTTTCAATAACTGACTGGTCAGTTATTTACCTCATATGCCCCGCAGAACCCCGCCGAATCGCCGCGAAGCGATATTGAACGCTGCCCGCATCGAATTTGCCGCACGCGGCTATGCCGGAACGCGGATGGAGGATGTTGCGGCCGGGGTCGGCATCTCAAAGGCTGCGCTGTATCTGCAATTCGCCGACAAGGCGGCCCTGTTCGGGGAATTGGTGGACTGGATGCTGGAGACGCGGCTGCCGGCAGCGCTGCCGCCTGCGCTCGATTCCGCCACGCCCGCAGCGCAGCTCGAGGCACTGGTCCGGCTCGGGGCGGCGCAACTTGCCGAGCCGGAGATCGCGTTCCTGCCCCGACTTGTCATCGGCGAAGGCGGCAACTTTCCCGAGATGGCGCGGACCTATCACGATCATGCGGTGGACCGGATCCTCCGGCTGATCGCGGACATCATCGCCCGCGGCGTTGCCGATGGCAGCTTCCGGCCGATCGATCCGTATCTGACGGCGCGGAGCGTCGCCGGCGCGCTGCTGCTCGGCGCGCTATGGAAAACAGTGTTCGAGCCGGTCGGCGCGAAGCCGGTGGACATGGAGGCGCTCGCGGCCGCGCATATCGATGTCATCCTCCATGGGCTTGCGACGGGAGAGCGGACGTGAAGCGGATCTTGCCTCTGGCGGCGATCGGGTTTGCAGTGCTGGCCGCGCTGATCTGGCTGGCGTTCGGGCGCGACGAAGGGCCTGAGCCGTGGCTCGGCTATGTCGAGGGCGAGGGGATCGAGGTTGCGGCGCCGGTCTCGGGCCAGCTTGCCACGCTCAACGTTCAGCGGGGCGGGCAGGTCGCGGCAGGGCAGGCGCTGTTCGCGCTCAACGCCGCGACGACCGAGGCCGAGCTGAAGCGGCTCGAGGCCCAGCTCGCTTCCGCGCAGGCGCAGCGCGACGACCTGACCAAGGCGCGCCAGCGGCCAGCCGAGCTTGACGTCGCCCGCGCGCAGCAAGCCGCGGCGCGGGCCGAGGTGACGCGCACGACGCGCGATTATCAGCGTATCGCGACGCTCGCCCAGCGCGGTTTCGCGACCAAGGTCCAGCTCGACGCGGCGCGCGCCGCGGCGGAAAGCGCGCGCGCTTCGCTCAGCCAGGCACAGGCGAGCGAGGCCTCGGGGGAACTGCCCGGCCGTGCCGACCAGATCGCCGCGGCCGATGCGCAGATCGCCGCGGCTCAGGCGGCGATTGCGGCGCAGCGGCGGCGCGGGGACGAGATCGCGCCGCTCGCGCCGGTCGCGGGCCTGGTCGAGCAGACCTATTTCAACCCCGGCGAGTGGGTGACCGCCAACACGCCGGTCGTCCGGCTGCTGCCGCCGGGTCGGATCCGCATCCGCTTCTACGCGCCGCAGGCCGCCGTGTCAGCGCTGAGGCCGGGGACGAAGGTCAGCGTGACCTGCGACGGTTGCGGCGGGCCTGTCGTCGCCACCGTGCGCTATGTCGCGCCGCAGGCGGAGTTCACCCCGCCGGTGATCTATAGCGAACGAGCCCGGTCGAAGCTGGTCTTTCTGGTCGAGGCCTATCCCGACAGCGGGATCGAGAGGCTCCGCCCCGGCCTGCCGGTCGAGGTGCTGCCCCGATGAATCCGACCCGTTCGAGCGATGCGGCGATCTCGGTCGAGGGGCTGACCAAGCGGTTCGGCAACCGGACGGTGGTTGACAACGTCTCGCTCGACGTCGGGCGCGGACGCATCTGCGGGTTCCTCGGCCCCAATGGCTCGGGCAAGACCACGACGCTGCGCATGATCTGCGGTCTGCTGATCCCCGATGGCGGCGGGGGGGAGGTGCTTGGGATGGACCTGCGCACTCAGCGCGAGCTGATCAAGCGCAGGATCGGCTATATGACCCAGCGTTTCGGCCTGTTCGAGGACCTGACGATCCGCGAGAATCTCGCCTTCGTCGCCGACGCATACGGGCTGGATGACAAGACGAAACGGGTGGGCGCGGCGCTCGAGCGGCTCGGCCTCGAGACTCGCGCCGACCAACTCGCCGGTACGCTGTCGGGCGGATGGAAGCAGCGCCTCGCGCTGGCGGCATGCGTGCTGCACGACCCGGAGATCCTGCTGCTCGACGAGCCCACCGCAGGAGTCGATCCGCTCGCGCGGCGCGAATTCTGGGATCAGGTGCACATGCTCTCGGCGGAGGGGACAACGGTGCTCGTCTCGACCCATTATATGGACGAGGCCGAGCGCTGCCACGACATCGCCTACATCGCCTACGGAGTGCTGCTCGCGCGAGGCACCGCCGACGAGATCGTCGCGCAATCGGGGCTCGTCGCGCTGGCCGGGGAGGGGCCGGGCGCCGATCGCCTCGCTCCCAAGCTGGAGCGGGCGCCGGGCGTAGCGATGGCCGCCGCCTTCGGGCCGACCGTCCATGTCTGCGGCCGCGACATGGCGGCGTTGCGGACGGCGGTGGCTGACGTCGCCCCGGAGATCAATTGGCGCGAGACCGAGCCGACGCTGGAGGACGTGTTCATCCACCTGATGCGTGGTGCCACCGACAACAGCACGCAGGCGGCCGCATGACGCAGGGCGTCATTCTCGCCTGGCGGCGCATCTGGGCGGTGCTGGCCAAGGAGGTGCACCAGCTGCGCCGCGATCCCCTCACCTTCGGCATGGTCGTCGGCCTGCCGCTCGTCCAGCTGATCCTGTTCGGTTTCGCGATCAATAACGATCCGCGCCACCTGCGTGCCGCGATCGAGATGAACGACCGCAGCGCGATCACCCGGACGGTCGAGAGTGCGTTGCGTGCCAGCTCCTATTTCGAGCTGGTGCCGGTGACCAGGCCGGGGGAGGGAGAGGCGATGTTGCGCCGCGGATCGGTGCAGTTCCTGATCGTCGTGCCCACCAACTTCACTCGCGACCTGGTCCGCGGTGAACGGCCGCAGTTACTGGTCCTCGCCGACGCGACCGATCCGGCGGCCACCGGCAACGCCACCTTCGCGGTCGAGCAGGCGGTGCTTTCGGGCCTGCGCCACGACCTGATCGGGCCGCTCGCCGCGCGCGCCGCCGCGCCGTCCCCAGTCGATGTCGTGATCCAGCGCCGCTACAATCCGGAGGGGATCACCAGCCATAACATCGTCCCGGGCCTGCTCGCGGTGGTGCTGTCGATGACGATGGTGATGATGACGTCGATCGCCGTCGCGCGCGAGCGTGAGCGCGGGACGATGGAGAACCTGCTCGCCATGCCGCTGCGTCCGATGGAGGTGATGACGGGCAAGATCATGCCCTATGTGCTGATCGGCGCGGCGCAGACGGTGATCATCGTGGTGCTGGCGGGGCTGATCTTCAGCGTGCCCTTTGCCGGCGCCGCGTGGCTGCTGGCGCTGGCGACGCTCGTCTTCATCACGGTGAGTCTGCTGCTCGGCTTCACCCTGTCGACCTTCGCCAGGACTCAGATGCAGGCAATGCAGATGAGCTTCTTCTACATCCTGCCCAGCATCCTGCTCTCGGGCTTCGCCTTTCCCTATGCCGGCATGCCGCGCTGGGCGCAGTGGCTGGGCGAATTGCTCCCCGTCACCCATTACCTCCGCGTGGTGCGCGGGGTGATGCTCAAGGGCTGGTACGCCAGCGAGGCGCTGCCCCAACTCCTCATCCTCGCCGCGCTCGGTGCCGTCTTCGCGGTGATCGCGGTGCGGCGCTACGGCGACACGCTGGAGTAGCGCCTCACTCGCTGAGCTTCACCTTGACCTTCCCGATCGCCCAGAACGGCTTGTCCTTCATGCGGCCGGTATAGAGGATCGTGTAAACCCCGTTCCCCTCCGCCACCAGGCCGAGCGGGGTGCGGATGTCCGAGGCCCAGTTATTCGCGTCGGACTGCACGATCAGCGAGCGGCCCTGGTGCCAGCGGATGCCGTCGGTCGATACGCTGTAGCCCACCGAGTTGTTGGGCCGGGCCGGCAGATCGGGCTGGACCGGCGTGAAGTGGTTGGAATCATAGAGAGCCATGTAATGGCCGTTGGGCAGCTTCTCGACGATCGGGTTCTCGATGAACAGGCTCTCGATCGGCGAGGGCTGCTCGCTCGGCACGCGAGTCCATTTGGTTGCGGTCAGGCTGTCGCCTGTCGCGACGCCGACGTACCATGGCGAGACCGGGAAATGGTTGTGACTGCCGTGCAGCGCGACCCATTTGTTGCCGACCTTGTAGGGGAAGAAGCTGTCGAGGCCCTGCTGTCCCTCCCATTTGGCGGCGTCCTTGCCGCCCGGCGCCATCGACACGCCGGCGTCCTTGTACGGCCCGCCAATGCCCTTGCGGCCAGGGGTCTGCGATACGGCACGGACCGCGATGCCCTCATAATCGAGGTTGAGCGCTTCGCCCTTCTCGCGATTGCCGCCGCGATAGGCGATGTAGAACAGGTTCCAGCGATCGGTCTTTTCGTCGAAGATCACGCCCTGCAGCCACACTTCGGAGCGGTGGTTGAGGTGCGACCGGCCAGGCATGCTGTCGACCACAGTGCCCTGGCGCGTCCAGTTGGTCGCGTCCGGGCTGGTCCAGTGAGCGATGCGAAGGTCGAGATGCGGCCGGCCGAACATCTCCGAGATGAAGAGGTGGTAGGTGCCGTCGATCTTGAGCGTCATCCCGGTCTCGAAGCCCGACTTGTTGTCGCCGAGCTGATTGCTGTCCGGGCCGATCACCGGCGCCTGCGCTTCTTCGATGATGGTCAGCTTCTCGCGGAAGCTGGCGTCGCGCTGGTCGAGATTATAGTTCTGCGCGGACGCGGTTCCTGCCAACAATGCCGCCGCAATCGCGAATGTCCGCTGTGCCATGGTCACCGCTCTCCCGTTTTATACTATGATAAGTCATAATATGAATATGCGAAGGCGTGGGCGGCTGCAACCGCAGAGGTGGTGCGGCAACGAAAAAGGGCGGGAAAACCCCGCCCTTTCCGTTTCATCGCGATCCGGCGATCACTGGTCGAGGAACGAGCGCATCTTGCGGCTGCGGCTCGGGTGCTTGAGCTTGCGCAGCGCCTTCGCCTCGATCTGGCGGATGCGCTCGCGCGTCACGCTGAACTGCTGGCCGACTTCCTCCAGCGTGTGATCGGTGTTCATGCCGATGCCGAAGCGCATGCGCAGCACGCGCTCTTCGCGCGGGGTGAGGCTGGCGAGGACGCGGGTGACCGTTTCCTTGAGGTTCGCCTGGATCGCGGCGTCCACCGGGATGATCGCGTTCTTGTCCTCGATGAAGTCGCCGAGGTGCGAATCCTCCTCGTCGCCGATCGGCGTCTCGAGGGAGATCGGCTCCTTGGCGATCTTCATCACCTTGCGCACCTTCTCGAGCGGCATGGAGAGGCGCTCGGCCATCTCCTCGGGCGTGGGCTCGCGGCCCTGCTCGTGGAGGAACTGGCGGCTGGTGCGCACGAGCTTGTTGATCGTCTCGATCATGTGCACCGGGATACGGATCGTGCGCGCCTGATCGGCGATCGAGCGGGTGATCGCCTGACGGATCCACCAGGTGGCATAAGTCGAGAACTTGTAGCCGCGGCGGTACTCGAACTTGTCGACCGCCTTCATCAGGCCGATATTGCCCTCCTGGATGAGATCCAGGAACTGCAGGCCGCGGTTGGTGTATTTCTTGGCGATCGAGATGACGAGGCGGAGGTTGGCCTCGACCATCTCCTTCTTGGCGATGCGCGCCTCGCGCTCGCCCTTCTGGACCATGTTGACGATGCGGCGGAATTCGGTGAGCGCCATGCCGGTCTGCTGGCTGATCTCGCTCACCTCGACGCGGATGCGATCGACCGCGGCGGCCTCGTTCGCTGCGAACGCGGCCCATTTCTTGTCGAGTCCGCCGACCGCGCCCAGCCACTGCTCGTCGAGCTCATGGCCCATGTAGCGGTCGAGGAAGTCCTTGCGGTTGACCTTGTGGCGCTCGGCAAGGCGCAGCATCTGGCCGCCCAGCGCGGTGAGGCGCCGGTTGAAGCTGTAGAGCTGGTCGACGAGATACTCGATCTTCGCCTGATGGAACTGCACGGACTCGACCTCGGCGGTGAGTTCCTCGCGCAGCTTGTGGTACTTCTTCTCGTCCGCCGCGGTCAGCTCGCCGCCCGCCGCCATCGCGTCGAGCCGTTGCTGCTGAACCTTGCTGAACTTCTTGTAGATCGAGGTGATGCTGGCGAAGCGCTCGAGCGCCTGCGGCTTGAGCGTCTCCTCCATCTGGGCGAGGCTGAGGGTATTGTCCTCCTCGTCGTCGTCCGACTGGCGCGGCGCCCGGCGCTCGGTCAGCTCGTCGTCATCGTCGTCGGCGGGCGCCTCCTCGGGCTCCTCCTCTTCCTTGAAGCTGGCGCCGGCGGTCTTCTCGCTGATCTCGCCATTATCGTCTTCTTCGGCGCCCTCGACCTGCTCGGCCGACGGGCCCTTGGAGAGCATCGCGTCGAGATCGAGGATCTCGCGCAGCTGCATCGTGCCTTCGTTGAGCGCGTCGGACCAGCCGATGATCGCGTTGAAGGTGATCGGGGATTCGCACAGGCCGAGGATCATCGTGTCGCGGCCGGCCTCGATGCGCTTGGCGATCGCGATCTCGCCCTCGCGGCTGAGCAGCTCGACGGCACCCATCTCGCGCAGGTACATGCGGACGGGATCGTCGGTGCGATCGACCGTCTCCTTCTTCTTCGCGATCTCGAAGGGCTCGTCGTCCTTGTCGGACGCATCGACCTCGTCCGGCGTGTCGTCCTCGGGCTGCTCGTCCTCGCCGACATCCTCGTTCTCGACGACGTTGACGCCCATGTCGGACAGGGCCGACATCACGTCCTCGATCTGCTCCGAGGTGAACTGGTCCTGCGGGAGCATCTCGTTGAGCTGGTCGACGGTGATGTAACCGCGCTTCTTGGCGCGCGCGACCAGCTTCTTGATGGACCCTTCGTTGAGGTCGATCAGCGGCGCATCGCCAGCCTCGGTCGTGTCCGCGCCGTCAGTCATCATTGCCTTTGCCATCGATTGCCTTTGAAAACCGGATGGCGGCTATTATACGCCGCCTATTCCTGAATTATGCCTCGTCCGCAAGCATCAGATTCGCGAGTCGCGCCTCCAGCTCCGCCTTGCGCCGCACCAGCGCCACCTGACGCTCGAACGCCTCGTCGCTGAAACGCGCCTGAACCGCAGCCGTTGCCTCGGCCAGCGCGGCATCGACCTGCGGCCTTGCGACAAGCACCGCGATCGCCTCGCCAAGGTCGAGCGCCGCCCGCCCCGCATCCCACTCTTTCTGCGTGAAGGTAAAAGGAAGCGTGTCGGCGCGGAGCAGTTCCGCTGCTATCTGATCAAAACCGGACGCCGCCAATATGGTGCGCAGGCGAGCGGTATCAAGCGCCTGATCTTCGAGCGCAACATCGACCACCGCCTCGAACAGCCGCCCGAGCGCGCCGTCGGCGAGGCGGAGGCCCGACAGCGTCTCCATGTGACGGGCGATCTCGGCGGGGTGGCGGATCAGCCCGGCGAGGACTGCCTTGGCGAGCACGCGGTCGATCCCCGTCGCGCCGAGCGCCTGGACGGTGGGGCTGGGCGGCGGCTCGGGCGGCTGCCAGCGCTGGCCGGGACGCCCCGGCGCGCGACCGGGCGATCGCGGCGTGAAGCTGCGCGGCGCGGGCGCGAAATGCGCGTCGCAGCGGTTGCGGAACTCGGTGACGTATTCGTGGCGGACATTGCCGTCCTGGATCGTCGCGGCGAGATCGGACAGGCGGCGCTTGAGGCCCGCGCGCGCCTCGGGCGTCTCCAGCGGCTCGGCGGCAAGCTCGTGATGCCAGATGCGGTCGGCGAGCGGCTGGGCTGCCTGGAGCAGCGCCTCGAACGCCTGCGGGCCTGACGATCGGACGAGATCGTCGGGATCCTGGCCATTGGGCAGGGTGACGAAGGCGAGGCTGCGGCCCGGGCCGAGATGGGGCAGGGCGCGATGCGCAGCGCGGATCGCCGCCTTCTGTCCCGCCGCGTCGCCGTCAAAGGCGAGCAGCGGGATGTCCGCCATGCGCCACAGCCGCTCCAGCTGATGCTCGGTCAGCGCGGTGCCGAGCGGAGCGACCGCTTCGCCGAACCCGGCCTGGGCCAGCGCGATCACGTCCATATAGCCTTCGACCGCGATCACGCGCCCGGTCTTGCGCGCCACCGCCTGCGCACGATCGAGATTGTAGAGCGTGCGCCCCTTGTCGAAGAGCGGGGTTTCAGGGGAATTGAGGTATTTGGGCTCGCCCTCGCCGATGATGCGCCCGCCGAACGCGATCACGCGGCCGCGCGCGTCGCGGATCGGGATCATCAGCCGGCCCCGGAACCGGTCATACGGCTCCTTGCCCTCGACCTGGATCAGCATGCCGGCCTCGACCAGCATCGGATCGCCATAGGCCTTGAGCGTGTCGCGCAGCTTGGTGCGGGAGTCCGGCGCAAAGCCGATACCGAAGGCGCGCGCCGTATCGGCGGTGATGCGCCGGCGCTCGAGCAGCGCGCGCGCCTCCGCCCCGGCTAGCCCGTGGAGCTGATCGACGTAGAACTGCGCCGCGTCGGCCATCGTCTCGTGCAGGCCCTTCGCCTTCTCCGCCTTCTCGGCGGCGCGCGGATCGGCCTGGGGGACGTCCATGCCAGCGGCGGCGGCGAGCTCCTTCACCGCGTCCATGAAAGGCAGGCCCTGCTGGTCGGTGAGCCAGCGGATCGCGTCGCCATGCGCGCCGCAGCCGAAGCAATGGTAGAAGCCCTTGTCGTCGTTGATCGTGAACGAGGGCGTCTTCTCGTTGTGGAAGGGACAACAGGCCTTCCACTCGCGCCCTGCGCGGGTGATCTTGACGGTGCGCCCGATCAGCGCCGAGAGCGTGGTGCGGGCGCGCAGTTCGTCGAGAAAGGCGGGCGTCAGCGCCACCTCAGGAAAGCGCCGCCTTCACCAGCCCGCTCGCCTTGCTCATGTCGAGCTGGCTCGCGTGGCGGGCCTTGAGCTCGGCCATCACGCGGCCCATGTCCTTCATGCCCGAAGCGCCCAGCTCGGCCTTGATCGCCTCGATCGCCGCGGTCGTCTCGGCCTCGCTCAGCTGCGCCGGCAGGAAGCGTTCGATCACCGCGACCTCGGCCTTTTCGGCGTCGGCGAGCTCCTGGCGGCCGCCTTTCTCGTACATCTCGATCGATTCGCGGCGCTGCTTGACCATCTTCTGCAGCACCTCGACCACCAGCGCGTCGTCGTCGGCGACCGGGGCCTGGGTGCGCGCTTCGATATCGCGGTTCTTGATCGCGCTCTGGATCAGGCGGATGGCGGCGGTCCCTTCCTTGTCGCCGCCCTTCATGGCGGTGACGAGAGCGGCCTTGATGTCGTCGCGGATCATGTCTTTCTACCCACAGGTGAATCGGAATTATCCGCCATTAGACCCCGCAGGTGGTTGACGAAAAGGGGGGAGGGGTCTAGCGGGCGGCTCTTAGCACACATTGCCGGAAACCCCTGTAGGAGCGCCCTCTCATAATGGCCGACGCGACGCATTTTACCGTGCCTGAAGGAGCTACAGGCGTTCTTGTTCTTGCGTCGGGGGAGGTGATCTGGGGGCGTGGTTTCGGGGCCGAGGGCAATGCCGCGGGGGAGGTGTGCTTCCACACCGCGATGACCGGATACCAGGAGATCATGACCGACCCGAGCTTCGCGGGCCAGATGATCTGCTTCACCTTCCCCCATATCGGCAATGTCGGGGCCAACCCGGACGATGTCGAGGCGGACAACCCGCACGCGCTCGGCATGATCGTGCGCGAGGACGTGACCGAGCCTTCCAACTTCCGCAGCGTCGAGCGGCTCGACGCGTGGATGAAGAAGCATGAGCGGATCGGGCTTGCCGGGGTCGATACCCGCGCGCTGACGCGGCGCATCCGCGGGCAGGGCGCGCCCAACGGGGTGATCGCGCATTCGGCGAAGGGCGAGTTCGACATTCCCTGGCTGCTCGAGCGCGCGCGGGCGTGGCCGGGGCTGGAGGGCATGGACCTGGCGATCACCGTCACGGCGGAGACCCATTATGGCTGGGAAGGCGGCGTGTGGCGGCTGGGCCAGGGCTATGGAAGTATACACGGGGTTGACACTGTCGATGCCAAGCGGCCGCATGTCGTGGCGATCGATTATGGCAGCAAACACAATATCTTCCGCAACCTTGTTAAGGCTGGAGCTGAAGTGACGGTGCTGCCCGCCACCGCGACCGCGGAGCAGGTGCTGAGCTTCGACCCCGACGGTATCTTCCTGTCGAACGGCCCGGGCGATCCCGCCGCGACGGGCGAATATGCCGTGCCGGTGATCCGCGCGCTGCTGGAGACGAAGAAGCCGCTGTTCGGCATCTGCCTCGGCCACCAGCTGCTCGGCCTCGCGGTGGGCGCGCAGACCACCAAGATGTTCCAGGGCCATCGCGGCGCCAACCATCCGGTGAAGCGCCTCAGCGACGGCGCGGTGGAGATCACGTCGATGAACCACGGCTTCGCGGTCGACCGCGACACGCTGCCCGCGGGCGTGACCGAGACGCATGTGTCGCTGTTCGACGGCAGCAATTGCGGGATCGAGATCGACGGCGGTCGCGCGTTCAGTGTGCAGTATCACCCGGAAGCGTCGCCGGGGCCGCAGGACAGCTTCTATCTGTTTGAGCGGTTCGTGGGGATGCTATCATGAGATTGCCGATGCGAGATATTGCGAATGCGTCCCGCCAAGTCGCAACTAAGAGCGCGATGAATCCGATTTTATGGATGAGTGCTGTTGTTACGCCGGTGTCGCTTATTCTGACAAATTTTGCGGCGGCGCCCTTTTCGTATCTCTTGCTGGCAATTGCCTGCCTCCCCGTGATTGTCGGTTGCTGGATCTTCACTCATTTCGCAAGAAATGACCCAGATCGCCTGCAATCTGAATCGCATATTGAGCATATGGAAATGTTAAGCCGGATTGGCGACAACGCAATCGGATCCCAACGCACTATTGAAAACTCTTCCGAAATATTGATTGGAAATGTCAACCCTGACTCTAGGGAGGAGGGGCGGGCATGAATAACTACATTCTGTCATACGACGCATCTGCTCCAATTGTGCAGCGGCAGTTGGATGCCTTCATAGCTGGAAACAAATATGTCGCTAAATGGTCATTTCTATTTAGCGGATGCTATTTTATAAAATCAGAATATGATATTGATGATTTCATTAAGAATTTTTCTGATTTCTTTTCTGATGGAAGATTCATTGTCGCTAAACTTGAGACTGATTCTAACGATGTTGTGAATGGTAAATTGTCACCGGAAATTTGGCGTTGGCTAAACGGAATGAGCGAAGAAGAGTATAGAAAGACAATGGTGCAATACAAAGAAAAGTGGTTGAATAAAGACTGATGCCCAAACGCACCGACATCTCCTCCATCCTCGTCATCGGCGCCGGTCCCATCGTGATCGGGCAGGCGTGCGAGTTCGACTATTCGGGCACGCAGGCGATCAAGGCGCTCAAGGAAGAGGGCTATCGCATCGTCCTGGTCAATTCGAACCCGGCGACGATCATGACCGATCCCGAGCTAGCCGACGCGACCTATGTCGAGCCGATCACCCCCGCGGTGGTCGCCAAGATCATCGAGAAGGAGCGGCCCGACGCCGTGCTGCCGACGATGGGCGGGCAGACCGCGCTCAACACCGCGCTGGCGTTGGCGCAGGACGGCACGCTGGAGAAGTTCGGCTGCATCATGATCGGCGCCGATGCCGAGGCGATCGACAAGGCCGAGGACCGGCTCAAGTTCCGCGAGGCGATGGACAAGATCGGGCTCGACAGCGCCCGCTCGGCGATCGCGCACAGCGAAGCGGAGGCGCTGGAGGGGCTTGAGAAGGTCGGGCTGCCCGCGATCATCCGCCCGAGCTTCACGCTGGGCGGCACCGGAGGCGGCATCGCCTACAACCGCGAGGAATTCCTCGAGATCGTCCGCAAGGGCCTCGATGCCTCGCCGACCACCGAGGTGCTGATCGAGGAGTCCCTCCTCGGTTGGAAGGAATACGAGATGGAGGTGGTCCGCGACAAAAAGGACAACGCCATCATCATCTGCTCGATCGAGAATGTCGATGCGATGGGGACGCATACCGGCGATTCCATCACGGTCGCGCCCGCGCTGACGCTGACCGACAAGGAATATCAGATCATGCGCAACGCCAGCATCGCGGTGCTGCGCGAGATCGGCGTCGAGACGGGCGGGTCGAACGTGCAGTTCGCGGTCAATCCCAAGGACGGCCGCCTGATCGTGATCGAGATGAACCCGCGCGTGTCGCGGTCCTCGGCACTCGCGTCGAAGGCGACCGGCTTCCCGATCGCCAAGGTCGCGGCGAAGCTGGCGGTGGGATACACGCTCGACGAGATCGAGAACGACATCACCGGCGCGACGCCGGCGAGCTTCGAGCCGACGATCGACTATGTCGTCACCAAGATCCCGCGCTTCGCGTTCGAGAAGTTCAAGGGCGCCGAGGCGACGCTGGGCACCGCGATGAAGTCGGTCGGCGAGGTGATGGCGATCGGCCGCAACATCCATGAATCGATGCAGAAGGCGCTGCGGGGACTGGAGACGGGCCTGAGCGGATTCAACAATGTCGAGCACCTGCAGGGCGCGCCGCGCGACGTGATCGAGGCGGCGCTGGCCGTCCGCTCGCCCGACCGGCTGCTGATCGCCGCGCAGGCGCTGCGCGAGGGCTTCACCGTCGCCGAGGTGAATGCGCTCGCCCAGTACGACCCGTGGTTCCTCGAGCGGATCGCGGAGATCATCCGCGCCGAGGAGCAGGTCTGCGCGAACGGCCTGCCGCAGGACGCGGCCGGGATGCGCAAGCTCAAGTCAATGGGCTTCTCCGACAAGCGTTTGGCGTGGCTGGCGCTGCAATCGGCGAACCTGCGCGAGGGCGCGGGCCCGATGGCGCGCTCCTCAGGGCTGATCGGCGAGGTCGTCAAGGCGATGACCGGCGGAGTGACCGAAGCCGATGTGCGCGCGCATCGCCACAAGCTGGGCGTGCGCCCGGTGTTCAAGCGCATCGACACCTGCGCGGCCGAGTTCGATGCCAAGACGCCGTACATGTACTCGACCTATGAGGCGCCGAGCTTCGGCGAGCCCGAGTGCGAGAGCGGGCCTTCGGATCGGCGCAAGATCGTGATCCTTGGCGGCGGGCCGAACCGGATCGGGCAGGGGATCGAGTTCGACTATTGCTGCTGCCACGCCTGTTTCGCGCTGGCGGACGCGGGCTTCGAGACGATCATGGTCAACTGCAACCCGGAGACGGTGAGCACCGACTATGACACGTCCGACCGCCTCTATTTCGAGCCGCTGACCGCCGAGGACGTGCTCGAGATCCTCGAGGTCGAGAAGTCCAAGGGCGAACTGGTCGGCGTGATCGTCCAGTTCGGCGGGCAGACCCCGCTCAACCTCGCGCGCGCGCTGGAGAGCGCCGGGATCCCGATCCTCGGCACCTCGCCCGACGCGATCGACCTGGCCGAGGACCGCGAGCAGTTCGCCGATCTGGTGGCGAAGCTCGGCCTCAAGCAGCCCGCCAACGGCATCGCGCGCAGCCGCGAGGAAGCGATCGCGGTGGCCGAGCGCATCGGCTATCCGGTGCTGACGCGGCCGTCCTTCGTGCTCGGCGGGCGGGCGATGGAGATCGTCGATACGCCCGAGCAGCTCGATCACTATATCCAGACAGCCGTTCAGGTGTCGGGCGACGCGCCGGTGCTGATCGACCAGTATCTGCGCGATGCGGTGGAGGTGGATGTCGACGCGATCGCCGATGGCGACGATGTGGTGGTCGCGGGCGTGCTCCAGCATATCGAGGAAGCCGGCGTCCATTCGGGCGACAGCGCCTGCTCGATCCCGCCTTACTCGCTGCCCGCCGAGGTGATCGCCGAGATCGAGCGCCAGGCCGATGCGCTGGCGCGTGCGCTCAAGGTCCGCGGCCTGATGAACATCCAGTTCGCGGTCAAGGACGGGCAGGTCTATCTGATCGAGGTCAATCCGCGCGCCAGCCGCACCGTGCCGTTCGTCGCCAAGGCGATCGGCACGCCCATCGCCAAGATCGCGAGCCGGGTGATGGCGGGCGAGAAGCTCAGGGATCTGCCGAAGATCGACCGCGACATCGACTATATCGCGGTCAAGGAAGCGGTGTTCCCGTTCAACCGCTTCCCCGGCGTCGATCCGGTGCTGTCACCGGAAATGAAGTCCACCGGCGAAGTGATGGGGATCGATCGCGATTTCCCGATCGCCTTCGCCAAGTCGCAGCTCGGCGCGGGCATGACCCTGCCGCGCGAAGGCCGGGTCTTCGTCAGCGTCAAGGACGGCGACAAGCCGGTGGTGCTGCCGGGCGTGCGCATCCTGGTCGAGCAGGGCTTCAACATTGTCGCGACCGGCGGCACGGCGGACTATCTCGAAGCCAATGGCGTGCCGGTCGAGCGGGTGAACAAGGTGGCGCAGGGCCGCCCGCACATCGTCGATCGCATCATCGACGGCGACATCGCGCTGATCTTCAATACCACAGAGGGGTGGCAGTCGCTCAAGGACAGCGAATCGATCCGCGCATCGGCCCTGTCGCTCAAGATTCCGTACTTCACCACCGCTCCGGCGAGCGTGGCGGCGGCGCGGGCGATCGCGGCGCTGGCGGGCCAGTCCCTTGAAGTCCGGCCCCTGCAAGCCTACTATTCGCATTCGCACAATTGATCCCCCACAACGGAAGTTAAGGTGCGGGCGGGCCGGAAGTGGCACGCCGGGGAAAGGGGTTTTGACGAAGGACAAGTAGGATGGCGACGGTCGAGAAGATGCCGATGCTTCAGGAAGGCTATGAGAAGCTCAACGAGCAGCTCAAGGCCCTGAAAGCGGAGCGTCCGCTGGTCGTAGACGCGATCGAGGAAGCGCGCGCGCACGGCGATCTTTCGGAGAATGCCGAATATCACGCGGCCAAGGAGCGCCAGGGCCAGATCGAGGCGTCGATCGCCGACATCGAGGATAAATTGTCGCGTGCGCAGATCATCGATCCGCGCGAGCTATCGGGCGACCGCATCGTGTTCGGCGCGACCGTCACGCTGCTCGACGAGGACGACAAGTCGATCCGGTATCAGATCGTCGGCCAGGCCGAGGCGGACGCCAAGACCGGCCGGATCAGCTACAACTCGCCGCTGGGCCGCGCGCTGATCGGCAAGAGCGTGGGCGAAGAGGTCGAGGTGACCGTGCCGGCAGGCGACCGCTGGTATGAGGTCAACAAGATCGAGTTTATTTGAGATTAAGTCCTCCCCCAGCTTGCTGGGGGAGGGGGACCGCCGAAGGCGGT
>NZ_DASWTG010000061.1:0-4481 GCF_036402235.1 Sphingomonas sp. | reverse complement strand
GCTGCGCGTGCCACCTCCCCCTGGCGGGGGAGGATTGGTTGGGGAACGAATATGACCTCCACCCAGACCGCCCCTTCCTTCGGCGTCCGCCATTTCCGTGCCGAGCGCGAGGCCGACTGGCAGCGGCTCGAGGCGCTGCTCGACCTGGTCGAGAGGAAGTCGCCCAGGCGCCTCACCAATGACGACCTGATCGAGCTTCCCCGCCTCTACCGCGCCACCCTCTCGGCGCTGTCGATCGCGCGCGAGACTTCGCTCGATGCGTCGATGACCGCCTATCTCGAGAGCCTGTCCACCCGCGCCTATTTCATCCTCTATGGCTGTCGCGAGCCGCTGTGGCGCCAGATCGGCGGATTCTTCTCCCATGGCTGGCCCGCAGCCGTGCGCGGGATCTTCGTTGAGACGCTGCTGATCGCCGCCCTGTTCTTCGCCAGCGCAATCGCCGGCTATTTCCTCGTCGTCAGCGATCCCGCCTGGTTCAACGCGATCATCCCCCCCGAAATGGCGGGCGGCCGCGACATGAACGCGACCGCCGCATATCTTCGCTCGACCATCTACGATCCCCCGGAAAAGGGCGGGCTCGAGGTTTTCGCCACCTTCCTGTTCACCCACAATGCGCAAATCTCGATCATGGCCTTTGCGCTGGGCTTCGCCTTCGCCGTCCCCACTTTCTTCCTCATCGCCAGCAACGGCGTGCTGCTCGGCGCGATGTATGCCGCGTTCATCCCCAAGGGTCTCGGTTTCGGCTTCACCGGCTGGCTGCTGATCCACGGATCGACCGAGCTTTCAGCGATCATCCTCGCCGGTGCCGCCGGGCTTCACATCGGCCGCGCCGTCGCCTTTCCGGGACAGCGCACGCGCATGGCCGCCGCGGGCGAAGCGGGCCGCCGCGCCGCGCTGGTGATGATCGGCGTGGTCATCATGCTGCTCGTCGCGGGCCTGCTCGAAGGGTTCGCGCGCCAACTCGTCACCGACGATCTCGCGCGCTACGCGATCGCTGCGACGATGTTCGCGATCTGGGTGGTCTATTTCGCGCTCGGCGGACGGCGCGCCCGTGGCTAGGCGCGCCAAGGCCAAAGGGCCGAAGCCCAGCGATATCGAGCGCCGCACGCGCGCGCTCGTGACACCGGAGGGGGTGACGCTGCATCTTCGCCTCGCCACGGCCGGAGCCCGCGCCGGCGCGTTCACGATCGATGCCCTCATCATGCTCGCGACGCTGATCGCGCTCACCGTCGGCGCGGTGCTGCTGCTCGGCAGCACCGGTCATGCCAGCGCGCCGCTGATGATCTGGCTGCTCGGCTTCTTCCTGCTGCGCAATTTCTATTTCACCCTGTTTGAAAGCGGCACGCGCGCCGCCACCCCGGGAAAGCGCGCGCTGAAGCTGCGCGTCGTCGCGCGCGACGGCGGCCGGCTCACCGGCGGCGCGATCCTCGCGCGCAACCTGATGCGCGAGGTTGAGGTGTTCCTCCCCCTCATCTTCCTGCTCACCGCCCAGGCACAGGGGTTCAGCAACCGCTGGCTCGGCCTGATCGGGTTCGGCTGGACCGCGATCTTCGTCTTCATGCCGCTGTTCAACCGCGACCGGCTGCGCGCGGGCGATTTGCTCGCGGGCACCTGGGTGGTCGAGAATGAGCGGCCGAAGATCGCGCCCGATCTGCTCGCCGCCAACGATCGCGACACGATCGACGCCTACGCCTTCACGCCGGCGGAGCTCGAAACCTACGGCCAGTTCGAGATCCAGCGGCTTGAGGAGGTGCTCCACCGCAACGACCCCGACACGCTCACCACCGTCGCGGGCGTCATCCGCCGCAAGATCGGCCGCCGTGACGAAGGCGGAAACTGGAGCCACGACCGCGCCTTCCTCGAAGCCTATTACGCCGCCGCGCGCCTCCATCTCGAACGCCGCCTGCTGTTCGGTCAGCGCAAGCGCGACAAGTTCGATTCCGCCGGTTAAAGAGCCGGCATGACCGATACCACGCCCGCCACCGCCGCCGCACCGACTCGCGACACCGCCGGCGTCATCGCCCCGCCGCCCCTGATCTATCTCGGTTTCCTGATCCTCGGCCTGGCGCTCGAATTCTTCGTGGTACGCACGCAGGGGCTGGATATGCCCCCCTCGCTGCGCTGGACCGTCGTCGCGGCGTTCGGATTGGCGGGTCTCGCGGCCATCGCCGCGGCGGCGCTCCGGTTCCGCCGCGCCGGCACGCCCGCCCCGCCGTGGCTGCCGACCACCGCCTTCGTCGCGCAGGGCATCTACCGCTTCACGCGCAATCCGATGTATCTCGGCATGACGTTGATCTACTGCGCGATTGGGGTCGCCGCGGACGCGCCGGTGGTGTTCTGGATGCTGATCCCGCTGTCGATGACGATCCATTACGGCGTCGTGCTGCGCGAGGAGCGCTACATGGCCGGCAAGTTCGGTGACGCCTATCTCGACTATGCCAACCGCGTGCCGCGCTGGCTCTGAGCCGCCGGCGCACATCGTATGTGACATCTTCGCCGGGAGAAGCCCGCGCCCGGCCAAATCTGCTCTTGCAATGTTGGAATTGCTTTGCTTGCCTCGACCGGTCGCATAGCGACTGCTCTTTGATCTTGTCGGCCAACACATGCTGAACGACCAGGCGCAGGTCCGCGAGACAAATGCGGCGAAGTTGACAGAATGAATCGCGTTCTGCGTAACTTCGTCAACTTCCGGCGGTAGCAGCCGCTACCCCTCGCGCCGGCCGAAGAAATGCTCGACGATATGCTCGGCGATCCGCGCCGGGCGCAGCGTCTGCGCATCGACGCAGCACCAGCGCGACTTGACCTCGGCCAGCACCTCGTCGCCGCGCCGGATGACGGTCTCGTAGAAGGCGCTCACGCCCTGCACCTTCTCCAGCAGCACCGTCGCCACCACCTCGTCGTTCAGAAAGGCGGGTTTGCGATAGGTGATCTCGTGCTTGAGCGCGACCCACAGATGCTTGGCCACCTCTTCGGCCGGAGCCAGCTTCTGCCAGTGGCTCAGCACGGCTTCCTGCACCCACTTCAGATAGCTGGCATTGTTGACATGCCCCATGAAGTCGATGTCCGCCGGATCGACGGGGATCGGAACCTCGAACGGGGCGGCAGCGCGGGTCATGGACCTGACCTTAACGTAAAGTGCCGCGCGGCGCGAGAAGATTCGCAACGTCAATGTGGCGCTTGAAGAAATTTTAGAATTAACGGTATGCTCCGGGAAAAGAGGAGGATGCCAATGACCGACGCCATTCCCAGCCACGCCCGCCAGCTTTTCTCGACCGTCACCGAAGACGGCCGGCTCGAACTCTCCCTCCGCGACGTTCCCGTCCCCGCCCCCACCGGCGACGAGGTGCTGGTGCGGGTCGAGGCGACGCCGATCAATCCCTCCGATCTCGCCGTGCTGCTAAGCGCTGCCGACAGCAACGCCTTCACCGCGACGCGCGAGGGTGCGTCCGCCGCGATCCCCGAAACCGCCCGCCGTGCCCTCGCCCCGCGCGCGGGCAAGCCGCTGCCGATCGGCAACGAGGGCGCCGGGACAGTGGTCGCCGCGGGTGACGATCCCGCGGCGCAGGCGCTGATCGGCAAGACCGTCGCCGCCGCGGGCGGTGCCTTCTACGCGCAATACCGGCTGCTGCGCGCCCGCGACTGCCTCGTCCTTCCCGAGGGCGTCAGCGCCGCGGAAGGCGCCTCGTCCTTCGTCAACCCGATGACCGCGCTTGCCATGGTCGGGACGATGCGGCGCGAGGGCTATTCCGGCCTCGTCCACACCGCCGCCGCCTCCAATCTCGGCCAGATGCTGGTCAAGCTGACCAAGGCCGAGGGCGTGCCGCTGGTCAACATCGTCCGCAGCCAGGCGCAGGTGGATCTGCTCCGCGGTCTCGGCGCCACGCACGTCATCGACAGCAACGCCCCCGATTTCATGCCGCAGCTGATCGATGCCGTCGCCGAGACCCAGGCCTTCCTCGCCTTCGACGCGATCGGCGGCGGCAAGCTCGCCGGCCAGATCCTGACCGCGATGGAGGCCGCCGCGGTGCGTACCAACCCGGCGAACGGCCCCTACGGCTCCACAACGATGAAGCAGGTCTATATCTATGGCGGGCTCAACATGGCGCCGACCGAGATCAGCCGCGGCTTCGGCATGAAATGGGGCGTCGGCGGCTGGCTGCTCACCCCCTATCTGCAAGCCGCCGGCGGCGAGGAGGTGATGCGCATGCGCGCCAGGGTCGCCGCCGGGATCCGCACCACCTTCGCCAGCGGCTACACCAGCCGCATCACGCTCGATCAGGCGGTCCAGCCCGACATCATCGCCGCCTACAACCGCCGCGCCACGGGCGAGAAATACCTGATCCTCCCAAATGGCTAGCGCAAATTCCTCCCCGGTACGGGGAGGGGGACCATGCGAAGCATGGTGGAGGGGCCGTGCGACGCGGCGCCCCCCCTCCGTCGCGCTGCGCGCGCCACCTCCCCGCAAGCGGGGAGGATCGCAT
>NZ_DASWTG010000060.1:0-85832 GCF_036402235.1 Sphingomonas sp. | reverse complement strand
ACCGCGCGCACCGTTGGCTCCGCCGCCAGCGCGTATCGCGTCGGCGCCGAGGGCAAATCGGGGCTTGGCGGTGTTGCGGCAGGGATCGGCAATGTCGGCCGCGCCGCGGCGGAGCGTGCCGTGTCCCCGCTCCGCGGCAGCTCGAACCAAGCCTCGCCCGCATCCGCTGGCTCGGCTGCCGGTCGCTCCTCGAGCGGTGCGACACCTCACCAGACCGCCTCTGCTTCGATGGCGGGCGACAGCACCGGCGCCGCCGAGCCGCAGCCGGAATCCACTTCGGCCGATCGCGACACGGTGGGCGCTCCCGCCGCACAGCCGAGCGCACAGCCGACCGAGACGTCATCCGCCCCGTCCGAAGCTTCGCTGGCGCCCGCCGCAGATCCTGCCGGTGCTTCCGCCAGCGGTCCTCCGGCCTGGGCACGCGCGATGCGGCGCCATCAGGCAATCGTCCACGGCGCCAGCGTCGCAACCCATACGCTGCGCGGCGGCGACAGCCGCGGCCCCGGCGCCTCCGTCAGCATGACCGACAAGGAGTGACACGCATGTTTCGCAGATCGACGGTGCGCTACGGCGCCACACCCGAGCCCGAGACGCCCTATCAGCGCGCCGGCCAGGCATGGGACGAACGCATCGGTTCGGCACGGGTCCAGGCGCGCAACTGGCGGCTTGCCTGCTTCGGCGCGCTCGGGCTTTCGACGCTGCTGGCTTCCGGCATCATCTGGCAGGCCTCGCGCGGCACGATCACCCCCTGGGTCGTGCAGGTCGACAAGCTCGGCGAAGCCCAGGCCGTGGCACCGGCGGAAGCGGCATATCGCCCGAGCGACCCGCAGATCGCGTTCCATCTCGCGCGCTTCATCGAAAATGTCCGCAGCATTCCGGCCGATCCAGTCGTGCTCCGCCAGAACTGGCTGCGCGGATATGACTTCACGACCGCACGCGGAGCGCTCGCGCTCAACGATTACGCCCGAAACAACGACCCGTTCGCGCTGATTGGAAAGGTGCAGGTAGCGGTCGACGTCTCGAGCGTGATCCGCGCCTCCGACGAAAGCTTCCGCATCGCCTGGACCGAGCGGCGCTTCCAGGACGGCAGCCTCGCCGCGACCGAGCGCTGGTCGGCGATCGTCACCGTCGCGATCCAGAGCCCGCGCACCCCCGACGCGCTGCGCAAGAACCCGCTCGGCGTGTTCGTCACCGCTCTCAACTGGTCGAAGGAGCTTTCGCAATGACCCTGAAACGCGCGGCGGTCGTGCCGCCCCTCTTCATGCTCGGCCTGCTGCCGCTCGCCGGCTGTGCGACGTCGCGCGCGCAGACGCCTCCACGGCCAGCCGAGGCGCTGGTGCCTGCAATTCCGGAGCCCGAGCAGGCGCACAAGGTCGAGATCGTCCGCATTCCCGAGCCGCTGCCGCTGCCCGGCCAACTCAAGCCGATCCGGACTTCCGTCGCGCCCGATATGGCCGATCCCCAGGCGCGCATCGGCAAGGCCAACGCCGCCGCCCGCATGCAGCCCGCCCGGGACGGCTTCCTCAACGCGATCCAGCAA
This sequence comes from Sphingomonas sp., assembly GCF_036402235.1. Taxonomy (GTDB): domain Bacteria; phylum Pseudomonadota; class Alphaproteobacteria; order Sphingomonadales; family Sphingomonadaceae; genus Sphingomonas. The sequence goes on along the minus strand of NZ_DASWTG010000060.1, from coordinate 84,292 downwards.
TATCCATGGGCAGAAGGCGCGCTCTACCAGCTCTACACCGCGCCGGGTCAGGTCACCGACATTGCGCTGCAGGAAGGCGAACAGCTTGTCGGCCCCGTTGCAGCCGGCGACACCGTGCGCTGGATCATGGGCGACACGCTGAGCGGCTCGGGCCCGGCGCAGCGCGTGCATATCCTGGTGAAGCCGACCCGGCCGGGTCTCTCGACCAACCTGGTCATCAACACGGACCGGCGGACCTATCACGTCGAACTGCGCTCGACCGCCGACACCTATATGGCCTCGGTCTCCTGGACCTATCCGCAGGATGCGCTGATCGCGCTTGCCGCCCGGAACCGTGAGGCCACAACGCCACTCCCGGTGCCGGGTGTCGACCTCGAGTCGCTCAACTTCGCCTACCGGATTGACGGCGACCGGACGGCGTGGCGTCCGGTGCGCGCCTTCGATGATGGACGCCAGGTCTTCATCGAGCTCCCGACAAATGTCGGTCAAAGCGAGCTCCCGCCGCTGTTCATCACAGGCGCGAAGGGCGCCGGCGAGCTGGTCAACTATCGGATGCGCGGCCGTTACCTCATCGTCGATCGGCTGTTCGGAGCGGCTGAGCTGCGGCTCGGCGGCGGCAAGTCGCAGAAGCGCGTGCGCGTGCTGCGCGAAGGTGCCCTTCCGGGCGAGAGGGCGAAATGAGCGAGCATCCCCAGGCGCAGCCGATTGGTGCTGCCGATCTGCGGCTCCGCGGAGACCCACCCCGCGTGATGCGGCTCTCGCGCAAGACGCTGGCGGTCGCGGGTCTGGTGGTTACGGCCGGAATCGGCGGGGCGCTGATCTACGCACTGCAACCGACCGCGCCCAAGGCACCGAACGAACTCTACGAGACCGACAACCGGGCGACCAGCGATGCGCTTGCCGGCGCGCCAAAGGACTATTCGCAGGTGCCCAGGCTCGGACCGCCGCTGCCCGGCGATCTCGGCAAACCGATCCTCTCGGCGCAGCAGCGCGGCGTCGATGTGCCGCCGCCGCCGATCGGCCAGCAAACCCAGCCCGGCGGACCGCCCGACACAGCGCAGGCCGCGCGCGATCGCATCCGCCAGGAACGGGATGCGGCCCGGACCAGCAAGATGTTCATCGGGAGCGAAGGCGCCGCGCCACAGACTCCTGCCGGGTCATCCGCGGCGCTGCCGCCGCAGGGAATGGCCAGCGCGGCCGCGCCGTCGCAAGTGGTCGAGCGCCAAGGGCCGACGAGCGGTCAGGCCGCAAAGCGTGATTTCCTGACAGCGCGCGACGGGCATCCCGCCGAGAGCAGCCACCGGCTGGTTCCGGCCGCTTCCCCGTTCATCGTGCAAGCCGGCAGTGTGATCCCGGCCGCGCTCATCACCGGGATCCGCTCCGACCTGCCGGGGATGATCACTGCCCAGGTCACGCAGAACGTCTATGACAGCGTGACCGGCCGGCATCTGCTGATCCCGCAAGGCAGCCGCCTGATCGGCGAATATGACTCGCAGATCTCATTCGGGCAGAACCGCGTCCTGCTCGCCTGGGATCGCCTGATCCTGCCCGATGGCCGGTCGATCCAGCTCGACCGGCTGCCCGGCACCGATGCCTCGGGCTATTCGGGTCTGCAGGACCGGGTCGACCAGCATTGGGGCGGATTGTTCCGCGCCGCCTTGATCTCGACACTGCTCAGCGTCGGAACCGAGGTTGGCAGCGATGACGAGGACTCGCTGGTGCGTGCGCTGCGCGAAGGCACGTCCGACTCGATCGGCCGCACCGGCCAGGATCTGGTCCGTCGACAGATGAACGTGCAACCGACGCTGACCGTGCGGCCTGGCTTCCAGCTGCGCGTGATCGTCACCCGCGATCTTGTGCTGGGACCGGGCGAAGGAGGTGCGAAATGACGCTGAAGCTCGGACCGATCGCCGACGACAAGCCGGTGAAGGTCACTATCGACATGCCCGCCGACGTCTATCGCGACCTCAGCGCCTATGCCGAAGCCCACGCCCAGGCGACCGGTCAGGCGTCCAGCGGTCCCGCCAAGCTGATCGTCCCGATGCTTGTCCAGTTCATGGCCACCGACCGCGGCTTCGCCAAAGCGAGGCGACAGCTCGGGGCCGGAGGATGAACCTGGCCCGCTGCCGTTCTAGTGCCGAACAGCGCGCTCGGGCGGTGTCCTGCCATATCGTCTAGCCGCCAGCGCCAGGAAGCGCGCGAGCGCGGGGTTCTCGTTTTCCTCGCGCCAGTGCAGGGTCTGGCTGAGGCGTGTCGGGCCAAACGCATCATGGACCTCGCGAAATGCCACGCCCCCGTCGATCGTTAGTCCGGCGCCAGCCGTCACGGAGGCCTGCTCCCTGGTGACGAGGCTGTGCAGATTGTCCCGACTTACCGCCTGCGCGACGATCCGTGGCGCATGGCAAGGGCCGGCGAGACGCGCTGAGATCATTCTTGCGATCAGATCGCCGGGATCGGCCCGGGTCACGAGGAAGGTCATCTCCCGCAGATCGGTCCAGTAGACTCGGTCGCGCTCGAGCAGCGGGTGGTTGAGGCTCAGGCCCAGCGCCAGCGGCTCGCTCCACAGGCATAGCGCTTGCCCGCCCGCCGCTTCGCCGGCCACCACCGCCAGATCGAGACGGCCCCGGTCCAGCCCGTCGAGGAGCTGATCGCGGCCCGCCTCAATCGCCTCAAGCTCGACATCCGGGGCCTCGCGACGGAAGTCCTCGAGCGTCGCCCGCAGATCGCCGGCCGCCAGGGTGCCGTGGAAGCCGATGCGCAGCCTGCCGCACTCGCCGCGTGCCAACGCCAGCGTGTCGGTCGAAAGCATGTCAAGCTCGCCGACGATTGAGCGGGCCCGGGCAAGGAAGTGGATCCCGCTCGGCGTAGGCGCGACGCCCTGGGTCGAACGCGTGAACAGCGGGACCCCGATACGAAGCTCGAGATGGCGGACGCGCTTGCTCAGCGTCGACTGCTTCACGCGAAACTGCTCGGCCGCACGGCTGAAGCTGCCGCTATCGGCCGCCGCCAGCGCATAGCGCAGGAGGTGGACCTCGATCATGGCGCATCCCTGTTCCGTCTTGCCCCGGCATCGGGGGGTGCTGTCAATCAAGCGTGACGGCGAGTCGAAGCGCTGACAATTCCAAGAAATGGTGGAGTCGCACGGTCTTGGAAGGCGTGAGGGTCCCGTGGCGACTCCAGTGGCTTCGCTCAGTCGCCCCCTGGGTACACGCGCCAAGGCCGAAGGCGCGAGGTTAGCCGAAGCCTCAACACCTGGGCGCGCCCCCGCACCGCATCGACCGTCCGCCCCAAGGTTCGGGCGATATCGGGCGTCTGCTGTTTCGCCGCTATCCCGGCCCGCAGCGCAGCGTCGTCCTCGGCAGACCACGCCCGCGAGGGCCTGCGTTGCGTTGGCTTGGCCTGGTCATCCGGCATCGCGCGCCTCATCGGCGGCGGCATCCCTCAGGATTTCGATCCCGCCCTTGATCGCGATCGCCGCCACCGCCGCACCGACAACGAGATCGGGCCAGTTCTGCCCGGTCCAGAGCACGACGCCGCCAGCCACCACGATTCCGCCATTGGAGACGAAGTCGTTGAAGCTGAAAGTCGTTGCCGCGCGCAGATTGACGTCAGGCTCCTCCAGCCGTTTCAGCAGCCACAGGCAGATGCCGTTCACCACGGCGCCGATCAGCGCCATCGTGATCATCGTCGGGCCCAGCGGCTCGCTCCCCGTCAGGAAGCGCCGCACCGCGTCGACCAGCACGCCCGCCGCGAAGACCAGCAGCAGCACGCCGGAGACGCGCGCCGCGGCGCGCTTCCAATGGTCGGGACGCGTGAGCGCAAGAAGGCTGATGACATAGACCAAAGCATCGGACGCATTGTCGAGGCCATTGGCAATGAGCGCGCTCGAATCTCCCAGCGCACCCGTGATGCCGAAGCCTGCCGCCAGCGCGACGTTCAGCGCCAATACGATCCAGAGCGTCCGGCGCTTGTCCGCGGTGTCGAGTGACAACCGTTCTTCGCTCATGCCACCACGTCCGCGCCCTCGACCGGAGCCGGCATCTCGCGCCTGCCGAAGCGCGCGTAGAGCGTCGGCAGCACGAACAAGGTCAGCAGCGTGGCCGAGATCAGCCCGCCGATCACAACGGTCGCCAGTGGCTTCTGGACCTCGGCGCCCGCGCCATGGCCGAGCGCCATCGGCACGAAGCCGAGCGAAGCCACCAGCGCGGTCATCGCGACGGGGCGCAGACGCGCCAGCGCGCCCTCGCGCGCCGCCACGGCTCGATCGTGCCCGCGCGCGATCAGGTCCTGGATCGCGGAGACCATGACGAGGCCGTTGAGCACCGCGATGCCGGACAGCGCAATGAAACCCACGGCCGCCGAGATCGAGAAGGGCATTCCCCGCAGCCACAGCGCCAGTACGCCGCCGACCAGCGCCAGTGGCACGCCGGTGAACACGATCAGCGCATCGCGCACCGACCCGAGTGCGCCGTAGAGCAGCAGCATGATCACCGCGAAGCAGATCGGCACCACAATCATCAGGCGGTCGCGCGCCGACGCCAGATTCTCGAACTGGCCGCCCCATTCGAGATAGGTGCCCGGCGGCATCTTCACCTGGCTAGCGATCGCGGTCTGCGCGTCGGCGACCACACCGGCGACGTCCCGGCCGCGGACATTGGCCTGAACGACCACGCGGCGCTTGCCGTTCTCGCGGCTGATCTGGTTGGGACCATCCACGATATTGATGTCGGCGACGGTCGAAAGCGGCACGAACCCGCCCTCGGCGGTCGGTACCGGCACCTGCGCGATCGCCGTGAGGTCCGATCGAGCCGCTTCCGGTAGACGAATGACGACGGGGAAGCGTCGGTCGCCCTCGAAGATCATGCCGGCCTCGCGGCCGCCGATCGCCGCCGCGACCGTGTCCTGCACATCGCCCGCCGTCACGCCGACGCGCGACATGGCGGTGCGGTTCGGGCGGATGTCCAGCATCGGCAGGCCTTCGGTCTGCTCGACGCGTACGTCCGTCGCCCCTGCGGTTTTGCGCAGGACGCCCGCGATCGCTTCGGCAGTCGCATTCATTTGGGCGAAGTCGTCGCCGAAGACCTTCACGGCGACATCGCCGCGCACGCCCGCGATGAGCTCGTTGAAACGCATCTGGATCGGCTGGGTGATCTCGTAATTGTTTCCGGGCAGCCTCGCGAGCCGCTTCTCCAGGCGCTCGACGAATTCCGCCTTATTCAGATTGGGGTCCGGCCACTGCTCCCTCGGCTTCAGGATCACGAACGTGTCGCTGATGCTGGGCGGCATCGGATCCGAGGCGATTTCCGAGGTGCCGGTCCGCGAGAAGGCGAACTGCACTTCGGGTTCCTTGGTGATGGCCCGCTCGACATGCGATTGCATCGCCTGGCTCTGGTCGACCGAGGTGCCGGGCACGCGGATCGCCTGAACCAGCACATTGCCTTCGTCGAGCTGCGGGAGGAACTCCTGGCCGAGCGTGGTGAAGGCGACGCCGGCCAGCGCCAGCGCGCCGACGGCTACGCCCAGGGTGGCGCTCGGGCGGCGCATCGCGGTGTCGAGGCCGGGCTCGTAGCGGCGGCGCAGCCAGCTGACGATGCGCCCCTCCTTCTCCTCCACGCGCTTGCTGAGCCAGATCGCGATCGCTGCAGGCACGAAGGTCAGCGACAGGATGAAAGCGAAGATCAGCGCGATGATCACCGTCAGCGCCATCGGCTCGAACATCTTGCCCTCGACGCCCGTGAAGGTGAGCAGCGGCGCATAGACGAGGATGATGATCGCCTGGCCGTAGACCGAGGGACGGATCATCTCGCGCGACGAAGCAGCCACGATGGCCAGCCGTTCCTTGAGCGGCAGCGCATCCTCTCGGCCATGCTGCGCTTCGGATATACGTCGCAGCGAGTTCTCGACGATGATCACCGCGCCGTCGACGATCAGCCCGAAGTCGAGCGCGCCAAGGCTCATCAGGTTTGCCGACACGCCCGCCTGCAGCATGCCGATGCTGGTCAGCAGCATCGTGATCGGGATGACCATCGCTGCGATCAGCGCGGCGCGGAAGTTGCCGAGCAGCGCGAACAGCACGACGATCACGAGCAGCGCACCCTCGGCGAGGTTGCGCGCGACGGTCGCGATGGTCGAGTTGACCAGGTCGGTGCGGTTGAGCACCGGCTTCACCACCACGTCCACCGGCAGCGACGGTCCGATCTCATCGAGGCGCTTCGACACGCCGGTCGAGACGGTGCGGCTGTTCTCGCCGATCCGCATCACCGCGGTACCGACGACCACCTCGCGCCCATTCTCCGATGCCGAGCCCATGCGCAGGCCCTGGCCGGTGCGCACTCCCGCCACCTGGCTCAGCACGATCGCCACGCCCTCTCGCGTGGCGATCACGGTGCGGGCGAGCTCGTCGGCGGTGCGGATCCGGCCGTCCGCACGCACAGACAGCCCCTCGCCGTTGCGATTGACGATGCCGGCGCCGGTGCTGGTGTTGTTGCGCTCGAGCGCGGTGGCGAGGTCCTGCAGCGTGATCTTCATCGCCGCCATGCGCTGCACATCCGGAACGACGAGATATTCCTTGGTGTAGCCGCCGAGCGAGTCGATCCCGGCAAGGCCGTCGGCGCCCTTGAGCTGCGGCGCGACGATCCAGTCCTGGACCGTGCGCAGATAGGTTGCCTTGTCGGCTTCGCTGACGAGGTGATCGCCCTCAGGCGTGATGTAGCTGCCGTCCGGCTGCAGGCCGGGCTCGCCGCTCTTGTGGTTGACCTTGTCGAGTTCGCGATACTCGACCGTCCACATGAAGATGTCGCCGAGGCCCGTGGCGATCGGACCCATTTCGGGGTTCACGCCTTCCGGGAGATCCTCCTCCGCGGTGCGCAGCCGTTCCGAGACCTGCTGGCGCGCAAAGTAGATGTCGGTGCCCTCGTCGAAGACGGCGGTCACCTGGGAGAAGCCGTTACGGCTGAGCGAACGGGTATATTCGAGGCCGGGAATGCCGGCGAGCGCGGTCTCGATGGTGAAGGCGACCTGCTTCTCCACCTGATCGGGCGAGAGCGCCGGGGCGACGATGTTGATCTGGACCTGGTTGTTGGTGATGTCGGGGACGGCATCGATCGGCAGCCGCTGGAGCGCGAACATGCCGGCGATGGCGAAGGCGGCGGTGAGCAGCAGGACGAGCCAGCGCCGCTCCACCGAGAAGGTGACGATCCGGGCGATCATGGCTCAGTCCTCATGCTCGGCTTCGCCCTTTCCGAGCTCGGCCTTGAGGGTGAAGGAATTGGTCGAGGCGATCTGCTCGGTTCCGGTGAGCCCGGAGGCGACGATCACCTGGCCGCCGTTGCGCCGCCCGAGCGTGACCGGCACCGCCTTGAAGCCGGTGGGGGTGCGCACGAACACATGCGGCTTGTCCTCGATCATCTGGACCGCGGCCGAGGGCACTGCCACCGTGCTGTCGCCGCTGGCCGGCACAATGATCGAGGCGCTTACCGTCTCGCCCACCCGCCAGCTGTTCGCGCCATTGTCGAGCGTCCCCATCACCGGCACGAGCCGGGTCGTCTCGTCGAGGATCGGCGACACGAAGGTGACACGCGCCTCCTGCCGCCGTCCGGGCGCGGTCACCTCGACGCGCGAACCGGGCCGCACGCGGCCGGCGTCGGCCGGAAGCAGCGACATCGCGATGCTCACCGTCGAGAGGTTGGCGATGCGGAACAGCTCCGCGTCCGCCGTGACAGTCTGCCCAAGCGTTGCCGATCGGGCGACCACCTGCCCGGAGATCGGCGCGCGCACTGTGATCCGGTTGAAGGCGCCGCCGCCGCCGCCCGTGGCGGCAAGTTGCTGCTGCGCCTGGCGTAGCGCGATGTTGGCCTCGGTTGCAGCCGTACGCGCGGCGATCAGGTCCTGCTCGGGCGAAACGCGCTCGGCGAACAGGCGCTGTTCGCGGCGCAGGTTCGATTGTGCCAGCGCAAGCCGCGCCCGCGCCGCCTCGATGTCGCCTCGCAGCGTCGCCGCCTCGCGGCTCTCGATCACCGCGAGCACGTCGCCCCGCGACACCGACTGTCCGAGATTCCGCGTCAGCGAGACCAGGCGGCCACCGATCGCGGCCGATGCGACCTGCACGCCCTGCGGATCGCCCTCGATGGTCGCGCTGACTTCGATCGCGCCGGCGACGCCCCCGACGGTCGGCCGGACGACCTCGATACCCGCCTCAGCGATCTGCTGCTGGCTGAGCGTTACGACGCCTTCTTCTGCATGCCCTTCTTCCTCGGCATGCTCGGCTGCTTCATTCCCCGCAGGCCCGCTCCCGCCGCCGCAAGCGGCAAGCGTGAGGGCAAGGGTGGCGGGCGCGATCGCCCGCAGAATCGACATTTTCATGGGCGATCTTCCGTGATTGAGGGCGCGCGGGCGGTGAGCCGCTCCAGGCGGGCCTGTGCATCGTGATAGGCAGCGAGCGCGTCGATCGCCGCGGCGCGGGTCTGGGCAAGCGTGCGCTCAGCCTCGAGCAGGTCGAGCTGACCGAACTTGCCTTCGCGGTAGCCGATCCGGGCGATCCGTGCCGCCTCCTGCGCGGCGGCGAGTGCCGGCCCCGCAGCGGTTCGGGCGTTCGCTTCGGCATTGGCAACCTCGGTCTCGGCCGACGCGATCGCCTGCTGGGCATCGAGAACGGCGCCGCGTCGCAGCGCCTCTGCCTGATCGCGTTGCGCGCGCGCCGCATCGAGACTTGCGCGGCCGTTGTTGAACAGGGGCAGCGGGATGCTCACCCCGAACACCGCCGCAACATCATTGGTCGCCTCGAGCCGCCGCGCGCCTGCGCTGAGCGTCAGGTCCGGGACGCGCTGGCTGCGCGCGAGACGCACCTGCGCAACCGCCGTGGCGATATCAGCCTGGGCAAGTGCAAGCGCGAGGGTACCATCGGCGCTCTTCGGCATCTTCGGCCCGACCCCATTGGTTCGCTCGAACCATGGCAGGTCCAATTGGCCAGGTTCCCGGGCGATCAATCGCGCAAGGTTCCCGCGGGCGAGGGTGGTGGCGCGCTCCGCCTGTTCGAGCGCGGTTTCGGCGTTGATGCGCTGGACGTCAGCGCGCTGCTCCTCGAGCGGAGAGGCGCGCCCGGCGCGCACCCGCACCCGGGCACCGCGCAAGCCTTCGTTCGCGATGTCGCGCTGATCGCTGGCGACGCCAAGCCGCCGCTCGGCCGCAGCCGCTGCGACGAATGCCTGCGTGACCTTCAGCCGAAGGTTAGCCTGGGCGGTGATCACCTCCAGCCGGGCACGGGCGGTCTGGGCCTCCGCCACACCGATCCGCGCCGAGCGTTTGCCGCCGAGCTCAAGCGGCAGGGACATGCCGACCGTCGTTTCGGCCGAGCTCAGGCCGCTATAGGGTCCGGTGCCGATGACGTTCTCGGCTTCCACGTTGATTGACGGGTTTGGGCGCAGCCCGGCCGCCCGGCGCTGGGCCTCGGCGGCGCGGACGCCGGCGGTTGCTGCCTCGATCCCGGGCGCCGTCGCACCGGCGAGCTCGAGCGCCCGGTCGAGCGTGAGGGTCTCGCCCACCGGCTCGGCAGCGGGTGGCAAACTGGTCTGCGCCTGCGCCGGTTGCGCGCAGGCCGCTGCGGCCAGGACGGCCGCGATGACACGATACATTTGGATTGCTCCTGACGATGACGAACAAGCCGCGCGCTGTGTCGCGCGGGCGATGATCGGCGTCAGGCGATCGGCGGCCTCAGCGACCGATCCAGGAGTGCGGCAGTCAGGAGCGTCGAGCCGATAGCGAAGAAGCGTGCCGGCAGAACCGAAGGAGCCTCGGCCTCGGAGCTGCCCACGGGGTCGGCGAAATGGTGGCCATGGCAACCGCCATGGTGGTGCGGAACGCCCCTCTCCGTATCCGGTGCCTGGTCCGCGTCGCCGTCGACATGACCGGCAAGCGCCGTGGCCGCCTCGGTGCCCGGCAGACAGAGCTGCTCGCTCGCATGCGCAAGCGGCGCCATTCCTACCGAGAGGAGGAGCGCCATTCCGACGAGAAGGCTCAGGAGCCGATGCACGCCTCGCGCGATAGCAGGACCAGCACCGCCTGTCAGCTTGCGAACCTTGCTCATCCGCCAGCCTCCTCGAGCGCGCGCCGCAGATCGCCGGGAATCGGCATCGGCGCGAACGGATCGACGCGCGCCCGTCCGGTGTTTCCGAGGGGCGTGCGGCCGCTGAGCGTGCCCAACGGCGCAAGAGCCAGCCGCAGCAGCTGACCGCCGGTCTCGCGCAGGTCTGCGGTGCGGAGAGCATAACCCAGCATGATCACATGGACGCGCAGGTGCAGAAGCAGGTTAGACTGGGAGACGATATGGGCCCGCTCCAGTGCCCACCAGGCGCTGCCGACGTCACCCACCGAGGCTGCCCAGCGATGACGCTCGAGTTCGGCATCGACGAGGCTGGAAAGGTTCGGTTCGGCTGGCGGGTTCCGCATCATGCCGCTCCGGCCAGCCGGTTGTCGCGGGCACCGCGCTCGCCGGCCAGCTCGCGTCTCGCCTGGCGGATGATCTGAACGCCGCCCGAGATGCCGAGAAGCGCCATGATGGCGGCGACGATCAGGTCCGGCCAGGCGGTGCCGGTCCCGAACACGCCTGCGGCGGCGAGCACGACTGCGACATTGCCGATCGCGTCGTTGCGCGAGCAGATCCAGACCGACCGCATGTTCGCGTCGCCCGAACGGAAGCGGTAGAGCATGAGGGCGACGCCAGCATTGGCGACCAATGCTGCCACGCCGACTGCGCCCATGACCTCGGCGTCGGGGGTGCGCCCGTGCCAGACCGCCCACAAGCTGCTCGCCAGCACATAGATACCGAGGATCGCGAGCGTCGCGCCCTTGAGCAGCGCCGCGCGCGCCCGCCAGGCGAGCACCATTCCGGCGACACCGAGGCTGATGGCATAGTTCGCGGCATCGCCAAGAAAGTCGAGCGCGTCCGCCTGGAGCGCCTTGGAGCCGACTGCCACGCCAGCGGTCATCTCGGCCACGAACATCGCGGCATTGACGGCAAGCGCGATCCACAGCGCACGTCGCCAGCTCGGACTATTGTTGGCGTCGGGCTTTGCCGACGCACAGCTGTTGCAGGCCATTTCCACCTCGAACGACTCGATATGGAAGGCTATATGCACCCTGTAGCAACTCTAGGGTCAAGGGCTGGCAATGCAGATTGGCGAACTCGCACGATCGACCGCGACCAAGGTCGAGACGATCCGCTTCTATGAGAAGATCGGCTTGCTGCCGGCGCCGGCGAGGACCGAAGGCAATTATCGCGACTATGGCCAACCACATTTGGCGCGGCTTTCGTTCGTCCGCAGGGCGCGCGACCTCGGTTTCACGCTCGACCAGGTCCGTGCCCTGCTGGCGCTGTCGGACGAGCGCGACCGGTCCTGCGGCGCGGTCGATGCGGTGGCGCGTGAGCATCTCGCCGAGATCGACCGCAAGATCGCCGACCTGCGCGCACTGCGGCGCGAACTCGACGACCTGATCGGCCAGTGCTCGCAGGGATCAATCTCGACCTGCCGGATCATCGAAGCGCTCGGCCCGGCAGAGGCGGCTTGACCCTCTAGTCACTGCAGGGTGCACAATCCGGCCGACTCGCATGAGGAGGGCACGATGGGCGAACGGGAATATACTCCGCCTCTCGGGACCGGTGACACGCAGGACTATGATCGCGCCATTCGCGTATGGACGCGCGAGCGACGGTGGCGAAGCGCACTTCTACAGGCGACCGCACCCGTAGCGGGCGAAACGATCGTCGATTTCGGCTGCGGCACCGGCACCTTCGCCGTGATGCTGAAAGCGGCCCAGCTCGAGGTGCGCGTCATTGGCATCGATCCAGACGAGGAAGCGCTGGCGATCGCCCGCGCCAAGGCCGACCAGGCCCGCGTCGAGGTGGAATGGCGCCGGGGCTTCGCGGCCGACCTCGAAGCGGGCACCGCCGACGCGGCCGTTTCCAGTCTCGTTTTCCATCAGATGCCGATCGCCGAGAAGGCGCGCGCCTTTGGTGCGCTGTTCTTGGCATTGCGGCCTGGCGGGCGGCTCCTGATCGCCGACTATGGACGCCAGCGAGGATTGATGCGGCTGTTGTTTCGAGCAACCATTCAGCGGCTCGACGGTGTCGCCGACACCCAGCCGAATGCCGACGGCGTCTTGCCGGACCTGATCCGTGACGCGGGCTTTGTCGACGTTCGCGAGATCGACCGCGTGCACACGGTGACGGGCACGATCATGCTATTGGGAGCCAAGCGGCCCGCCTGACACAGGAGCAGGAATGGCCGTAGAGGTTGAGCAACGGCTGGTGCGGCGGGGCCGTCCTCGCGCTGTTAATCGCTTCCGCCATGCTTTTCCCGATCGACCGCGCGCTCTTCTACCGCGGATATGCAGGTGGCGCCGGGGCGCGTGCGTTGGGCATGGCACTCACGCCCTCCCCTCGCTCGCCTGCCTTGGGGCCGCGGGCGTCGCGATCACAGGCAAGCTATTCGGCGGGTGAGGCGACATTCCGGCCAGCGGATTGCAGCCGGGTGTCCGGACCGATGGCGATCGCCGAGTGATCCTCCATGCCATGCGTTGGCCTGTTCGCAGCCTTCCGCTCGGAATAGCGGTCGACCAGCTGTTCACGATGCGGACGCAGAAGGACGGTGAAGCGAACCAGCTCCTCCATCACATCGACGATGCGATCGTAATAGCTGGAGGGCTTCATCCGCCCCGCTTCATCGAACTCCTTGTACGCCATCGCGACCGACGACTGGTTCGGGATCGTGAACATCCGCATCCAGCGGCCGAGCAGGCGCAGCGTGTTGACGGCGTTGAACGATTGCGATCCGCCCGACACCTGCATCACCGCGAGCGTGCGACCCTGGGTCGGGCGCATGCCCTTCATCTCGAGCGGCAGATGATCGATCTGCGCCTTCATGATACCGGTGATCTGACCGTGCCGCTCCGGGCTGCACCAGACCTGCCCTTCGGACCACAATGCATGCTCACGCAGTTCGTGGACGGCGGGATGGTCGTCACCCTGCACCTGGTCGGGGAGCGGCAGGTCGCTTGGATCGAAAATGCGGGTCTCGGCGCCGAAAAGCTGGAGCAGCCGCGCCGCCTCTTCGACGGCAAGCCGCGAGAAGGAACGCTGCCGAAGCGATCCGTAGAGCAGCAGAATTCGCGGCGGCGGCTGATCATCGCCAAGGCCGGTAGCGGGCCGCTTGCGCACGAACGCCGGATCGAGCGCCGGCAGATGGTGCGGATCGGCCAGGGAGCGAAGGCGCTTCATGCGGCTCTCGGCCCGAACAGGATGATGCCGGCCCCAACGAGACAAATCACCGCCCCGACTACGTCCCAGCGGTCGGGTCGCAGGCCCTCGATTGCCCATAACCATCCCAGCGAGGCGCAAATATAGACGCCGCCATAGGCCGCATAGGCTCGGCCGGCTGCCTCGCTGTCCACCAGTGTCAGCAGCCACGCGAACACTGCTAGCGACACCATGCCAGGCACGACCCACCACGGCGAATGTCCGAGCCGCAGCCATGCCCAGAAGGCGAAGCAGCCGGCGATCTCGGCGAGCGCAGCGCCGATATAGACCAGCGGAGTCATGCAGCTTCGTACCATGGGCGCGTACGCTTCACGATCGCGACGACCGAGAGCATGACCGGCACTTCGACGAGGACGCCGACCACGGTCGCGAGCGCGGCCCCCGAGTGGAGGCCGAACAGCGAGATCGCCGCAGCCACTGCCAGTTCGAAGAAGTTCGACGCGCCGATCAGCGCGGCGGGGGCGGCGACGCACCAGGCGACGCCGAAGCGCCGCGACAGCCAATAGGCGATGCCCGCGTTGAAATAGACCTGGATCAGGATCGGCACCGCCAGCAATGCGATGACCAGCGGCTGGCGGACGATCTGCTCGCCCTGGAAGCCGAACAGCAGGATGAGCGTGGCGAGGAGCGCGACCAGCGAGGCGGGACCGAGCCTGCCGAGCAGCCGTTCGAGCGCCGGCTGACCGCCGGAGGCCAGCACCGCCGCCCGAACGAGCTGGGCGATGATGACCGGAACGATGATGTAGAGCACCACCGACAGCAGCAGCGTGTCCCAGGGCACGGTCACCGATGCGACGCCGAGCAGCAGGGCAACGAGCGGCGCGAACAGGAAGATCATGAGCAGATCGTTCAGCGCGACCTGGCTGAGCGTGTAGGTCGGCTCGCCGTCGCAAAGGTTCGACCAGACGAACACCATGGCGGTACATGGCGCGGCGGCGAGCAGGATCAGGCCGGCGATGTAGCTGGACGCCTGTCCTTCGGGAAGCAACGGCGCGAAGAGCCAGCCGATGAACACCGTGCCGAGCAGCGCCATCGAGAAGGGCTTCACTGCCCAGTTGACGAACAGGGTAACGCCCACACCCTTCCAGTGCTGGCGCACCGAGCCGAGCGCGCCGAAGTCGATCTTCAGGAGCATCGGGATGATCATCAGCCAGATGAGCGCCGCCACCACGAGATTGACGCGAGCGACCTCCGCCGCGGCGATCGCCGCGAACGCGCCGGGCAGCACGTGACCGAGCGCGATGCCGATCACGATGCACAATGCGACCCATAGGCTGAGATAGCGCTCGAACAGGCTCATCGCCGGGCGCGGCGTAGCGGTTGCGAGAGTCGCCACCTCAGACCAGCCGCTCGCCGCTGGCGTCGACGACCTGCTCCCCATCTTCCTTGGCGAACGCGCCCTGCTGCGGTTGCGGCAGTATGGCGAGGACCGCTTCGGAGGGGCGGCAAAGCTTCACCCCAAGCGGGGTCACGACGAGCGGCCGGTTGATCAGGATCGGATGCGCCATCATCGCGTCGATCAGTGCGTCGTCGCTCAGGGTCTCGTCGGCCAGGCCGAGCTCGCCATAGGGCGTGCCCTTCTCGCGGAGCAGCGCGCGCGGCGCGATCCCGGCGCGCTCGATCAGCTGCACGAGCAGCGCGCGGGCCGGCGGCGTCTTCAGATACTCGACGACGTGCGGCTCGATGCCGGCGTTGCGGATCATCGCCAGCGTGTTGCGCGACGTCCCGCACTCGGGATTATGATAGATGATGATGTCAGCGGTCATTTGAGCCTCAGCAGCAGGTGGTGAGTTCGGCGACCAGCGGCTCGCAAAGCTCCGCGCGGCCCTGGCAGCAATCCTTGGCCAGAAAGGTCATCAGGTCCCGCAGCGCGTCGATGCGCACCCGCTGGATGAAGTGACGGCCCTGCTTGTCGGACTGAACAAGACCCGCCCTGGCAAGGACAGCGAGATGAGTGGAGAAGGTGCTCTGCGACAGCGCCAGCGCGTCGGCGAGCTCCCCCGTCGATAGGCCGTCGGGCTCGTGCCGTACCAGCAGGCGGAAGGTCGACAGCCGCGTGGGATGCGCAAGGGCGGCGAGGAGTTCGATGGCGCTGTCCTGGTCCATGCATCGGGAATAGCCGATGTGATTGGGAGCCGCAAGACGTATCGTGTTTTGCCGATGCGTTTGGATTGCCTCGGCGGCGAAATCGACCTGTCAGGGTGTCTGGATTGCGCCGTAGTGGTTTGACTTCGAACGGTAGCTGCTTGCCAGGCAAGCTGTTGCCAGCCTAACCTTCGCCCGTGCCGTGACATCGGCACCGAGGCGTGAGAACCTCGTAGGGTATTCTGTTCACTGGCCGACCGCCGGGTGGCCGACGCGCATGTCCAGGCTTCGCAGCTAAAGGCGTCGGCGCATGTAAACCCTACGTGTTCTCAACACCCGGCTTCGCCGGAGCCGTCTCGATCGGGAGACGGATCATGGCACGCACGGCACGGGCGGACGATACTGGCAGAGGCCAAGGGTGAAGGGGCCGGCGACGTTTCCGTTTGCCGCGCTTGGCGCCGCCGAGCCGGACGCCGTCGACATCGACCGGCTGTACCGCAGCGAGCGTTCGTCGCTGATCCGCTTCTTCGCGCGCAACCGTGCATCCGCGCATGAGGCCGAAGACCTCGCGCAGGAAGCCTTCCTGCGCCTTGCCCGCGCCGAGGACGGTCCGGCTTCGATCGTCAGGCCCGCAAGCTATCTCCGCCAGATCGGCCGCAACCTGCTCAAGGACCGCGTGCGATCCGCCGAGTTCCGGCACATGGCGTCCGATACCGATGTGGAGCACGCCATTTCGGACGTTGATGAACTTGGCCGCCTGGAAGCGCGCGATAGTCTGCGACGGCTCGAGACAGCCATGATTCGACTGAAGCCGCGGTCGAGGGATATCTTCCTCGCCCACCGTCTTGATGGCATGACCTATCTCGAAATCGCGGAGAAGACGGGGTTGAGCGTGAAGCGCGTCGAGAAGATCATGTCGAAGACGATCGGGCAGCTGACGCGCTTCATGGAGCAGGATGCCTGATGCCGGGCGGCGAGGACGCGCGCGAGGAAGCCACTCGCTGGTGGGGGCGCATGCACGGGCCCCATGCGGAGGAGTCGCGCGCCGAGTTCGAACGTTGGCGCGCGGCAGATCCGCGAAACGCCGCCGAATATGCCGCCCTCGAACGGACCTGGACGCTGGCGGAAGGCCTGGGCGCCACCGCTGTCGGTCGGGATCGGTCACTCAAGCCGCAGCCGCGCCCGCTCGCCTGGGCAACCGCCCCTCGTCTCGCGCTCGCCGCCGCCGCGATGATCGTCATCGCGCTGTTCGTGACTCTCCAGCCCGGACGCAACCCGAACCTCTCGCTCGTATCCGTGGCGCACGCGACCTCGGTCGGCGAGATCCGCACGGTGAAGCTGCCTGACGGCTCGTCGGTGACGCTCGACACCGACACGCGGGTGGAGGTCGCGTTCGACGAGAAGGTCCGCAAGGTCAGGCTGCAGCGCGGCCGTGCGCGTTTCGACATCCGGCCCGATCCCGCCCGCCCGTTTCTCGTCGAGGCGGGCGGGAAGGTGGTCTCGGCCCCGGAGGCGGATTTCGACGTTCAGGCGCCGCCGGCCGGGCTTTCAGTCGTGTCGCTGCGCGGCGCTTTGGAGGTTCGGCGGACGGGAGACATGGATGCACCGGCGGACCTGCGCATCCAGCCGGGACAGGCGATGCGCTTCGCCGCGAGCGGAGAGCCGCTCGCACCCGCCGGGCCGGCCGGGAAGGGCAGCGACCAATGGGTATCGGGCATGCTGGTCTTCCACGGCGCGCCCTTGTCGGCGGTGCTTGAGGAAACCAATCGCTACGCTTCGCCCGGCATTGCGCTCGGCGAGCCGTCGCTCGGCGCGGTCAAGGTCACCGGAGCCTTCCGTCCGCTTCCCGTGGATCAACTTGCGGCAAGCCTCGCTGCGGCCCTCGAGCTTCGAGTCCGGCGCGACGCCAACGGCAATCTGACGCTCGTCCGACCCTAGTCGATTTTTTTCGCATGGACGGGGGGGTAAGTCCGTCCTGCCCCGTCCCGCCCTGATGTCCGCGCTCTGTGCGCCGACCGGGAGGGACAGAATGCGAAAGAAAATCGGGGTTGTGCTTCTTTGTAGCGTGGCACTGTTCGCCACGCCGGCCGCGCGTGCGCAACAGGACGGCGCACGCGACTATGATATCGTGGCGCAGGATCTTCGCACCGCCATCACGCAGGTCGCGCTCAGGTCCGGCAGGCAGGTCATCGTCGCCGACGACCTGGTCAGGAACCGCCGGGCGCCCGCGCTCCGAGGCCGCTATTCGGTCGATGCGGCGCTCGCCGCATTGCTCGGTGGCACGGGTCTTCGCGCGATCATCGTCGGCGACACGCTGGTGATCCAGCGATCCGACGCGCCGGACCAGGATGCGGAAGGCGGCGACATCATCGTCACCGGCACGCGCATCCGCGGCCGCGGTCCGGTAGGATCTGCAGTCACCACGATCGATCGCAAGGCCATCGATCAAGCCGGCTTCGCCACGACCCAGCAGATCGTCCAGTCGATCCCGCAGAACTTCGCCGGGGGCGCCAACGAGATCGGCGGCGGATTGCTCAGTTCGGCCGGCAACGGAAACTCCGCGCGCGGCTCCGGCGTCAATCTGCGCGGATTGGGGCAGACCTCGACGCTCCTGCTGATCAACGGGGACCGCCCACCGCTCGGCGGCTTTGGCGGCTCTTTCGGCGACCTTTCCGTGATACCGGCATCCATCATCGAACGGGTCGAGATCGTACCGGACGGTTCTTCGGCAATCTACGGCTCGGATGCGGTGGCCGGAGTCGTCAATGTCATCACGCGGCGCGACTTCAACGGCGCCGAGACAAGCTTCCGGATCGGCACGGCGGATGGCGCTTCTCAGGAATATCAGTTCAGCCAGCTGTTCGGCACCCGCTGGTCAACCGGGAATCTCGTCATTGCCTATGAATTCTATAAGCGCGATCGGCTTGCCGCGGCGGATCGGGACTTCGTCACGGAGGATCTGCGCGCGTTCGGCGGCCCCGACCGACGAGGCAATTATGGCAATCCCGGAACCATCTTCGCAGGGGGCCGAAGCTTCGCCATCCCTGCCGGCCAAAACGGCGCCGGTCTGACGCCAGCCCAGCTTGCCCCTGGCACCGTCAATCTCTCGGACCGGTGGTTCGGCGTCGATGTCCTTCCCGAGCAGCGCCGCCATTCGGTATTCGTCGCCTTCAGCCAGGATCTCACGGAGCGCGTTCGCTTCTATGCGAGCGGTCTCGCTACCTGGCGCAATTTCGATCAGGCGCAGCAGACCTCCGCCGACATCCGGCGAACCGTTCCCACCACCAATCCATTCTACGTCGATCCGATCGGGACCCGCCAGCCGATCGGCGTCAACTACAGCTTCGTGCGCGACCTCGGTCCCGAACGTCTGCGCGGCCACGTCAAAGCCTATGGCACCTCGGCGGGTTTTGAGGCCCACTTCGGGGGCTGGACCGTCGATGCCCATGGCACCTGGGGCCGGCAAGACGAAGGCTATGAGTATCTGAACCTCGTCAACAGCGCGAGACTTGCGCTCGCCCTCGCAGACACGAACCCGGCCACCGCCTATAATCTGCTGGGCGACGGCGTCTGGACCAATCCAGCGACAATCGAGTCGATCCGCGACTTCAGCAAGCGCGATTATGGCGGCTCGTCATGGTCCGCGACGCTCCGCGCGGACGGGCCGGTCTTCCCCTTGCCCGCGGGGTCGGTTCGCGTCGCCCTCGGGGCGGAGTATCGCAAGGATCGCTATCGCGATGGACCGACGCTTTCCTACACCTCGACACTCTCGCCGGTCGTCATTCCTGCCACACCCCTGCCCGACGGACGCACCGTCAAGTCGGCCTATGCCGAAGTGCTGATCCCGATCTTCGGCGGAAGCGCGCAAGTCCCGGGATTCAGACGGCTCGACATCTCGGCCGCGTTGCGCGCCGAGGATTATAGCGACTTCGGCGGAACCCAGAATCCCAAGCTCAGTCTCGCTTGGGAAAGCCTGCCCGGCCTGACGATCAGGAGCAGTTACGGCACGTCCTTCAGAGCGCCCCTCTTCTCCGAGATGCGGCAGGACCCCGGTTCGATCGGCTATTTCGCCTTTCCCGTCGCCGATCCGCAGTCGCCCACCGGAACGTCCAATCTGCTCGTGATCCGCGGCAACGATCCCAACCTGCGGCCCGAACGTGCGACAACCTGGACGATCGGAGTCGATATCGAACCGAAGTTCCTGCCAGGGTTCCGGGCGAACGCGACCTATTTCGATGTCAGCTATCGCGACCGGATCGCGACGCCGGCGCCCAATATCCCGAACTTCCTGATCAATCGGGACATCTACGAATCGATTCTCACGCCGAACCCTTCGCAGGCGCGGATCGCCGAACTCTATGCCTCGCCCTATTACCGCGACTTCTTCGGAATACCGTCGACCGCGACCTTCGTCGCCGAGGCCGACGCCCGCCTGCAGAATCTTTCCGTCGTCGAGCAGTCGGGTCTCGACGTCGAGCTTGCCTATGACTTCGCGATCGCAAGTGGCCGGGCGGAGCTGGGCGCCGTTGCCACCTACATCTTCCACATCCGCCAGGCGCTGACGCCCACGGCAAAACCGATCGATGTCCTCGACACAGTCGGCAATCCGATCGATCTGCGCGTCCGCGGCCGCGCGACGTGGAGTTCCGGCGGCTTCGGTACCGCGATCTTCGTCAACTATGCGGACGATTATACCAACCGGACGACGCCCGCGCCGCAGAGAGTCGGGTCGTGGACTACCTTCGATCTCAATCTGAGCTATCGCTTCCAAGCCAAGAGCGGCCCCCTTGTCGGCATGCGCCTGGCACTGAACGGCACCAACATCTTCGACCGCGACCCGCCTTTCACCACCTATTTGGCGGGGGCCTTCACCAGCGGCTACGACGGTGAGAATGCCAACCCGCTCGGCCGGGTGATCTCGCTTCAGGTCACAAAGCAATGGTGATCCGCTTGGGCATGGCGTCGCTCGCCGTGCTGATCGCGGGCACGACCGTGGCGGCGCACGCAACGCCCATGGCGTGCCGGCAGCGCCTGTTGCCTCCCGCGAGGGAGGCAACAGGTCCTCGGGCAATCACTGCGCGCGACATCATCGAGCTTCGGGACTTCGGCCGGATCGACAGTGTCGCGGCAGGCATGGCCCCCTTCACGATATCCCCGGACGGCCGATATGCCGCGATCGCGCTTCGCCGCGGCGATGTCGATGCGAACAGCTACTGCTTCGGCATTGCCGTGATCGAACTCGACCGCGCCAACGGGATCACGCTGGTCGATGCCGGAGGTGAATTCATCCCGTCGGTCAATGATATCCGCGGCGTACCGGCAATCCCGAATGGCCTCCCGCTGACGCCGACGCCGCTTTGGTCGCGGGACGGCAAGTCAATCGTCTATCTTCGGCGCGACCGCGGCATCACGCAGGTCTGGCGAGCCACTCTTGATGGGGAGCCGGCGCGCCCGCTCACCAATCTTCAAACCGACGCGCTTTCACTGGAATGGAGCGACGATCGTCGCCGGCTTCTCGTCGCCACCCGCCCGTCGCTCCACGCGGCAGGCGCAACGATCGAGCGGGAAGGTCAGCGAGGCTATCACTTCGATGCGCGGTTCTGGACGCTGTTCGAGGCGAAGCCGCGCCCCAGACTGCCCCTTCCGGAGCAGATCAGCGAACTCGATCCCGATGCTGGAACGCTGCGAGCATTGACCAGCGAGGAGGCCAAACGCCTTCGCTCTGCGCCCGAGCCGCAACGGCCGGCTGGCGCAATCCAGTTTGCCCGTTCGCCGACCGGGAATCGCGCATGGACCGCGCCGGAAGAGCCCGGGCAAATATTCTCTCCTGCGAAGCTCCATATCGAGGCCGGCGGCAAAGCGCTTTTGTGTCCGCCAGAGATTTGCGCGCGGCGCATCGCCGGCATCTGGTGGGACAAGGATGACGAACTTCTCATCCTGCGCGGCGGCGGCCCCGACGACGCTGGTCTCCTGCGCCTCTACCGCTGGAAGGTCGGCGAGGACCACCCTCGCCTCGTGGTTTCCACGGCCGCGGCCTTGATGAGTTGCACGCCATGGCGCGACGCCATGCTTTGTGCCCGAGAGACCTCAAGGGGGCCTCGCACATTGGTGCGTCTCGAGACCCGCACCGGCGACACGCACATCCTGTTTGATCCAAATCCGGAATTCAGCACTCTGCGGCTGGGCACCGTCGAACGGCTCAACTTCAGGAATGCGCGCGGCATGAAATCCTTCGGGGACCTGGTCCTCCCGCCGACCCACCGTCCCGGGCAGCGCCATCCGCTGGTGATCACCCAATATCACAGCACCGGGTTCCTGCGGGGCGGGACCGGCGACGACTACCCGATCTTCCTGCTCGCCCAGCACGGCTTCGCAGTCCTGAGTTTCCAGAAACCGACGAACCTGCCGAACGTAGAGCGTGCCCGCGACATCAACGAACTGCAGCGCCTGAAGGTGGAGAACTGGGCGGAGCGCCGCGCGATCCTTTCCGCGCTGGAAGCGGCGGTCGACGCCGCAATCGCGGGCGGCGCGATCGACCGCGATCGTATCGGCCTCACCGGGATGAGCGACGGCGCATCGACGACCCAGTTCGCGCTGCTGAACTCGAACCGGTTTCGAGCGGCCGCAATCAGTTCCTGCTGCGACGAACCCAGCGTGCTGTTCACTGTCGGCCCGGCCTATCGCGATGCGGCGCTCGCCTGGGGATACCCGAAACAGAGCGACGATGGCCGAGCCTTTTGGAAGCCCGTGTCGCTCGCCCAAAATGCCGCAAGATTGCGCGTTCCCCTGCTCATCCAGGTCCCGGAAGCCGAGTATCGGCTCTCGCTCGAGACCGTGTCAGCCCTCGAGCAGCATGGCGCACCGGTCGACATGTATGTCTTCCCTGGCGAGTACCATGTGAAAGTTCAGCCGGCACATCGGCTGGCCGTCCATGAACGCGCGGTCGGCTGGTTCGAATTCTGGCTGCGCGGGACCGTGTCGAACCGCGCCAGTCTCGCGCAGGAAGTCGCGCGGTGGGAAGCGCTGCGCAATGCAATCCAACAGCCGGAGCGACCATCCGCTACGATACCCAGGCCCTGACCCATGCCTCGACATCAGCAATGGCCAACAAATCCGCGACTGCTTCGCCATTCGCGATATCGCGCGTCAGCGAGCGGTTGATGGCCTCGGGAATGACGAGCCCCTCCCGAGCGAGCAATCCGTTGCAGAGCATGTCGCGAAGAGCGGGCACGTTATCCCGGATGACCTTGGCTCCAAGGCTGTCGAACGCGGCCTTGGTCCTTCGTTCGGTCACGACCGGCGGGAGCAGGGGTCGAAACGCTTCGCGGGCTGCGGCGCGATTATGGCCGTTCGCGAACCACAGCCAGGTCGGCACTCTGAGGCAGGCTTCCACCACGGGTTGGGCCAGAAGCGGCGAGTTGATCGCTGCACAGTGCTGGCGTCCGAAACCTTCAAGATGATTGAGGGCGCTAATCAGCGCCCAGACGTGCCGGCGCTTGCCGGGAAGCACCCCCTCCGGCGCCGCAAGCCATGGATTCCCACTCGGCCAGGGAAGGTTCGCCCTAGCCCCTTCCGCAAGGAATTGATTCATGCGCGGCGTCGGTAGAAGCCGTTGCCGCTCGACGCTTCGCCCGACGGCCGACCGGATCGCTTCCCAAAAGGTGATATCCGCCACCTCGGCCACGTCCATCGCTTTGCGGGCGATGTGCCTTCCTGCCCCTTGTCGCCTCAGTAGGTCAACGACCGGGAGCGACGACTGGAGGTGACAGAAAATGTGGTCGCCACCGCCTCCGCTGAAAAACATGTCGGCGCCGTGCTCGCGGGCGAGCCGCTGGAGCGGCCGATCCAAAGCCTGTGCGAAGGCCCGGGCGCTGGGTCGCGGCAGATCGGCAGCGTCCGACCGAGTCACATCCACTGCGGCGAGGTCGAGTTCGAGTTCCGCAAGGCGCAGGCCCAGATGCGCGGTGACGGACCGGGCATAATCGCGCTCGTCGGAGTCACCCGCAATCGGGATGAAGGTGGCGCACAACGGCGTCGCCCCAGCGTTTGACAGAGCTGCCGTGACGATCGACGAGTCGAGTCCCCCGGACAATTCGACGATCGGCCGGGCAACGGCTCGCCCCCAGGATGCTCCGACCTGACACACCGCCTCTCGGATTGATTTCGCAGCCTGCGCAAAATCGGCAACCTCCCGCTCGAGCGAAGCGAATGTCCAGGGTGACCAAATGCAGTCCGGATCCACTTTGTCGGCGCGGATCATCAGTCGCATTCCCGGCAAAAGCTCGGAGATGCCGCGAAGGGCGGTGCTGGCCGGCCGCAGATCGCGGAACGCGAGAGCCTGGGCGACGATCGTCCAATCCAGCGAGGGGATCACAAGCCCCTGATCGGTCAGATACCTTGGGCTCGATGTCAGAATGTGGATGCCGTCGACCGAGGTGAAATAGCATGGCATTGCCCCGGACGGATCGCGAAATACCTCGACCACATCCTCCTGCGACCTGAAGGCGACATAGCTGCCCCAGAACTGGGTCAGGAACCGTGCCGGCTGGGCGTGCAATTCGCTGTCGCCCGGTCGAACGTCGAAGGCAGAACTACGACGGTCGAACAACGGCCCCCAGAAGATGCTTCCGCCTCGGTCAGGAACGAGGTGGCGAGCCGATGGCCGGCCAAGGAACAGCAGCATCGGCGTCTCGACGAGGACACTCAGCTGACGGTCTCGTTGGAGCCTCTCGATTGCCAGCGCGATACGACCGGACCTGCGCAGCGGCGCCTGTCCGACAAAGGCGATATACGCAGCTCCGATCATGCCACGAGGATCGGGGTAAAGCGCCGCACCCGGTCGTAGGACTCGTTCAGCAACACGTCTGGAGTCTGGAGCCAGCAATGCGCGAGGAACGGTTCGAGCGTGACGCCGAACACAAGCGTGCGGTCGGGCAACCGATCGCCAAGCCAGCAGTCGAGCGCCAGCGAGTCCAGAAGGCAGTTCTTTTTCAACGGTACCCAGCGGCGGGCGCGTTCATAGGCAAGCAGCGTCTCGCGAGACACGGCCTCTTGCTGGGTCTTCGCCATGCCTCTGCGTCGCCGACGGCTGGCAATCAGCGAGTGCAGGGAACGCGTCCGCAGCGATGCCCAGGAACTCGCCACATGACGCGTGACGCTCAAGGCACCTCGCAGCGGCATGGAGGATGCCTCCGCAGGGTGCGGAAGCTGCTCTGGAACGATGACTCGGCGCTCATTCAGCTCGACCGCGCTCCGCTCGGAAGTTCGAACGACGGCTTTGGCTTCAAGTAGCTTGAGCAATCGCGACGGGGGAGCGCTTCCCGCCTTGTTCAACCAGTCGACCGTCTCGTCGGTGAGAGCCGCCGGCACCCGGAAATACCGGTCTTGCCGCAGGTCGAGCAGCATCACGCCGTTGCCGGCGATGCATGCGGTAAGGTGTGGCAAAAGGGTCCAGACCATCGAAGCCCCGGCGAAGAACCATCGCCGGCGCAGTCCACCCGCGCCGGCGGTGGCGTTCAGTCGGCCGAGAGGCCGATGGGGAGCTGGTAGCCGACCCCGTCGAGCTCGGTGAACGGCCCGCCCTGCGTCTCGACGCTGGCTTCGCCCAGGTCGATCAGGTCGATCGCGTCTTCATTGATGCGTTCCATGGTCACTCTCCGTGTTGCGTCGCGCCAATCGCGACCACGAAAAGATCGGCTCATCCTGCGATTATAAGAATTTTATAATCCGATTATAATCGGGAGCGCTCGCGCAGGAGGTCGCCGACAGCTCGCATCCGGAGAAGATGGTACCGGCGGATCGCCGCCTGTCTCGAGGCCGAGGGCTCGATCAGCTCCTCAAGTTCGCCGAGGATCGGTTCAAGCACAATCGGCTCGACAAGGCGGAACGGGTGGAGCCGGTCGCTCGCGTGCGCGAGTGCCAGGCGAAGCTCGCGATTGGGCACCGACTCGCCAAGCAATCCGAAAATGGCTGCGGTCGCCTCGGGGAGAGAGCCGCCGGCCATCGCTTCTTCGATCGCGCTGGGGGCAGGCAGCGTGCGTGCGCTGCGGATGGCGAGAATTGCCAGTATCGAATTCCATTCATACAGATCGCGAAGATCGCCCTCGCCGAGCCGCGGCACATGGAAACCTTCGCCGCTGCTGGCCTCAACCAGTCGCTCGCCAGCCAGACGATTCAGGGCGTCTCGAACGGGCGTCATGCTCACGCCGATCTCCTCGGCGATGCGGTTGGCTTCCAGGCGATGCCCGGGCGCAAAGGCGCCGTCGCGAAGCAATTGCTTGAGCGCCGTGTAACTGCGTTCCATCGCCTGGGTTGGGCTCATCGTTCCTGCTCGCGGCGATGCTGTGCGACCGCCTCGACCTGCTCGGGCCGCAAGGCGTCCACGGCGCCGAGATGCGCCGGCACCGCGTCCTGCAGCAGCACCGAAGGGCATACACCTTCATAATTGCCGAGATTGGGCCGGTGCTGGCGATAGCCGATGAGCCCGGCAAGCTCCGGAGCAAAGGCTCGAGCGACCGCGGGCGGATAGGCGAGCCATTGATTCTCGTACGGCTTGAGCCAGCCGAGGCAATAGCTGACGACCACAGCGGCCCGCACGTCGGTGCTCCGGTTCGCGCCGGCGCCATGCAGGGTCGAGCCGAGGAAGACGATCGCATCTCCCGGTCGGCATTCCGCACTGATCGCACCGCCGCGCCAGTCCGCGCGGAGCGCTTCGGGACCGTGGCTTCCAGGATAGATCAATGTGGCGCCATTCTCCTGGGTGAAGGGCGTCAGAGGCCACATCACGTTGACGAGATATTCAACCTCGCCCTTGATGCCCTGCCACATGTCCTGATCCCGGTGCGGGAACTGGGCCGGCGCGCCCGGGTGGAGCGCGATCGCCTGTGCCAGGTTGAGCTGGATCGTGTCGCACCACGGCAGGAGCGCGTCCTCGACGATTGCGAGGATCTCCGGGCACTGGATCAATGTCGCCGCATGGCGCGATCGTTTGAGCAGGCTGCCGAACCGCTTGGTCCGGCCACCATAGAAGTCCCCGGTGCAGAACGGCGTCGCTTCGAACACCGGACGCAAGTCGCCGGCGAGTGCATCCATAATCGTCTCGGGCATCAGCCCGCGGAGTATGCACCAGCCCTCGGTAACCAGCTGGTGCGCGCCAGCGGTCGTGTTGGGAGATTGGGGAGCGGTAGCGAGCATCAAGGCCTCCTATGCGTGCGCGGGCTGGGCCGCGGTCGAAGCCATCTGAGCGGTGGGCAGCCAGATTCCGGTGGCTCTCAGGCGCGCCTCGGTCCCGGTGGTGATGTCGATCCGTATCGCGCCGAGCAGTCTGCCGTCAGTGGGCAGCGGCTCGCCGAGCTGAGTCGCGTCCCACCCGAATTCCAGTATCTGCCGCAGCCATGGGAGTTCGGCGACGCCGGTATAAGTGCGGATTCCATTCGCCAGCGCGAACTCCACCAGCGCGGTCACGAGCCGGTTGCGCACCTCGCGGCGGCGCGGCGCGGCAAGGCTGCGGTCAAGGCAGAATCGGGTGATCTCGTACGTGGCCGGGCCGCGCGGAACAGGACCTGCGCACAGTTCGGGGAACAGGTGGTCGAGAAGGTGCGGGCGTGTCGTTGGAAGAAGACGCGCAGAGCCCAAATGGGCATGGCTGCTGTCGGCCAGGATTAGGTAGCGGGCGTGCTCATTGTCCAGGTGATCGAGCTCGAAGCGGCCGTCGAGCACCGGCACGTCCCAGCCGAGCAGATCGACGAACACCTCCTTGCGAGCTGCGAACATGTTCCGCATCGCGGCGTCGCACGCCGCTTGCTTGGTCGTATCGATCAGGGAGATCATCGTTCCTCATCCCATCTGGTTGAGGGACGAGCATCCGCAGTCCGCCGTCAGCGCGATATACCAAGAAATGGGGGTAGCGGCGGGGTCCCTAGTGGATGAAGATGTCCGAGAAGCAGATAGTGCCGTCGAACAATGCCATCACCGCCAGGTGCGCGCGCTTCTGCACGCCATAGCGTTCGCGTGCATGCTTGAGATGCTGGATCACAGTCTCATGGCTGACGCCGAGGATGCGCGATATCTCCCAGTCGGTCTTGCCGCGTGCCGCCCAAAGCACGCAATCGCGCTGCCGATCGGTCATCGGCATTGTCGGCTGTGGTGCGCGCCGCGGCTGGGCAATGCGCCTGGCGGCCTCAAAGGCGAGTCCGCCTACCAGCTGCGCGACCAGCATGTGCTCGTGCGGAAGCGGTCCGTCGTCGGCGACGGCAAAAGAACAGGACCCGTTATACTCACCGGGAACATGGGCGGGGACAGTGAATCCATCGCCGATCCCGAAACGCCGGGCCTGGCGCAGGACTTCCTGGTCGCCGTGGGTGAGCTGAATCATCTGCGGCACGTTGGACCAGGTGAAGCCGATATTGGCGACATGGCTGGCGCGATGAATCGGGTCGAAGCGGCCCAACGCTCTTTCGTCGAACCACTCTTCCCAGTGTCCCGGATAGTTGTGAAGGCGGATACCAAGATCGGGGGCAGTGGCGAAATCGACATGGTGGGTTAGCGCGAAATAGCGGAAGCCCATGGCTTCTGCGCTTTCAGAGAGGGCATCGAAGAGGTCGGGCAGCGCGACCGCGCTCTGCACTATTGTTTCAAAGGTTTCCGCCAGCATCAGCCTTGCCATGGTGACCACCATCACTTGCAAGGGTGGCCCAACACACCACATGCCCGGTTCGTCTAAACCACGCGTCCGCTCAACTTCTCAAGGCGGCGGCTTTGTGAAGCTTTGTATTTGCTTCTATAATTCGGGCGCGTTGTCAATAGCTGCTATTGATAGGCAGTATCGGAGTCGGGGCTCCGTCCCGGTACGCTGCTTGCGCCCCTTGCTTTGTCCGAAATTTGTAGGCATTTTTCGGACATGGCTGATCCACCTTCCTTGCGCGCTCAGATCGAGGACCGAACTGCGGCCGCTCCCCGCGGAGCGGTCTGGACGCCGGCTGATTTCCTCGATCTCGGCTCGCGCGATGCCGTCGACAAGGCGTTGCAGCGTCTGGTTGCGGACGACCTGCTGCGCCGGATCGACCGCGGCCTTTACGATAAGCCGACCCGAAATGCCCTAACGAAGAAGCCCAACCCTGCCGACCCCCGCCAGGTGATCGACGCTGTCGCCCGACGCGACCAGATTCGCGTGTTGGTCGATGGCATGACCGCGGCGAACGACCTCGGCCTTACCAATGCCGTGCCCTCCAGGATCGTCGTCCACACCGATGCGCGGCTGAAGGCGATCGAACTCGGGAATATGAGCATCACCTTCAAGCCGACGGCGGCAAGCAAGCTCTATTGGGCAGGCCGGCCAGCGATGCGGCTGGTCCAGGCGCTCCACTGGCTCCGCGACACGCTCGGCGATCCCGACGATCGCGCGACCCTGCACGCGCGCATCGCTGCCCTGCTGCGCACCGGACCGAACGCCGCAACGCTTCGCGCCGATCTTGCCGACGGCATCGCGACGTTGCCTACCTGGATGCAAGACCTGCTGCGCCCGATGCTCGCCGAGGATCCGGTATGAACCCGAACTACGATCTGGTCCTCGCGTCCGACGACGAGACGCAGGCCGGCCTCTTCACCACCACGGCCCAGCGCCTCGGCACGACACCCCAGAACGTCGAGAAGGACTTCTGGGTCTGCTGGACGCTCGATGCGCTCTTCAACGGCCTGCCGCCGGGCCCGCGCCTCCTGTTCAAAGGCGGCACCTCGCTGTCCAAGGGGTTCGGCCTGATCCGGCGCTTTTCCGAGGACATCGACGTCACCGTCTTCCGCGACGATCTCGGCGAAGGCTATTCCGTCGAACAGCTGCAAGCCATGTCCGGCAAGAAGCGCCAGACGGCGCTCGACGCGATCCGTGCTGCCTGCGAGGCGCATATCAGCGGCCCCCTGCTCGAGCAGCTGTCGCAGGTCGCCACCGAGGCCTCGCAGCGCGACGGGATCAAGGCGGGGCGCCTCCGCGTCGAACTCGACAAGGAGGATAGCCAGACCCTGCTACTTAGCTATCCGACCGCGACCGGACGCGATGCTTATGTCGACAAGCGGGTGAGGATCGAATCAGGGGCCAAGTCTGCCCTCGACCCCAATTCCGTGCGCACCGTCACGCCCTATCTCGCCGAGGACGTGCCCGATGCCGACCTCACCGTCCCCAACGTTACCATTGTCGATGCCGACCGGACCTTCTGGGACAAGGTGGTGATCCTGCACGGGCTCAGGCGCTGGTTTGAGATCAGGGGTGTCCTAAAGGGAGGTGGTCACCGCATCTCGCGCCATTATTACGATCTGCACCAGCTCATGCTGTCCGAGACCGGCAAGCACGCGCTCGCGAACCCTGCACTCGGTACCGACTGCGTGGCGCATGCGCGGATGTTCTTCAATCGGCCGGATTTCGATCTCGCCTCCGCCCAGCCCCCGAGCTTCGTGCTGGTGCCGGAGGGCGACATGTACGGCGATCTGCGCCGCGACTATGCGGCAATGTCCGGCATGATATTCGGAGACGCGCCGCGCTTCGATGATGTGATCGAGAGCATCGCCGAGCTGCAATCGATCGTGAACGCGCGGTAGCGATCAAGAGGCTTCGCCTTGGGCTCGCGCGCTGCGAGGCCGACCGATTTCCTAAGTCTCGATCGTGACGACAACCAGATCCACAAGATCTTCGGCACGATCCGAGGTTACGTGCTCCCGGAAGATGCGAAAGCCATCTCCGTCGCGCTGGCGAAGCTTGCGGACCAGTGCTTGGAAGGACTCGAGGTCGCTGTCCTTTTCGCTCGCCGGGCTGAAGGAGGCGCTCCCCTCCGCTCGCTGAACAATGAAGTTGCCGCCGCTTTCAACGAGTTCATCGATATAGGACATTCCCCCTCCTTGCCGCCGATATTTGAATGCGTCCAGCACTCCACTGGCCACTTGATTAGCGAGAGACACGGTAGGGATCGGTCGATCAGGGTCGCTGCAATATGTTGATCGACACTTCGAATTCGTCGGGCTCGGCGTCCGGCGCCTCGCACGGGGTCATCGCGGCGGAGGCGTCGAACACGAGTTGGTCCTCGCGCCCGCTCGCAACCGGCCAAACCGCCACGACAGCGGATCGGATGCGCGCATTCGAATTCTCGAAGATATTCGTGAAATAGCTTGTGGCTGCGTCCTCCGGCGACGCGCAACCCGCGACGATTGATGGCTCCGTACCGGTGTACCCATCGAGGATGTCCGCAAAATAGTCCTTGTGCGTCCCCACCACCGCAAGGTTCCTCTGGCCCATCAGCTTCCCTCCGCTCCCATCGACCTTGCGCAGCCGACCTGTGCACGATGCTACGCCTTCGGGAGCGCCGCAACCGTGCCCGATCAGTCCAGAATGGACCAAAATTACGGTGATTACCCCGTGCTTACTTCTACCGAAAACGGGCTCACAGATTCAGGGTTTTGCCAATACTTCTTAGTTACTTACGTCAGATAAGCACTTAATGTGTGGTACTTCCGCTACCTGCGCGTCTAGGCGGCCCGCACCGCCCGCGCGATCTGCGTGACGTGACGCAGGTCGGCCCCGCAGCACGCGCCGAACACGTTGAGCCAGGGCAGGCGGGCGCGAAGCTGCGCGTAGAGCCGACCCAGCTCGTGCGGATCGCCGGCATCTAGCATCTCGGCCTCGTCGAGCTCGGCATGGCTGCGGCGCGAGGCGTTGGCGCGGATGCCGCGGATGCGGCGCGCCCAGTCCGCCTCGGCCAGCACACCCGCAAAATGGTCGGGATGCGCGCAATTGATCATGAAATAGGCGGCCCCTGCCCCGGTCTGCGCATCGACTTCGCGGATCGCGTCGGCCAGCGGCTGGCTGTTGGGAAGCCGTCCGTCGGTCTCGACGGTGAAGGAAATGACGACGGGCAGGTCGAGCATTGACGCGGCGCGAACCAGGCCGGCGGCCTCGGTCGCCTGATTGAAGGTAAGGCCGGTCACCATGTCGATCTCGCTCGCCGCGAGCCAGCCGAGCTGCTCGGCGTAATAGGCCGCGGAATCCTCGGCGCTGATCGTGCGTTCGGGGCGATAGGCGTCGCCGCACGGACCGATCACGCCGTTGAGGACGATCGGCCCGGCTCCCTCGAAACGAGCACGCAGACCGGCGGCGAGCGCCACGGCATCCTCGTTCGCCGCACGCAACTGAGCGCTGTCCTCGCCCAGATCGGCCGACCAGTGGCGGTGCGCCTTCCATGTCACCGTATCGAGGACGAACCCGGCGCCGGTGTCGCGGGCGAGATTCAGGAAGCCGGTGAAGTAGCGCTCCAACGCCGCCCTGCCATCGGCCTCGGGCAACAGCGTGTGCGCGGCGAACTCGCGGATCTCGATGCCGTGGTTGAAGATCAGATCGGTCTCCAGGCCCGCATCGGTCAGGAACAGACCGCCGTCGAGCTGCGGCAATGCGTGTCGGTATCGTGCCATTGGAACCCTCCCGCCGCGCCTCTCTCTACACGATTGCGCGGCAGGATGCGCGGCCCCTCTTCGAGGCCCGCTCATGGCATGCCCGATCATACCCTCCAAGGCTCGCCCAGGCTTATTCTTATTGATAAGACAATAAATACAATTCATATTAGAAGGCGTCGGCGGAATGCGAACTGGTTTCGGAGGGACGAATGCGGCCACACCACGAATCCGGTGCGAACGCGCCCCATGCCCGCCGCCCTGGCACGGCACTCGCATTGCTCGCGATTCTCGCCGCACCCGCCGCCGCGCAAGCGCCGGCATCCGGCGCGACGCCGCAGGCGACCTTCCGCAATCCCATCCTGGAATCCGGCCCCGATCCGTGGGTGATCGCGCATGACGGCATCTATTATTACACGCATACGCTGGGGACCCGGATCGCGCTGTGGCGGACCACGGACGTCACCGACCTCGCCCATGCCGAGCAGCGCATCGTCTGGACCCCGCCCAAGACCGGCGCCAACGCGCATTCGATCTGGGCGCCCGAGCTGCACCGCATCGGCGGCAAATGGTACATCTATTATTCGGCGACCGCGGCGGGCTTCAAGGATGATGCCCATCGCGCGGTCTTCGTGCTGGAGAACGGCGCGGCCAATCCGCTCGAGGGCGAGTGGATCGACCGCGGCCGCATCAACACCGCGCGCGCCGGGATCGACGGCACCGTCTTCGAGCAGGGCGGGACATGGTATTTCGCCTACTCCCCCTATATCGGCGCGGTGAGCGGGCTGGCGATCGCACGCATGGCCAATCCGTGGACGCTGATCGGCGGCGAGACGGTGATCGCACGCCCCGACAAGCCGTGGGAGGACCGCGGCGGGCGCCGGATCCTGGAAGGCCCGCAGTTCCTCAAGGGGCCGGCGGGCGACCTGTTCATGACCTATTCGGCCGGCGCCTGCTGGTCGGACGATTATGCGCTGGGGCTGCTCACGGCGAAGCGCGGCGGCGACCTGCTCGACGCTTCGACCTGGACCAAGCATCCCGAGCCGGTGCTCAGGAGCGGCAATGGCATCTATGCGACGGGCCATAACGGCTTCTTCACCTCGCCCGACGGACGCGAGCAGTGGATCGTCTATCACGCCAATCCCGCGGCCGGCATGGGCTGTACTGCCAAGCGCGCGCCGCACATGCAGAGGATCGAATGGAGCGCCGCGGGCACGCCGCGCTTCGGCCCGCCCGCGGCGCCGGCAACCCGGCTGAGGAAGCCATCGGGGACCCGAGGCAGCGCTGCGCGCTGACACGCAGGCCAAAGCTGTAGCGACTTAGAAGCTGGGCGGGGGTTTCTAAAAGATAAATCTGATAAATTACTTTCCCCTTGGCACGGGATGCGTTAGTTCAGTCCGGGAGCGCGCATTTCGCGGCGCTCGCACCGGAGAGGATCGATGCAGGCAACGGCCGGATCGCTGCACGACGCCGCATCGCCGCCCCCGGACCGGAATCGGGTTCAACCAGGGATCAGGACGATTTGCGCATGAAACATCTGCTGCTGCTTGCCGGCGCCGCTCTCGCCGGCCTTGCCGCGCTTCCCGCCGAGGCGCGCGACATGTGGACCAAGGAACAGGCCAATGGCTGGTATGCCAAGCAGCCCTGGATGGTCGGCGCCAACTACAACAACCGCAGCGCGATCAACCAGTTCGAGATGTGGCAGGCCGACACCTTCAACCCGAAGGAGATCGACCAGGAGCTCGGCTGGGCGGCCGGCATGGGCATGAACGTGATGCGCGTCTATCTCCACAACATGCTGTGGGAGGAGGACGCCGCGGGCCTCAAGCAGCGGATGGAGACGTTCCTGCAGATCGCGGACAAGCACAAGATCCGCATCATGTTCGTGCTGTTCGACAGCTGCTGGGATCCGAACCCGGTGTCGGGGCCGCAGCGCCCGCCGATCCCCGGCGTCCACAATTCGGGCTGGATGCAGGCGCCGGGCGCCGCGCGGCTCGCCGACAGGAGCCAGTACGACAAGCTCGAAGCCTATGTGAAGGACGTGGTCAGCCACTTCGCCAACGATAAGCGCATCGTCGTGTGGGACGTGTGGAACGAACCCAATAACGAAGGCGGCGGTGGCGGCGTGTACAAGCCGACGCCGCAGAAGAAGCAGCTGGTTGCGAGCCTGCTCGGGCAGGTGTTCGACTGGGCGCGCAGCGCCAACCCGACCCAGCCGCTCACCAGCGGGCTGTGGATCGGCGAGCATTGGGACCAGAACGACAAGCTCGACGCCGTCGAGAAGATCCAAGTCGCCCAGTCGGACGTGATGAGCTTCCACGACTATAGCTGGCCCGAGACGTTCGAGCGCCGTGCGAAACAGGTGCTGAGCTATGGCCGCCCGGTCTTCGCCACCGAATATATGGCGCGCGGCAACGGATCGACCTTCGACGGGTCGCTGCCGATCGGCAAGAAGTACAAGATCGCGATGATCAACTGGGGCTTCGTCGACGGCAAGTCGCAGACGCGGCTGCCATGGGACAGCTGGAAGAAGCCCTATACCCTCGAGGAACCGACCATCTGGTTCCACGAAGTGCTGCGCGCCGACGGCACGCCCTATCGCCAGGCCGAAGTCGACCTAATCAAGAAGCTGACGACCGAGGCCAACGGCCCGCGCCGTTGATCTACAAGCCGCCGCGGTGCCCCGGCGCCGCGGCAGCCGACCACCCGGGAGACGCCATGCGCCCCTCATCCCAAGCGTCGTTCACCCGGTGCTGCGCCGTTTCACGGCAGAAGCTGGCCGAACGGGCGGCTGTGGGCGAAGAAGCAGAGAGGCGCGAGCAGCTCCGCTTCGAGCGCATCTGCGCCCGCGAACTGCTCGGCGAGACCGACTAGAGTCGGATCAGTTGCGCTGAATCACGCTCTAGAACTCAAACGCCTCGACCACCCGGCGATCGGCAACGAGGAAGGCGTCCGCGACGAGCTGGATCGGCCGCAGATCGACGTCGGATTCGCCATTGCGGACCAGCCGCGCGAAATCGCGATAGAGCCGCGGATACTCCTGATCCGATCCGCTCAGCACCGTCCCGTCGGGCAGCTCCAGCCAGCCGCCGCCCTGCGTGAGGCGCAGCATCCCGGCATCGGTGTCGACCTCGATATGCCAGGTCTGCTCGCCGGTCTGGAGGAAATCGAACTTCGCGTCGACCTGCGCGGCGCCGCTGCGGAAGGTCACCGCGGCGGCGATCGGGCAGGCGCGGTTGGAGGGAACATCCATCGTCGCGGAAAGCACCGTGAGCGGCTGCGGGAGCATGCGGGTCGCGATCGACAGCGCGTTGATGCCGGGGTCGAACACGCCGAAGCCGCCCGCCGCCAGGATCCAGTCCTGCCCCGGATGCCATTGGCGGATATTCTCCATCCAGCGGATGCGCACCGCATCGATCCGCCGGTCTACCAGCCAGTCGCGCGCGGCATCGACTTCGGCCGCCTCGCGCGAGTGCCAGGTCGCGAACAGCGTCACCCCGGCCTCGCGCGCGGCCTGCGCCAGCGCCTCGGCTTCGGAAACGGTGGCGGCTGGCGGCTTTTCGAGCATCACATGCCGGCCCGCCGCGATCGCAGCCATCGCCTGTTCGAACCGCCCGTCGGGCGGGGTGCAGAGCGATACCGCGCTGATGTCCGGGCGCGCCGAGACCAGCTCCGCGATCGTGCCATAGCCATCGATGCCATCGACCCGGCCGTGCCGGCTCGCCGTCGCGGCAAGCTCGAAATCCTGGGATGCGGCCAGCGCCGGCAGATGCTGATCGCGCGCGATCTTCCCGATTCCGACCAGTCCCAGCTTGATCCTGTCCACGCCCTACCCCTTTTATACGATATATATGCTTCCTATCCGCGAAAATGCCTTCTATCAATGTGGAAACGACGCCCGGTGTGGCGGGAATTCGGAGTGACTATGGGCCGCCAGGGGGATCACGAGACAACGCCGGCAAATCGCAGCCTGCGGTCACGCGCCTGGTTCGACAACCCGGACAATCCGGATATGACAGCGTTGTACATCGAGCGTTACCTGAACTTCGGGATCAGCCTGGAAGAGCTTCAGTCGGGCCGGCCGATCATCGGCATCGCGCAGACAGGAAGCGATCTGGTGCCGTGCAACCGCCACCATCTGGAGCTGGCGAAGCGCGTGCGCGAGGGGATTCGCGACGCCGGCGGCATCG
Source organism: Sphingomonas sp. (assembly GCF_036402235.1). Classification (GTDB taxonomy): domain Bacteria; phylum Pseudomonadota; class Alphaproteobacteria; order Sphingomonadales; family Sphingomonadaceae; genus Sphingomonas. The sequence continues at coordinate 48,283 of NZ_DASWTG010000060.1, read as the reverse complement.
CGCTCGAATTCCCCACGCATCCGATCCAGGAGACCGGCAAGCGTCCGACCGCGGGGCTCGACCGCAACCTTTCCTATCTGAGCCTGGTCGAATCGATCTACGGCTATCCAATGGACGGCGTCGTCCTCACCATCGGCTGCGACAAGACCACCCCCGCCTGCCTGATGGCGGCGGCGACGGTGAACATCCCGGCGATCGCGCTGTCGGTCGGCCCGATGCTCAACGGCTGGTTCAAGGGCGAGCGCACCGGTTCCGGCACGATCGTGTGGAAGGCGCGCGCGATGCTCGCGGCGGGCGAGATCGACTATAAGGGATTCATTGAGCTGGTCGCCTCCTCCGCCCCTTCGACCGGCTGGTGCAACACGATGGGCACGGCGACGACGATGAACTCGCTGTGCGAGGCGCTGGGCATGTCTCTGCCGGGTTCCGCGGCGATCCCCGCACCCTATCGCGACCGTCAGGAGAATGCGTATCTGACCGGGCTGCAGATCGTCGAGATGGTCAAGGCCGACCGCAAGCCTTCCGACATCCTGACGCGCACTGCCTTCCTCAACGCGATCCGCGTCAACTCCGCGATCGGCGGATCGACCAACGCGCCGATCCATCTCAATGCGATCGCGCGCCATATCGGCGTCGAGCTGACGCTGGCCGACTGGGAGGAACATGGCGCGGACGTGCCGCTGATCGTCAATCTCCAGCCCGCCGGTAGCTATCTCGGCGAGGATTTCTATCGCGCCGGCGGCGTCCCCGCGGTGATGGGGCAGCTCCTCCGCGCCGGGCTGATCGAGGGTGATGCGCTCACCGCCAACGGTGCGACGGTCGCAGACAATATCAGTGCCGCGGATACGCTCGACAGCGACGTGATCCGCACACTTGATGCGCCGCTCAAGCCCGCCGCGGGCCTCACCGTGCTGTCGGGCAATCTGTTCGACAATGCGGTGATGAAATTGAGCGTGATCTCGGACGATTTCCGCGCGCGCTACCTCTCCAATCCCGACGACCCCGAGGCTTTCGAGGGGACGGCGATCGTGTTCGACGGGCCCGAGGACTATCATCACCGCATCGACGATCCAGCGCTCGGCGCGGACGAGCATTCGATCCTCATCATGCGCGGTGCCGGGCCGGTCGGCTATCCGGGCGGCGCGGAGGTCGTCAACATGCGCCCGCCCGCGGCGTTGATCCAGGCGGGCATCCACGCTCTGCCCTGCATCGGCGACGGGCGCCAGTCGGGCACCAGCGGATCCCCCTCGATCCTCAATGCCGCGCCCGAAGCGGCGGTGGGCGGCGGCCTCGCGCTCGCCCAGACGGGCGATCGCATCCGCATCGACCTCAGGCGGCGCAGCGCCGACCTGCTGGTCCCGGCGGAGGAGCTGGAGCGCCGCCGCGTGGCGCTGGGCCAGGCCCGCGACTATGTGCCGCAATCGCAGACGCCGTGGCAGGAGATCCATCGCGACCTGGTCGGCCAGTTCGACACCGGCGCCGTGCTGGAGAACGCCGTCAAATATCAGCGCATCGCCCAGACGCGCGGGCTGCCGCGTGACAGCCACTGATGGCGCTGCTGAGGGTGATCGAGCGCGACCGGCGCGACGTGCTGGGCGAAGGCCCGCTGTGGTCGGCGCGCGACGATGCGGTCTATTGGACGGACATTCTCGGTCACCGCATCAACCGGCTGTCGCTCGCCGGCGGCGCGGTCGAGAGTTGGCGAATGCCCGGCTATACCGGCTGGGTGATCGAGCGCGAGAGCGGCGGGTTCGTCGCCGGGATCGGACGTGAGGTCGCCGTGCTCGATCCGGACGGCACGATCATCGACCGGATCGCGCGGATCGAGCCCGACCGCGCCGGCAACCGCGTCAACGACGCCAAGGCCGATGCCGCCGGCCGGGTCTGGATGGGCACCATGCCCATCACTGCCGACAAACCCACGGGCGGCTTCTACCGCCTCGATCCCGAGGGCGCCGTGACGCTCGTCGACCACGGCTATAGCATCGCCAACGGTCCGGCGATCGGCGCCGACGGCCAGACCATCCTTCACACCGACAGCGGTCTCGGCATCATCTATCGCTTTCAGCTCGATGCTGCGGGAAATCCGGGCGAGCGAACCGAGTTCATCCGCTTCGAGCCGCACTGGGGCAAGCCCGACGGCATGACCTTCGACGCCGAGGGCGGGCTGTGGGTGGCGTGCTGGGGCGGCGGGTGTGTGATGCGCTTCACGCCCGAGGGCGAGCGCGACCGCATCATCGAGCTGCCCGCCAGCCAGATCAGCAGCTGCACCTTTGCAGGGCCGAACCTCGACCGGATGTTCGTGACCTCGGCGGCGGTGGATGTGGACGAGCCGCTCGGCGGCGCGTTATTCGAGGTCGACCCGGGCTGCCGCGGCCTGCCGACCCACCGGTATCGCGGTTAGGGAAGGATGAGAGAGATGCTGAAACACGTTGCAATCCTGGCCGTGGCAGTTTCCGCCTGCGCGCTCGCAGGCGCCGCCGAGGCCGCCACCGCCAAGCGCTCGAGCTTTGGCCGGATGCCCGACGGGCGCGATGTCGCCGCGGTGACGCTGAGCAACGGCCGCGGCGTCTCGGCCACCGTCATCGCCTATGGCGCATCGATCCAGTCGCTAGTGATGCCCGACCGTTCCGGCAAAAAGGCCGATATCGCGCTCGGCCACGAGAGCATGGACGGCTATCTCAAATTCCCCAACTTCATCGGCGCCACGGTCGGCCGCTTCGCCAACCGCATCGACGGCGGCCGCTTCACGCTGAACGGCCGGGCGTATCAGACGCCGCTCAACGACGGCACCAATTCGCTGCACGGCGGCACGGCAGGCTTCGACAAGGTGCTGTGGGACGTGGTGTCAATGAAGAATGGTCCCACCGCTTCGGTGACGCTGCGCTATGTCAGCCCTGACGGCGATCAGGGCTATCCCGGCACGCTCACCGTCGATGCCACCTATTCGCTCGACGAGGCCAACCGGCTGACGATCGAATATACCGCGACCACCGACAAGGAGACGATCGTCAACATCTCCAACCACGCCTATTGGAACCTCTCGGGCGAGGGTTCGTCCAACGGCGCGATGGGGCACATCGTCCATATCCCCGCCAAGACCTATACGCCGGTCGACGAGACGCTGATCCCGACTGGCGAGCTTCGCCCCGTCGCCGGCACCGTGTTCGACTTCAACACGCCGCGTGCGATCGGCGATCGCGTCCGCGACGCGCGCGATACGCAGATCGCCTATGGCCGCGGCTATGACCATAACTGGGTGATCGGCAGCAAGGTGACCGCGGACCAGCATCTGATGGCGCGCGTCTCCGATCCGGCATCGGGTCGCAGCTACGAGCTGTGGTCGAATCAGCCGGGCCTGCAATTCTATTCGGGCAATTTCCTCAACGGCACCTTCTCGGGCAAGGCGAAGAAGCTCTATCGCGGCGGCGACGCGATCGTGATGGAGCCGCAGATCTTCCCGGATGCGATCAACCAGAAGGGCTTCCCCGAGGCGCGCCTCAAGCCCGGCCAGACCTATCGCAACGTGATGTCGTATCGCTTCAGCACCGGCGCGCGGCGCTGAGGCAAAAGGGGCAAGGCGCTCAGCCGGGCGCCTTGCCGGTCTCGGCTTCGTCGATCAGATCGAGTACGTCACCGATAAGCGCGCGCATCGCGATGCGCGCGGCGTCGGGATCGCGGGCGAGGATCGCGTCGCGCACCGCGGCATGGTCGGCGACGCTGGCGCTGCGGCCCTTGATCCGGTTGGTGAAGCGGATCGACGTGCGCAGCGCGGTCGACACGACATCGCGGAACTGCGCATAGAACGGGTTCCCCGACCCCCGCAGGATCGCGACATGGAACGCGATATCCGCCTCCAGCGTATCGTCCATCCCCTGCTCGGCCGCCTTCATCCGGTCGAGCCCGTCCTTGATCCGCTGAAGATCGCCTTCTCCCGCAAAGCGCGCCGCGAGCGCCGCTGCCTCGGGCTCGATCGCCACGCGCAGCTGGTTGAACTGCTTGAGCAGCTCGACCGAGAATTGCCGCTCGAGCAGCCAGCGCAGCACATCGGTGTCGAACAGGTTCCACGACGCCGTCGGCTGCACCACCGTCCCCTGGCGCGGGCGTGCGCTGAGCAAGCCCTTGGCGGTGAGCATCTTGACCGCCTCGCGCGTCACCGAGCGGCTGACCCCGTGCTGCTTGGCGAGCTCCGCCTCGGTCGGAAAGGATTCCTGCTCGAAACGCCCGGTGACGATCGCCCGGCCGAGATTGTCGAGAAGGCCATAGGTCAGGTTGCGCCCCAGTTCAGGCCGCCCTTCATCGCGCGCCAGCGTTGATAGCCCGGTAGCCAAAAGAACCCGCCTTCCCCCTGTGTCGTCCGCCATTGAACGCCATGTGCTATGTTAAGCGGAACGATGCGCTAGACAAGACCAATTAATCAGATAAATGTACCACAGCGCCGCAGCACCGGGCCGCGCGCGCAGGAGGGGAACACGCGGTGACGAGCCTGTCGCAAATCGATCTGATCGTCGTGATCGTCTATGCCATCGGCATCTTCGGGCTTGCCCAGTGGGTCAGCCGCGAGAAGGCGGGTCATACCAAGGACACGTCCGACTATTTCCTCGCCTCCAAGGCGCTGCCCTGGTGGGCGATCGGCGCGTCGCTGATCGCGGCCAACATCTCGGCCGAGCAGATCGTCGGCATGTCGGGCTCGGGCTATGCGATCGGCCTTGCCATCGCCTCCTATGAGTGGATGGCCGCGCTCACGCTGCTGATCGTCGGCAAATGGTTCCTGCCGATCTTCCTCAAGAACGAAATCTACACCATGCCCCAGTTCCTGGAGCAACGGTTCGGGCCGACGATCCGCACCGTGATGGCGGTGTTCTGGCTGGCGCTCTACATCTTCGTCAACCTGACCTCGATCCTGTGGCTCGGCTCGATCGCGGTGACTCAGGTCGCCGGGGTCAATCAGGATGTCGCGCTGTTCGGACTCGGCGCCTTCGCGCTGGTCTATCAGTTGCGCGGGGGTCTCAAGGCCGTGGCGCTGACCGATATCGTCCAGGTCACGCTGCTGGTGCTCGGCGGCCTCGTCATCTCCTACCTCACGCTTAGCAAGATCGGCGGCGATGCGGGCGTGCTCGGCGGCTTCTCGCGCCTCACCACCGAATTGCCCGAGAAGTTCGACATGATCCTCTCGCCCGACAATCCCTTCTACAAGGACCTTCCGGGCCTCAGCGTGCTGATCGGCGGCATGTGGATCGCCAACCTCTCCTACTGGGGCTTCAACCAGTATATCATCCAGCGCGCGCTTGCCGCGAAGAGCCTGGGCGAGGCGCAGAAGGGTGTGGTGTTCGCCGCCTTCCTAAAGCTGCTGATGCCGGTGATCATCGTGCTGCCGGGCATCGCCGCAGTGATCCTTGCGCCCGACCTCGCCAAGCCCGACCAGGCTTATCCCACGATGATGGGGCTGCTGCCGGTCGGCCTGCTCGGCCTGGTGTTCGCAGCGCTGGTGGCGGCGATCATCGCCTCCACCGCGTCCAAGATCAATTCGATCGCGACGATCTTCACGCTCGATCTCTACGCCAAGGCGAAGCGCGTGCAGAACCGCGCGCAAGACGCCGGCGCCAATGCCGAGCTCACCACGGCGCACGAGAAGCAGCTGGTGCTGGTCGGCCGCATCACCGCAGTGGTGGCGACGCTGCTCGCGATCCTCACCGCGCGCCCGCTGCTCGGCAGCCTCGACCAGGCGTTCCAGTATATCCAGGAATTCTCGGGCTTCGTGACGCCGGGCATCACCGTCATCTTCCTGCTTGGCCTGTTCTGGCCGCGCGCGACCGAAATGGGCGCGCTGACCGGGGCGGTGGCGTCGGTCGTGCTGAGCTTCCTGTTCTGGTTCCCCGCCGACTGGGGCGGAATCGCCGCGCTCAACGCGGTGCCGTTCATGAACCGGATGGCAATGGTGTTCCTCATCAGCCTCGCGCTCGCGGTGGTCGTCTCGCTCGCCCGTCCGGCTCCCGCCCACAGCAATCGCATCACCATGCAGGGCGTGTCGTTCGGCACCAGCACCAGCTTCAACATCGCCGGCGTCGTGATCATCGCGATCCTGATCGCGCTGTACGCGACATGGTGGTGAGGCAAGGCGAGCCGTTCCTCGCGGTCGACTGGGGCACCACCAACCGCCGAGTCTACCGGATCGAGGGCGGCGCGGTGGTGCGCACCGAGCGCGACGATCGCGGTGTGACGGCGGTTCAGGATTTCGCCGGCGAAGCGGCCGCGATCCGCGAGCGCTTCGGCGACCTGCCGATGCTGCTTGCGGGGATGGTCGGATCGAATATCGGGTGGCAGCCGGCGCCCTATGTGCCGGCGCCAGCCGGAGTCGGTGAGCTTGCCGCAAGCCTGCTGCACCTCGACGAGCGCACCGCGATCGTGCCGGGCGTCTCGACGCTGGCCGATGGTCGCCCCGATGTGATGCGCGGCGAGGAGGTGCAGCTGCTCGGCGCGGTCGCGTCGGGACTGACGCCGGCCGACGCGCTGCTCGTCCAGCCGGGCACGCACTGCAAATGGGCACAGATGCGTGACGGCCGCATCGCCGGCTTCACCACCGCGATGACCGGCGAGCTGTTCGCGCTGCTGCGAGCCCACGGCCTGCTCGCCGCGCAACTCCAGGGCGCGGTGACGGCCAACGCCGCATTCCGCGAGGGCGTCGAGGCGGCGAAGCGCCGTGACCTTGCCGCGTCGCTGTTCGGGATCCGCGCGGCCAAGATGCTGGGCACGCGCGACGACGCCGATGCCGCCGCCTATGCCAGCGGGCTGCTGATCGGCAGCGACGTCGCCGTCCGGCTCGACGAGATGCCGGATGCCGAAGTGCTCATCCTCTCCGGCCCCGAGCTCGGCAATCTCTACATCACCGCGATCGAGGCCCATGGCCGATCGGCCGCCCTGATCGACAGCCACGCCGCCTTTGTGGCCGGCATCCTCGCAATCGGAGACGCAATCCCATGAGCCACGCCGCCTTCGACGCCGCCTTTGCCCGATGCCCGCTGATCGCGATCCTGCGCGGGGTGAGGCCCGATGAGGTGGAGGCGATCGGCGAGGCGCTGGTCGATGCGGGCTTCACGCTGATCGAGGTGCCGCTGAACTCCCCCGACCCGCTCGACAGCATCGCCCGGCTGGCAAAGCGGGTCGGCGACCGCGCGATTGTGGGCGCGGGCACCGTATTGCGCGAGGCGGATGTCGCCGCGGTCGCGGATGCGGGCGGCACGCTGATCATCTCCCCCAACGCCAATCCCGCCGTCATCGCGGCGAGCGCGACGCGCGGCCTCGTCTCGCTGCCCGGCATCGCCACGCCGACCGAGGCGTTCGCCGCGCTGGATGCCGGCGCGACGGCGCTGAAGCTGTTCCCCGCCGAAGCCGCCTCCCCTGCGGTGCTCAAGGCGATGCGCGCGGTGCTGCCCCCTGCGATCCGCGTGCTCCCCGTCGGCGGCATCGCGCCCGACACGATGCAGCCCTGGCGCGATGCCGGGGCACCGGGCTTCGGGCTTGGCTCGGCGCTCTACAAGCCGGGCTTCACAGCAGCGGAAGTCGGCGAACGCGCCGCGGCGTTCATCCGCGCGCTGGGCTGAGCCTCAGTCCAGCCACAGCAAGGGCTGGCGGACCGGGAAATTGCGGATCACCTCGCCGATCGCCGGATCGGGGTCAAGGCCGCTCCAGATGCGCAGCCAGTCGGGACGGGCCAGTGCGCGGGCGCCGAACAGCAATGCCGGGTGGCGCACCGGGAAGCCTTCGAAATATTCGATGTCCCTGGCGAACGGCCATTTGCCCTTGTCGGCGATGTACGGCGCCATGAACGCGATTCCCTGCCCGATCGAGCGGCCGTCGCTCGTGCGCCAACCGATCAGCTCGCCCTTCCCCTCCGACAACAGCCATGCCGATGCGGCGAGCACGTCGAGGTTGAACAAGGAATAGGCATAAGGCTTGGTCCGCGCGAGCTCGAGCGGCTGGCGCCCGTCCGGCGCGATCTGGGCCGGAATGATGACCGTCTTCAGCCGTTCGCGCGCCGCTGCGAGCACATCGACGCGGTTGACGACCGATGCGAACGCCGCAGCCTGCAACAGCCAGCAGGTGCCATGATTGTTGGCCTGATCACGCTCCTCGATCCCGAAGGACGAAGTCGTGAGCCAGTCGAGGTAGCGCGCGAACCAGCGCTCCACCGCTGCGCGGATCGCGGCATAGCCGGGCGCGTTGCGCCGCGCGAACAGGCTGACGGCGCGCGCGACCTCGACGATCTGGAGCGTGTCGATCACGCCGATCGCGCGGCCGGTGTTGACCCTGATAATCGCCTGCGCGTGCTGAAGATTGGGGTTCATCCGCGTCGGCGGGTCGATGAACCAGGCGCGCAGGTGCCGGATCGCGGCGGCGGCATAGCGCGCCTCGCCGGTCAGGTCCCACGCCGTGGCCAGTGCGGGCACGACGCGCCCGAAGCGGATCAGCGCATCGCGATGCCCCTCAAACTTCTCGGGGTTCGAGCGACCGTCGCGGCGCACATAGGGTCCGCCGGGGTTGGCGGGATCAGGCCACCAGTAATCGCCCTCCGAATAATAGTCGTGGCGCCCGGCGGGACTGCGCGGCGCGGGAATCGCTGCGATGGTGCGCGGCTGCTCGGCAAGCAGCGCGCCCGCCTGCACTGCGACGCGGCGACGCTCGATCGCGCGCAGGTCGAAGGCGGGCGCGCGTGCCGCAGCCGCAGGAAGCGCCAACAGCGGCGCAGCGAGCAGAGCGCGGCGCGAGATCATGGTGCGGGCCGGTATCGCAGCACCATCTCCCCGGCCGCAAGCCGCGGATAGGCGCCCGGACCCCAGGCGGCATCGGCGCGGGTCAGCAACGCGTCGAGCGCCTCAGTCGGCCATTTCATTTCCTTGTACGGCCAATCGCCTTGCCGCCCGCGATAGGCGGCGACATAGGCGGTCGCCTTGCGCAGGGATCGGCCCTGCATGCCGGCGGCATAGAGATCGCTCCCCAGGCATGCCGCACTGTCCGCGACATGATAGGCAGCGTCGAGCGCGTAGATCGAATAGTGGAAACTGCGCGTGCGGGTCAGCTCGTGCGGAAGCGCACCGGAGGGATCGATCTGACGTTCGATGCGCACCCTGGGGAATGCCGCAACCGTGCGCCGCGCGATATCGTCGCGGCGCGCGAACAAGGCGAAGCGCGCGATCTGGGCATCGTACCAGATGCCGTGATTGTTGCGCGCGGCCGCCTCGGCCTTGCCGTTGGGGCTGGTGCGCATCCAGTCGACATAGCGCGAGAACCAGGCCTCCAGCGCCTTGATCTCGTCCGCCGAAAGCGCGCCCGAAGGCCCGATCAGCCCGACCGCATCGATCACCGCGATGAGGCCGCTGGTGTCGAGCACGCCCTCTGCCCGGCCGTTCTCGCGCCCCGGCACCGCCTGGGCATAGTTCATGTTGGGGTTCATCCCCGTGGCGGGATCGAGGAACCACGCCCGCACCAGGGCTGCCGCCTTCTCGGCGTAGTTGCGGTCGCCGCTGTAGTAATAAGCCAGCCCGAGCGTGTCGGTATCGCTGATCATGCGACCGAGCGCGCCGCGATCGAAGCGGTTGGTCTCGCGCTCCGGATTCACCTGCCCGTCGCGGCGGACATAGGGTCCCCTGGGGTTGGCGGGATCGGGCCACCAATAGGGCGCGAGGCTCACATAGTCGCGGCGATCGCCCGACAGCGGGATGGTGCGCTTGTCGAGTACCGAGCGGGGCTTGCGCGCGAGTGCCTGATCCGCCCGGGCGAGCAGGGCGCGATAAGCCGGTGCGATGGCAGGATCGCTCGCCAGCGACGCCTTGATCGACTCGAGCTCGGCGGGGCGCAGCGTGAAGGTGCGGCGGCCGCCGAACGACGCGGCGTAACCCTCGCTTCCCTGACAGACCGCAGCCTGCCCGGCGGAAGACAAAGCCGCCGCCGCGGATGCGAAATCCACGGCGGCGGTGACGGCGAAGACCGAGAGAGGGATGGTCCAGCCTAGGTTCGGGGCAATCACAGGCGCACCCGGAATCCGGCAAAATACTGGGTTCCGCTGTTGGAGACTTCAGTGATGCTGTCGAAGCCGCCCTTGTACATCACGTCGGGCGTGCCGGTGACGTTGAGCGCCTGGAGCTTGAGCTGGACGTTCTTCGTCAGGTCATATTGCGCCGACAGGTTGAGATAGGTGCCGTCGCGGATCTCGCGGTTGGTGCCGCCGTTCGGCTTGTAATAGTCCGAACGGTAGCGGAGGTTGGCGCGCAGCGAGAGGCCCCATTTCTCGAACCACACCGATCCGCTCGCCGTCCATTTGGACAGGCCGATCAGGTTCGCCGGATCGATATAGGCGGCGATCGGCGACGTATCGGGATATTGGAAATTCGCGAAGGCGCGGTTGACCGACCCCTGGATGCCGAAGCCGTCGAGCGGATCGGGCAGCCAGGTCAGCACATGGCTGAACGTCGCCTCGACGCCGTAGAGGTGGCGGGTCTCGGTATCGTTGGATGGCGCGACGGGGCTGATCGTGAAGGTCTGCGTCGTCGGCGTGCCCCCGTCGCGGATCGTGGTGACGGTGATGTCGGTGGGCTTCGGCTCGGAGCGGCCGATCACGGTGCCGGTGACCCATTTGTAATAGCCGGCGACCGACAGCATCGTGTCCTTCGAGGCATAGAGCTCGAGACTGGCATCGGCGTTCCACGAACGCAGCGGCTTCAGGTCCGGATTGCCGGTGGTCGCGTTGAAGATGATGTTGTCGATGCCACTCGCCGCGACCGTCGGGGTCAGGCTGATCCCCGCGCCGAAGCTCTCGATGCCCGACCGCGCGATCGCGCGATAGGCGGCAAGCCGGAGCTTGAGCTGCTGCGACAGATCGAACGCGATGTTCGCGCTGGGCAACAGATAGTCATAGCTGCCTCTGGCGGAAAGCACGGAAAGCGGCTGGGTCGGGTCCACCGCGATATCATAGGTGTCGTTGCCCGAGTTGATCGTCAGACGATAGCCCTGGCGATAGCCGACCGAGCTGATGTCGGTCTTCACCCAGCGCAGGCCGACATTGCCGCTGAACGGCACCGCACCGGAATCCGAGCGAAAATTCGCCATCGCATAGGCCGCCCAGATCTTCTCGCGGACGTCGATGTCGCTGGGGTCGCGGCCGTCGACGGGATAGGGAAGCGCGTCGTCGCTGCCGGTGAAGGTGCGGAACAGGCAGTCATTGTCGAACGTCGCCCAGCGCGTGACGTTGGTGCCCATGCCCTGCATGTAGGAGCTGGTGGTGAACGGCACGCGACACTGCTGGTTGGCCTGCGTGATCAGGGCGGCGACCTGAGCAGCGCTGCCGGGAATGGTGTTGAGGTCGGTATTGCGCGCATTGTCGTTGGTGCGGTGGTGGTTCGAGTAGCGGCCGCCGAACTTCACCGCGTTGATGAACCCGTCGAACTCACGGGCGATGTCGAGCCTGCCTGCCCAGATCACATCCTCACGATCGGTGACGAAGCGGTTGCGCGCATAGACCGCGGTGTTGCCAAGGGCGAGGAAGTTGGCGTGGTTGGTGATGTCGAAACTGCCGAAATCGACCGTCGGCACGACATCGTCGCCGTTGTAGGTCAGCGTATAGGGCACGCGCGTGGTCGAGCGCATGCGGGTCTGCTTCTGCGTCTCGGTGCGGTGGCTGCGCGAATAGGAGCCGTCGAACGCGATGTTCCAGCGTTCGGGCGACCAGATCAGGCTAATGCCGCCGCCCAGATACTCCTCGTTACGCTGGCGCTTCTCGAGCTGGTTCTCGAGATTCGAGTTGCCGCGGTAGCTCATCAGCGCGCCACGCGAATAGCCATTGCTGCCGTTGCCGATCACCAGCGGCTGGACGCCGCGAAGGCCTTCGGTGATCTGCAGGACGTTGCGATCCTCCAGGCTGGCGCGGTTCGAATATTGCCCGTCGAGCGCGACCTCGAAATCGGGATGCGGCCGCCACTGGACCGCACCGATGATGCCGTCGCGCACCTCCGACGTCTTCTGCGTGCGGAAGCTGCGCGAGCTGTTGGCGAAATAGACGTCGCCACGCGTCTCCCCGACCAGCACCGGCGTCGCGTTGGCCGAGGGCGGGATCGAGCGCGGCCCGGTCGCGACGGTGCAGTTGGCGCCCGCGCCGGCCGCGACCAGCGCCGCGGCCGAGCCGGTCGTCAACGACGGATTGTTGGCGATCGTGTTGCACGCCTGGAAGGTCGAGTTGGTGTTGTAATAGTCTTCGGGCGTGGTCGTGTCCTGGCGCTGATAGCCGATCGTGACCCCGACATCGCCAAGCCCCGTCGAATAGACGTCAGTGTAGGAAATGTTCGCGCGATAGCCGAGGCCGTCATGCTGATATACATCGTCGTCCTTGGGCTGGAAATCGCCGCGCAACTCGAACTGGATGCGCCGTTTGCCATAGTCGAGCGGCTTCATCGACTTGAGCTCGATCACGCCGCCGACCCCGCCTTCCAGGAAATCGGCGCGTTGCGACTTGTAGACCAGCACGCCGTTGACCAGCTCCGAAGGGAATTGCTGGAACGCGACCGAGCGGTCGGGACCTGCCGTCGAGACCTCACGCCCGTTGAAGGTCGAGAAGCTGAGCGTCGGGCCAAGGCCGCGAACGGACAGCTCGTTGGCATTGCCCTTGAAGCGATCGGCCGACACGCCGGTGATCCGTTCCAGCGTGTCGCCGACGCTGTTGTCGGGGGTCGCGCCGATCTCGTCGCTGACCAGACCGTCGACCACGACGTCGGCGCTGCGCTTGAACTCGATCGAGGTGCGCTGAGTCGCGCGCGCGCCGGTGACGATGATCTCTTCCTCACCCGCGGCGCCGGATGCAGGCGAAGCGGCTGGCGGCGGCGCATCCTGCGCGAACGCCGGCGCCATTGCCGCGAGCGCCGCCGAAGCGAGCAGGGAACCGCGAACCATCATCGATCGAGACTTCATCCTAATCCTCCCAAGACCCGGCTTGATACCGGTGTCATAGAAATGTGTCCTACAACTTCGCCCGGGAGAGTCAACCCGCCAAGATCATTGGTTGTAAGACAAATCCCATGTTAGCGCTATGGCACCGCTTTGCGCGATGGGGGCAGATCGCGTGCACCGCACGACACTCGCAAATGCGCCGATCGGCGCACGATATTCGGGCTTTTCGGCTTTTTCGACGGTGCAACCATCATAGCCGCGCGTGGCGAAACTGCGGACAGCACCGGTTCCGAACGCCACTTTCCCCGCCTTCGCCGAGGGTGCGCCCGAGAAACTCGCAAATTCGAGATCGATCTTCGCCGCACGCATGCCGGGGGCGAGGCGCAGCCGGTCGCTGCGGGTGATCTGGCCGGGCGCGAGCGTATAGCGCGTCTCGATGCTCGCGCGCGGGTCGCGCCGCGCATCGTTCTCGCCCATCAGGTCGAGCGCTTCCTGACGCCAGCGTACCTCGGTCACCGCGCCGCGCCGGGTGACGCGCACGTCCTTGAAGAAGGCGAGGGGCATCAGCACCGCGCCGTCCGCCAGCGTGATGCGCGGAACGAGGTACGGATAGGTGGCGTCGGCTGACCCCGAAAGCATGCCGGGCGAAAACGGCACCGGGAAATAGGGGTTGTGCATATGCTGCCCCTCCGCCCCGTTGATGATCGGAAGGCCGATCAGCCTGCCCCGATCCCGCACCGTCACCAGCGCACGGTCATGCTCGCCGCGCGCGAACCAGGTGACGGTCGAGCGCGGCAGCGTCTCGAGCCATTTGACGTAGCCGCGATCAGGCGCCTGTCCGGCATAGCCGAGCCGGTTCCAGATCGCGTTGGTGTAGATATGCTGGCGCGCCAGGCTCAGATTCTCGCCGAAGATGCGATGGATGCCGCGATAGGCATCGGTGCGCCGCCCCTGCCCCCACAAGTCGACTGATCCGGTCTTCGGATCGACCCAGAAGTCCATATAGCGCGCGCTGATCCGGCTGGAAAAGGCATAAGCCATGCGCTCCTCCTGCGGCGTCAGAACCTTGAGCAATGCCGCGGCGGTCAGCACCTCGACGAACGCAGTCTCGCCATAGGCGCCGATGCTGCGGCCATATTCGAAGCCTTCCCCCGTCAGGTTGAAGCGCGGGAGCAGCAGATCGACCGACTTGCGCAGCCAGCCCCTGACCTCGGCCGAGGGGGTCATGCCGGTCTCGATCAGGCGATGCGCGATCTCGCCGATCAGCAGGACCGAATAGCGGTCGAACCGGCCCTTGCCCTCAGTCTCGTCGGCAAAGCCATATTCGCCCGAATATCTGCGGTAGTGATCGAGCGTGCGCGCGAGCAACTGGCCGGCACCCGACGCCTCCTCCCATCCCATCAGGTGGCGGAGCCGGGCGATCGAGAAGGCGACACCATAATAGTTGTTGGGCAGATCGATCAGCGTGAGATCGGGGCGGACGAAGCGGCGCCAGTCGAGCTGCTGCTTGAGCCGCGCCAGCGTCGCCGGGCGCAGCGCGCGGTCGAGCAGGCCGCGTTCGTTGAGATCGTGCAGCGCCGAGACATAATAATAGATGCCCCAGCTGTCGTTGGGATCAGCGAGCGTCAGATCGGCAATGTCGGCAAAGTCGCGCAGCCGCTGGGCGAGCCGCGGATCGTTCGGGTCGAGCGCGGTGATGCGATAGGCCATCGCCGCGGCGATCTTGCCGGGCAGGAACTTGTCGCCGCTCTCGAACACCGCGACACCGCCAAGGCGCATGCCGCGCTTCTCGCGCAGCAACTGCTCGAGCAGCGTCTCGACCTGTGGCATCAGCCGGGTGCGGACGGTCTGGTCCATCGGCGCGACGTCTGCGGCATAGACCGGGCCGTGCGGCTTGCCTGCCCGGCGATCGGCGGGAGCCGCATTGCCCGCAAGCAATGCCGCGGCAAGGGGTACGCAAACCAGCCTTCGCATCAGCGCTTCGCCTTGCGCGCCAGATCGTACATCGCGGTGCCGGCAAGCACGAACGCGCCGGCGCCATAGAATTGCGTCTCGCTGGCGGAGACACTGTCGGGCCGGTCGCCGACCTGCTGCACCCAGCCGAGCATGCCGTCGGGCTGCACCGCGCGGACCACTGCGTTCCAGCCCCTGATCGCCGCGGGCTGATAGGCGCCGCGATCGAGCAGCCCGGCATCGACGCCCCAGGCAAAGGCATAGGTGAAGAAGGCGGTGCCGCTGGTTTCGGGCGGGGTGCCGGGATCGTCATCGAGCAGCGAGGCCGGCCAGTAGCCGTCGGCCTTTTGCAGCGTCAGCAGCCGCGCCGACATGTCGCGGAACAGCTTCTCGTAATAGGGCCGCCTGGGATCCTTGCGGTCCATCACCTGCAGCATCCGGACGAGGCCGCCCATCACCCAGCCATTGCCGCGGCTCCAGAACTGCTTGCGCCCCTTGGCGTCGCGCACGTCGAAGAAGCGGCTGTCGCGGAAGTACAACCCCTCCCGCGCATCGTAGAGATAGTCGGTGGTCGCCTTGAACTCCGCGTGCGCGAAATCGGCATAGTGCCGGTTGCCGGTGACCTTTGAAAGCTGAAGCAGCGTGGGTGGCGCCATGAACAATGCATCACACCAGCACCAGCGATCTGTGCAGTCCGAGCTGTTGCGGCCGGGCGCGACGGGAATGAATTCAAGGCTGCCCGTCCGGCGATTGGCGAGGACATTGTCGAAATAGGCGATGGCCGGCGCCAGCGCCGTCTTGCCCGCACCGTTGCGCGCCGCCCAGATCCACGCCTGCGCGATCAGCTGGTCGTCGGCGTGGAAGGGCTTGTCGCCGAGCTTCCAGCCCAGCTCGCTGCCGAGATCGAGCAGCGGCTTACCGTAGCGGCGGTCGCGCTGAGCAAGATCGGTCAGCGCGATCCAGAATGCCGCCTGTTGCCAGTCGCGCGGGTTGCGCACGCTGGGCCGCGCTGCGGGCATCATCGCCCAGTTGGTGCGGTTGGCGAGCTGCCAGTTGGCGACGCGGCGGGTCTCGGCGAGGATTGCCGCGGGCTGCGGCATTACCGGCTGCACGTCGGCGAGGGCGGCGGGCGCCGCTGCAAAGGCGAGCAGGATCAAAGACATGATGTCGCGCCCGCGCTTAAAGGGATAAATCCAGCTCTGCCCACTCCCGCCTCCCACTCTATTTGTCGTACTATTTTGCTTGACACCGGTGACAAACTCTTTCCTTTTCTCGCGATTCTGTCAATAAGGTTGTCACACAACTCTCCGTCAAGACAAAAGGGGATTGAATGCCGAAGATCGTGTCAGCCCGGGTGATCGTGGCCTGCCCCGGCCGCAATTTCGTGACGTTGAAGCTCGAGTGCGACGACGGCACGACGGGCATCGGCGATGCGACGCTCAACGGGCGCGAGCTGGCAGTGGCGAGCTATCTCTCGGAGCATGTCGCCCCCTGCCTGATCGGGCGGGACGCGCATCGCATCGAGGATATCTGGCAGTATCTGTACAAGGGTGCCTATTGGCGCCGCGGCCCTGTGACGATGACTGCGATCGCTGCGGTCGACATGGCGCTGTGGGACATCAAGGGCAAGCTCGCGGGACTGCCGGTCTACCAGCTGCTCGGTGGTGCCTCCCGCGAAGGATGCATGGTCTATGGCCATGCCAATGGTAGCTCGATCGAGGATACGATCCAGGCTGCGCTCGACTATCAGGCACAGGGTTACAAGGCGATCCGACTGCAATGCGGCGTGCCGGGCATGGCATCAACCTATGGCGTGTCGAAGGACAAATATTTCTACGAGCCGGCCGACGCGGCGCTGCCGACCGAGAATGTCTGGTCGACGTCCAAATACCTGCGCGTGGTGCCCGAGCTGTTCAAGGCGGCGCGCGAGGCGCTGGGCTGGGACGTGCACCTGCTGCACGACATCCACCACCGCCTGACCCCGATCGAGGCCGGGCGGTTGGGCAAGGACCTGGAGCCCTACCGCCCCTTCTGGCTCGAGGACGCCACCCCGGCGGAAGATCAGGAGTCGTTCCGCCTGATCCGCCAGCATACCACCACACCGCTCGCGGTAGGCGAGATCTTCAGCTCGGTATGGGACTGCAAGGCGCTAATCGAGAACCGGCTGATCGACTATATCCGCGCGACCGTACTGCATGCGGGCGGCATCACGCATCTGCGCCAGATCGCGGGGCTGGCCGATCTATACCAGGTGCGCACGGGCTGCCATGGCGCGACCGACCTGTCGCCGGTGACGATGGCCGCAGCGCTGCACCTTGGCCTCGCCATCCCGAATTTCGGCATCCAGGAATATATGCGGCACACGCCCGAGACCGATGCCGTGTTCCCGCATGGCTATCGCTTCGCCGAGGGCATGCTGCACCCCGGCGACGCGCCGGGCCTGGGCGTCGAGATCGACGAGGCGCTCGCGCAGACCTTCCCCTATGACCGCGCCTACCTGCCGGTGAACCGGCTCGAGGACGGGACGATGTGGAGCTGGTAATGCGGCCGGCGCCTCTCCTTCTCGCACTCGCCGCGAGCGCCGCGTCTGCGCAGGATCACACGCCGCTGCGTCCCGCGACCGACGCGGAGAAGCAGGCGCGCGCCGCGGTGACGATCGCCGACTATCGTTATGGCGACCTCTTGTGGGAGAATGACCGGATCGCTTTCCGCATCTACAGCCGCGCGCTGGAAGGGGCCGAGCCGCCCTCGTCCTCGGGCGTCGATGCCTGGGGCAAGCGCGTGCGTTGGCCGTACATGGACCGGCAGCTGCGCACAGGGGACCAGCATGCCGATCATGGCGAAGGGCTGGACTTCTACAATGTCGGCACCGGGCGCGGCGTCGGCGGCCTGGGCATCTGGCACGACAACAAGTTATGGACGTCGCGCAACTATGTCCGGCCGCGGATCGCGCAGTCCGGGCCGCAGGTGGCGGACTTTACCGTCGATTATGAGGCGTGGCCGGTCGATGTAGCGCGCACCGTTTCCGAGACGCGCCGGTTTGTCCTGCCCGCGGGCACCCATTTCACGCGGATGGTATCGACGCTCGACTCGAACCGGGCGGGCGAGCTGATCGTCGGCATCGGCATCTCCAAGCGCCCGATCGCCGGTGCGCCGCTCGGCAAGATCGTCAAGGACGAAGTGCGCGCGCGGATGAGCTGGTGGGGTCCGACCGACCCGGCCAAGGGCACGATGGCAGCCGCGGTGATGGTCGATCCGCGCGCCTTTGCCGGCTTTGCCGAGGATGCCGACAATTATCTGATCCTCGTGCGCGCCACGCCGGGCAGGCCGTTCGTCTATCACGCCGGCGCGGCCTGGGATCGCGGCCCGGATTTCGCCACGCGCGAGGCGTGGCAAGCCCATGTCGATGGACAGCGGCCCAATTTCGCACCCTAGCCAACGCCGCGCTGGCAATGGTAACGCTCGCATCATGGCGACCAAGGCAGCGTCGCTGGCCGATGATCTGGTCCAGCGATTCGAACAACAGATCGAGCGGGGGGAGATGCCCCCGGGATCGCGCTTCCCGACCGAGAAGGCGATCACCGAGACCTTCGGGGTCAGCCGGACGGTGGTGCGCGAAGCCTATTCGCGGCTCGCCGCGCGCGGGCTGCTGATCTCGCGGCGCGGATCGGGCGCCTATGTTGCGGAAGGCGCGCAATATCGCGCCTTTCAGGTGACCCCCGAAGAGGTCAGCGAGATCGATGACGTGCTGCGCCTGCTCGAGATGCGCATGGGGTTCGAGATGGAGATGGCCGCACTCGCGGCCGAGCGCCGTACCGAGGCCGATCTGGCCGAGATCCGCAAGGCGCTGGCGGCTATGGATTCGAGCACCGATGTCGACAGATCGGTCTCCGCCGATGCCGCCTTCCACGCCGCGATCGCGCGTGCGACCGGCAATGATTACTTCCTGCGCTTCACCGAGTTCCTCGGCGTGCGGCTGGTGCCGTCGCGCAAGCTCTATCTGCAAGGGAGCGAGCCGCGGAAGCATCAGCGCTACGCGCGCATCATCAACCGCGACCATGAGGCGATCTATGCCGCGATCGAAGCCGGCGACGCCAATGCCGCGCGGCGCGCGGCGCGCCAGCACATGGTGAAATCGGTCAAGCGCTACGAGAAGCTGAAGGCCGAAGGGGCGACGAGCTAATTCTCGTCCGTGCGCGGCGGCACCCAGCCATGCCCGCGCATCCAGGCGAGGAACAGCCGCGGCCATGCAGTGGTGTCCGTCCCGCGCTTGCCCAGGCCGAAGCTGTGCCCGCCCTTCTCAAACAGATGCAGCTCGACCGGGCGCCTCGCCGCCAGCATCGCGGCATGAAGGCGCAGGCTGTGCTCGGGCGCGGCGATCGGATCGTCCGCGGCATGGGCAAGGAAGATCGGCGGGGTCGCCGCGCTCACATGGGCTTCGATCGAGAAGGCGTCGCGGAAATCGGGCAGCCCCTTCAGCTGGCGGAAGGTGCGCGTGGTGTCGATCGGCGCGCGCATCGACACGACCGGATAGATCAGCGCGGCAAAGTCCGGCACCGCGCTCACCTGATCGACCGCATCGGCCGCAGGATAGAAACTGTCCGCGCCACGCGTCGCCAACGCGCCAGCAAGATGCCCGCCGGCCGAAAAGCCGAGCACGCCGATCCGCTTGGGGTCGATCCCCAGCTTCGCGGCGTTTGCCCGTAACATGCGCATCGCTCGCGCGCCGTCCTGGAACGGCGCATCGGCATTCCAGCCGTCACCGGGCAGGCGGTAGTAGAGGACGAAGGTGGTGACGCCGCGCTCGGCGAGCCACTGCGCAGCCGGCATCGCCGCGCTGCCGATCTGGATGCGGAAATAGCCGCCCCCGCCGATCACCAGCACCGCCGCGCCATTGGGGTTCTTCGGCCGCACCACGACCATGCGCGGCACGGTGACGTTGGAGACCGACCCGGTCGCCGATCCCCCGCTGCCGACCTTCTCCGGCCCGGGGGGCTTGCCGCCGCCCGGCATCGCGCCGGACCAGAGGTTGATCACCTCCCCGCCCTGTGCCGCAGCCGGAACCGCGACGATGAGCAGGAGCATAGCGGCGAGCCAGCGCATCATTTCCCTCAGAACTTCTTGCCGATCGAGGCGTAGATGTAGCGGCCATAGGGCACGTAGAGCGAGCCGAGATAGCCGTCGGCGGTGATCGGCGGCCGGGTGTCGAAGATGTTGCGCGCGCCGATGCGGAAGCGCGTGTCGGCGAGCGGCCCCTTGCGGATACGGTACTGGCCGTAGAGGTTGAAGAATGCCTTGCCCTCGACCGGATAGGGATTGCCCTGCGCGTCGAGGAAGTTGGTGTCGTAGACCTTGCCGATATAGTTGCCGAACGCGCCGATCTGAAAGCCCTTGTGGCTCCAGGTGAGCGATCCGGTGACACGCCATTTGGGCCGGCCGCGCTCCTCGAGCAGGTCGCTGGCGTCGGTGAGCGGGGTCGCCGGATCGATCGCGCCGGCTTCGCGCGCATCGAACAGCGCCTGCACTGCCGGCGGCGTGTCGCGCGAGAATTTGGTGAGCCTCGCGGCGTTGATCGCGACGTCGAACCGGCCGATGCCGGTGCGGACATTGTAGAGCACGGCAAGGTCGATGCCCTGCACGGTCTGCGGCAGCAGGTTGGTGAACTGATCGTTGATCCGCGTCACCGCACCGACCGGGGCGAGGCCGCTGCCCTGGAAGAAGGCGACGTCGTCGGCATTGGGCGCGGCGCGGACCACGTTCGGGTTGCTCGATCCCTGCAGCCGCAGGAGATAGTCGAGCACCAGCGCGTTGCGCGGGCCGAACTGGCCGACGATGCCGGTCTGCTGGATCGACCAGAAATCGGCGGTGAGCGTCAGCCGGCCATATTCGGAGGGGATGAACCTGGGCTCGATCACCGTGCCGACGGTCCAGTTGGTGCTTTCCTCAGGCTTGAGGTCGGGATTGCCGCTGATGAAGATCGAATAGCTGCTGCTGCGTGCGCACTGGCCCATGTTGGGGATCGGGTTGACCGGGCGCCGCAGATCGACCGCGCAGCGATAATAATCCTCGTTCGAGCCGAGGCGCGAATAGGCGACGGTCTTGGTCTGCTCGAGGTTCGGGGCGCGGAAGCCCTGCGACCACGAGCCGCGCAGGCGCAGGCCGTCGACGATGTCCCATGCGCCCGCGATCTTGGGCTTGGCGACCGATCCGAAGTCCGAATAGTTCTCGAACCGTCCGGCGAGCTGCAGGTCGAGCCGGTGGATCAGCGGAATGTTCATCTCGGGCGAGACGACCGGCACGGCGAGTTCGGCGAAGGCCGAAAACACGCTGCGGCGGCCGCGCGTCGATGGCGTCGGGCTGACCGCGGCAACGTTGGAGAGGTTGGTCTCGCCGGTCACTATGTCGGTGAAGGTGATCGTGCCGTTGAGGCGCGGGTCGCGGATATCCTCCTGCGTCTCGCGCCGCCCCTCGATGCCGATGGCAATGCCGAGCCCGCCGGCGGGCAGATCAAACAGGCTGGCGTTCGAGAGCTTGAAGTCGCCGAGCAGCAGGCTGGTCTTGGACTTGCGGACGAGGTTGAAGCTGAATGAGTCGATCGTCGCCTGGCTCGCGGGCGAGCAGTCGCCGACCGACGGCGTCGCCGAGCAGCCGCCGCTGAACGGGTTGTAGGCGTCGGGGGTGGATAGCGCGAGGTTGCGCTGGAGCGCCGTCATGTCGATCGCGTTCGAGCTGTCGCGCGCCTGCGCCTCCGAATAGAGGACGGCGGTGTCGTAGTCGAAGCTGCCGAGCTTGCCGCGCGCGCCGAGCAGGAAGCGCGACTGCCAGTTCTCGACATCCACCACCTGGTTGCCGGCATCGACGAAGCGGTAGGTGGTGAGACGTACCGGCAGGCCGGCGGCGGGCACGTTGGTGAGGCCGGGGATGCGGTTGGGGTTGGCCTGACCGTTGGCGAAGGTGACCGGGCCGAACGGGTTCCAATAGTTGCTCGCGGGGATGACGATGGCGTTCAAGTTGATCGTCGGCGGCTGGATGCGCTGCGTGTCGGCGAGGTAATAGCCGAGCTCGGTATAGAGCTCGACCACGTCGCTCAGCTCGTATCGCCCGGTGAAGAAGGCGTTGTAGCGGTTGAACGAGGGCGTGACGGTGGTGCCGGGGCGCGTGTCGAACCGCTCGCTACGCAGCGTCGTGCCGGTGGCACGGGTGCCGGTGCCGAAGCAGACGTTCGAGTTGACCGTGAACGCGCAGCCCGGATTGGCGCTCGACTGGGTGTGGAACGCCCCGGCGGACGAGGTCATCGCCTGGTTGCCCGGGCTCCGCCGGATCGTGCCGGGCCCGCCGACCACGGCGAGGTTTGCCCATGGGCTCTGCGTGGCGCGGCCGTCCGCCGTCAGGTTGCCGGCATAGGCAGGATCGTCCTCGAAATAGGACATGAGATTGTCGGTCGCGGTATAGGGCTGATCCTCGGCGAGCTGCGCGGTGCGGCGCACATAGTTGAAGAACAGCGAGAAACTGCCGCGGCCCTCGTCGAAGCTGTGGCCGACCAGCGCGGTGCCTTCGAACTCCTTGCGGTGCGTGCCCTCGGCAAAGCCATAGCGGAAATTGACCTCGACGCCGTCATAGTCGCTGCGCGTGACGGTGTTGACGACGCCCGCCACCGCGTCCGAGCCGTAGATCGCCGAGGCGCCGTCGCGCAGGATCTCCAGCCGCTCGAGCCCCGCGACGGGCAGCGAGTTGGAGTTGTAGCCGAGCACCGGCACGTTGCCGTCGCCGGCCTGGCTGGTCGGGTGCGAAACGAGACGGCGCCCGTTGAGCAGCACCAACGTGTTGCCGACGCCGAGGTTGCGCAAGTTGATCGAGTTGACGTCGCCGCGCGCCGCGTTGCTGGTCTGCGGGTTGTTCGCCTCGTTGAAGGTGACGTCGCCCGCCTGTGGGATCGAGCGGATCAGGTCGTCGCCCGAGAGCGCGCCGGTCGCGTCGATCTGGTTGCGGTCGACCACCGACACCGGCAGCGCGGTGGTGATGTCCTTGCCCTTGATCTGGGTGCCAACCACGACGACCTCGGCCGGCGCCGGCTCCTCCGCGGCGGGATCAGCCGCCGGCACGTCCTGCGCATATGCAGGCAGCGCGATCGCCAGCGCGATCAGCGCGGTGCCGGTGCCCAGCGTACAGAGCCTGTTGCGGTCGGTCATGCTCTTCTCTCCCTTGCTGGAAGGCGGGTCGTTCGCCCGCTCTTCCTTGTCCTGATTCAATCCGAATCGGTCTCGACCGCGGGGCGCACCGGTCCTTCGGGGACGGGGCCTGCGAGCGCCCGGGCCAGCGCCTCGCGATCGAGCGCATTATCCCAGCGCGCGACGACGACCGTCGCGACGGCGTTGCCGATGAAGTTGGTGAGGCTGCGGCATTCGGACATGAAGCGGTCGATGCCGAGGATCAGCGCCATGCCCGCGACCGGCACGTCGGGCACGATCGAGAGCGTCGCGGCGAGCGTGATGAAGCCAGCGCCGGTGACGCCGGCAGCGCCCTTGGACGAGATCATCGCGATCGCGAGCAGCGCGATCTGGTCGCCGAGCGTGAGGTGGACGTTGCACGCCTGCGCGATGAACAGCGCGGCCAGCGTCATGTAGATGTTGGTGCCGTCGAGGTTGAACGAATAGCCGGTCGGCACGACCAGGCCGACGACCGACTTCTGGCAGCCCGCGCGCTCCATCTTGTCCATCAGGCTGGGCAGCGCGCTCTCGGACGAGGAGGTGCCGAGCACCAGCAGCAGCTCGGCCTTGAGGTAGCGGATCAGCTTGAAGATCGAGAAGCCGGCGAGCCTGGCGGCGATGCCGAGCACCACCACGACGAAGATCGCCGAGGTCAGATAGAAGGTCGCGACCAGCCCGGCGAGATTGGCGAGCGATTCGATGCCGTACTTGCCGATGGTGAAGGCCATCGCGCCGAACGCGCCGACCGGCGCCGCGCGCATCAGGATGCCAACCAGCTTGAACACCACCAGCCCGGTCTTTTCGAGCAGGTCGCGCACCGGCGCGGCAGGCGCACCCACCATCGACAGCGCGATGCCGAATAGGATCGACACCAGCAGCACCTGGAGCAGCGAATCCCCAGTGAGCGCCGAGACCAAGGTGGTCGGGATGATCGCCATCAGGAACGTGACGATCGAGCTGTCGTGTGCTTTGGCGACATAGTCTTTGACCGCGCCGGTATCGAGGCTGGCGGGATCGACGTTCATCCCCGCGCCCGGTTGAATCGTGTTGGCGACGATCAGCCCGACGATCAGCGCAAGGGTCGAGAAGAACAGGAAATAGGCGAAGGCCTTGCCCGCGACGCGGCCGACGGACTTGAGCTCGGTCATCCCGGCGATGCCGGTGACCAGCGTCAGGAAGATCACCGGGGCGATGATCATCTTGACCAGCTTGATGAAGGCGTCGCCGAGCGGCTTCAATGACTCGCCCGCGACCGGCCAGAAGAAGCCGATGCCGACGCCGAGCGCGATCGCGATCAGCACCTGGACATAGAGCTGCCCAAGCCAGTGACCGCGCCCCTGCGGCTGCGTCGAATATTCGAGTGCGATCGCCATTCTATCCTCCCGTCGCGCCTTGCCGGCGTCGATTCTGGGCCGCGTGCGGCGGCGGTGCCGTTATCCTTCCGTCACCGCACAAACCCAAGAATCGAGCCAAACAATTGATTTACATGACTTTACCAGCGAACGTCGCTGCCGAACCTGTGCGAAAATGCGCACATGCAAATCCAAGAATGTGTGATATTCCGCACAAATGAAAGGCGTGACTCGATCGACGCGGAGTCTCGTGCTGCTGGCCGCGGCGGGCGCGGTGCTGCTCGCCCTGGTCGCCGTCCTCGCCTTCCGCGTCGCGCAGCAACAGGCCGTGTCCGCCACCGACCGCGCCGCCGCGCAGCTGGCGCGCGACAACGCCGGCCTGTTCGCCAGCGAGCTGCAGAAATTCCGGCTGCTGCCGCTGGTGCTCGCCGAATATCCCGATGTGCGAGCGATGCTGGAGACGCGCGACGCCGCTTTGGTCGAGCGAATCAATGCCCGGCTCGCATTGATGGCGCAGCGCACCGATGCCGCGGCGATCTATGTGCTAACTGCGCGGGGCCGCGCGATCGCCGCGAGCAACTATCGCCTCCCCGCCAGCTTCGTAGGGCAGGATTATGGCTTCCGCCCCTATTTCCAGGGCGCGATCCGCGACGGCGATGCCGAGCTTTTCGCGCTCGGCACGGTGAGCGGCCGCCCCGGCCTCTATCTCGCGCGGCGGATCGGCGACGCGGCGCGCCCGCTCGGCGTGATCGTGGTCAAGATCGAGTTCGAAGGCATGCAGGCCGCCTGGGCACACCAGCAGGGCGAGACCCTGGTCACCGACACGCATGGCGTGGTGATCGTCACCAGCGAGCCCGGCTGGCGCTTCGGCACGGTCGGCCGGCTCGGCGCGCGCGACCGCGCCGCGATCCGCGCAACGCGTCAATATGGCAGCCTACCGTTGGCTCCGCTGCCGCTGGCGATCGACGGCGCCGCCGCGCGCATGGGCGGTGAGACGCCCGGAAGCCGCCTTGCCACGACCGGGCTGCCGCTCGCCGGGGCGCAGATGCGCGTGCTCTACCCGCTCGATCCGGCGATGCGCAGCGCCAATGCCAATGCCCGACTGGCGTCGCTCGGCGCGCTGATCGTGATCGCCGGCGCTCTGCTGCTGCTGTGGCGCGCGCGCGAGCGCCGCCTGCTCCAGATCGCGGCGCAGCGCGCGCTGGAAGGACAGGTGGCCGAGCGCACCGCTGAGCTGCGCGACGCCAATGCCCAGCTCGTCGCCGAAAGCGCCGAGCGCGCGCGCGCCGACCAGCGCTACCGCGCCGCGCGCGAGGAGCTGGCGCAGGCCAACCGGCTCGGCTCGCTCGGGCAGATCACTGCGGGCGTGGCGCACGAGATCAACCAGCCGGTCGCCGCGATCCGCAGCTTCGCCGAAAACGCCCAGGGATTTCTCGCCCGCGGCGATGGCGACAAGGCGGAGGAGAATCTCGGGCGCATCGTCGATCTCACCCAGCGCATCGGCGCGATCACGGCCGAACTGCGCAACTTCGCTCGGCGGCGCACGCCGGAGACCGGACCGGTCGATGTCAATGCCGCGATCGAATCGACCCTGCTGCTGATCGGCGACCGGGTGCGCGCGCAGGGCGTGTTGCTCGAGCGCACGGGTCCTTTGAGGCTGCACGTCACAGCCGATCGCGTGCGGCTGGAGCAGATCCTGATCAACCTGATCCAGAACGCGCTCGACGCGCTCGCCGGACAGGAAAAACCTGTCATCCGTATCACCACCACCTGCACCGAAGCGCGGATCGCGCTCACCGTGGCCGACAACGGACCCGGCGTCGCGCCCGAGCTTGCCGATCAGCTGTTCATGCCCTTCGTCACCGGCCGCGCCGAGGGTCTCGGCCTCGGCCTGCCGATCGCGCGAAACATCGCGCGCGATTTCGGGGGCGAGCTGAGCCTCGCCGAATCTCCGCTCGGCGGCGCCGCATTCCGCCTTGAGCTGCCCGAGGCGGCGCATGGCTGAGCCCGCGATCCTCTTCGTCGATGACGACGACACGCTGCGCGAAGCGAATGTCCAGACGCTGGAGCTGGCAGGCCTCGTCGTCCAGCCCTTTGCCAGCGCGCAGGCGGCGCTCGGCGCGATCAACCCCGGCTTCGCCGGCGCAGTGATCACCGACATCCGCATGCCGGGGATGGATGGCCTCCAGTTCTTCGAGCGCATCCGCGCCATCGATCCCGAGATTCCGGTCATCCTCATCACTGGCCATGGCGATGTGGCGATGGCGGTGCGCGCGCTGCAGGAAGGCGCGTTCGACTTCCTCGCCAAGCCCTTTGCCGCCGGGCACCTCGCCGCCTCGGCGGGCAAGGCGCTGGCGGCCCGCGCGCTGGTGCTCGACAACCGCCGTCTGCGCGCCGACGCGGCAGCGCGCAGCGAAAGCCCGCTGATCGGCGACAGCCCGGCGATGGTTCGCCTGCGCGAGACAATCGCGCAGGTCGCGCGCGCCGATATCGACGTGCTGATCGAGGGTGAGACCGGGACCGGCAAGGAGCTGGTCGCGGCGATGCTCCACCGCGGATCGCCGCGCAGCGCCCGCCCCTTCGTCGCGGTCAACTGCGCGGCGCTGCCCGAGGCGCATGCCGAGATCGAGCTGCTCGGCCATGCCGCGGATGCCGTGCCGGGCGCCCGCTTCGCGCGCACCGGACGGATCGAGGCGTCGGACAAGGGTTCGCTGTTTCTCGACGATATCGACGGCATGCCGCTTGGCGTTCAGTCGCGTCTGCTGCGCGTGATCGAGGAGCGCGAGGTGCTGCCGATCGGCGAGGCGCGGCCGATCCCGCTCGACCTGCGCGTGATCGCATCGGTCAAACCGGGGCTGGAGGCGCTGATCGATGCCGGGCAATTCCGCCGCGACCTGTTCTTCCGCCTGAACGTCGTCCGGCTGTCACTTCCCCCGCTGCGGGAGCGCCGCGCCGATATCGCACCGCTATTTGCGTCGTTCGTGCGCGAAGCGTCCGAGCAGACCGGGCAGGGCGGGTTCCGCATGAGCGATGCGGTGCGCCGCCACCTGATCGAGCATGACTGGCCCGGCAATGTTCGCGAGTTGCGCAACTTCGCGTTCAGCGCGGTGCTCGACCTTGCCGGACCGGCGGGAATGGCGGCGGCGGAACGGGGGCTGGCCGAGCGGGTGCGCGCCTATGAGGAGATGCTGGTGCGCGAGGCGCTTCAGGCGGCGGGCGGCAGCGTCACCCGCGCGGT
Organism: Sphingomonas sp.; assembly: GCF_036402235.1. GTDB lineage: Bacteria > Pseudomonadota > Alphaproteobacteria > Sphingomonadales > Sphingomonadaceae > Sphingomonas. The sequence continues at coordinate 20,600 of NZ_DASWTG010000060.1, read as the reverse complement.
CGCACTGCTTCGGGTGCCGCGCAAGACGCTCTACGACAAGATGCAGCGTGCCGGGATCACGCCGGGCGACTATCGCGCGAAACGGCCGCGGCGCTAGCGCCCGCCGCGGATCGTCCCCGCGACATAGCTGGTCATCATCGCGTCGCGCGCGGGCGATGGCGGGCCGAGCACGCCGCGCGCGTGGGGCGGCAGATGCGCGGCGGCGTCGTGCGCGCCTTCGCCGAACACATAGTGATCGAACCATGCGCGCCACGCCTGCCGCTCGGCGTCGGGTAGGTCGCGGATCGAATGCAGTGCGAGCATCAGTGCAGCGAACGGATAGCGATCCGCCGGCTGGCCGAACCAGTAGTTGACCAGCACATTCAGATCGCCGGTGGCGCGGACATGATGCCACCACATCGGCGGGATGTAGATCGCGTCGCCGGACTCGAGTTCGACCGTCTGGGCGTGCCGCTGCGCCTCGGCATAGCGAGGGAAGCGCTCGAGATCGGGATGGTCGGGATCGACCATGCTGGTCGGCTGCCCGGCGACGGTGCGCTCGACCGGGCCGACATAGAGGTTGGCGATCTGCCCGGGCGGGAACAGGATGAAGCGCCGCCAGCCCGCCACTACCACCGCGATGTTCGCAGCCATGTCGTAATGCGGCGCAATGCGGCTGGCATTGCCGACCCAGATGCGCGGATCGACGCCCTGCGTGTCGATGGCGAGCGGGTTCTCCGCCGCGAAGCGCGCGACGCTCTCCCGCGTCGGCGTCGATCCGGCATAGAGGCTCGGCGCATGCATTTGCCCGCGCAGCGCGAGCAACCGGTCGAGCAGGCCGCGCATCGGCATCCTCTCGGTCTCGAAATTGAGGCCGCGAAGCGCCTCGTCGTAGAAATAGCGGCCCTCGATCTGCGGCGGCGCGACCATCACGGTCAGCGGCCGGCCGGTGTCGCGCGCCGAGAGATAGGCGGCGATCCCCTCGTCGCCTTCGCGCGCTGCCCGCACCGCGGGCCATCTCGCGGCGAGCCCGCGGATCGCAACCGGCCGGTCCGCCGCCGCGATGGCGGCGGCGACACTCGCGCGATCCTCGCCTTCGATCTCCTCCATGCGCGCCCTCAGCGCGCCGGTTCGACCCGTACCGTGCGGCTGGCGCGCTTGCCGTCGGCCGAGCGGCTGCGGACATCGACCGCGCCCGTCACCGCCACCGGCCCGGCGTAGCGTGTCCAGCTGCCGCCGTCAGTGCGGTATTCGATCGCGGTTCCGGGGAAAGCGCTGTTCGCCTCGAGCTTGCCGCCCGCGATGCGCGCGCCCGGTGGGGCGACGCGATAGGCGATGCCGGCGCGGTCGAGCATCGGGAACTGCGCTGCGACACGCCCGGCGAAATCCTTCCACCCGGCACTGAGCTTCGCCTGATCGACGCGCGCATCCTGCCACTGATAGCTCACCCCCGGCTGATAGGCCGGGGTCCAGGGCGCAGGGCTCCAGGCGCGTTCGGCCAGCGCGAGCAGGCGCGGGAACAGCATGTACTCGACATTGGCGTCGGTGCGGATCGTCTCGCTCCACAATTGCGCCTGCAGCCCCGCGATGCCGCGATCGGCGTCGCGCACCGGCTTATCCTCGATCGGCTTTTCCTGTGCCAGGATGTTGCGGATCGTCGCGGCATTGGCGGGGAGGTTGTCGGGCATGAAACCGAACACCTGATAGGGATCGACCCCGCGCGATGCCCAGTCATAGCCGCCTTCGTCCGGGTGCGGGGCATAGGGCATGTCGAAATAGCCGAGATCGGGGATCGACAGGACGACATGCCAGCCGCGGTTCATCTGGTCGTGCGCCTCGCGGACTGCGCCGCCGTGGAGCACGCCCCAGATGTTGGTCTGGACCTCCTTGGGCATCTTCGCCGGATCGGTATGGCCCATGCCGTCGCTCCACCCGCCGGTGCGGATGCCCTTGGCGGCGACGTTCGCGGTGACCTTCTCGATGAAGCGCGAGGTCAACTTGGTCGCGTCGCCGCCATTCGCGGCGATCATCGCGGCGCAGGCCGGCGACTTGGCCCAGGCGCCCGCGGTCTCGTCCGCGCCGAGGTGGAAGGTCTTGAGCGGCACGCCGGCCTGGCGGTGCATCGCCGCCAGCGCGTCGACCACCGTGTCCATGAAGCGGTAGGTCGATGGCAGGCAGACGTTGAGCGTGTTGTCGTCGTAATGCTGGATGCTGCGATACTGCGTCTGGTCCGCCGGATCGATCAGGCGATAGGCTTCGGCCTCGGCCCGCTTGCCAGCGGCGGCGAGGCGGCGGTAGCGCGCCTCCATCGCGGTGACTGCGGCGCGCGAATGGCCCGGCGTGTCGATCGACGGGATCACCTCGATCCCGCGCGCCGCTGCCGCCTTGACGATCGTCACATAATCGGCGGTGGTGAGATAGCCGTTGACCGCGCTCGTCCCGTCGGGCCCGGCGCCAAGCTGGGGCAGCAGGCAAATATTCTCCTCGGGATCGTGGCAGCGCTTGCTTCCAATCTGCGCGAGCTCGGGCAGCGCCGGGATCTCGATGCGCCAGCCTTCGTCCTCGGCCAAGTGGAGGTGCAGCTTGTTGAGCTTGTACGCGGCCATCGCCTCGACCAGCTTCAGGATTTCGTCGCGGCTGTGGAAATTGCGCCCGACATCGAGATGAAGCCCACGGAACGGATAGCGCGGCGCATCCTCGACATGCAGCGGCTTCATCGAACCGCCTTCAAACCATGCCTGTTGAGCGAGCGAGCGCAGCGCGTGGCTCGCCCCGGTCGAATCGCGCGCGGTGACGGTAATGCCAGCCGGCTTGACGTCGAGCACATAGCCCTCCCCCGCGAGCTTCGCTGCGGGATCGACGCGCACCGACAGCGGGAGCCTGCCGCCCTCGTTCGCGCCCGCCGCTGCCAGCACGGCGAGCGCGGGCGCTATTGCATCGCGCTCGACTCCCGCGAGCGCCACCGCGATGCCGCCGCGCAGGTCCACCGCACCGCTTCCCTGCACTGCCTTCATCGGTTTGGGCAGGATTACTACGCCCGATGCCGCGGGCGCTTCACGCCCCGCCTGCAGCGTGAAAGCACGCTCCGCAGTCAGCCAGCGGGTCCTGTCGGCGCCGCCCTTGGTCGCGAGCTTCGTCTCGTCGGTCATCGGCGCGACGAAGGGCAGGATCTCGAGACCGGTCTCGGGATCGATCTTCGCCCGCGTCGCTGCGATCGTCCGCGCCTTGAGGCCGCCGAGGGCGAGATAGGCGTTGGGCATCGGGAACGCCTTGGAGAAGAACTTGCCCGTGCCCCACAGCTTGACGACATGGGTCGCGCCGGGCCTGAGCACCGCGCCGGGCTTGAGCGTCAGCCGTTGCAGATCGCCGTTGATCAGCTGATGATCGAACAGGTCGCTCTCGATCATCGGGAGCTGCGTGGGGAAGCTGAAATAGAGCGACAGCCCCTTTTGCGGCAGCCCCGCGGGCAGCGCCTGGGGAAGCGTCAGCGTGATCGTCGACAGGAAGCAGCCCTGCTGGCCCGCCGGGCATTGCGGCTGGTTGTCGATCACCGCGAAGCGGTAGCCGAGCGTATCTGCCAGCGTGTTCAGCGCCACCTGCGCGGGCGTTTCCGGGCGGGCGGCAGCGGGCGCCGCGACCAACATGGCGGCGATCATCGCCCAGCCCGAACTCTGCATCATTCCCTCCCGCTCGACAATTTGTATTCAATTTGTCATGCCCGCCGCAACGGGTCAACGCTCTTTCGCAAGCGAAGGTTTTGGAAGGAGGAACAGGGAAATGAAGCCGATCACGCCGATCTTGTGGCTGTGCGCTCTGATAATTGGTTTCATATTAGTACTACCATCCGCCCACGCCTCCCTGCGCAAGCCGGTGATCGTCGGCTATCTCGCTGCTTTCAGGGGACTCGAGCTATCGATCGAGCGCACCGATTTGCCGAGCTTCACCCATTTCAACCTGGCCTTCGCCAATCCCGATGCCGCGGGCGCCTTCGTCCGCGACGGCAGCATGACCTGCATGGCCGGCGCCTTCGGTGCGCCGCTGAAGGCCGCCCCCCTGCGCGCGACCGTGGCCAAGCTGCAGGCGGGCGGCGCAAAGGTGCTGGTCTCGGTCGGCGGCGGCGTCATCCCTGGCTGCTCGGGCGACTGGAAGGCATTGCTCGCGCCGGACAAGCGTGCCGCAACCGCCGCGGCGCTCATCGCGCTGGCCGACCAGCTCGGTCTCGACGGCGTCGACATCGACCTTGAGGGCGAACTGCTCACCGCAATCGACCGGGCCGGCAATTACGTGCCGTTCGTCGAGGCACTGTCGGTGGCACTCAAGACGCGCGGCATGCTGCTGACCTGCGCCACCGCCTCCTATGAAGGCGGGATGATCCCGGTCGCGTCGATCCCTTATTTCGACCTGGTCAACGTCATGTCCTATGATGCGATCGGGCCGAGCTGGGGACCGTCCGGCGCGGAGCATTCGCCTTATGCGATGGCACAGCGCGATCTCGACCTGTGGCTCGCGCGCGGGGTCGTGCCGGAGCGGCTGGTGCTTGGCGTCCCCTTCTACGGCTATGGCTTCGGCGGCGAGAGACCAAATTGGTCCTATCGCGACCTCGCCACCGCCCATCCCGAGGCGACAAAGGGCGACGCGATCGGCAACGCGTGCGCCGGATGCCGCTACATCACTCACAACAGCCCGGCGACGATCGAGGCCAAGGCGCGGCTGGCAAAGCTCAAGGCAGGCGGAGTGATGGTGTGGGAGCTGTCGCAGGATACGCCCGACCATGCGCTCACCCGCGCCATCCATCGCGGACTTTCGGTTGGGGATGCGCGCGCTAACGATTGACGCTGCGATACCAATGCAACACATGGTGGCATCGCACTGGTATTATCGCCGGGTGCAGCCGTGAAGGTGGAGCATCAAGCTTTGTCGCTGATCGAACGTACAGGTCCGCTCCAGAAGGAAGACCCGACCCCGCTCTACCTCCAGCTGCAGAAGATCCTGCGCGACGCGATCGAGGCAAAGATCGTCAAGGCCGAGGAGGCGATTCCCACCGAGCGCGACCTGGCCGAAGAGTTCGACGTGTCCCGCATCACGGTGCGCAAGGCGATCGACGGGCTGGTCGCCGACGGCATCGTCGCCCGGCGGCGCGGGGCCGGCACCTTCGTCACGCGGCCGCGGGTCGAGAAGAGCTTCTCCAAGCTCACCTCCTTCTCGCAGGACATGGTGTCGCGCGGGCGGCGGCCGCACAGCAAATGGGTGAGCAAGACCGCCGGCGCGGTGACGCCGGAGGAAGCGCTTTCGCTGGGCCTTTCGCCCGGCTCCCTGGTCTATCGCTTCCACCGCATCCGCTATGCCGACGATACGTCGATGGCGCTCGAATATGCGACGATCCCGGCCTATTGCCTCCCCTCGGTCGAGACCGTCGGCGCCTCGCTCTACGAAGCGCTGGAAGCGGCGGGGCACCTGCCGGTGCGCGCGCTTCAGCGGCTGCGCGCGGTCGCCTTCACCGAGGAGCAGGCCGAAGTGCTGGGCGTCGAGCCGGGCGCGCCAGGACTGTTCATCGAGCGGCGCGGCTTCCTGCACGACGGGCGCACCGCGGAGTTCACGCAGAGCTACTATCGCGGCGATGCCTATGACGTCGTCGCCGAACTAAACGGATAAGCGCCGCAGGAATTCGATATGTGGCGGCAGCTCGGCGAGCTGCTCCGCCACGCGCGCCTTGAGCGCCGCGAGGCGTGCGGCGAGTTCAGCGGCGGGCAGGCCGTCCGCCACCGGGTGCCAGCTCACCGGCCACATGCCCTGTCCGGTCAGCACGCAATACCAGTTGGTCGGGCCGAACAGGTCGCCCGGCTCGAACAGGATATTGCCGGTGGCACGGAACGCCTCAATCCGTTCGGTGAGGCTATCGGGCATTCCTGCGGCAGCGACATCGCGCCAGAATGGCGTGTCGTCACGGCCCGCGAGCGCATAATGCGCGATCACGAAATCACGGATCGTTTCATATTCATGCAGCGCGTCGCGGTTGAAGCGCGCGACCACATTGGAATCGATCCCGTCGCGCGGGAGCAACGCGAGCAGGCGGATCACCGTCGTCTGGATGAGGTGGATCGAGGTCGATTCGAGCGGCTCGAGAAAGCCGCCTGCCAATCCGATCGCGACGCAGTTGCGATTCCAGATCTTCCGCCGGTGCCCTGCGGTGAAGCGCAGCCGGTTGGGTTCAGCGAGCGCCGCGCCGGGCAAGCGTCCGGTGAGCAGCCGCGCCGCCTCGTCGTGGTCGAGATGCGCGCTTGAATAGACATAACCGTTGCCGTCGCGATGCTGGAGCGGAATGCGCCATTGCCAGCCCGCTTCACGCGCAGTCGAGCGGGTGAAGGGGGCCGGATCATCATCGGACGCCGCAGGCATCGCCACCGCGCTGTCGCACGGCAGCCAGTGGTTCCAGCTTTCATAGCCGGTCTCGAGCGCACCCTCGATCAGCAGCCCGCGGAAACCCGAGCAATCGACGAATAGGTCGCCCTCGATGCTGCGCCCGTCGTCGAGAATCAGCGCTTCAATATAGCCATCCTCGGGATCGAGCCGGACATGAGCGACCTTGCCCTCGATCCGGACGACGCCCGATGCCTCGGCGCGGCCGCGCAGGAAGCGGGCGTAGAGCGAGGCGTCGAAATGGACGGCATGGTTGACCAGCCCAGTCCGTGTCGCCGGTGCGAACCGGCCGACGCGGGCGGCCATCGTCTCAAGATTATACTCGGCGTGATCGCGATCCCCGCCTGCCGCGACATGGCGCAGCCAGAAATGATGGAAATGGATCCCCGACATCTCGGCGCCGAAATAGCCGAACGGGTGGAAATAGCGGTTGCCCGCGCCGCCCCAGCCGTCGAACTGGATGCCGAGCTTGATCGAGCCGCTGGTCTCGCGGAGAAACTCGCCAGGCTCGATCTGCAGATAGCGGTTGAAGTCGAGGATCGGCGGCACCGTCGCCTCGCCGACGCCGACCGTGCCGATTGCCTCGGATTCGACCAGCGTGAGGCTGTGGCTCTGCCCCGCCAGTGCGCGGCCGAGCGCAGCGGCGGTCATCCATCCCGCGCTGCCGCCGCCGACGATGACGATGCGGCGGACCGGCCGTGCGCTCAACGCCCGCTGCTCCGGATGCGCGCCAGTGCCTGCGCGTGCGTCTCCATGCCGCGCACCTCCACCGCGATCGCATGGAGCTGGCGCTGGAACTCGGCCATCAGCGCCTGATCCTGGACGAGCGACGCCTGCGGGTCGAAGCTGCGCGGCACCACTCCGTGTCCTGCCATGCACAAGGCCCAGCCATCCTCGACATGCGCTTCGTGATTGAAATGCGCGAACATGCCGCGCGCGGCGAAAAGGTCGATCTTTCCCGCTAGCTCGGCCGAGACCGTCACGGTGCGAGCCGCATCCCAAAAGGGTTCGCCGCTCCGCGCGTTGAGGCGGAAATGCTGCGCGGTGAAATCGCCAACGCGCGCGCGAGATCCGCTCAGCTCGTCATTGTAGATATCGGCCTCCGGCATCGCATCGCGATCGACCGGCCAGAGCAGAACGAGCTGTGCGACGGCGAGCTGGAGCAGCAGCAATTCCGCTCCGTCGAGCAACGGCGCGGCGCCTGCCGCGCGACCGATCGCGACGCAGTTTGCGACCCAGGGCCGTGACCGCACCATCGCCGAAACCGCTTCGGTCTCGCCGGCCTCGACCGGGCGCCCGGCAAGCTGCCCGAGCATCGCACGTGCATCGCCATCGGACAGGTACCGGCTGTCATAGGCAAGCTCAACCGCAAGCCGGCTGCCCAGCGGGATCAGCGTCGCCCAGCCGGCCGGGTGCGCCGTCACCCTGCTGTAAGGCGGCACAGGTTCGAGTGGCGCGGCCGAGCCCCGGATCAACCGGTCGCAACCGGCTGCTCCCGCCATCCCACCCTGTGGATCGAGCCGCGTGATCAGTTCCCCGTCGGCGTCGACGAACAAATCCGCTCCGATATTCTCGCCGCCGGCAAGCTCGATCCGGTCGATCCTGCCATCGCCGGCATGCGGGTGTGCGCCCGTGCCGGACAGGATCGTCACCCCTGTGCTTCTACACGCCCCGCGCAGCAGCGCCGCATAGCCCGCCGCATCGAGGTGCCAGCCATGCTTTACCGCCTGCCGCGTCGCCGGATCGCGCGCCTCGCCGATCCGTCCTTCCTTGGCGGCGGCTGCGGCGAGGCTGAAGTCTTCGAGCGCCACCCGCAGCCCGGCTTGCCGCGCGCGTGTCCAATGCTGAACGAAGGGCAGCGATGCGAACACCGTCCCAGCATCGCCATAGGCATGGAGGAAAGCCCCTTCCCCGCCCGACCAGCCCGCGAACTGCTGGCCCATGTTGAGCGTGGCCGACGCGTCGCCAATCAGTGTCGCATCCTGGATGCTGAGCAACCGGTGAAACGATGCCAGGTCGGGCAGGCCGACCAACGCGGCGTGGGGCGGAGGCGCCTCACCGGTGTCGATCCATGTCACCTGCGCCCCCAGCCGTCCGAACGCGCGCGCAATGGCGAGCGCGGCCATCGGCGCGGCGATCCCGCCGCCATAGACTGCGACCCGCTCGACCGGGGCCTTCACGGCGCGGGTGCCGGGCAATGGCGTGCGACGAACTCGGCGTGCGTCGGCGCCGAGGCAGCCCCGCGTGCGATCGTCGTGGCAAGCGCGTTGAGCCGTTGTTCGAGCAGATCGGCGGGCAGCGCGTCGGCGAGGCGGTCGGCGGCTTGCGGCTCGATTCCCTGCCCCACGAACACCGCCTGCCAGCTCGGCGGGCCGAACAGGCCGTCGCGATAGGCCTGGACATGGCCGCGGTGGCGGAAGCGCTCGATCTTGGCCGCGAGCGTATAGGGCACGTCCATCGCCGCCACATGCGCCCACAAGGGCGCGTCGGCCTCGTTGGCGAGATAATGGAGGATCAGGAAGTCGCGGATGCGGTCATATTCGACGTCCATCACCCGGTTGAACTCGGCGGGCAGCGCGGGGTCGACGCCCTCCTTCCCGGGCAACAGCGTCAGCATGTGCATGATCGCCATCTGGACGAGGTAGATACTGGTCGATTCGAGCGGCTCGAGGAACCCGCCCGCCAGCCCCATGCCGATGCAGTTGCGCGACCAGGCCAGCTTTCGCTTGCCCGCCTTGAAGCGCAGCACGCGCGGCTCGGCCAGTGCTTCGCCATCGAGATTGGCGAGCAGGGTCGCCGCTGCCTCGTCGTCAGAGATATGTGCGCTCGCATAGACATAGCCGTTGCCGGTGCGGTGCTGGAGCGGGATGCGCCATTGCCAGCCCGCCGCGCGCCGCGTCGAGCGGGTATAGGGCGTGAAGTCCTCCGATCGCGCACACGGCACCGCCTGCGCACTGTCGCACGGCAGCCAGTGCGACCAGTCTTCGAGCTCGACGCCCAAGGTCGAGCCGAGCAGCAGCGAGCGGAAGCCCGAGCAGTCGACGAAGAAGTCGCCCGCGACGCGCGCGCCCGAGGCCAGCCTCACCGCGGCGACCGCGCCGCTCTCCCCGTCGCGCTCGATCTCGACGATACGCCCCTCGACCCGCTCGACCCCGCGCACCTCGGCCCAGCGGCGCAAATAGCGCGCGTAGAGAAAGGCATCGAGGTGATAGGCATAGGCGAACGCGTTGCGGACATCGTTCGGATCGCCATTGGGCAGCATGAAGCGGTTCTGCCACGCGGTGACGATCGGGAAGCAATAGTCGTCGAGGCGCGCCGCAAACCCCGCGCGCCGCGCCCGGATCCAGTAGCTGAAGAAATCCGCCTCCCCGATCGGGCGGCCGAAGGTGCCGAACGGATGAATGTAACGCTGACCGTCGCGTCCCCAGTTCACGAATTCGATGCCGAGCTTGAAGCTCGCCTGGGTCGCTTTCATGAACTCGACCTCGTCGAGGCCGAGAAAGTCGTTGAAGTCCTTCATCTGCGGCAGCGTCGCCTCGCCGACGCCGACGGTACCGATCTCCTCGGATTCGACCAGCCGCACGAGCACGCCCGCGGGAACGAGCCTGACCGCACATGCCGCGGCGCACATCCAGCCGGCGGTCCCCCCGCCGATGATCACCAGTTCGAGCGGTCCCGCCATCGGTATGAACCTTACCGCGCAAGGAGGCCGGCGCCAGTCCTCCCGAACCGGCGCCGGCGCTCAGGTCAGAAGGTCAGCCGCGCGCCGATCTGGAAGCGGCGGTCGTTCTTGAACCAGGCATTGTCCTTGAGCAGCCCGGTCGAATCCACCTGCTGCTTGAGCACGGTATCGGTCCCGAGCAGGTTGGTGCCTTCGACGATGAACTCGATCGTGTTGGTCGCGCGGAACCGCACCGACGCGTCGAGATAGCCGGTCGCTTCCTGCCAGATCGGCAAGCCGACGCAGCAGTCGATCGCCGTCACCAGGAACTTCGAGCGCCAGTTATAGGCGACGCGCGCCGATAGCTTGCCCTTCTCGTACATGCCGACGATGTTGAAGCTGTGCTCGGAGACGCCCTCCAACGCATTGGCCTTCACTGCCGAGGTGTTGAACTGGATGCCGCCGCCCGCAATGCCCCCCGCGGTCTCGTTGGTCAGCGCAACGGTCTCGATCCCGTCATTCTTCACATAGGTGTAGTTGGCCTGGATCCCGAACCCGTCGAACGGCGCGGGCAGGAAGTCGAAGAAGGTCTGGAACGACGCTTCGCCGCCATAGATGGCGGCACCATCCCCGTTCATCGGGCCGGTGACCCGAACCGTCTCGGTCACGCCGTTGTTGGCGACCGTGAGGTCATACGACCCCGCCTGGATATAATCGTAGAACTGCTTGTAGAAGCCGGTCAGCGTCAGCGAGCCGTTGGGCGAGAAATAATATTCGAGCGTCAGGTCGAACTGATCCGCCGTGATCGGCTTGAGCCGGGGATTGCCCATCTGACCGGTATATTCCCAGTCATAGGCGATCGCCCGCCCCGCCGCATCGCGCGTCACCCGGGGATTGTTGAAATCGTTCACGTCCGGCGAGAGCCGGCTGACCGTCAGGAAGTTGCGCAGCAGGCCGAAGTCCGGCCGCGACATCGCCCGCGAATAGGCGAAGCGCGACACCAGCTTGTCGGTCAGGTCGAACTTGATGTTGAAGCTCGGCAGCGCATGGAAATGGTTGACGTTGGACGTGCCGGCCACCGTCGCGCCGTTGTTGAACGCGATCTCGCCCGCGCCGATGACGCAGCCCGAGGTCGCCGTGGGCCGCCCGGTGCTCGGGTCGGTTCCGTAATCGCAGACCTGCTCGCTCGCCGTGAACGGATTGGCGAAGGTCGCTGCGCCAACCGTCGCATTCTTGGTCCACACCAGGCGCACGCCGACATTGCCCGACACCCTGACATCGCCGATCGTCAGGCCATCGCCGCCGAACTTGGCCATGGCATAGGCAGCGACCGTGCGCTCGCTGACCTTGTGGACTTCGCTCGGCAGATAGCAGCCATAGTCGTGGGCGATCGTCTCGCCGGCGCGATATCCCTGACGCGAGCAGACCGGATAATAGTCGCCCACCCCGATCGACGGACGGCCCAGCGCCTTGGCGAGGTCCCCGCGATTCTCGAGCTTGTCCATGTTGAAGAACACGAACGAGTGGTGGTTCATCTGATTGCCGGCGAAGAACCCGCTGCCGAAATTGTGGATCTGGTTGCTGTTCGCGCCATAGATCGGCTTGTCCACGTTGAAATAGGGCGCCTGGGTATACGTCCAGTTGTTGGAGATGTTGGCCCAGTTATACGCGCCCCAGCGCACCGTCTGGTCGCGATCGGCATAGCGCGCGCCGACCTTGATCGCCTCGAGCCAGCCCGAATCCACCTCATATTCGAGGTCGGCGCGCAGCGCGACCTCCTGGCCGTTGCTGTCCTCGGTGTGATCGGTGATCGAGTAATAATGATAGTTGTTGGCGTTGACTAAGCCGCCCGGCGACAGGTTGATGTTGTCGGCGACCGTCGGCGTGAACTGGAGCCGCGGATATTTGCCGGTCAGATCGACAAAGGTGTTCGCATAGCTGCGCGCGGTGACCGACGCGTTGTAGTTGCTGACGCTCGAATCGAGATACTGACCGTCCAGCGTCAGGCGCAACCGCTCGGCGATGTCCCAGCGGAACTTGAGGCCGAAGTCCTGCGTGATCTGCTTGTTGCGCAGCGCATTGGCCTGGGTATCGAGCTGCGGGGCGCGTTGCGGGTTGGTGCAGCCTTCCCAGGCATAGCAGCGGTTGAAGAAGGCCTGGCCGGCCTGGTTGAGGCCGAGGCCGCGATTCTCGTCGCCCTCACCGACATAGGGGCGCGGCGCCGACCACCAGCCGCTGAGGAAATCGCCGTCGCTGTCGAACTTGAACGGCCCCGTTCCCTGCAGCGGCCCGATCTGCTCGGCATTGGTGTACATGAAATCGCTCGGCCGACCGTAGAGATCGCCGTAGAAAGCGCTCGAAAAGACCGCGAACTCGCGCCAGCTATTGTCGTATTGCGACCGATTGTACTGGCCGATCAGCTCCATCGATTCGTCTTTGGACTGCCACTGGAACGCCGCCGAAACGCCGTAGCGCTTCCGGTCATATTCGTTCTCGCGCAGGTAGATGCCGCTGGGGATATACTGCTTCCCCGGGCCGAACACGTTGTCGAAGATGCCCATGCGCTCGAACTGCACGCCGTGGCTGGACGTGATCGCGTGCGAATAGGCGCCGTTGATCATCAGGCCGATCTCGCCGATCCCGGTATCCCAGCGATCGGAGATGATCCCCGAAACCTCGGGCGTCGATTTCTTCGAGATATCGCCATAGGTGTTCTTGACCGAGATCGAGATCAGCCGCCCCTTGCTGTCGAACGGCAGGCGCGTGCGCAAATTGACCGTGCCGGCGATGCCGCCCTCGATCAGGTCGGCGGTCTGGTTCTTGTAGGTATCGATCCCGCCGAGCAGTTCGGGCGAGATGTCCTGCCAGCTCAGCCCGCGCGAGGAGTTGGCGCTGAACGTGTCGCGGCCGTTGAATTCCGAGCGCACCTGGTTGAGGCCGCGGATGATGACGCCCGAGGGCTCGGCCGAGAAGTGCGCGGTGTCGTCGGTGCCGGCAAAGCGGTTGACGGTGATGCCGGGCACGCGCTGGAGTGCCTCGGCCACCGACTTGTCGGGGAAGGAACCGATATCCTCGGCGGTGATCGAATCGACCACCGTGTCGGCGTTGCGCTTGCGGTTCTGCGCCGATTCGAGATTGCGGCGGGCGCCGGTGATGACGACGTCCTCGTCCCCGGCCTCCTGCGCCGCGGCCGCCTGGATGGCTGCGTCCTGCGCCGATGCCGGCGCCGCGAGCGCACTGGCAAGCGCGGCGATGCAGATCCCGTGGAACAAATTGTAGCGCGCCCCCGCCGCCGTGACCGTCGATCCGATCATTCCCCGATTTCCTTCCCTCTGACCCCCGGGACCGTTCGATCGGCCCTTTTATGAGACCAATTGCGTAATTGGACTATTACCAATAGACTACAAATAGAGCGGTCTGTCCATTGCAAATTTATGGCGGCGTAACGAAATTACGTCGAAGCACTGGATGGCAGAATGGGGGAGATGCCATGCGTCTGATTTCGCTTGATGTGTTGCGCGGCCTGACGGTGGCGGGAATGATCCTCGTCAACTCGGCGGCGGGGATGAAATATGGGGCGCAAGCGGATGTCGCGCCGATCCTGCTGCACAAGTCGTGGGAGGGGCTGACGCTCGCGGATCTGGTGTTCCCGGCGTTCCTGACGATGGTGGGGATCGCCATCCCCTTCTCGTTGCGCCGGCGCGGCGCGGGCGTTGTGCCGGCCGGCCCGATCCTCGGCCGCACGGCGCGGCTGATCCTGCTCGGCTTCATCCTCTCCAACCTCTACTGGTTCGCCGATTTCGGCGACCGCGACTGGCGGCTGTTCGGCGTGCTGCAGCGGATCGGGCTGGTCTATGGCGCATGCGCGCTGCTGTTCCTCTATGCGGGGCCGCGCGTGCGGCTGGCGCTGATCGCGGTGCTGCTGATCGGGTACTGGCCGCTCACGCTCGCGCCTGCGCTCGACGGGCTGCCCAACGACATCTGGCAGCGCGGGCATAATTTCGTCGCGTCGGTCGATCGCGTGCTGCTCGGCAACCATCTCTATGTGAAGGGGCCGGAAGGCTATGATCCCGAAGGCATTCTCGGCACGCTGCCGGCGATCGCGCAGGGCCTGATCGGCATCGCGATCGGCGAGCTGCTGCTGAAGCGCGAAGGGCAGCGCACGCGCCAGCTGCTGATCGCGGGCGCAGCGATGCTGGCCGCCGGGATCGCGTGGAGCTTCGCCTTCCCGATCGTCAAGGATATCTGGTCGAGCCCGTTCGTGCTGGTGACGGCGGGCCTTACCGTGCTGACGCTGGCGGCCCTCCACCAGGTGATCGACCGCGAGGGGCGTGTGCCGGGCCTCGCCGCCACGGCGATGCTGGCGTTCGGCGCCAACGCCATCGCTGCCTATACGCTGCATCAGGTCACCTCGGGGGTGGTCACCTGGGACCTGCTGCTGATCCCCTTCCACGCGACCCGCGCGACGATCGGGGATCCGCTCGCCTCGCTGCTGCCGGTGCTGATCTATCTTGTGCTAATCTGGGGAGCGATGGAGTGGCTGCGGCGCAAGGGCTGGATCATCAAGATCTAATGTCCCGAACATACCTCTTGATGAGACCAATATAACCTATATAGTACCAACTTGAGCGGCTGGACCAGCCGGGACCTTTGGAGAGATGCGGGAATGGTGCCGAACGCGGCCGGGGCGAGTACGGGGACGTTGATGGAGCGTGAGGCAGCCGAGGCCGGCGCCGCGGTGTCGCGGATGCTGACGGCGAATCGCGACGCCATCGCGCAGGTCGCAGCAAGGCTGCGCGCATCGCCGCCGGCGGTGGTCGTCACCTGCGCGCGCGGATCGTCGGACCATGCCGCGACCTATGCCAAATATCTGATCGAGACGCTGACCGGTGTGCCGACCGCGTCCGCGGCGCTTTCGGTCGCCTCGCTCTATGATGCGCCGGTGGTGCCGGGGAACCGCCTGTGCCTCGCCGTCTCGCAATCGGGCAAGAGCCCCGACCTGCTCGCAACGGTCGAGCATCAGCGCAAGGCCGGGGCGTTCGTCGTCGCGATGGTCAATGCCGAGGATGCGCCGCTCGCCGCGCTGGCGGACGTGGTGATCCCGCTGAAGGCCGGCCCGGAGCGATCGGTCGCGGCGACCAAATCCTATATCTGCTCGCTCGCCGCCATCGCCGCGCTAGTCGCCGCATGGGCCGAGGACGCCGCGCTGGCCGAGGGCGTCGATGCCCTGCCCGCGCAGCTCGAGCGCGCATTCGCACTGGACTGGTCGGCCGCTGTCACCGCGCTGGCCGATGCGCCCGGCCTGTTCGTGCTGGGCCGCGGCTATGGTTATGGCGTCGCGCAGGAAGCCGCGCTCAAGTTCAAGGAAACCTGCGCGCTCCATGCCGAGAGCTTCAGCGCTGCCGAGGTGCGGCACGGGCCGATGGCGATCGTGGACGAGGCGTTCCACGTCCTCGCCTTCGCCAGCAGCGACCGGGCGGGGGCCAGCGTGCGCGAGACCGCAGCCGAGTTCCGCAGCCGCGGCGCGGAGGTGCTGATCGCAGACCCCGCTGCGCCGGAGGCCGGCCTTCCCGCAATCGCCGCGCATCCGGCGATCGAGCCGATCCTGCTGATCCAGAGCTTCTACAAGATGGCGAACGCGCTGGCCCTTGCGCGCGGCTGCGATCCCGATTCGCCGCCGCATCTCAACAAGGTTACGGAAACGCTATGAGGATTCGACTGGAGAACGGCCGGATCGTCACGCCGCAGCGGGTGCTCGACGGCGCGGATGTGACCATCGCGGACGGGATGATCGCCGCGCTCGCGCCCGCGGGCCAGGGCGGCGGCGAGCACGCGATCGACCTCGAGGGCGGCTGGCTGCTGCCCGGCTTCATCGACACCCAGGTCAATGGCGGCGGCGGGGTGCTGTTCAACGACCAGGTCGATGTCGATGCGATCTCCGCGATCGGGGCGGCGCATGCGCGCTTCGGCACGACGGCGTTCCTCCCGACCCTGATCAGCGATACGCCGGAGCAGATCGCGGCGGCGCTGGCTGCGGTCGACGCGGCGATCGAGCAGGGCGTGCCGGGCGTGGTCGGCATCCATGTCGAGGGGCCATTCATCAACGAGGTGAAGCGCGGCATTCACGAGGCGCGGCGCATCCGCCGGCTCGACGCCGATACGCTGGCGCTGCTCACCGCGCCGCGCCGCGGCCGGGTGACGCTGACGCTGGCGCCCGAGCTGTGCGACGCGGACGATATCCGGACGCTGGTGAGGTACGGTGTGATCGTCAGCGCCGGGCACACCAACGCGACCTATGACGAGGCGCAGCGCGCGATTCGGGCGGGGCTGACCGGCTTCACCCATCTGTTCAACGCGATGTCGCCGCTGCACCACCGCAATCCTGGCGCCGTCGGGGCAGCGTTCGATTCCGATGCGTGGTGCGGGATGATCGTCGACGACGCGCACCTCCACCCGGCGGTGGTCCGCCTGGCGGTTCGCGCCAAGGGGACCGGGCGGCTGATGCTCGTCACCGACGCGATGCCCAGCGTCGGCACCGACGCCAGCGAGTTCATGCTCCAGGGCAAGCGGATCATGGTCCGCGACGGCGTCTGCCTGTTCGAGGACGGCACGCTGGCGGGTACCCATCTCGACATGGCTTCGGCGCTGCGCAACACGGTCGAGGTGACCGGCCTCAATGTAGCTGAGGCAGCGGTGATGGCTAGCGGCACACCCGCGCGCTTCCTCTCGCTCGACGCGCACGGCGCGATCGCCGCCGGGATGCGGGCCGACTGGGTGTGGCTCGACGCGCAGTTGCAGCCGCGTGGTACATGGATCGGCGGCGAACCGCTGACGCAAGAAACAGAATTCGCCCGCGCGGCGCAATAACAGAGCCGGGGGAAGGATGGCATTGATTATCACGTCGCCGCTGCGAGGTTGGGCGGCGCAGCTCGACAGCGTTCCGGATCCGGTCTTCGCGCAGCGGATGATGGGCGACGGAGTCGCGATCCAGCCGCTGGGCGACACGGTCTGCGCACCCTTTGACGGCGAGGTGGTGACGCTGCACGAATCGGGTCACGCGGTCTCGCTGCGCAGTGCCGAGGGCGCGGAAGTGCTGATTCATATCGGCCTCGACACCGTCGCGCTGAAAGGGCGCGGCTTCACCCCGCTCGTCGCCGCGGGCGCGACCGTCGCGCGCGGCGATCCGCTGATCCGGTTCGACATGGATGCGGTGGCGCTCGGCGCGACCAGCCTGATCACGCCGGTGATCGTCACCAATGCCGAGGCGTTCACGATCACCCGCCGGGTCACCGGCCGCGCGGTCGGCGCGCATGAGGAGCTGATGGCGCTCGCCCCGGCGCGAACCGAAGCGCGCCGCTGGTCCGACGACGGCACGGTGATCGAGGAGCGGGTGAAGCTCGTCCTGCCGCATGGCATCCATGCCCGCCCCGCCGCGCGGCTGGGCGAATGCGCGCGCCAGTTCGAGGCTGAGGTCCACCTGCTTCACGGCGACAAGCGCGGGGATGCGCGGAGCACTGTGGCGCTGCTCGCGCTGGGCACGCGGCTGGGCGACGAGCTGGTGGTGCAGGCACGCGGCAGCGACGCCGAGGCAGCGCTGACCGCGATCGTCGCGCTGCTCGGGTCCGACATGGGCGAAGGCGCACCTGCTGCGACGCCGGTCGCTACCGCAGTGCCCACCGCGCCGGCGCTCGGCCCGGGACAGATCGGCGGCGTGATCGCTTCGCCTGGTCTGGCGATGGGCCCCGCCGCGCGGCTGCGCCAGACCGCGATCGCGGTGGAACGCGAGGGCAAAGGTGCCGATGTCGAACGCGCGGCGCTCGACGCTGCGCGGAGCGCGGTTCGCACCCGGATCGGCGCACGGGCGGAAAGCGCGGGCGGCAGCGTCGCTTCGGTGATGGGCGCGCATCTCGCGCTGCTCGACGATCCCGAGCTGGCAGCGGGCGCCGAAGCCCGCATCGCCGCGGGCAGCAGCGCGGGCTTTGCCTGGCGCGGTGCGATCCACGATCAGATCGCCGCGCTCAAGGCGACCGGCAATGCGCATTTGATCGAGCGCACCGACGACCTCGTCGATATCGAGCGGCAGGTGCTGGGCGTGCTGATCGGCGCGCCGGCCGAAGCCGATGCGGTTCCGGCCGGCGCGATCCTGGTCGCCGAAGACCTGCTGCCCTCGCAGCTCGTGACCATTGCCGCCAGCAAGCCGGCGGGCATCTGCCTGGCGCGCGGTGGACCGACCTCGCACGTCGCGATCCTGTGCGCCGGAATGGGCCTGCCCGCGCTGGTCGCCATGGGCGGCGCGCTCGATACGATCGGCGACGGCACGATGCTGCTGCTCGACGCCGAAGCCGGCCATGTCACGCCCGACCCGTCGCAGGCCGATACCGAAGCCTTTGCGGTGCGGCTCGCCAGGCGCGACGCGCGACGCGAAGCCGCGCACGCCACGGCAGGCGATGCCTGTCATACCGCAGACGGCGTGCGGATCGAGCTGTTCGCCAATCTCGGCACCGTCGAGGATGCGAAGGCCGCCGCCGCGCAGGGCGCCGAGGGATCGGGGCTGGTGCGCAGCGAATTCCTGTTCCTCGATCGCGACGACGCACCGTCGGAGGATGAACAGCATGCCGCCTATCAGGGCATCGCCGAAGCGTTGCCGGGCAAGCCGGTCATCATCCGCCTGCTCGATATCGGCGGCGACAAGCCCGCCGCATACGTCCCGTTCGGCGCCGAGGAGAACCCGGCGCTCGGCCTGCGCGGCATCCGCGTCGGGCTGGCGCATCGCGACCTGCTCGAAACCCAGATCCGCGCGATCCTGCGCGTCCAGCCCATGGGCCAGTGCCGCATCATGCTGCCGATGGTGGCGAGCGTGAGCGAGGTGCGTGCGGTGCGTGAGCTGGTCGACCGGCTGCGCGGCGAAATGGGGATCGAGTCCACCGTGGAAGTCGGCGTGATGGTCGAGACCCCGGCCGCCGCGATCACCGCCGACCTGCTCGCCGCCGAAGCGGATTTCCTGTCGATCGGCACCAACGACCTGACGCAATATGTGCTGGCGATGGACCGCGGCAATCCGGCAGTCGCTTCGGGCATTGATGCGATGCATCCCGCGGTGCTGCGGATGATCGCCGAAACCTGCCGCCGCGCTATCACTGGGGGCCGCTGGGTCGGCGTGTGCGGCGGCCTCGCCTCCGACCCGGCGGCGGTGCCGATCCTGGTCGGGCTCGGCGTGACCGAGCTTTCGACCGTTCCCGGCTTCGTCGCCGAAGCCAAGGCCATCGTGCGCGGCCTGACGCTGGCGGATGCCCGGGCCCATGCCGAACGGGCGCTGCAATGCAGCTCCGCTGCCGAAGTCCGCGCGCTGGCCCGCGCGTTCGAGGAGAAGACCGCATGAGAAAGATCCTCGAAACGCTTCAACCGCTCGGCCGCGCGCTGATGCTTCCGATTGCGGTGCTGCCGATCGCCGGCCTGTTGCTGCGCATCGGCCAGCCCGATCTGCTCGACATCGCCTTCGTCTCCGCCGCTGGTACGGCGATCTTCGGCAATCTCGGCATCCTGTTCGCGATCGGCGTGGCGGTGGGCTTCGCGCGCGACGGCAACGGCGCCGCGGCGCTGGCGGGCGTCACCTGCTATCTCGTCGCGACTACCGGCGCACAGACGTTCCTGATCGCGCCGCCGGAGGTCGTCGCCGGCCTTCCCGACGCCGCCGCCAAGGTTGCCGCGCAGGCATGGGCGACGGGGCAGGTCGACCGGCTCGAAGTGCCGATCGGCATCATTTCCGGCCTGATCGGCGGCAAGTTCTACAACCGGTTCGCGACCATCGCGCTTCCCGAATATCTCGCCTTTTTCGGCGGCCGTCGCTTCGTGCCGATCGCGGCCGGCATCGCCGGGCTGCTGTTCGCCGGCGTGATCGGCTATGGCTATGCGCACATCAGCTCGGCGCTGGATGCGGCGAGCCACGCGGTGGTCGAATCCGGCGGCGCGGGCATGTTCGTCTATGGCGTGCTCAACCGGCTGCTCCTCGTCACCGGCCTCCACCATTTGCTCAACAACGTCGCCTGGTTCCTGGTCGGCGACTTCAACGGCGCGACCGGCGACCTCGGGCGCTTCTTCGCGGGCGACCCCGATGCGGGCGCGTTCATGTCGGGCTTCTTCCCGGTGATGATGTTCGGCCTGCCGGCCGCGTGTCTGGCGATGTACCGCTCGGCGCCGGTCGAGAAGCGGAACGCCGTCGCCGGCCTGCTGTTCTCGATGGCGCTGACTTCTTTCCTCACCGGCGTGACCGAGCCGATCGAGTTCTCGTTCATGTTCCTCGCGCCGGTGCTCTACGCAATCCACGCCGTGCTGACCGGCGTGGCGATGGCGTTCATGGATGCGATCGACGTGCGGCTCGGCTTCGGCTTCTCGGCCGGCCTGTTCGACTACGTGCTGAACTTCAGCAAGGCCACCAAGCCGTTGTTGCTGTTGCCGATCGGCCTGGTGTACTTCGCGTTGTACTACGGCCTGTTCCGGTTCTTCATCGCACGTTTCAATCTCGCGACGCCGGGTCGTGAGATCG
>NZ_DASWTG010000059.1:0-15122 GCF_036402235.1 Sphingomonas sp. | reverse complement strand
CCGTCGGCGCGGCGCGCGGCGACCACGCGCCAGCCCGCGCCGGCGGCCAGCCCCGCCAGCTCGTCGCGCTGGCGGAAAGAGAGCAGGAAGAGAGGCCGTTCGCGCCCGGTGATCGGTGTGGCGTGCATGGGCGCGGTTTCGGTCATCGGCCCTATCCCTAACCCAAGGCTTGCTGCGAAGCCATCAACGGCTTAGCTGCTTTTTTTCATGGCGACTGCGCCCGCTCTGGTTGACCGTCACGGCCGCACGATCCGCTACCTCAGGGTATCGGTGACGGACCGGTGCGACCTGCGCTGCCGCTATTGCATGGCCGAGAAGATGACCTTCCTGCCCCGCAGTGAGCTGCTGGCGCTGGAAGAGATTGCGCTGATCGCCGAGCGGTTCATCGCGCGCGGCGTCACCAAGATCCGGCTGACCGGCGGCGAGCCGCTGGTGCGGCGCGACGCGATCGATCTGGTGCGGCGGCTGGGGCGGCACATCGGACACGGCCTAGACGAGCTGACGATGACCACCAACGGCACGCGGCTGGCGGATCATGCCGGAACGCTGGCCGATGCCGGGGTGCGGCGGATCAACGTCAGCCTCGACAGCCGCGACCCCGACACGTTTCGTCATATCACCCGTCACGGCGATGTCGCGCAGGTGCTGGACGGGATCGCCGCGGCGCAGGCCGCCGGCCTGTCAGTCAAGATCAACATGGTCGCGCTCAAGGGGCTGAACGACAGGCAGATCGCGCCGATGCTCGAATGGGCGGGCGCGAGCGGCATGGACCTGACGCTGATCGAGACGATGCCGCTGGGCGCGATCGACGAGGATCGCGCCGACCGCTTCCTGCCGCTGACGCAGGTGTTCGACGACCTGTCGCAGCGCTTCACCCTGACGCCTGACGGGCACCGCAGCGGCGGCCCGGCACGCTACTGGCGCGTCGCGGAGACGGGCGCGCGGCTCGGCCTGATCTCGCCGCTTACCGGCAATTTCTGCGAGAGCTGCAACCGCGTGCGCCTGACCACCGAGGGCAAGCTGTTCACCTGTCTTGGCCATGAGGATCAGGTCGATCTCAAGGCCGCAATCCGTGAAGGCGGCCTCGTCGCGATCGACGCCGCGATCGACCAGGCCCTCGCCAGCAAACCCGCGCGCCACGATTTCAGCGTCGAGCGCGGCGCGGCGCCCGCGGTCGGGCGCCATATGAGCGTGACCGGCGGATGAGCGGCATGCGCCGGGCGCTCGTCGCCTCCCCCACCAACCCGGCCGAGGTCGCCGCGCACGAGCTGCTCGCGGCCCATGACTGGGTGCATCCGGACGAGGCGGAGATGATCGTCGCGCTGGGCGGGGACGGCTTCATGCTTCAGACGCTGCACATGCTGCTGGAGAAGCACCGTAACCTGCCGGTGTTCGGGATGAACCTCGGCACGATCGGCTTCCTGATGAACGAGTGGCGGCCCGACGGCCTCGACGCGCGGCTGACCCGCGCCCGCCCGTTCAAGGTGACGCCGCTGGTGATGACCGCGACCACGGTGGAGGGCGAGACGCACGTCCTGCCCGCGATCAACGAAGTGTCGCTGCTGCGCGAAACGCGCCAGACGGCCAAGCTCGAAGTGACGGTGAACGACCGCGTGGTGCTGCCCGAGGTGGTGTGCGACGGCATCCTCGTCGCGACGCCGGCGGGCTCGACCGCCTACAATCTGTCCGCGCACGGGCCGATCCTGCCGCTCGGCTCGCAGATGCTCGCGCTGACCCCGATCAGCCCGTTCCGGCCGCGGCGCTGGCGCGGCGCGATCCTGCCCGAAAAGGCGCGGATCTCGCTCGAAGTGCTCGATCCCGGCAAGCGCCCGGTGAGCGCCGTCGCCGACCAGCGCGAAGTGCGCGACGTCGCGCGCGTCGAGATCGAGATCGATCCGAAGCGCGACCTGACCCTGCTGTTCGATCCCGAGCATGCGCTGGACGACCGCATCACGATGGAACAGTTCGTCGCGTAGCCGTCACCCCGGCGAAAGCTGGGGGCTCCTGCGGCGAGAGACCCCAGCTTTCGCTGGGGTGACGGATAAGTTGAAATTGTTGCCCGCGTGCGCTTGCAATGCGCGAAACCCCTTCGTATAGGCGCGCCCTCGCTGGTGTTCCCTGATAGCTCAGCGGTAGAGCATCCGACTGTTAATCGGACGGTCGTAGGTTCGAATCCTACTCAGGGAGCCAGCGAGTTTTCCTTCAGAATCGTTCCACGCTACCGCGACGCGCCGATGTGTCCGTACGGGTTACGGGTATGCGCCCGCCGCTCCGTTTCCCGAATGATCGTTCAGCCAATGGACATTTGCGTTAGACTATTCGTTACAACCACATATCGGCACGAGTCGCCGCAGATGATTAGGAGGAAACTCATGCGCATCAGCCAGTCCCGCCGTTCGCGGGTCGCGGCGCTTGCCCTCGCCCTCGCGTCGGCATCCGTGCTCGCGTCCTGCGCGACGCCCACGCCCTATCAGCCCGCCACCGGCAGCGGCTCGTACCGCACCGGCTATTGGGACGAGCAGATCGAGAGCGACCGCTTCCGCGTCACCTTCGCGGGCAACAGCCTCACCTCGCGCGAGACGGTCGAGCGTTATCTGCTCTATCGCGCCGCGCAGCTCACCGTCGAGCGCGGCTACGACTATTTCACCCTCGCCGACCGCGATACCGAGAAGAAGACGCGGACCTATATCGACCGGCCGTTCCATTCAGGCCCGTGGGGCTATTGGGGGCCGTCGTGGCGCTATTACAGCCCGCGCTGGGGCTGGCGCGGCTGGAGCCCCTTCTATGGCGACCCCTTCTGGGATCGTGACATCGACGTGCGCACGGTCGATCGCTACGAGGCGAGCGCCGAGATCGTCGTCGGCCGCGGACGCAAGCCTGACAATGTCCGCGCGTTCAGTGCGCGCGAGGTGCTCGAGAATCTCGGCCCGTCGATCAGCCAGCCGCCCCGGCCGCGCTGAGGCGGCTGAACGGCAAGAAAAAGGGCCGTCCGGGAGACCGGGCGGCCCTTTTTGTATTTCGCCACCTCACCCCTTCCCACTTCCGTCATGCTGAACTTGTTTCAGTATCCATCGTGCAACCAGCGGCTTAGTCGCCTGTGGAGAAATGGACCCTGAAACAAGTTCAGGGTGACGGTATATGAAGGGGAAATGGCGTGGCCTACAACGCCCCGTGGCAGTGCTTGTACTTGTTGCCCGAGCCGCACGGGCACGGCGCGTTGCGGCTGACGCGGCCCACCCATTGCGCCGGGTCGTCGCCCAGCGCGCCAGCGTCCGGGCGCGGGATGTGGAGGGCGGGCAGCTCGTTCGAGATGAGGCCCGCGGCACCCGCATCCCAGTCCGCGCTGTTGTCGATGCCGGTCAGCGGATCGATGTGCGACGTGAGAAAATCGGGCAGCTCGGGCAGCTCGGGCGGCGGCTGGAACTGGAACTCGGCCCAGGCGAGGGTGCGCGTCACGTCCTCGCGGATGTTGCCGAGCATGCGCTCGAACATCGCGAAGGCCTCTTGCTTGTACTCGTTGATCGGCGTCTTCTGGGCGTAGGCGCGCAGGTGGACCACCTGACGCAGCGCGTCGAGCATGCCCAGATGCTCTTTCCAGTGATGGTCGAGATTCTGGAGCAGGATCGACTTCTCGATCTGCATCCAGGTCTCCGGATCGAGATCGTCGGACTTGGCCTTGACGCGCGCGTCGGCCTGCTCGCGGATGCGGTTCTCGACGTCCTCGGGCTCGATGCCGTCCTGCTCGGCGATCCACTGCTCGACCGGCGCCTCGACGCCAAGCGTCTTCTGGACATTCTCCTTCAGGCCCTCGACATCCCACTGCTCGGGATAGGTTTCTGGCGGGCAGAAGCGGCCGACCAGGTCGTTGACCGTCTCGGCGCGCATGTCCTCGACCACGTCGCCGACCGTCTCGGCATCCATGATGTCGCTGCGCTGCTCGTACACCACCTTGCGCTGGTCGTTCATCACGTCGTCATATTCGACGACCTGCTTGCGGATGTCGTAGTTGCGCGCCTCGACCTTCTTCTGCGCGGTCTCGATCGCCTTGGTCAGCCACTTGCTACCGATCGCCTCGCCATCGGCGATGTTGTTGCGCATCATCTTGGCGAACAGCGTGTCCGGGCCGAAGATGCGCAGCAGATCGTCGTCGAGGCTGAGGTAGAAGCGGCTCAGGCCCGGGTCGCCCTGGCGGCCCGAACGGCCGCGCAGCTGGTTGTCGATGCGGCGGCTCTCATGGCGTTCGGTGCCGAGCACGAACAGGCCACCCGCTTCGAGCACCTGAGCCTTTTCAGCTGCGACCTCGGCCTTGATCTGCGCGATCGCCGCCTCGCGCTCCGGCCCTTCGGGCATGTCGCGAAGCTCGTCCTCGACACGGAACTCGACATTGCCGCCAAGTTGGATGTCGGTGCCGCGGCCGGCCATGTTGGTGGCGATCGTCACCGCACCGAGCCGACCCGCCTGCGCCACGATATGCGCTTCGTTCTCGTGATGGCGGGCATTGAGCACCGAATGGTCGACGCCTTCCTTCTGGAGATATTCGGAGAGTAGTTCGGACTTCTCGATCGAGACGGTGCCGACCAGCACCGGCTGGCCCTTCGCCGCATGCTCCTTGATCGAGCGCGCGATGGCGATGAACTTGTCCTGCTGGGTCTTGTAGAACTCGTCGTCCTGGTCGATCCGCTGCACCGGCACGTTGGTGGGGATGGTCACCACGTTCATCTTGTAGATGTCGAAGAATTCGGGCGCCTCGGTCGCGGCGGTGCCGGTCATGCCCGCGAGCTTGGGATACATGCGAAAATAATTCTGGAAGGTGATCGAGGCGAGCGTCTGGTTCTCGGGCTCGATGTTGACGCCTTCCTTGGCCTCGACCGCCTGGTGCAGGCCGTCCGACCAGCGCCGGCCGTCCATCATGCGGCCGGTGAACTCGTCGATGATGACGACCTTCCCGTCCTTGACGATATAGTCGATGTCGCGCTTGCGCATGACGTTCGCCTGCAGCGCCTGGTTGAGGTGGTGCACCACCTGCGTGTTCTCGAAGTCGTAGAGATTGGCGCCCTGGAGCAGCCCGGCCGCCTCGAGCATGCGCTCGGCGGTCTCGATCCCTTCCTCGGTCAGAACGACGCTCTTCTGCTTCTCGTCCTTCTCGTACAGGCTCTCGTCGAGCTGCTTCACGATCGCGTCGACGCCGATATAGAGCTCGCTCTTGTCGTCGGTCGGACCCGAGATGATCAGCGGCGTGCGCGCCTCGTCGATCAGCACCGAGTCGACCTCGTCGACGATCGCCATGTTGAACGGGCGCTGCACCATCGACGCGCGCTCATACTTCATGTTGTCGCGCAGGTAATCGAAGCCGAATTCGTTGTTGGTGCCGTAGGTGATGTCGGCGGCATAGGCCTCGCGCCGCTGGTGATCGGCGAGGTTGGGGACGATCACGCCGACGGTGAGGCCGAGGAACTTGTAGATCTGCCCCATCCACTCGGCGTCGCGGCGGGCGAGATAGTCGTTGACGGTGATGACGTGGACGCCCTTTTCGGGCAGCGCGTTGAGATAGGTGGCGAGCGTCGCCACCAGCGTCTTGCCCTCACCCGTGCGCATCTCGGCGATCTCGCCGCGATGGAGGACGATGCCGCCGATCATCTGCACGTCGAAGTGACGCATGCCGAGCACGCGGCGCGATGCCTCACGCACCGTGGCGAAGGCTTCGGGAAGGATCGCGTCGAGCTTCTCATTATTGGCGAGCCGCTCGCGGAACTTCACCGTCTGCGCGGCGAGCTCCTCATCGGAGAGCGCCTGCAACGCGGGCTCGAAGGCGCTGATCTTCTGGACGATGGCCCCGAGGCCTTTGACGTAACGGTCGTTGGACGAGCCGAACAGGGATTTGGCCAAACCGCCGAGCATGATGGATTCCAGTCTGATGTAATTGCGGGATGCGCGCCCGCATCGCGGACGCAACTATTCTGTATGGGAAGTACCGCCCGGAGGCGGCGGCGCGGCTATTCCAGCCGGCGCTCGCTCGTCAGGCGCACGGGGCGAAGCGCCGGCGCGTCATGGATCGCGAAGGAAGCCGCGGCGGGAACCTGCGGCGTTGCGGCGGGAATGGCGTTGCGTGCCGTGGCGACGGCGGCAACCGCCACCGCCGCGACGTCGGCGGCGCGGGCGATCGCCGTCTCGCTCTGCCGCTGCGCGACGCGCAGGTCGCGGTCGCCGGCGAAGGCACCGGTCAGACCCGCCAGCAGCGCGGAAAGGAACAGCAGCACTTGCACGATTCTGGCCTGTAGCATCCCCATGTTGCCCGCCGCTGAACGGCGAGCCGTTGCGGACATAGGGTGGGACTCGCCGTCCTCCAACCCCAAAAACGGCAGCAATCAATCGGCGAGCACCCAGCGGACAGGAAGAATCACTGATGCCTTCACCGCCTGCCCCGACACGCGCATTGGCGAATAGCGCGCCTGCGCGGCCACCTGAAACGCGGCGGCATCAAGGTCCGCGGCACCCGCGCTTTGATGAACGGCGCACTCGGTCAGCATGCCTTCCTGGGTCAGGATGCAACGCAGCCGCGTGACGCCCTGACGCCCCGCCTCGCGGGCGGCGGCGGGATAGAAACCGCTCGGATCGGGCATTAGCACAGGATATGGCCGCTCGACCTGCTCCGGTGTTTCGGAAGACGCTGGCGGGGCCGGCGGGCGTACCGGAGGCGGGGCCGGAAACGGCGCCGGCCGAAGCGGCCCCGATGACGAGGATTGCACCGCCAGCAGAAGCTGGATGAGAACATTCGACAGCATCGATCCATCCCCCCGGTCAGCCGCGCATGCGCGTCACTTCGCACCCTACGCGCGCATCGGGGTAAACGTCGAGCTTCATCGATCGCACCTTGACCGCGCGTACCCGCGGATCGGCGGCGAGCGCGAGCCGGGCAACTTCCTCGCACAGCGTTTCCTGCAGCTCGATGTGCCGCGCCTCGCCCAGCGCGCGGATGCCCTCGCGCAGATAATCGTAATCGACCACCGCCTCGATCCGGTCCTCGGGCACCGCGTCATAGGCGCAGGTCAGCCATACGCTCACCGCCACGCGCTGCGGCGCGACGCGCTCATGGTCGTGGATGCCGAGGCCGATCACGACCTCCAGCCCCTCGAGCAGGATCGTATAGTCAACCATGCGGGTGCCCAGCGGGTCTGGCCCGCCCCTCGAACATCACGTCCCCCTCGCGCCGCACGAAGCGCTGGCCGCAATCGACGAAGACGTTCTGGCCGGTGATGCTGCGCGCGGTGAGCAGATGCTCGACCGCGCGCGCGATGTCGGCGAGATCGACCGGCCGAGCGAGCAGATTGCGCGACGCCACATCGGCGAACTCGGCTTCGCCCTGATCCAGGCTCGGCAAGCTCAGCCCCGGCGATACCGCATTGACCCGGATGCGCGGCGCCAGCGCCATCGCCAGCAACCGCGTCGCCTCGGCCAGCGCCGCCTTGCTCAGCGTGTAGGTGAGGAAATCGGGGTTGGGATTGGCGAGCTTCTGGTCGAGCAGGTTGACGATCGCCCCTTCGGCAAGGCTGGTCTGCGCGGCAAATGCCGAGGCGAGCAGCAGCGGCGCGCCGAGGTTGACGTGCATGTGGCGATCGATCGCGGCATAGTCCGCCAGCGGCAGCGCATCCCAAGCGAACAGCGAGGCGTTGTTGACCAGCCCCTCCACCGGGCCGCCCAGCGCTTCGGCCGCGGCCTGCACCAGCCCGCGGGTTTCCGCAGCATGGGCGAGATCGGCGGTGACCAGAGCGACGCCCAGCTCAGCCGCCAGCGCCGCGGCCTCGTGGTGTGAATCATGGTGATGCACCGCAACCGCATGGCCGGCGGCCACCAGGTACCGCACGATCGTCGCGCCGATCCGCCGTGCGCCGCCGGTTACGAGGACGCGCATCAATAGCCCATCAGCGCCAGCACTTCCTTGCGGCTGCGCTCGTCCTCGCGGAAAACGCCCATCATACGGCTGGTGACCATGCCGACGCCGGGTGTGCGCACGCCGCGCGCGGTCATGCAGGCGTGGCTCGCCTCAATCACCACCGCCACGCCGCGCGGGTGAAGGTGATTCCAGATGCAGTCCGCAACCTCGGCGGTCAGTCGCTCCTGCACCTGCAACCGCCGCGCATAGGCGTGGAGCACGCGCGCCAGCTTGGAGATGCCGACCACATGGTCCTGCGGCAGATAGGCGATCGAGGCGCGGCCGATGATCGGCGCCATGTGATGCTCGCAATGCGACTGGAACGGGATGTCCTTGAGCAGCACGATCTCGTCATAGCCGCCCACCTCCTCGAAGATGCGGCTGAGGTGGTGCGCGGGATCCTCGCCATAGCCCTGGCAATATTCCTTCCACGCACGCGCAACGCGCTTGGGCGTGTCGAGCAGCCCTTCCCGAGTCGGATCGTCGCCTGCCCAGCGCAGGATCGTGCGAACCGCGTCCGCAACTTCGTCCGGGACCTCGATCTTGGGCGGCGAGGCGACGATATCGCCGTCCTCGGGCTCATCGTGATCGTGACAGCTCATTGTCCTGCAAATCCTGTGTTTTCGTGCGTGACGCTACGGCAAGCACACTTGGCTGTGTTGCGCTTCGGCAACAACCCTTGCTGAACCGGAATAGCAAGCATTTCCGCGGGATTCCTAGCGTGATTTGACGTTGACGTAAGGATTCGGGGAACGGTAGCTTCGCCGCAATCCACAAATGGCGACCTGCCGCAGATGCGGGCGCCGACCAGAGAGGAGGCCTTTCATGCGGAAGTTCCAACTGCTCACCGCGTCTGCCATCGCATTGATGGCCACGACTCCCGCCTTTGCCCAGGATGCCGCGCAGCCGGCAGAGCAAGCGCCGGTCGAGGATGCCGGCGAAGTCGTCGTCACGGCCACTGGCCGTGCCCAGCTGGCACAGGATGTGCCGATCGCGGTCAGCGTCGTCGGCGCCGAAGCGATCGAGAATGCCGGGGTCAGCGACATTCGCGGGCTGCGCCAGGTGACGCCCAGCCTTCAGGTGACGACGGGCCAGTCGGCCGCGACGGGCGTGGTGCTGCGTATCCGCGGCATCGGCACCGCGGGCGACAACCCCGGCTTCGAGCCCGCGGTCGGGGTGTTCATCGACGGCGTGTTCCGCGCCCGCGCGGGCGTCGCGCTGTCCGACCTGCCCCCGATCGACCGGGTCGAGGTGCTGCGCGGCCCGCAGGGCACGCTGTTCGGCCGCAACACCTCGGCCGGCGCGCTCAGCATCACCACCCAAGGGCCCTCGTTCGACCTCGGCGGCTATGTCGAGGCAGCCTATGGCAATTATGACGAGATCGAGGTCAAGGCCGGCCTGACCGGCGGCGTGACCGAGCAGCTCGCGTTGCGCGTGGACGGCGGCTATCACAAGCGCGACGGCTATATCATCGATCCCAACACCGGTCGCGACTTCAACAATATCGACCGCTATTTCGTCCGCGGCCAGGCCAAGTTCGAGACGACCGACATCACCTTCCGCCTGATCGGCGACTATGCCGAGACCGACGAGGCGTGCTGCGGCGCGATCAACACCGGATCGGGCTTCGTCCTGCCGGTTCTCAATCCGGACGGCACGCGCAACATCAACAACACGCTCGGCCTGATCACCAGCAGCCTGATCGAGGCGCTGTCCGCCAATCCGCTCGCCGGCGGCGCGGTGGGCCGCGACGGCATCGTCCGCCCGTTCGATCGCGAAGGGCGGCGGATGGCGACCTCGCCCAACCGCGACCTCACCGAAAAGGTCAAGGAATGGGGCGTCTCAGGCCAGCTCGACTGGAATCTGGGTGACGTCACCCTCACTTCGATCACCGCCTATCGCGACTGGAAGGCGACGCGCAGCCAGGACATCGACTTCTCGGGCCTCGATCGCGCCTATCGCGACGGGTACAAGACCGGCATCCAGGACTTCACGCAGGAAATCCGCCTCAAGGGCAGCGCGTTCGACGGCAAGCTCGACTGGCTGGTCGGCGGCTTCTACCTCAACGAGAAGCTGACGCTGACCGACGTGGTCCGCTTCGGCACCCAGACCGACCAGTTCGTCGACGGCCTCGTCAACCAACTCTCCCGCAGCGCAGCACTTCCCACCGGCGGACAGTTGTTCGGCA
Source organism: Sphingomonas sp. (assembly GCF_036402235.1). GTDB lineage: Bacteria > Pseudomonadota > Alphaproteobacteria > Sphingomonadales > Sphingomonadaceae > Sphingomonas. Next base: position 5,004 of record NZ_DASWTG010000059.1, on the reverse strand, counting down.
CTCTTGGCGCCGGCGTGCCGCTGATGGGGCAGGTTGCATTTGCCACCGCTTCGCCAGCAGTTCAGGCGGCCATTCTCGCTTCCCCCGCGATACAGGCGACCTTCTTCCAGCCGATCCCGCGCACGCCGAACGGCGCCGGCCAGCAGGCCGACAATTATCAGGTCGACACGCAGGCATTCGCCATCTTCACGCACAACATCATTAACATCACCGACAATGTCTCGCTGACGCTGGGTCTGCGCTGGAACCACGAGACCAAGGACATTTCCGCCAACCTCAACGCATCGGTTCCGGCCTGCTCCTTCTGGCTCAACCCGAATGCGGGGCTGTTCCGCCAGGAGCTCAACCGGCTCGGGCTGTACAGCCTCGCGCACCTCTACACCTGCAACCCGACGATCAACTCGGAGTTCAACGGCAACTATAACGGGGACCGCAGCGAGAGCGAATTCACCGGCACCGCGAAGCTGGCGTTCAAGCTCTCCGACAATGTCCTGCTTTATGGCGGCTATGACCGCGGCTACAAATCGGGCGGCTACAACCTCGACCGCGGTTCGTTCGACTCCGTCCTGCTGGGCGGCAACGGCGCGCAGATCAGCGATCTGGAGTTCGGCAACGAGACGGTCGATGCCTTTGAGGTTGGCTTCAAGACCAATCCGATCCGCGGCTTCCAGTTCAACGTCGCGGGCTTCTACCAGGAGTTCAAGGGCTACCAGAACAACGCGTTCGAGGGCACGCGCTTCGTCACCCGCAACTTCGCCAAGGTGATCTCGAAGGGCATCGAGGTTGAATCGGTCATCCGGCCGGCCTCGAACCTGACCGTGGCGCTCAACTACACGCTGCTCGACACCGAGGTGAAGGATCCGCTGGCAGGCGCGGACAACGGCCAGCCGCTGACCAACTCGCCGCGCAACGTCATCACCGGCGCGATCACCTGGACGCCGCAGATCAGCGAGAATGTCGGCGCGCTGTTCCATGTCGACTGGCGCACCAACAGCGATGCGCACACGATCAACAATCCGGTCGCGATCCCCTTCACCACCAATGACGGGTACAGCATCGTCAATGCGCGCGTCGGCCTGAACTTCGGTGAGAACAGCCAGTTCGGGATCGAGGCCTATGTCGAGAACCTGTTCGACACCTATTACAGCATCACCGCCTTCCCGATCCCGGAGCAGGGCAGCAGCTTCGCGGTCTATCCCGCGCCGCCGCGCTTCTACGGGGTGAAGGCGCGCGTGAAGTTCTAGAGGTCAAACGCGATCAGCCGGGCCATTCCGGCGGCAGGGGGGCGCGTCCGGGCAACTCGGGCGCGCCCTTCCCGTCTATGCCTTCACAAGGAGAATCGGTCCGATGGCGATCCCCCGACAAGCCGCCTGCGGCGGGCAAACCGGGCAGAGGGGCTGCCAGAGGGCAAGTTCTCCACAAACAAACGCCCGATATGGTCTTGAAAGGCCATCAAGTACGTGCATCGCGTGAAGAACCACAGTACATCGTCTCCAGCGACAACGGTGGGAACGCAGCCCACAAACCGTCGGCGCTGGATCATATCTGAGCCGGGGGCTTGTCACCGGCTCGCAGAGGAGAAGAAAATATGGCGGAAAAGAAGGCATCCGGCGGGGCCCGTGGCGGCATCGCGAAGCCCGTCACCCCCTCGGCCGACCTCGCCGCGATCGTCGGCGCCGGTCCGCTGCCGCGCAGCGAGATCGTCAGCAAGATGTGGGATCACATCAAGAAGAACAATCTCCAGAACCCTGCCAACAAGCGCGAGATCCTGGCCGACGACAAGCTGAAGAAGGTCTTCGGCGGCGACAAGGCGACGATGTTCGAGCTGAACAAGCACATCGCCAAGCACGTCAGCTAATCCACGGCCGGCATTTCTGCCGGCTCAGGACAGCGGAAAGCCCCCGAGGTTCGCCTCGGGGGCTTTTTCTTTGGGGCTTGCGAGTAGCTCCAATCCTCCCCCGCCAGGGGAGGTGGCGCCGAAGGCGACGGAGGGGGAGGACTCCCCAAGGATCGTTCTGGCATCCGCCCCCTCCGTCAGGCTGCGCCGACACCTCCCCCTGGCGGGGGAGGGTCTTCCTCAACTCACCAGTTGAAGCGCAGCGATCCGATCACGGTGCGTCCCGCGCCGAAATAGCAGCTGTTGTTGAACGGGCAGGCGCTGATGTGGCGCGTGTCGAACACGTTCGCGGCGTTGACCGCGAGGCTGAAGCCAGTGAGCGCGCCGCTCGCCTTGCCCAGATCATAGCCGATCACCGCATCGACCAGCGTGAATGAGTCCGTGGTGAAGCGCTGGAAGGTGGTGACGTTGTTGACCACGGCATATTGGGTGGTACCGTCCGATCCGCCGACATAGCGCACGCCGCCGCCCAGCTTCAGCCCGCCGAGCGGTCCGGTGACCGCGGCGTTGCGGCCGAAATCATAAGACACGAAGCTCGAAGCGAGCCATTCGGGCGTGCCGAGCTGGCGCGTGCCGGTGGTGGTCGGCGTGCCGCTGTTGGTCGCCGTCGGCGCCACCGCGGGCACGCCCTGGGTAATGATCGCATCGGTGTAGCTGCCCGCCAGGATCAGATCGAGGCCGGGGGCGACCTCGCCGCGTGCTTCCAGCTCGGCGCCGCGCACGCGCACCTCGCCGATCTGGATCTGCGCGTTGGCGGGAATGCCGCCGGTGCCCGCGGCAGGATCGCCCACCGGCACCTTCTGGCGCCGCAGGTCATAGAGTGACGCGGTGAAGATCGCGCTGGTGCCGCGCGGCTGGAACTTGAGGCCCGCCTCATATTGGCGGCCTGTCACCGGCTCGAACGGCACGCCCTGCCAGGTCGTGCCCGCCTGCGGCTCGAACGATTCCGAATAGCTCACATAGGGCGAGAGGCCGAACTCGAACTCGTAGAGCGCGCCCAACCGCGCGGTGAAGGCGCTCTGCGACAGGAAGGTCGCGGCACCGCCGGCGCCTGCTGCGACCTTCTTGTTGCGCGTGGCCTGATCGTACCAGTCGAAGCGGCCGCTCGCGATCAGCTGGAGCCGGCCGATCGCGATCTGGTCCTGCAGGTACAGGCCGACCTGGGTCCGCTTGCCATAGGTGTTGACGTAGGCCGGCGACAGGACGGTCAGGTCGAAGCTCGGCAGCATCCCGCCATAGACCGGGTTGAACAGGCTGAGATTGGGGATGCTGGTCAGCGGATTGGCGGAGACGCCGGTGTTGAACTGCTGGAAATTCTCGCCCGTGATGCTCTGGTAGTCGATCCCGGCGAGCACGCTGTGACGCAGCGGTCCGGTCGCGAACTTCGCCGCGAAATGGTTGTCGAGCGTCAGCGTGTCGAAATCCTCGTCAGCGCCGCCGCCGCCACGAATGATGGTCGAGAAATCGCTGTTGCGGTTCGCGCCGGTGCCCGTGGTCGCGAAGCCTGCGACATAGAGCTGGCGGTAGCTCAGCGCGTTGTTCTGGAAGCGGAAGTTCGAGCGGAAGCTCAAACTGTCGTTGAATTCGTGGCGGAAGAAGGCGGCGATCGCCTTCTGCTTGTGGTCGTAGCGCTCATAGCCGGGATCGCCGGTGTTGAGGTCGCGGCGCAGTTCGCCGAACGGGTTGGGCAGCACCGATCCATAGGCCGGGACGCCCGAATAGCCGCCGCCCGAGGGCGAGCGCTGGTATGCGGCAAGCAATGTCAGGCTGGTCTGCTGCGTCGGCGCGAAGGTGACCATCGGGCTGACATGGTAGCGTTCGCTGAACGTGCCTTCGGTCAACCCGTCGCCCCTCTGCCAGCCGCCGACGACGCGGAACAGCAGGCGGCCGTCGCTGTCGAGCGGCTGGTTGATGTCCGCCACCGCGCGCAGCGTATCGTAATTGCCGGCCTGCAGCTCGACCCGGCCGAACGCTGTCGCCTCGGGCAGCTTGCTGACGAGGTTGACGAGGCCGCCGGGCGTCGAGTTGCCGTAGAGGACCGAGGCCGGGCCCTTGACGATGTCGATCCGCTCGATGCGGTTGAAGTCGATCTGCGGCATCGAGTACGGCCCGGCGAGCAGCCGCATGCCGTCCTGATAGACGCCCGGCGCGAAGCCGCGCAGGATGAGCTGGTCGTAGCGCGTGACCATGCCCCCGCGCTGATTGGGCGAGGCCCCAGCGACATAGCCCAGCGCCTGGTTGATCGACTGGGCGTTGCGCAGCGTCAGCTCTTCGCCGTCGATCACAGTGATGCTCTGCGGCGTCTCCATCAGCGGGGTGTCGGTCTTGGTGCCCGACCCGGTCCCCTTGGTGTTGACGCCGGTGATGACTACAGTGTCGCCACGGTTCTCGTCCGCCTCTTCGCCCTCATTCGCTGCGGCGAATGCAGGCATCGCCAACACAGAGGCGATCAAGGCAAGCCGGGAAAGGCCATTGAGCGAATTTCCGGAACGACGGACGACCTGCATCTTGCACCCCTGCTAATGATAACGATTTGCAGGGAGCGGTTAGAGGCATGGGTCGTATGTTGCAAGCGCGAAGGACGCGCTGCGGCCTGAAGAGACCGCGACTCCGGCGCGATCGTGCGTGCCGGAGCCGTGGCACGGCGATCAGACCGGGTCGGGCTGGCTGACGCGCACGATCGCCAGGTTGCGCTCGCGTCCGTCGCGGTCGGGCCACAGGATCTGCTGCCCCTCACGCAGCCCGATCAGCCCCGCACCGATCGGGGTGAGGATCGAAATGCGGCCCGCGGCGATATCCGCGTCCTGCGGCCAGGCAAGTGTCACGGTACGGGTGACGCCGCTCGCCTCGTCGCGAAACTCGACCTTGCTTCCCATCGTCACCACGTCCGCGGGCATCGCCGCGGCACGGTGGATCCTGGCGCGCGTGGTCTCGCGCAACAGCAGATCGCTGACCTGCGGCATCGCGGTCTCGATATTCAGGGCCAGCTCCGAAAGCCGCTCGGCCTCGGTGTCGATCATGTGGATTTGCGGCCGTGCCCGGGCCGCGCGCGTCGCGCTCATTGTCATTTTCTCCTGAAGACGGAACGCGCGCGTCCGGATGGTCGC